>REDR01000114.1 GCA_007693385.1 Anaerolineaceae bacterium
CGTCATCCGCGTCATACGGATACGGTTCAAATAGGCTACTTGTCCATTCCCACACATTTCCGCTCATATCCAGCGCCCCCACCCACGACACGCCACCGGGACGACTACCAACATCCGCAGTGCGTCCGCCGGAGTTGACCACATTATTCGCGAAGAATTCATTGCCCCACGGGTAAATCCATCCATCCGGACCACGTGCCGAGTACTCCCATTCCGCTTCGGTGGGCAAGCGTCCGCCGCGTGCCTCACAAAAATCACGCGCATCGAACCAGTTTACACTTTCGCGCGGCAAATCATCACCAGACCAAAACCCTGATGAGCCGTATTGCCTATTCGTCACTGGATACTTATCGATCCAGAACGGCTCATCGAAGCATTGTTCGCCACCTTCACCATCATAACCCATCATGAAGCATCCGGCGGGAACCTGTACCATTGTGATACCGTCGAAGTCGCGTTCAACGGGCGTCCAGTCGTCGTTGCGGGTGATAGGTGTGTGTCCGGCGTCCTCATCTCCGCCATCACCACCTCCACAGGCCGTCGCAAGTAGCAGTACAAGAACCAACGTGAAAATGATTGATCGTTTGCGATTGTTATTTATTTTGAAAGTGCCTCCCCTGAGAGTCGATTTTTATAAACCATATCCTGTAATTCATACTAAAAACAACGGACTTTTGTCACTATATGTTGTGCAAGATACTCGCGATATTCGAAGGTGCTCGTCAAGACAATGCAAGAGCCAATAACTCATCAAAATGCGGGTTGCCAACTCCCCATGATTTACCCATGACAATAGTCACTTGCTTCTAGGTGATGACCTTCATAGAATCATGCTATATCGTTTTTTATCAAAAAAATAGAATATAGAATAGTACAATCGCATGGCCGCCGGATTTCATTTCTTTGATGTAGCGCCTGCCTCCTCAAAACGCAGTCGAGGCTGGATGCTTCATTGTGTCAGCGGTCATCCACACCTCAAATCATCATCAGCACATCAAGCAAAAATCGATCCATACGGTCAACACCCGCGATTGCATCAATACGCGGGTATTGTATTTATCGCGCATCGTCAATAATAGGGAGGGGGAACACATGGTACAAGCCGTGCCAACGACAGGACAACAGCAATCGGAGGGAATGCTGGAAAGCGCCAAACCGGACATCTACCGGACAAATGCTTTTCGCGTGGCGGAGTTGACCGTTGATACCGGCATTCGTGACTTAAACAAAAGACAGCAGATGGTCGAAATCGCTACGCAGGCCGAAATGCCGATCCCACCCGGATCAGGCCGCGCCCTGCCATTAACGGACGCCATCGACCCCAAAGACCTCAGCGATGCGCTCAAGCACCTGCGCGACCCGGAAAGACGGCTGGTTGATGAGTTGTTCTGGTTCTGGCCGCTAGAAGCCGGACAGAGCCGCAATGATCTGGCATTAATGGCGCTATCTGCGGGGGATGTTGACGAGGCAAGGAACATCTGGCTAGAAAACGAAAGCACCGGTAATGTCGTGGCGGTGCATAATCTCGCGGTGATGTTCCACGCACAGGCGCTCGATATGGAACTAGACGGCGCAACAGATGACGTTGTGCGCGATGCGTTGTGGCGCGACGCTTTCCAACGCTGGCATCAGTTACTCAGCTTAGATGATTTTTGGGAGCGTCTACAGGATCGCGTGCGCGGTATGGATGATCCGCGCTTGAATCAACACACTGCATATCAGCTACGCGAAGCGTTACCGCAAACGCTGGCGTTGATAAGTGCCCGCCTTGCGATGCGTGTAGCCGAACGCGGTAAAGCGTCTGACGCGGGACGGTTGGCCGGTTTTCTAAAGGCGAGCCAGCTTGATTCCGCTATCGTTGATGATGCGCTGAAACAAGCGATTGAGCCTTTGCGCCGCCGCGTGAAATTGATGTGTGAAGATACCAGTAGTCGCTGTGTCGCCAATAACGCCAATGCAAGAAATGAGATTGTCCGCTTCATGGAAGAGGTCGAGCCGTTGCTCGATGCGCTGGATAGCGTTTTGCAGAACGGCCATTCGGCACGGGGCGGCATCCACGATGAAGTGGCAAATATCATCCTGCAAGGCATGATCGCCTACGGCAACGAGACGAATGAATGGGATGGCGTGCCGGAGATTGTCCAACGGGCGCGTCAGATTGCGGTGAGTGACGCGACGCTCAGCCGTATTGACGAAAACGTCAAGATCATGCAGACCAATATCGAGAACGCTAATCTAACTACAAAATGCTGGTTCTGCAAGCAGAACAAAGCCGACGATGTATCCGGTATCCCCCTGAAGCTGTATGGTGACGTTAGCTATATCAACACGTTTGCCGGAACAAAAGTCGTCTGGAAAAATGGCACGATAAAAGTCCCCAGATGCCGCCCCTGTCTCAGACTAGATGAAGAATGGAACACAAGAGTAGCCTCTGTAGAGAGTAAAGGGTATGAGCTTGGTTGTAGTGCGTCGATATTAGCTTTCGTCGCGGCCTGTATTTTAGCCATCACCCAGTTTGGCTTCGGTGGCTGGGGGACGGTGATATTTGGTGGGGTTGTGGCTCTTTTGGCCTTTTCCGGCATTTTCGCATGGTACCCAGATGTAGAACTAAAAAAACTGCAGGAGGATTGGCATAAGGAACATGGCAACCGGCCACTTAGGGACAGCTATCCACCTCTTAGAGACTTAATCAAGAAAGGTTGGCTATACGGCGATGGTCCCTATCTTGGAGATCAATAAGAAGGACACACAATGACATTGAACTTCGACGATTTAATGGGCGATCTCAGAC
>REDR01000003.1 GCA_007693385.1 Anaerolineaceae bacterium
CTGCAATTGTTAGGCTAGGCATGACGCCCCTGCCTGCGTTATCGTTTCAGTCCCCCGAAGGGGATTATATAGCCTGCAATCGTGCTGGCAGATATGCTAAAAGACTTTGTTCAAGTTTCAGTCCCCCGAAGGGGATTATATGGCCTGCAATCCCGACACGTTTTCCGGCTTTTGAGGTCTTAGATGACCTATTTCGCGTATAAATGGCGGAAATCGCCCGTGAGCGCGTCGGTTTTTCATGCCGTCCACCTATTTTTCGCTCATTTGCCGGTCTGCTGATGAAACTCGTTTTCTGCACAAAAAGCAGGGAGAGTTTCGCAAGCACCTACACTATCATAACACGACTTATCGAAAACGCAAAATCTGTATTCTGCTCCTATTTACTAGGCGCTAATTCCATTGCCAGCAGACGTAATCCGGCCAATGTATGACGGCGAAAATTTCGTTCTGACATCCCCGCCCAGTTCGCTAGCGCTGATGACCGTATCCGCACCACCGCCAGATGTCGGTGATAGACCGCGCTCCATAACGTCAGATCGTCCATCGGCGCGATCTGTGGAGCGGAAAAGTCATGCCTCACGGCGGCGGCGATGGCCTCTAGTGTCGGTGGCGGATGCCCGCCGTTTAATCCGGCTCGTGTCCGACATGCCGCCAGATGTCTCCATACTGTATCGTGCAATCGCTCCAGCGCGACCATGCTCCGGTATTGGTGCGATCGTCCCGCAGTCTCCGATGTTAGCTCATCAAGCCACTTCTGCGGGAAAAGGCGCGTCGTCCACCACGCGCTTAATGCGCTCCGTAAGGTATCTGGCGTCGGGTCAAATCCGCTCATCGTCATATCTCCATATACTTTCCCCATTACTCTATGCTGATGTGTAGAGATATTCTTGAGGGATAACCCTGAAATATGAATTTGCTGTTATAAACGCTATTTTATAGCTAAACGATTCGCCCTTCTATTAAACTTAATCTATAATCGAATTTTGGGGGATAGTCCTGATGCGGAGTAGATAATCTGCATCTATGATCAAAAGGGTCTTTATTATACTGAAAGAGAGGTGGTTCTTTGAGTGAATACACGCTCGTCGTTCTGGAAACATCACAGATTCAATCGTATATCTTCAACAGCAACCGTTTGAAAGAGAATATTGGCGCGTCGCAACTGGTTGCGGCGGCAACTGAAGATTGGGTGAAGGAGGCTGTGTCAACATTCACCGCTCACAATCTGACATCGAACGGATTCGACGACTCCAAGCGTATCGAAGACGGTCAATTAGCTGTTGAAGTGCTGTATTGTGGCGGCGGCAATGCGGTACTGCTGTTCAAAGCGGATGACGATGCTCGCCAATGCATCCGCCAACTCTCGCGCCGCGCCATCGAGGAAGCACGCGGCCTACGGTTGACCTTCCATAAGCAATCCATCCAATGGGATGAACCATTAAGTGCCGCCGTCAGCGATGCGCTAGAGAAACTCAAAAAACAGCGCAGTCACCAACCATCTAGAACCGGCATCGGAGGATTAGGCGTGACTGCGATGTGCGCGTCTACCAGTCTACCCGCCGTGATGATGGACAAAGACCCTGATGATAACTGGGAAGCCATCTCTGCTGAAGTCTGTCACAAGCGCAAAGCATCCGAAGCGGCAAACAAAAATCTCCGAAAGATGATCGAATTGCCCAATAACTATCGTTACCCGCTCGACTTCGATGATCTCGGACGGACAAAAGGGGAGAGCAGTTTTATCGCCGTTGTTCATGCTGATGGTAACGACATGGGACAACTCATCAAAGATATGAAGAAAGATTATCGGACAAGCGCAGATAATCGGAAATACATCCGCGCCATGCGGCGATTCTCCGAGAACGTCAAAGCGGCATCTAAAGCGGCTATGATTACGATGTGCAATAAGTTAATGCGATCCATCGAAGACGGAGAAATCTTCGCTCAGGGCGATCTTCCCAATATTGAACTTAAGAAGAAGGATGGTCACTATATCCTGCCGTTCCGCCCGCTTGTGTCCGGTGGTGATGACATCACGTTTGTCTGCGATGGTCGCTTAGGAATTGATCTAGCGGTACATTTTATTGAGGCATTTGAAAAACAAACGGCGCAAATACTCGGCGAAAAACTAACCGCCTGTGCCGGAGTCGCCATTGTCCACGCGCACTATCCCTTCGCCCGCGCTTATGAACTCGCTGAAGAACTCTGTAAATCCGCCAAACTAGCTCGATACGATAGCAAACGGCTTAACTCGAGTCTGCTTGACTGGCATTACACCACCGGCGGCCTCTACGATGAGCTGAAAGCAATGCGTAGCCGCGAATATGAGTCATCCGACGGGAAAATGCTTTATCTGCGTCCTGTTTTCATCACTGGTGATGTCGATAATGTTCAAACGTGGCATCAAATACAACGGGCAATCACACACCTCCAATCCAAGTGGGGCGGTAGCAGGAGCAAAGCAAAAGGCTTCATGTCTGCGTTGCGCGGTGGAGACGCTGAAGCCCAGGCCTTCAAAGTGCGTTATCTAGACAAGGACGAAAATCTCGCGCTTCCCGCAATAGCGGGAATAGCAGATGGCGTGATGTGGCACAGTGGCCGAAGCCTATATTACGATGCGCTTGAACTCATGGACTTATATTTTCCAGTCAGGGAGAAATTGAGCGATGTACCTACGAATTGAACTATTGAGCGATACGGCTTTCGGACGCGGAGATGGCGTCACCAGTCTTGTTAATG
>REDR01000107.1 GCA_007693385.1 Anaerolineaceae bacterium
GAGCGGGACGGATTCCACAATATGGCCGGATATGATACAATGCGCGGCAGATCAAACAGCCGGATTCGATTGAATCCGGCCACATCCGGCCACAACACGCGACGGGAGACTCTATGTGGGAAGAGGCGCAATTTCACACCGCAGACGGCATCACACACGCCTATTACCATCTGGGCACGGGCGTGCCGTTGCTATGGATCAACGGCGGGCCGGGCGATAGCCATAACGCTTTGCGCGTGGTGGCGCGGGGCATGAGCAACCGCCTGATGTGCGTGCTGTACGATCAGCGCGGATGCGGCCAGACCTCCCTGCCAGAACAGAACGCCGACACGTTACACATTGACCGCTTCGCCGACGACATCGAAGCGCTACGCCAGCATTTAGGCGTGGCGCAACTGCACATCATCGGCCATTCGTGGGGGGCGATGCTGGCGCTGGCCTATGCCGCCACCTACCCCGAACACGTCGCGGCGATGGCGCTCATCGCGCCCGGCCCGTTCACGCCGAAACTCGCCCGCGTGGTCAAGACCAACATCAGCGCCCGCTTCAACCGCAATCAACGCTATATGTTCGATATGCTCCGTAGCCAGCGCAAAATGGCGATCATCAACCGCGATAATCCGCTACAGAAGAAATTGCACATCCGCCTGATGAGCGAATTCTACGCGCCGACATGGATTTATACGCCGGAAAAAGCGATCCAGCACGCCCGCGATTTCGAGATGCAATACAACGTCAACCCGTACATCGCGGAGTACGTCCTGCCGTCGTGGTACGCGCTCGATATTCTGTCGATCATCGACGGGCTGGCGACGCCGACGCTGGTCATGTACGGTTATCAAGACCCGCAAGCGATCACACAGGCTTACATGCTGGCGCAACGCATGGTCAACGCCCGCGTGGTTCTGCTGGATGAATGCGGGCATCTGCCATGGCTCGATCAGCCGGAGCGCTTCTACGCGGAAATTGACCTGTTCTTTCAAGGCGTCGGGTGATTAGACCGCGCTACATCATTCAGGGATTATAGACTATGTACATCTTAGGCATCGAAACATCGTGCGATGAAACCGCCTCAGCCGTCGTCTTAGACGGGCGCGTGATGGCGAGTAATGTCGTCGCTTCGCAGATTGATCTACACGCGCAATACGGCGGCGTATTCCCCGAACTGGCGTCCCGCGCTCATGTGGAGCAAATCGCGCCGGTAGTTCAGCAGGCCATCAGCGACGCCGCCATCACGCCGGATCAGATCGACGCCATCGCGGTGACGCAGGGGCCGGGCTTGGTCGGCTCGTTGCTGGTCGGCGTCAATTACGCGAAGGGGTTATCGCTGGCGAGTGGCAAGCCGTTGATCGGCGTCAACCATCTGGAAGGCCACATCTATTCGCTGTGGCTGACGCAACCGTTCAAAGAGCCGGAATTTCCGGTTGTGGTCTTGATCGTCAGTGGCGGCCACACCGAGCTATTGCTGATGACCGGCTATAACGACTATACGCGGCTGGGCGGCACGCTGGATGATGCGGCGGGCGAAGCGTTCGACAAGGTGGGGCGTCTGCTGGAATTGCCGTTTCCGGGCGGGCCAAACATCGAAAACGCGGCGCAGATGGGCAACCCGTCCGCGTTCAACTTCCCGCGTGCCCTGCGCGGCAATCACTACGACTTCAGCTTCTCCGGCCTGAAGACCGCCGTCATGCGTGAGGTGACGGTACAGCCCAGCGCGGCGGCACGGCGTCAGCGCGGCGCGGAGAAAAAAGCGCAATTGCGGGCGGATGTGTCGATCAACGATGTGGCCGCCAGCTTTCAGGAAGCGTTGGCCGAAGCGCTGGTCGAGAAGACCGTCCGCGCCGCCCGCAAACACAACGCCACCGAGATTTTCATGGCGGGCGGGGTGAGTGCGAACGGGCGTCTGCGGGCGCTGATGAAGCGCGAGTCCAGCTTGCCGGTGCGTTACCCGCCGCTAAATCTGTGTACCGATAACGCCGCGATGATCGCCGCCGCCGCCTACTATCGCCACGCCGACGCCATCCGCGAGGGGACGCTGGAATCCGACTTCGCGCTGGATGTGCGGGCGCTGTGGCCGCTAGGTGGCGATGGCCGACGGTGATATTTGTCACCCTGCAATAAGGATAAAAGCGCCTATCCGAATGTGGCCGCGTACCGCACAATCAAATATAGATGGGATTTTACGCTTTCGTTGTGATGGGCGACGCCGCCCCGTGAATCCCTACGTTATCCAAAAAAACAATCTATATTGAGTATTTGAGGTAAGGCCATGTCATTTTTAGGTAAAGCGCTACTGGTCATCGCGTCGTTCATGCTGTTGCCGTTCGCGGGGGCGCAAAGTCAGCCGGTAGTCTATGGCGTATTCTTCCATTCGCCCACCTGCCCGTTCTGCCATGTCGTGATGGACGATCACTGGCCGGGCATTCAGGCGGAATTTGGCGATCAATTGCGCGTGCTATTCGTCGATGCGTCCACGCCGCAGGGCGGGCAATTGTACCATAGCGCGATCAACAATATGGGCATCGCGTCGCGTGGCGTGCCGATGCTGATTATCGGCGAAACGGTATTGACCGGCGCCGCCGACATCCCCAACCAAACGCCCGATCTGGTGCGGAATGGTCTGGCGGCGGGCGGCATTGATTATCCGCCGATCCCCGATGTCGAATCATACTTCGAGCGTGCCAGCGTGGAGTCAAATCCGGCGTTCGTCCTGCCTAGCGTAGAGACCGCCAGCGTCAGCGCGACGGGCACCACAGAAACCGCCGCACCGGTCACAACCGAGAGCACGAGCATATTAGATGATCCGGCCAATGTGGTCGCCATCGGCGTTTTGCTAGGGCTGATCGGGGTGATGGGGCTGGTCGGGCTGGTTGGCTGGCGTCTGGTAGTGGAACGCGACAGCACACTGCTCCGCAAATTCGACGCACGGCTGGGGCGTAATCTGGCGCTGGCTAGCGCTGTGCTGGGCGTCGCCCTCAGTGGATCGCTGATATTGGGCAGTTTCGACAACCTGACGACGCTCATCCTTGCGGCGGGCGTGCTGGTCATCTTCGCGGTTTTGACCGTTCAGCTATTACGTGCTGATACGATCAGCGGCTTGACCGGAATGCTCATCCCGCTCATCCTGTTCGCCGGTCTGCTGGTAGCCGGTTATCTGGCATATGTGGAAACCACACTCAGCGATGCGATGTGTGGCGTGATCGGCAATTGTAACGTGGTGCAACAGAGCGAACATGCGACGATGTTCGGCGTGCCGGTGGGCGTGCTGGGCGTGGTCGGCTACCTGTCGATGATCGGCGTGTGGGCGCTTGGCCGCACATGGGACGAGAAGCAATCCAGCATCGCGCTATTGCTGATGGCGCTGGTCGGCATGGTGTTCTCCATCTACCTGACATTCCTTGAGCCGTTCGTCATCGGCGCGAGTTGTGTCTGGTGCTTAACGTCGGCGGTGGTCATGGCGATGGTGCTATTGCTGATCGCGCCTGCCGGTTGGCGGGCACTGCGCGGCAACAGTTAATCATCCAAGCGCAACGCGGGGCGGGGATTATCCCGTCCCGTCGTCGTCATCATCGCGGGTTTGCACGAACAACGCTTTGCGCTCGCCGGTCAACGTCCAGCCGAAGCCACACGCCTTGAAGAATTCCTCACGTGAGGTTATCGCCATCACTTCGAGAATGCGGCGCTGACGGGCTAGTTCAATGCAGGCCGCCACCAGCCCGCGCCCGACGCCTTTCCCCTGTAGATCATCGCGCACCGCCAGACTACGCAGTTCAGCCAACTTGCTGGAGTAGATTTCCAACGCGGCACAACCGACGATCTCCCCATCCTGTTCCGCGATGAATAGCGTATCGACCAGTTGATCGAGTTCGTCGAGTGTGCGCGGCAATAATTTGTGTTGTTGGACGAATGGCGTGATGAAAGCGATCACGCGGTCGATGTCGTCGCGTTCGGCCTTGCGAATGGTGAATTGAACGGTGTCCATGTATCCTCTTTCCCGTCAGTTTAGATGACCCCGGCGACGCGGGCGATCATATACGCGACGAACAGCGACGCGCCCAGTACCAGCCATGCGGAGGTGCGTCCGCTTTCGGCGGTGGGCACGCCTTCGCGGTCTTCGACGCGCACTTCACCCAGCAGATCAACGTAAAAATCGACGGTGCGCCGCCCATTGGTCAGCCGCGCCATGTAGTTATGGCCGCTGACCAGCGTCCAGCCGTGAATCGGGTCTTCCCAATCCGCGCCGAGATGCTGGCTGATCGCTTCATCAAGGCGGGCTTTGGCCTCTTCCGGTTGTATCGGTTGTTGTGACATATTCCCCTCACTATCGGCTGATGGCGATTTCTGCTGAAAAGCGCCCGACTAATCCGGCGGAGTCGATGGTGGCGACGGCGAACAGGTCAAAATCCCGCCAGCCATCCCATGCCGCCGTGCGGTTGGCGTCCACCACGAAATAACGTTCATAGATCAGCGAATTGTGGCGGCGCATAGCCACCACATAGCCGGATGCACCGGCTACCGGCTCCCACAAAGCGGAGGCCGTCGCCCCGTCTGCGCGGAACGTGATATTGCGCGGCGGCGATGGCCCGGCGGTCAGCGCGTGCAGGACGCCTAAGATCGTGCGCGTGGCCGCCGCTAAATACGCCGATTCAACGCGGTCTATCGTGTCCGCGCCGTGAACCGCGTCGGCATCTTCCAGCGCAGAAGTGAAACGAACGGCGGTATATCCGGCTTCGTCAAACGATAGATGATCGCCGAATCCGCCTTCGGGGTCAATGGTGGTTTGCGGGATAATGTTCAGCGCGAGCTGATGATGATACGCCATGAAATCGAGATTCCGCGCCAGACGACGCGACGGCGAATCGACGGGCGGCGCGGCGTACAGGTGCAGGTCGCGGGCGTTGATCTCGCCCGCCGCGTTGTTCCAGTTGCCGACGCGGTTCACGTTGAGCATCATCACATCATCGACATCGAAGCCGCGCAGGTACTCATCGACAAAGGCGCGACTGCCTTCACGTCCGCCGGTCTGCCCGCCGGAGAACAACACGAAGATGACGGTAGCGCGGCGCGGTTGCTGGCTGATGATCCGCGCCATCTCGATGACCGCCGCCACGCCGGAGGCGTTATCGTTGGCGCCGGGCGCGTAGCCTTCCGCGTCGCGTCGATCCCACGAACGGCTATCGTAATGCGCCCCGACGATGACCACGCCAGCGTCGGCAGACGTGCCGCCTAGCACGCCGATGATGTTACGCTGTGGCGTGGTGATGCCGTTGAATGTCAGCGTGAAATCCTGTTGCGAGACGCTGAAACCGGCGCGTGTCGCCGCGATGCGCTCGAATTGCTCATAGATGTAATCCGCCGCCGCGCCGATGCCGTAGCCGCCGATCTCCTGCGCCGCGTTGACGTGGCGCGTGGTCATGCCTTCCAGCGCGGCGATGTGCGCCATCAGGCGGTCTTCCTGCACCTGATCCAGCAGGCGCAACAGCGCGACATCCGCCCGCACCGCCTCACGCGGGGCGGCGGCGGCGGTGGCCGTCGGCGTGGATGCCGGACGCGGCTCGATGATCGGCGGCGGCGCGGAGTCGTTCAGCCCGCACGCCGTCACCAGCAACACCAGCCAGACCAGCACGCCCAGCGCCCGATGTCGGCCACAGCATGACGGAGCATTAACGCGATTGGGGATCATGACGCCGCTATTTTTCAACCAGTGCCTCGAAGCAGGCCATCAGCTTGCGCGTGTTGTCGCCGGGCTTGCCGTCGCGCACCAGCAGATCATCAGCGCGGGTGACTGGCATAATCTGCATCGTGGTTGATGTGAGGAATATCTCGTCGGCGCGATACAGCGAATCGACCTGTAGCGCTTCTTCACGCACCGGAAAGAAAGCGCGGGCTAAATCCATGACAATATCGCGGGTGATGCCACGCAGGACGCCGGACAGTGGCGGCGTGACCAGCGCCCCGTCGATGAAGGCGAATACATTCGATGTCGTGCCCTCGTACACGTTGCCGATTTTATCGACGTAGAGCGCTTCTAGCGCGTCGGCTGATCGGGCGCGTTGCATGGCGCGTACCGCCGGGATGTAATTCAAACATTTGACGCCGGGCAGATAGCGCGGCTCGTCGATGGTGATCGCTTTAATGCCCTGCTCGTACTTTTCCGGCAGAAACGGCACGGCGCGGGTGATGCTGACCACCAGACGCGGCTTACCGGCAGGCAGTAGCGATGTGATGCCGTCGCCGCCGGTGATGATAATACGGATGTAACATTCGGCGTGTGTGCTGAGCGCCAGCGCTTCGCCGGTGATGTTGATGATGTGCGCCGCGCTGAACGGCACGTCAAGATCAAGGGCGCGGGCGGATTCCAGCAAGCGGGCGACGTGTTCGGCCAGATACCACGGCTGTTTATGATATGTCCGCGTGAAATCAAACACGCCATACCCCCGCGTGAACCCCAGATCGCTGATGGGGATGCTGGCTGTCTGGCCGGTGATGAATTGGCCGTCAACGTAGAAAACATCGGTCATAATGTCACAACCTATTGCGGTTTAGATTTATCTTCTTGATTCTGGCGATAATGCGGCGATTTTCCCAGCGTGGCAGGGTCAAGCGGCTGGGTTGGCGCGGTGTGGATGGTGCGATGCTCATGTTCCGGCCACTTGATTTCATCCGGCTCATCCGGCGCGGGCGCTTCCCCGCGCTTGCGGCGTGTCGCCCGTTGGCGCACCGTCTCAATGCCGCGCTGTGCTTGCGGCGTGTTGATCTTCAGCAGTGCTTGATAGGCCGCCCGCCGCACCACGCGCTGACTATCGCTGAGGCAACGCAGAAGCGGCTCAACCGCCCATTCCGCCCGCAGTTGACCGAGTACCGCCGCGCTCTTATAGCGGATTTGCCAGCGCGGGTTACGCAATGCGCCGAGCAGGGAAATCTCGACGGGGGCGCTCGCCATCGTCAGCAGGGATTCGGCGACGGCCAGCCGCGCTTTGAGTGGCGTCTGCGAACGGTTGAACACCACAACCAGCGTCTCGACGGCGGGCATCGCCCGTATATCGGCGGCTTGTCTGGCCGCCGCGATGATCCGCGCTTGATCGCCGGAGCGTAAATCAGCGATGATCGCCTCAATCTGTGCGTCGGGCGATGGGGTAGACGGTGAGGCGGGCGCTGGCTGGCGCAGGTCGCGCAAGGCGGCTTCGATGTGTTCGCGCACCGCCGCGTCGCGCTCCGCTTCCAGCGCGGACTGCAAAGCGCCTATCGCGCCTGTCGCGCCGAGCGTCTGTAGCGATTGCGCCGCCCGTCGGCGGATTCCGGCTGACGGATGCTTGAGCGCTTTAACCAACCCGCGCACATTCCATTGTACCTGCAAGCGCCATATATCGGGCTTGTATTGCTCGCTCATAATTATGTGTACTTGATTTTGGTCACATAGTTCCTGATTATAACGATTATTTAACGTAACGGCGAGTCGCATTTCAGCAACATGACGGGCTGTATACGCATGTTGCCAACATCAGGGCGTAGCACGCTACGCCCTTACAAATTCCCGCCCGACGACTGTCCGGACGGAGCGCCCCGCGCCCGTCATACAAAAATGGCTTTGGCTTTTTGGCGTGTCGGCATTAAAATAGATGAAAATCATGCGGGGGCGTTGTCTCCGTGTGCGGGATTCACCGGATGACAAACGCGAAGGATGCTCATGTATATCTTAGACGCGCATCAGGACATCGCCTATAACGCGCTTCGCTATGGGCGCGATTACCGCAGAAGCGCGTTACGCAAACGCGCCCTGGAGGGCGAAGGCGAAAACGTGCGCCAGAACGGTTATGTCACCGTCGGCCTGCCGGAAGCCATCGCCGGACGGGTGGCGCTGGTATTCGCCACCATTTTCACCGCGCCCGCCGCCCAGCACAATCAAACCGCGTGGGATGCGGTCAGCTACCGCACGGTAGATGAGGCGTACCGGCTGGGCATGGCGCAATTGGATGTGTACCACCAGCTCGAAGCGGAGGACAGCCGCCTGCGGATCGTGCGTGACCGCGCCGATCTGGACGCGGTGCTGGCGACATGGGCGGCGGATGTGCCGATCACCGAGCGCGTGCAGGGGTTGGTGTTGTTGATGGAAAATGCCGATCCGATCATCGCGCCGGAGCAATTCGCGGAGTGGTACGCGGGCGGTCTGCGTCTGGTTGGTCCGGCGTGGCAGGCCAGCCGCTACGCCGCCGGAACCGGTGCGCCCGGCGATTTAACCGCGTTGGGGCGCGAACTGCTGGACGTGATGGCCGATCATCGGGCGATACTCGACCTGTCGCATCTGGCGGAGGCCGCCTTTTATCAGGCGCTCGACCACTACGAAGGGGCGATCATCGCCAGCCACAGCAACCCGCGCCGCTTTTGCGACACAGACCGCCATCTGAGCGACGACATGATCCGCCGTCTGGCCGAGCGCGACGGCGTGATGGGCGTGGTGCTGGCGAATCACTTCCTCAAAGGCGGCTGGAAGCGCTCCGACGGCAAGAGCGCGGTGACGCTCGATACCGCGCTGGACGTGATCGACCATGTATGCCAGATCACCGGCTCATCGCACCATATCGGCATCGGCAGTGACTTCGACGGCGGCTTCGGCATGGAGGGCGTGCCGGAGGAGATCGACACGGTGGCCGACCTGTGGCTGTTCAGCGAACGGCTGGCGGATCGTGGCTTTTCACCGGACGACATCGCGCTGGTCTTACACGGCAACATGCTCCGCAAGCTAAAAGAGGGGCTGGCCTGATTATGGCACGTTTGGCGCAGATCGGCATCGCCATCAGCACTATAGGCGTGCTGATGATGCTGATTGGCTTGTATCCGGGCGTCACCGGCATTGAACCGACGCCGGGCGTCGGCATCTTGCAGATCATCACCATGCTTTCCGGCCTGACGTTGTTCATTCTCGGCGCGTTGATGTACGTCAAATATACGTTCTTCGCCAACCAGACCGCGACGCTGGCGCAGAGCATCGGCACGCGGCTGGCGCTGACCGGCCTGTTGCTGGCGGTGCTGGTCGGCATGGCTGATGTGCTGGGCTATGGGTCGCACGGCGCACAGATGGAAGAGCCGAACGTGCTGGGGCCGTTGCAGGCGGCGGGCATCATCGGCAGTTATGCGCTGTCGTGCTTCGGCGTGCTGGTGTATGCGGTGGCCGGTGCGATGATGCCGGATAAAAACGACAGCGCGAGCCGCAAGCGATCAACGGCAGAAACCGCACAGGTCGCGGACCAGACGACGGGTTCGGCTGACCAGACACAAGAGTCGGCGGCGGTCAGACAGGCGCGGGGATCATCGCAATCATCACCGGAACAACAGAAAGAAGAAACGGTACCATGACGCGAGTCATCATCACGGGCGGCACAGGGTTGATCGGGCGGCGGCTGGTGCCGTATCTGGCGCGACAGGGCTATGAGGTGTTCGTGTTGACGCGCAACGCCGGACGGCACGCGGACACAGCGCCACAGGTGCCCGGCCTGCGCTTTGTGCAATGGGATAGCCTGACGCCGCAAGGCTGGGAGCATCTCATCAACGCCGATAGTGTGGTCATCAATCTGGCCGGTGAAAACGTGGCGAATTGGCGCTGGACGCTGACGCATAAGCGCATCGTGCTACGCAGTCGCGTTGATGCGACGCGAGCCGTCGTGCAGGCTATCGCGCAAGCACAGCACAAGCCGAAAGCGCTGTTGCAGGCGTCCGCCGTCGGCTATTACGGGGATCGCGGTCAGATGGCGGTGGGCGAAATCACGACGGCGGGCGACGGCTGGCGGGCGGAAGTGTGCAAAATCTGGGAGGCGGAATCCGCGCCGGTGGAATCATACGGCGTGCGCCGCGTCTTGTTGCGGATCGGCGTGGTGCTGGAACGCGGCGGCGGCGCTCTGCCCGCGCTGGCGCTGGGGGCGCGGTTCATGGCGGGACAGTTGGGCGATGGTCAGCAGTGGGTGCCGTGGGTGCATAACGCCGACGTGACCGGCGCTCTATATCACATCCTGCATGATGAGTCGATCAGTGGCGCGGTGAACATCGTCGCGCCGTATCCGGCCATGAACCGCGATTTGTTGCGGGCGATTGGCGCGGCGTGGCGCTGGCCGACGTTCATCCCGGTACCGGCGTTCGCGTTGCGTCTCGCGCTGGGCGAGATGGCGTCAACGGTGCTGGATAGTCAACGAATATACCCGCCCCTATTGCTAGAAAGCGGGTATCAGTTTTTGTTCCCGCAGATCGGCGACGCCGCCCGCGATTTGTTGCGCTCGCGTTAGCGCGATTAATCGCGTCCCGGACGGTTGCCGAGCATCACCTGCACGTCAATCGTCTCGCCATCGCGTAGCACGCCAAACGTCACGGTATCGCCCGGGCGGGTGTTGCGTGCCAGATAGCTGATGAGCGTATCGAAGCCCAACACCTGCTCACCGTCCACGCTCACGATGATGTCACCGTTGCGGTACGGACGGCATCCGTTACGGTCTGGCCGCAGATCAGAGGACGCCGCCGGACTATCCTCCACGACCTGACAGATGACCACGCCGCGCTGATTGTCGGCCAGATTGCCGCGTTCCATCACTTCCAGATTGACGTTATCGCCGGAAATGCCGATGAAGCTATACGCCACGCGCCCATTCTCGATCAATTCATCGACGACGCGCACCACCAGATCAGAAGGCACCGCGAAGCCGATGCCGGAGTTACTGCGCGTGCGGCTGAGAATCTGCGATGTGACGCCGACCACCTCACCCTGCATGGTCAGCAACGGGCCGCCGCTATTGCCCGGATTGATCGGCGTGTCGGTCTGGATGGCGGAGCCGATGCTATAGCCGCCCAGCCCGCTAATGCTCCGGTTCTTGGCGCTGATGATGCCACTGGTCAGCGTCCAATCCTGACCGAACGGGCTACCGATGGCGACCACGCTCTCGCCGACGATGAGATCATCCACGTTACCGAAGCGCACCGGCACGAGACGCTCATCAGGGATGTCTACCTGAATCACGGCGATGTCCGAGTCAGCATCAAGGCCGATGATCTCAGCGCGGGTGATGGTGCCGTCGAAGAAGCGCACGACGATCTCCTCCGCGCCCTGCACCACATGGTAATTGGTGACGATGCGGCCTTCTTTGTCGATGACGAAGCCGCTACCGGACGAGTCGATCTCATCGGCGGAGAAAGCCATCCCGCGCCCAATACGCAGAGAGACCACCGACGGCGCGACGCGCTCGTACAGTTCAGCGCGGGTCATATCAACGCCGGTCAATTGCGGCATGGTGGCGGCGGTATTGATCGAATCGCTGAAAGCGGTGCGGATGAACGCCGCGTCTTCGTCCGCCGTCACTTCGGATTGCGCGTTTGTGCTGTGCATGGTCGTGCCGATGACGAAGCCGACAGCGATCAGCAAACCGGCTAGAACGCCCATGCGTATTAATCGGATTATAGAAGCCATACCCAAAATACCTCAAGCTATTTGTCTGGTCATTTCTACGATACAGGATAGCTGTGATTTGTAAACAATGTTTGACGATTGTTTCAGACTTTCATTAGAAAACCGCCACCCCGTTCGGGTTTTAAGGCGAGTCATCGGTCCCTGATTTAGGATGCGGTAACGATAGTTGTTGGATTTTTTGACCGGTGCGTTGTTTCTTCTTTTGCGTTGAAGTCAACTGTGCCGGAAAAATTTCAACCGCGTCACAATCGCGGATGCTCACGATCTCATCCAAGTAGATTGATACCGGATAACCCTCGTAAAGTGTCGGCTCATTAATGCGATTCAGTTTTTCCGTCGCAATATTTACATACACCGGATCAAGTTCAATGCCGACGTATCGCCTATCAAGTTTTTTCGCGGCGATAGCCGTCGTGCCGGTGCCCAGAAATGGGTCCAGTACGATGTCATCACGATCAGTTGTCATCAATATGAGGCGCTCTAGTAAATGAATCGGCAATTGACAGGGATGCTCTCCGTCACGGCGTTTCGAGTGGCGAATACGGTGAATGTCCGTCCATACATCGCTAACCAGAGCGCCGAAAGGGTGCATCTGGTCTTTTTTGCCGCCATAATCTTTCAAATAAGCACCACAGGCACGGCAAGTCTTGTGTGGGGCGCGAAGCTCGTAAAATTTTGTGTCTGTCGGTTGCTTGCTATAGAACAGGATGCCATAGTGCGCGGGCAATAACGTCTTGCCGAGCGGCGTACTCATCGCATCCCACGCGATCCAGTGGCGGAAATGGGCGTGTTTGTTCAGTATCGCCGCATAGTAGGTCAGCCAGCGCGGGATATTATGTACCAGAATAGAGCCTGTGGGCTTGGTCACGCGCACCAATTCAACCAGCCATTGCTCGCACCAATCCATGTAAGCTTCTAAAGCGAGCCTATCTTTGTACGTCGCGTAGCGCTTACCCAGATTGAAAGGGGGATCGGCAAAGCAAACATCCACGCTGTTATCCGGGATGTCGGCTAAAACTGCTAAACAATCGCCCTGTATAACTGTGTTCGTCTCCATCGCGCTTATACCTCGTCTACAGATGGCCTGTTGGTGATGTATTGATCTGGCATGTAACGGCAGATGATCCCGCGTAGCTGGTCGAGCGTATTCAAGTTCAGGATATAGTCACAGCTTGCGTGTAACTTGCGTAAATCCGAGCGCCGCGCTAACCACCCGGCGCCGTCTACGAAGTTAATGAAAATGCGCTGACCGCCATACCGTTGATTTTCGCCTTGCACACGCAGATACATCTCACGTTGTTCGTTGGCGCGTGCGGTCTGTGAACTGGATGTCGTCTCCATATAGGACGACATAATCATGATGTGTGGGTCATCTAGTGTTGGCAAGACGTGATCGACTTCTTTTCCACCAACTAACCGCACTTGACCTTTCGTGTGGCTCACGTTGTAGGTCGTCGTCAGATTATCCAACTGCTCGCGGATAATTTGTTCTATCATACCACCTTTTTTGACATTGTACTCGCCCTGTAGCTTTTGACGCACCGCGCCTTGTACCAGATTTTTGTCGCGTATGATGTCCGACCAATCATCGGGTAGCGCCAATTGTTTGAGGTAAAATGCGGCAACGTGGCGGGCTAGAAGCGGGTTTTTCTGACCTTCGATGAATAACCGTGCCACCTGACGGGCGAAATCCGGCTCATTTTGTAGTTTTGTATAAATCCGCGACGGCCCCCATTCCGTGCCATAATCACCGGTAGCGAAGCGCGACGCACTCAAAATCCGCAAGAACTTCTCCTGCGATAAATTGGTCAAAGCGAGGATAACGCCCAAGAAGTTGCGATCCGCCTGCAGGAAATTAGCCAGATTTTCTATCGGATCATCCACATCATGGTGCGCTATCAAAGCGGATGTGATCGCATCCACCCGACTTTGAATCTCGCGTTCAAGTTCGGGCAGAACCGCTAGCGGTGTGCAACTTCGGATAAAGTCATCAATGCTGGGCTTGGGTTTCATTGTAAACATCACCGCGCCATCGTCACCGCGTCGATGACCTCCGCCG
>REDR01000091.1 GCA_007693385.1 Anaerolineaceae bacterium
TCTCTAAGCGCTGGCGGATCGCTTCCATCTGTTGCGGGTCTTCGAGTGCGCGGGCGATTTCGCCGACGCGCCCATGCCATCCCCACAGCCCGCAAACCGGCTGGGCAATATATAGCAATTGCGCCGCCAGTGGACTCAAAGGCGACAGCGCATCGAATGTGATGCGTAACGCGCCGCCCAGTCCCCGCGCTTTGATGTCCTCAAGCCACGAATCACCGTCAACGATGTTGTTGTCGTCAACGATGTTGTTGTCCTCAACGGGCTTGTTGTCAATCCAGTCGCTTTTTGTGTGTCTCATGTTGGGAAGTATAACACACCGTCACGATGCGCGAAAATCAATTTTTAGTTTTGGGTTCGCCACATGGACAGCGCCGCGATTATCCTGTATGGTATGCGCGGGGTTGGGGCTGATTTGAGGGGAAATTATGACCCGTGTTTTGATGATCTCAAAGGCGCTGGTCGTCGGCATTTACCAGCGAAAACTGGAACACATCGCGGAAAGCGGCGTCGATTTGCGCGTCGTCGTCCCCCCGTACTGGCGCGATGAGCGCGGCAAGTTGCCGCTAGAACGCGCCTACACCGACGGCTACCGGCTGGACGTGCTACCGGCGCGGCTCAACGGGCGCTTTCATCTGTATTTCTACGCCGGCCTGCGGCGTATCATGCGCGAATTCAAGCCGGAAATCGTCCACATTGATGAAGAACCGTATAACGTTGCCGCGTGGCAATGCTTGTATCATGCCCGTCGCGTGAAAGCGCGGACGGTGTTCTTTAGCTGGCAGAACATCAACCGCGCTTATCCGTTCCCGTTCGGCGCGGGCGAAAGCTGGTTCTTGCGTCATGTCAATCACGGCATCGTCGGCACGGATAGCGCCGCGCAGGTGTGGCGCGAAAAAGGCTACACCGGCGAACTAACCACCATCCCGCAATTCGGCACCGATACCGATTTATTCAAACCAGTGCAGGAAGTGCATCAACGGCGCGAGCGCTTCGTCATCGGCTATGTGGGGCGGCTGGTGGCGGAAAAAGGCGTCGATGTGCTATTGCGGGCGGTGGCGGGCATGAGTGGTGACTGGGAATTGCGGATACTGGGCGGCGGCCCGGCCCGCGACGACCTGAAAGGGTTGGCGGAGGCGCTGGGGATCGGCTCGCGGGTGAAGTTCCTGCCGCAGATTCCATCCACGCAGATACACACCTTTTATCATGATCTGTCGGCGCTGGCCTTGCCCAGCTTGACGCGCCCCAACTGGAAAGAGCAATTCGGGCGGGTGCTGGTGGAGGCGATGGCGTCCGGCGTGCCGGTTGTCGGCTCGGATAGCGGCGCGATCCCCGAAGTGATCGGCGATGCCGGACTGGTGACGCCGGAAGGCGACGCGGAGGCGTTGCGCGGGGCGCTGATGAGTGTGCAGAATGACTTCACGCTGGCCGCGCATCTGTCCATGCTGGGACAGGAACGGGCGGCGGCGCACTTCACGCACCGGCAAATCGCGGCGCAGACGGTGGCGGTCTACTCCGCGCTGATGGCGCAGTAAGCGACGGGATCAGCGGCCATGAGCGATCTATTCGTTGAGGTATTCCCCATCGAGCCGGACGCCATCCCGCCGCTAATCGGCTATGTGCCGCTCATCGCGTCGGACGGTCAGCCGGATGAGCGCGGGCGGGTTGGCGGGCGATTGGCCGCCCGTCTGCGGCGGTTGTTCGATGGTGATTGGCTGTGGATCGCGCCGTACATCGTCACCGATAACGCCGCGCTAGCACACGAAGAGGTCGCCGAAGTCGCCGCCGCGCTCAAAGCGGAGAAGCCGGAAGCGTTCGCCGCGCTGGATGGCCTGCACGACGACACACAGCGCGATCTGCCGCCGGAAGTCGTCGCGGTTTTCGTTCAGCGCACCGCGTTACGCCCGCACGCGGAGGCGATGGCGGCGGCATTGGACGCGGCGGGCGACCACATCCGCAACGCCCGCGCCCAGCGCGAAACCCGCTTGCGCGGTTGGGACGCCGACGGCCATCCGGCGCTGTCCGTCTCCATCATCTCGCGGTTGATTTACGGCCAGACATTACAGGAATTCATCGGCGCGGTGACAACCGCCGACGCCCGCGAACGCGCCATCGGCATCTGGGCGACGGACGGCGCGACCCGTGGCGAGGTGGTCGGCGTGGTCGGTCAGGTCGGGGCGGAGCGCGAACGGCTGATGACCGAAGCGCCCCACATCCTGCCCGAATTCGTGGTAGAGGCGGGCGATGATGAGTGGGTGGTCATGCTCAAAGCGGGGCAGATCGAAGTCGAATATCTGGCGCGGAGCTTGCGCCCTATCGTGCGCCTGCCGCAGTTGGGGCGCTTCAACGTAGACCGCGAGCAAGTCATCAACGCCTTGCAGATGTCGCCGCGTCGCCGTGCCGGATTGGTGCGGACGGTGAGCGACATCGCCAAGCGAGCCGGAATCATCGGCAAAGCCTACGATTCGCGCATCGCACCGGATGCTTTCTTCAGCGCCGATTTTGAGATGAACCTGCGCTTTAACGACAATCGCGTGCGCCGTTACGCGGCGGATAAACTGGCCGATGATTTTTTGCAGTGTGGCGTGTATCGTCTGCGCGAGGACTTCGACGGCGAGCCGGTGCGCGTGTGCGTGGTCAATACGCTCCCGTTGAAGATCGAAGATTTTGTCGAGGCGTTGCGCCGCCAGCTTGACCGCCACTTCCCGTTTAAGATCGAAGTCGTGCGCGAGCGTCGCGTGCGCGTGGTATCGCGTGGCAATCTGGAAAGCGCGGTGCGGGCGGTGCAGAAAGAAGACCCGGACATCATTTTAGCCTTCTTCCCCGACGAGGCGGCATCCGGCGACGACGAGGACAGCAACGACGACGCCACCGCCGCCTACATCAAATCGCTGACGCTGGGGCGCGGCCTGCCAACGCACGTCATCTATGAATCCACGTTAAACGATCCCGACGCGATGACCGGCATCATCCTGAGCATTCTCGGCAAGACCGGAAGCACGCCGTATGTGCTGACCGAGCCTATCGAGACGGCGGATTATGTGGTCGGGCTGGACGTGGTGCGGCAGACGTTCGTCACCATCGAAGGCACGCGCCTGACCGCTATCGCCCGCGTTTACCGTGCGGACGGCGAATTCTTGCATTATCGCGTGCGCGAAGCGCAGACCATCGGCGGGCAATTGCCGTATGCGCTCCTGCGCGATCTGTTCCCGCCGCGCATGTACGGCGGTCAGCGCATCTTGATTCACCACGACGGCGACTTCCCGCCGGATTTAGCCGACGCGCTGGGGCAATGGGGGCGGGCGATCAACGCGCAATTCTTACCGGTGGCGATCAACCGGCAGGGAGCGCCGCGCCTGTACGCCATCGAATCGGGGGGGATCACCGCGCCCGCGTGGGGGAGCGCGTTCAAGCTCAACGACGCCGAAGCCCTGCTGGTGTCATTCGTGCCCGATCAACCGGTGACGCCGCAACCGCTACACATCACGACGATCAACGCCGGAGCGCCGCCCGCCGCCATCGACGAGGCATTGCGTAGCGTGCTGGTGTGGACTCTGCTGACGTATGGCGCGGCGCGTCCGCCGAAGATGCCGGTGACGGTGGTCAACGCCGATCATCTCGGCAGTTGGTTACGCAAAGGCAACCGCTTCAGTCTGGATGACGGGATCGTGCCGTTCTGGTTGTGACGCGCTCAGCCGAACAACAGACGCCACGCGAAGAAGGCCGCCATGCCGCCGCCGATTGTCCACAGCAGATCGCGGGTGCGCCACGCGATCACCCCCGCGACCAGCGCCCCGATCAAGCGCGGGTTCGTCGGCGCTACGTCAAGCGTCCCGCCGTGCAGGAGTATTTCCGGCATGATGATAGCGGTCAGCACCACAGCCGGTACATACTTCAGCGCCCGTGTCAGCGCGGGCGGCAGATCGAGCCGCCCCAATATCGCCAGCACCGGATAGCGAACGCTGAACGTGACAATCGCCATGCCGGAGATCAAAACCCATTCGTTCATGTTTTCAGCCGCTTTCTGATGTTTTGCCGCGCCCGCCATTGCGGGGCGATGTACGTTTCCAGCACGTAGCCCGCCGCGATTCCGGCGAAGGCGGCGGCCATCAAGCCGAGTTTGTGCGGCAGGCCATCCAGCAATAGCGCCACCGTGCCCGCCGTCAACACCGCGCCGAGCATCGGGCGCGTGACCACAAGCGGCACGACGATGCCGATGAACGTGACCACCATCGCAAAATCCAGCCCCCAGTTGGCGCTATCCTCAAATGTCGAGCCGGCCACCACGCCGATCAACGTGCAGATTTGCCAGTTGATATACATGGAGACTGCCGCGCCGATGAAAAACCAGTGACGATACGGCGACGGCTCGGCGCCGGATTCGTCGTCGGCGTTGTAGCGCTTGATGGCGACGGCGTAACTCTCATCGGTCAGCCAGAAGCCCAACGGCAACAACCACGCGGCGGGCAATCCGCGCACGTAGGGCGCTAACGATGCGGCGTAGAGGATGTGGCGCAGATTGACGATGAACGTGGTGAAGATGATGAGTCCCGCGCCCGCGCCCGCACCGATCAGCCCCGCCGCGATGAATTGCGCCGCCCCCGCGAACACGAAAAGCGACATGGCGATTGTCGCGGCGGGTGATAGCCCTTGTGTGACGGCAATCGCGCCGTAGATGATGCCGAACGGGATCGCCCCCGCGATCAGTGGCAAAATCGCCTTAAAACCATCGAAAAATTCACTCCTGCGTGTGTGCATCCCCACCTCATCGCGCTTTCGTTCGTTCTGTTCGCAAAAAGTCGATAATCTGCGGGATGGCTTCGTCGGCGCGGATGCCGTCGCGCTCCCAATCCCACAGCGAATCATCCGCCATCGCCACGCCGCCCGCATGAAGCGTGACCGGCTTCCACAGCGTCAGCACATCGTCGGCATACGGCGCATAACGGCGCGGGCTGGATGGCCCCATAATCATCACGGTGGGCGCACCGACAGCTGACGCCAGATGCGTTAAGCCGGTATCGTTGCCGATGTAGCCCCGCGCTCCGTGCGCTAACGCGGCGATCTGCGCGAAGGTCAGCCCGCCCGCGTGGATGGTGGCCGGATGTTTCAGCGCATCGCCGACCGCCCGCAAGATGTCGCCGTCGTCCGGGCCGCCGACCAGCACCAGCGCCACCCCCAGCGATTCGGCCAGCGCATCGCCCAAGCGGGCGAAGTTGTGCGGCGGCCAGCGCTTCGCGGAAAGCGTCATGCCGGGATTTTGACCGCCCGCCGGGGCAATCACCACATAATCCCCTGCGGGACGCGGCGCGTCGGCCGTCACCGGCACGCGGGCGCGGCGACCTTCCACCGGCGCACCGAGCGCCGCCGCCACATCCAGATAAACCCGCGCTTCGTGGCGTTCTTCGGCCACGTCCACCGGCACGCGCACCGTATAGCCGAAGCCACGCCCGCCGCTATCCAGCCCGACGCGGTGCGGGATGCCGGAGAGCAACAGCGCGGCGCTCATCCACGGCGAGCGCACCAGCGACAACGCCAGATCAAAGCGCCCGCCGCGCAATATCCGCGCCAGATGCACCGGCTGACGTGCCGGATTCGCGCCCGCGCCCAGCGACAGGAACGAGTCGGCGTCGGGGTGGCCGTCCACCGCCGCCAGCGACCACGCGCCGACGGCGAAGGTGATATGTGCCGCCGGATAATGCGCCCGCACCGCGCCGAGTGTCGCCGTCGCCAGCACCACATCACCGATGCAACACGGCTTGATGATGACGATGCGCTCCGGTGCATCCGGCGGCGGACGGCGCGGCGTCAACCGTCCGAGCAGGCGATACAACGTCTCCATGCCGCTTACGGGCTTTCGGCGTCCGGCGCGATGGGCGTGCTGAGCGCGTCGAAGCTGAGTGACGGCGTGTTGGTGGCCGCTAGCGGGTCGCGTTCGCCGCCGCCGGTTGATGTGAGGATGATGCCGATCAATATCAGCGCCAGCACCACCGCCAGAATGATGACCGCCTGCCGCACCGTCAATTGTCGTAGAAAATCCATGATATACCCTCCTATGTGCGGGATACCCCCGCCCCTACATGGCTGGATTCTAACACAAGGCGCGATGGTTGTTATGGCCTGCCCGTACCAAAACGGCGGCAAAATGATTCGCGCCCGATCTGGGCGTCGCACACGACGCGCCGACATTGCCCCTACCACACCGGCGCTGATTAGCATAGAATCAGCACGTTATACCCCCTACCCCATCCGTTAATGTGAGTCATGAGGAAATTTTCATTTGAATACAACACGCGATGACATCCGTAACATTGCGATTATCGCGCATGTCGATCACGGCAAAACCACGCTGGTTGACGGGATGCTCAAACAGGCGAAAGTATTCCGCGATAATCAAGCAACCGGCGAGCGCATCATGGATAGCAATGCACTAGAGCGCGAACGCGGCATCACCATCCTATCGAAGAATACCGCCATTGAGTGGCGCGACGTGAAGATCAATATTGTGGACACGCCCGGCCATGCCGACTTCGGCGGCGAAGTGGAGCGCGTGCTGAACATGGTGGACGGCGCGTTATTGCTGATCGACGCGGTAGAAGGTCCGATGCCGCAGACGCGCTTCGTATTGCGTAAGGCGCTAGCGCTCGGCTTGCGGATCGTGGTCGTCATCAACAAAGTTGACCGCCCGCACGCCCGCATCGAAGAAGCGCTGAACGATACGTTCGATCTGTTCATCGAATTAGGCGCGACCGACGAACAGGCCGATTTTCCGGTGATTTACGCCGTCGGCCTGACCGGAAGTGCGGGACGTAGCCCGGAAGCGATGGTCGATAACCTGACGCCGCTATTCGAGACGATCATCGAATCGATCCCCGCGCCGGTAGTCGATAGAGACGCGCCGGCCTCTCTGCTGGTGACGACGCTGGACTACGACAACTACAAAGGGCAGATCGGCGTCGGGCGCATCCATACCGGCACGGTGACGAGAGGCATGAACGTCGTCCGCATCATGGCGGACGGCACGCGCATCAACGGGCGGCTGGAATATCTGTTCACGTATATGAACCTGCAACGCGAAGAAGCGGAGTCGGCCAGCGCGGGCGACATCGTAGCTTTCGGCGGGTTCGACGGCCTGAGCATCAGCGACACCATCGCCGCGCCGGAAGTGACCGAGCCGCTACCGGCGATCATGGTGGAGGAGCCAACCGTGCGGATGACTTTCGGCGTGAATACATCGCCGTTCGCCGGACGCGAAGGCAAGACCGGCTGGGGCACATCGCGCCGCCTGCGCGAACGACTGTACAACGAGACGCGAACCAATGTCGCCCTGCGCGTGAGCGATGGCTCATCGCCGGATCGCTTCATCGTCAGTGGGCGCGGCGAGTTGCATCTGGGCATTTTGATCGAGACGATGCGCCGCGAGGGGTACGAGTTCGAGGTCAGCAAGCCGGAGGTCATCTTCAAGTATGACGCCGACACCGACCAGACGCTGGAACCGATTGAAGAAGTGCATATCGAAGTCGCCGACGAGACATCGGGCGCGGTGTTCGAGATGATCGGGGCGCGACGCGGCAATATGCTGGATATGGTCAGCGCTAACGGCACGACGTATCTCAAGTATCTGGTGCCGACGCGCTTCTTGATCGGCTTTCAATCGCAATTCATGCGGGCGACAAGCGGCATGGGACAACTGCACACCCTGCATCATGGCTATGATGTGGTCAAAGGCGAATCCCCGCGCCGACAGTTCGGCAGTTTGATCGCCGATCAAGCGGGCACGGCCACCGCCTACGCGCTGGTCAACCTGCAACAGCGCGGCACGTTCATCATCTCGCCCGGGGCGGAAGTCTATGAGGGTATGGTGGTCGGGGAGCATATCCGCAACGAAGACCTGAGCTTGAACGTCACCCGCGCCAAGCATCTGACCAACTTCCGCGCCAAGCCGAGCGAAACCACCGACGGCCTGACGCCCGCCCGCACGATGAGCATGGACGATTTCATCGAGTTCATGGCGGAGGACGAACTGCTGGAAGTGACGCCGATTAGCTTGCGCCTGCGTAAGCGCACGCTGAACAACGAGCAACGCCTGAAAGCGATCAAGGCGCACAAGAAGATCGTGTCGTCGTCAGCGCACTAGATCAAGCGTGGTCTGTACGGCGCGGCACTCATCCAGAAGAATCTGCTGAAGCAGTTTATTGGCGGCGGGCTGGTCATTGTAGCGAATATGCGTGACTAGCTCGCCGTATGCGGTTAATCGGTTGGCGGCGTCGTCCGTCGGGTCGTGGTGGGCGCGTAGATTGACCAGCAGGCGCGTCTGGTTGATGAGTGGCTGTAGCACCCGCGCCAGCTGGTCAGCGCCCGCCAGCGATAGCAGGCGCTCATGAAAAGCGGTGATCGTCTCGCGCACGCCGCGCTCATTGGACATCCCGGCCTGTATGCGGCCTTCGGCGATGATGGCGGCGAGATCGGCCTTATCGCGCTCGGTCATGCGCCCCCACGCCCACTCTAACGCCAGCTTTTCCAGCATCCCCCGAATAGCATAAAGCGTCTGCGCCTCCTCACTATCGAAGTCGGCCACCGTCAGACCGTAACGCGGGCGGCGCGATAGCCACCCCTCCATTTCAAGAATGCGGAGCGCGTCGCGGGCGGTGTTCTGGCTGACGCTCAGTTCGCGGGCGATGGCGCTCTCGATCAGCTTTTCGCCGGGCAGATACACGCCATCGCGCAATGAACGCCGCAACACATCGGCGACGATTTCAGCTAGCGTCTGGGTACGTGGCATCAGCAATCCTCCCCGCGCCGCACCGAGCGACGATCAAAACAGGCCGACGATGCGCCCGTCGTCGTCGATGTCGATATTGAGCGCGGCGGGCGTCTTGCCCAGTCCGGGCATGGTGCGGATGTCGCCGCACATCGGATAGATGAAGCCCGCGCCCGCCGATGCGCGAACGTCGGTGATCGGGATGGTGAAGCCGTCCGGCGCTCCCTTGAGTTTGGGGTCGGCGCTGAAGCTGAGATGCGTTTTCGCCATGCAGATCGGCAGATGCCCCAGCCCGTCGGCCTCAAATTGCGCGAGTTGGCGCTCGGCGCGTGGCTCGTACTGCACGCCATCGGCACGGTAAATCTCGCGGGCGATGCGCTCGATCTTGTCTTTTAGCGGCAGATCATCGTCATAAAGCAAGCGGAAATCGGCGGGCGAATCCGCCGCGCTGACCACCATCTCGGCCAGTTCCTCCGCGCCCGCGCCACCATGCCGCCAATGATCGGCCAGCGCCACGCCATAAGCGCCGCTCGCTGTGGCGATCTCGCGCACCGCGTCGATCTCGGCGGGCGAGTCGTCGCTGAATTTGTTGATGGCGACAACCGGCGTCACGCCGAATTTCTTCAGGTTCTCCAGATGGCGGATCATGTTGGCCGCGCCCGCCTCCACATCAGCGACGTTCTCCTGCGTTAGCTCCGCGCTGAGCGGCTGGCCGGGCACGATGCGATATTTGCCGGTATGCGCTTTCAGGGCGCGGATGGTGACGACCAGCACCGCCGCCGCCGGTTTCATGCCACTGGCGCGGCACTTGATGTTGAAGAACTTCTCCGCGCCGATGTCGGCGCCGAAGCCGGATTCAGTCATGACGTAATCGGCGGTTTTCAGGCCGATCATATCCGCCAGCACCGATGAATTGCCCTGCGCGATGTTGGCGAACGGGCCAGCATGGACGATGGCCGGTGTGTTATCCAGCGTTTGCAACAGATTAGGCTTGATGGTGTCGCGCATCAAGACCGCCGCCGCGCCCGCCACGCCCAAATCTTCGGCGGTGATCGGGCGCTTGTCGCGGGTGTAGCCGAGTATGATGCGTCCGATGCGCTGGCGCATATCCTTGAGCGATGTGGCGATGGTCAGGATCGCCATCAATTCGGAAGCGACGGTAATATCGAATCCGGTTTCACGCGGGATGCCATCGACGCGCCCGCCCAGCCCGACGATGGTATTACGCAGGGCGCGGTCATTGAGATCGACGACGCGCCGCCAGCTAATTTGATGGATGTCGAAGCCGAGCGCGTTACCGTGATGCAGGTGCGCGTCGATCATCGCGGCGATCAGGTTGTGCGCGGCGCTGATGGCGTGAATGTCGCCGGTCAGGTGCAGATTGAATGATTCCATCGGCAAGACCTGACTATAGCCGCCGCCCGCCGCGCCGCCTTTGATGCCGAACGTCGGCCCCTGTGACGGTTGGCGCATGGTGACGACGCCGCGCTTGCCGATGCGCTTCATCGCCTGCCCCAGCCCGACCAGCGTCGTCGATTTGCCTTCGCCGAGCGGCGTCGGGGTGATGGCGGTCACGTCGATGTATTTGCCGTCGGGACGGTCTTTGAGTTTATCCAGCACGGACAGGTTAATCTTGGCGACGTAGCGCCCGTAATGTTCAATGTCGGTCTGCGGATCAAGGCCGAGTTGCTCCGCGATTTCATCCACCGGCAACAGGTGGGCGTTCTGTGCGATCTCAAGGTCTGAGGGGATGGTCATTACCGTGTATCTCCTGTTTCGTATCGTGTCCGGTGTCAATTTAACGCGGGCGTGACACGTTGCGCCCCTACATAGAATGTTAACACAACCGCGTCCGCCATCCCTGACCATTCCGGCATGACAAATGTCACATCACGACTTTTGAACAGGTTATGAACAGGTTTTGCACCGCCCGAAAAACGTCGCACACCGGCGGGTATCAGGTGCTATGTTTGCACGGGGGGCTGATGTATAATGCGGCGTCATGCATATAGGATTGAACGCGCACCTGCTTTCCGGGCAGGCCGGTTATCGTAGCGCCGGTATACATGGCTACATCTACAATACGTTGACGCGCCTGCACCATCATCTGCCGGATGACTGGCGCGTGTCGGTGATGGTCGGCGGCGGGAATCCGCATACGTTCCCCGCTTTGACGATGCGCCGTGCGCCGTTCAGCACGGAGTCACCGTTGAAGCGCATCGCGTGGGAGCAATTCATCCAGCCGTGCGGCTTGCGCCGCTTCGACCTATACCACGCGATGACGTTCGTCTCGCCGTTGGCGCTGTATCGTCCGAGCGTGGTCACGGTGTACGATCTGAGCTTCGTGCATTACCCGCAGGTGCTATCACCGGCGCGGCGGGCGTATCTGCGGGCATTCACCGCGCTCAGTTGCAAGCGGGCGCGGCGGGTCATCGCTATCTCGCACAGCACGGCGGAGGACGTTCACCGCACGCTAGGCGTGCCGATGTCGCGCATTGATGTCGCCTCTGCCGGATACGATAACGAGCGCTTTCAGCCGCTACCGCCGCAACAGATCGAAGCATTCCGCGCCGAGAAAGCATTGCCGCCGCGCTTCTGGCTGTTCATCGGCACGCTAGAGCCGCGCAAGAACCTGACCACCCTGCTCGACGCCTACGCCGCTTTGCATCCCGACGAGCGCTTGCCGCTAGTGCTGGCCGGCGCGAAGGGCTGGGACTACGCGCCGATCTTCGAGCGCATCGAACGTTATCGGCTGGCGGATGCGGTGCGGCTGACCGGCTTTGTGCCCGCCGACGAGTTGCCGCTATGGTACAATAGCGCGGAAACTTTCGTGTATCCGTCCATTTATGAGGGCTTCGGCCTGCCGGTATTGGAGGCGATGGCCTGCGGCACGCCGGTCATCATCGCGTCCGCGTCATCACTGCCGGAAGTCGGCGGCGAGGCGGCGCTGATTGTGCCGCCGGAAGATAGCGACGCATGGCGCGAGGCATTGCGGACGGCGTTCAGTTCCGCCACATGGCGCGAGCAAGCCAGCCAGCGCGGACTTCTGCAAGCGGCGCGTTTCTCGTGGGATCACACCGCACAGGCGACAGTCGCCTGTTATCAAAAGGCTGTAGGAGACACAACGACCTGATGAACGATGCCCCCTCATATACACAACAGGAAAATACCGCGTCACGCTGGCCGCTACCACTGATCGATTTCGGGCTGGTGTGTGTCGCGTGGTTGATCGCGTATTGGGTGCGCTATGACCTGCAATTGATCCGTCCGGTCACGGAGAGCAACGTGGCGGAGTTCGGCCCGTATATCTGGTTCATGTTGATCTTCGCCGCGTGGCTGTTCATCAACTATCGCGGCGACGGCCTTTACCGGCGGGTGCGCGGGCGGACATGGGCGGAGGAAGTGTACACGCTGACCAACGGCGTGACGAACGCCACCGTGTTGACGATGGCGTTGAGTTTCATCCTACAGCCGGAAGTATTCAGCCGGTTGATGCTGGTTTATGTGGCGGTGGCGGCGGTGGCTTTGCTGGCGGCGGCGCGGGTGATCCAGCGCATCGTCCGCGCCAACCTGCGCGGGCGCGGCATCGGCGTTGACCGCGTGCTGATTATCGGCGTGGGCGAAATCGGCCAGTCGGTTCTGCGCGTGATGCTGGCGCGTAAAGAACTCGGTTATTATCCGGTGGGCTATCTGGACGACGATCCCGAACGCGGCGAGGTTGATCTGGGACGGGTGCGCGGCTTCGGCTCTACGGCGAGTCTGGCGGAGGTGGTGCGCGAGCATAACGTCGATATGGTGGTCATCACCCTGCGCTGGGAGAAATATGACCGCATCATGGCGCTGATACGCGAATGCGAAGTGCTGGGCGTGCAGGTGTTCGTCGTGCCGGACGTGTTCCAGTTGAACATGAAGCAGGTGCGCGTACAAAATCTGGACGGCATCCCGCTATTGGGCGTCAGCGAGCGCACCACGCTTCATCGGCGCGAGCGCATCGTCAAGCGCGTGATCGACCTATCGCTGGTGACGCTGGCTTCGCCGTTGCTCCTGCTGATCGGCGGGGCGGTGGCGCTGGCGATCCGGCTGGAGAGCGCCGGGCCGGTGCTTTATCGCCAGCCGCGAGTCGGCGAGAACGGCGAAGTTTTCCATATCATCAAGTTTCGCAGTATGATTCCCGACGCCGATAAATACCGGCAGGAATTGATTGAATCGCATGAACTCGACCCGCGCCGCCCTAAAATCGAACACGACCCGCGCATCACCCGCGTCGGCCACTTCATCCGGCGTACCAGTCTGGACGAGTTGCCCAATATGCTCAACGTCGTGCTGGGGCACATGAGTTTAGTCGGTCCGCGCCCGCCGACGCCGGACGAAGTAGCGCTTTATGAGCCGTGGCATCGCCAGCGCCTCAACATCCTGCCGGGCATCACCGGCTTATGGCAGATTAGCGGACGAAGTGAAGTGCCATTTGAGGAGATGTGCTTGCTGGATATTTACTACATCGAGAATTGGTCGGTCAGGCTGGATTTGCAAATCTTGATGATGACCGTGCCGCGTGTGCTTTTGCGGCAAGGCGCATATTAGCGGCGCATACTAGCGGCGC
>REDR01000086.1 GCA_007693385.1 Anaerolineaceae bacterium
AAAATGCCAGCGTATCCCCCAAAAAAACCAGTCAAACCAGTCAGACCGGTCATTTTGAACCTGAAAGCCTGACCGGTTGACCGGTTTGATCGGTTTGACCGGTTCTACGACCGGTCATTTTCAATTTTTGGCACGTCATAACGGCGCATCATGTCGGCCACCTGCTCGCGCTCGATGCCGTACATCTTGCCGCCCGCGTGATGCCTGCGCCGCCGCTTGTCGGTCAATTGCAGGCGGTTGAGGATGTGGCCGATCCATTGCGCGTTGCCCATCTGCTCGGTCGCTATGCCCAGCAAACCACCGACCGCGCTCCGTAACTCCGCACCCTTGATCCAGCTTTCGCCGTCGCTCCCCCGCGTCATGATCTCCAGCGCCTGCAAGACCGCCTCTTCGCGGTCGCTCAAGCTCTTGCCTTCGCTGAGTTGCTCATCCCATTCGGCGGCCTGCGAGATGGCATCGAGCAGACCATCCACCCCGCCCTCTTCTTCAAAGAACGCCGCCAGCGCGATCAGTGGTTGCCACAATTCGCCGGAGCGGTTGGTCAATTTGTGCAGTTCGGGGCGCTCGAAAAAGTTGCGATACACCGATTGATGATAACTCAGCGCCAGCGTGTAGAGCTGATGGCGGATGCTCGCGCCGTCGAAATCGGGCGGGATGAGCGGCATTTTTCGGTCGGTGCGCCGCATGGGAATCGCGATGCATCGGCTAGCCAGAATGTCTTCCAGTCCCATGATGGCGGCCATGATCTTCGGCGAATACACGTCAAACGCCTGCGGCTTCATGTCCTCGCCGACCAGTCGAATAGCGGGCATCCCCGACTTGTAGCCACTGTTGAGCAGTTGCCTGATCTGTTGCATCCCCGGATCGCGTGGGTTGTGGTAACGCTCCGCCTCGTCAATGCCGACGGTGCAGGACGTGTAGTGGATCATGCGGAACATGCTCGGCCCGGTCGGGTCGGAGGTGCTGATCATATTGAACGCGATCGGCTGAAGCACGCGCAGAACGGTTGATTTGCCGGAGTTTTTCGGCCCGTTCAGCGCCAGATACGGGTAGGCGGGGAACATCGTGTAGAAATAGGTGCCAATCGCCCACAACGCCATCACGCTACTTTCCACCCACGAGCGGAAGTCGATGAAGCGGGTGAATTGCTGATGTACCGCGTTGAACGCTCCACCGGGCGCGACCGTCTCGCCTTGCAAAAACCGCTGGATGTCGCCGTATTTCCAGCGCATCAAAAACTCCGAGCCTTCCGGCAACGCCTTGAGCGCGACTTCACCGCCGCCCATCGGGATGATCTGCTCATCGCCGACGCGCTTCAACTCGCGGGTGCTGGTCACCAGATACGGCTGAACGGCGATGCGGTTTTCTTTGGTGCGCTCACGCAACGCGACGGCAAACATGCCGATCTCGCGCCGGTAACCCTGCGCGGGAGATAGCACGGGGATGCTGTCGTCGAAAATTTTGGGATCGTCGTCGCGGGCGTCGTCGCGCCCGTCGGTGGATTTGAGCATTTCGTTGAACATCCGCGCTTTGATGCCGACGCGCCCCATCGCGTCTTTGAACTGTGCCAGCGTGAACGAGTCCAGACTGCCCGCGTGCCGGAACAAGTCGCGCAGGGCGTCCTCCCGTGCCAGCCCTTCCAGATTGGCGGCGTGGTTGACTTCGGCGATGATCCAACTCTGTGAGCGATTAAGCATGTCGGCCACCGCTTCCGCCGTGCCGTCGCGCTGAAGCCAGTCGTTGGCGTCCTTCACATCGCCCGGTAGTTGCGATAGATAGGCGCGTTGTCCGACTGCCTGCGCGATGAGTCGCGCTTGCTCATAAGCCTGATCGGTGTTGTCGAGGGCGATGAACACGCGGCGATGTTCGGCCAACGTTTCGATGAACGCATCGGACGCTTTCATGCCACCGAGCGCGACGGCGGGAATACCCCACTCGGCGAAGGTCAGCGCGTCGGCCTGCCCCTCGACGATCACTACGCGGTCGGCGTCCGATCTGTAAACGTGATTGCAGTACGGTCTTCGCTCGCCGATGATGTCGGCCGGTGGGTTGTAGTGGCGCTTGCCTTCGATGCTCCGTCCGGATAGGTAGACCAGCCGCCCGCCTTGCATGTGAACATAGACGATCATATCGGCCGGAAAGCGCTCGATGACGCGCTTCCAAGTCTCCGGCAAAGTGTCGGCGATGCCGGTCAGAAGCGCCCGCTTGTCCTGCGGCATGAATCCGAGTCGGGCGGCCTTGACGGTGGCCGGTTGCCAGCCGCGCCGCTTGACCACGTAAGCGACGGCGGGCTGATGGTTCGCCAGCGCCTCATGCAAGCGGCTGACCAGTTGCCGCTCCGCCCATGCCGGTGATTGTTTGTAATCTTCGCTGTGCTCCAGCCGGATGCCCGCCCGTTCCGCCAGATAGCGCACCGCCTGCATGAACTGGTCGCCGTTGGCGCTGTTCCAGCCATCGCCGTAATTCAGATGATAGCGCCCGACGAAATCGAAAACGTCGCCGTGTTCGTTGCGCGAATTCCAGAAGTAAAAGCCGCTCGACGGCACGACGACCAGACTATCATGCTCGACGCCGATGAAGCGACTGCCGGATTGTTTCAAGCTGAAGCGTTCGTTCACGATCACGTCAATCGGGTTGCGCGACCGGATGTCTTCTAAATCGATACTCATGGTGATACCTC
>REDR01000037.1 GCA_007693385.1 Anaerolineaceae bacterium
TGACGGCTTCGACACGTTCGACATTCTCGACATCGTGAACGACGAAGACGGCAATCCGGCATGGTACGGTATCTTTCTGGGTGGCTGTGATCCGGTCTACGTGGACGCCAGTCTGGTAACACGCATCCGGTAACGCCCGCGAAATTCCCCGCATAACACATCAATCAGGGGGCACAGTACATTGTGCCCCCTATCAATTACTGGATTTGCGCCCGCAATGTATGCACCTGCTCTTCGCTTCGCCTATTATTCAATTTTCTTTATAGTTTATTGACAATAATAGTCAAAGATAGTACGGTCTGTGGGTGCACTCTGTAGATAACGACAAACAATAAGGTAAAAAAACTATGTATTCACGTATCTTTCGCTTACTGATTTTGACCACTTTCTTGATCTTCGCGTTGATTTTATCCACTGCGCCGTCATTTGCTGAAGGAGATTCCGGAGGGCCGCCCGGGTTTGACCGTGAAGATGCGGACTTGACGTGCGAGCAATTGCTGTCTGCGCCGGTTTCCAGCTTCGAGGGGCGCAATTATTTCGTTCAGTCCAACGGCGAAGATACCCTTCAAACTTTCATCTTCATCATCACGTTGCAGGCCGATGAGCGCATTGTGTTCCGGCTTAGTGGGACGGGCGGCGCTTTGGGCTCTCTATTCCCAGAGGTGGCCGATGTTCCGCTTCTGGTTGAGAATATTAGTGAGATAACTCTCGAAAATCAGACGATCATTTTCAGCCCGAGAGCTAATGTCGATAGTGTTTACGGGGCACAGATAAGAGCATCCGGAGGTGTCACCATCGAAGTTTTAGACTGTGGCTTCCCGCCTGCGTGCGCGAGAGGCTATCCGGTGCTGGGGCAGATCATGGTGACCGGCGATCTGGAAGGTTACGGCCAGCCGGGGCAAGATCGCATCTCCGGCCTGAACGTGTTCAACGATGCCAACAATGACGGCTTCGACACGTTCGACATTCTCGACATCGTGAACGACGAAGACGGCAATCCGGCATGGTACGGTATCTTTCTGGGTGGCTGTGATCCGGTCTACGTGGACGCCAGTCTGGTAACACGCATCCGGTAACGCCCGCGAAATTCCCCGCATAACACATCCCAATCAGGGGGCACAGTACATTGTGCCCCCTATGATATATTGTGCCCCTGCAAATCGTGGGATTTGCGCCCGCGTTGCATCGCGCCCGCGAATCACGTCTGTTGACAGGCTGTGCGCCCTGTGTTATCTTCTACTCATCTTTAACAACAGTACACACCTAAGGCGAAGGTGTAGACCGGCCCGGAAGTCGGCTACACAATAGGGGAAGACCGGTGGCCGTTCACAGCGATTGTATCGCGGGTGGGCGGGAGTCCGGCGCTGTCGCGCAACGGTAATTGTACGGTGCAGAATGCCCCGCACAAAAGCCCGATTACCTGCCTTCGTTTTAGCTCGTACTTCACTCTCTTCGCGTCAAAAGGGGGGAACGAGCGTGCATGAACCAGTCTATTACACGACATCTATGCCCGCCCCGTTGCGGGCTTTTTCGTCTGGCATGAATGGCGGGTTTGCGTCTTTTTGTCTCCTCTGGATGGCGTCTGTTTCGCGTCTACATACCCAAAGGAGGGACTTACAGATGCGTAAAATTTATCCGTTTCTACTGCTCAGCTTCATGGTGATGGCATTCGGCGTTTTCGCGCAGGACGAAGCGCCCATCGCTAACCCACCCGCTTGCGTCGAGTCATTCGATGAAAGCGCCGACTACTTCCCCGATCAAGCCACATTCACCCATGCTGAAGGCGTCGAAGTGGCGTACTTCAACCACTACAAAATCGTCACCGTGACCAACGCCTTCGCCGGTGCCGAACCGGTTGATTATGTGCTGGTGCAATGCGGCACGCCGACGCCGGACGACATCCCCGACGCCGCGCAGGTCATCGAAGTGCCGGTCTCATCCGTTGCCATGCTCTCCACCACCCAGCTACCGCACCTGACCCTGCTCGATCTGCTGGATACGCTGGTCGCGGTGGATAGCGGCATGTTCATCTACGATGAGACGGTGCGCGAACTGGTGGCCGATGGCACAGTAGCCGAGATCGGCGGCGGCGCGAACGTCAATATCGAGCTAGCGCTGGACATCGCGCCGGATGTCGTGTTCGCTTACGGCTTCAATCCCGACACCGACGCGCACCCGCTACTGATCGACTCCGGAATCTTCACCGCGCTCAACGGCGAACACCGCGAAGCCTCCCCATTGGGGCGGGCGGAATGGCTGAAGTTCACCGCGCTATTCTTCAACGCGGAAGCGGAGGCGGAGGCGGTGTTTGCCGAAATCGAAGCCCGCTATAACGCGCTGATTGATCTGGTGGCGGAAAACGTGCCGGAGGACGAGCGCGTGCTGGTCTTGCCCAACGCTTTCTCCCCGTTTACCGATGCATGGAGCATCCCCGGCAGTGAGACATACGCCGGATTCTTCCTGCAACATGCGGGCGCGGATGTGGTGCTAGCCGATGAAGTGACCGACGCCACCGACAGCGTATTGTTCGACTTTGAAGTGATTTACGATGCCGGATTAGACGCCGACGTGTGGTTCTTGAACGCTTTCGGCGTATTCACCGAAGATGATCTGCTCGCGTTGGATGAGCGCTTCGCTGACTTCGCCGCGTTCCAGAATGGCCGCGTGTATAACAATGTCGGGCGCGTCAACGAGGCGGGCGGTACCGATTACTTTGAAGGTGGCGTCACCGCGCCGGATGTCATTCTGGCCGACTTCATCGCCATCCTGTACCCCGAATTGCTCCCTGACCACGAGCTGGTCTACTGGGTGCCGATTCGTTAGTTTATGGCTATTCGCGGAAGATAAAACTTCCGATTGAATATGCGGCGCTTGAGGGGCGGTGGTGATGCGCCGCCCCTGTCTTAAAAAGATGATTCTTTGCTACCTTTTTTGAAGAAAGGGTCTCTCCTGCGGAGAGGGACTTCAAAGCATGGTTTTCTCCCCTTCTCCCAGCGTAGCGTTTGGGAGAAGGGGCCGGGGGATGAGGGCAAAAGGCGGCAAAATCTTTTGAAAATCAATAGATACCTTTAACGATGAAATGATGACTTGAACATGACTGCCTACCAGATTCCACGAAAACCCGCCCGCGATGACCGCGCCGAAACGCCCGCGCCGGATTTGCGGCTCGGCTTGCGCCCGTTGGCGTTGATCGGGCTGGGATTGCTGGCCGTCGTGGTGTTTCTATTCAGCCTGTCGCTGGGATCGGTCAATATCACCCTGCACGATACATTGACCGTCCTGCTAGGCGGCGAGCCGGAACGCGCATCGGCCACGCGCATCATTCACAATGTCCGCATCCCGCAGGCGATCACGGCGGCCTTCGCGGGCGCGGCGCTGGGAGTCAGCGGCCTGCTGATGCAGACGTTCTTCCGCAACCCGTTAGCCGGGCCGTTCGTGCTGGGCATCAGCTCCGGCGCGAGTCTCGGCGTGGCGCTGGTGATATTGGGCACGGGCGCTTTCAGCGTGCCGGTGATCGTCGGGTTGGGCGTGCGCGGCGATCTGGTGGTCGCTTTCGCGTCGAGCGTCGGCGCGGGATTGACGATGATGGCGGTGCTGTTCGTCGCCGGACGTGTCGGCAATAGCCTGACATTGTTGATTCTCGGCGTGATGTTCGGCTACCTGACCGGCGCGGTGGTCAGTCTGTTGCTGTATTTCAGCGTGCCGCAACAGGTGGACGCTTACGTGTCGTGGTCGTTTGGCACGTTCGGGCGCGTGACCACCGCCCAGCTTCACATCCTGATTCCGGCGGTGGTGGTCGGGCTGGGGCTGGCCGCCCTGCTGACCAAATCGCTGAACGCGCTATTGCTGGGCGAAGGATACGCCCGCAGTATGGGGTTGAATGTGCGGCTGGTGCGCTGGACGGTGATCGCGGCGACGGGCATCTTAGCCGGAGTCGTGACCGCTTTCTGCGGGCCGGTGAGCTTCATCGGTATGGCGGTGCCGCATCTGTGCCGGAGCTTGCTGAATACATCCGACCACCGGATGCTTTTACCGGCCTGTGTGCTGATGGGGGCGGCGGTGGCGATGCTGGCCGGATTGATCGCCCGCGTGCCCGGCAGTCACATCATCCTGCCACTGAACGCCGTCACCGCGTTGATCGGCGCGCCGGTGGTCGTCTGGGTGATCCTGAAGCAGAATAACCTGAATAGGACATTTGCGCGATGAAAAAGGCGATCTTACAGGCCGACCAGCTAACAACCGGCTATGATGACGGCGTGCCCGTGTCGCATGGCCTGAACTTGACCTTACGGGCGGGTGAATTGACCTGCTTGATCGGTCCGAACGGCGCGGGGAAATCGACACTGCTCCGCACGGTGGCCGGATTGCAAGCGCCGTTAAGCGGCGTGGCGCGGCTGACGGGGAAGGACGTGGCGCGATTATCGAACGGCGCGTTAGCCCGCCGCGTCAGTCTGGTGCTGACCGAGCGCCCGGAAGTCGGCTTGCTGAACGGTTACGCGCTGGTGGCGCTGGGGCGGCATCCGTACACCGACTGGTTAGGGCGGCTATCCGCGCATGATCTGGCGATGGTGCATTGGGCGGTGGCGGCGGTGGGCGCGGACGACATCGCGCACAAGCCGTTGATCGAGATGAGCGACGGCCAGCGCCAGAAAATCATGATCGCCCGTGCGCTGGCGCAGGATACCGCGCTGATGATTTTGGACGAGCCAACCGCGTATTTAGACCTGCCGCGCCGCGTGGAGATCATGACCTTGTTGGCGCATCTGGCGCACCAGACCGGCCAGACGATCCTCGTCACCACGCACGATTTAGACCTCGCGCTCCGCATGGCTGATAGCCTGTGGTTGATGTCGGCGGATGGCGCGGTGCAGGTCGGCGCACCGGAAGACCTCGTACTCAACGGCGCGTTCGAGCGTGCCTTCCACAGTGAGGGCATCTGCTTTGATCCGCAGACCGGCACATTCCACACCGGCGCGGTACAGGTCGCCACCGTCACGCTGAACGGGACAGGACTCGGCTATACATGGACGCGCCGCGCCTTACAGCGCAAAGGCTGGCGGGTGATGGAATCCGTCGCGACGGGGGGCACACCCCATATAGAGGTTTGTCAGGATGGTGATAGCGTGCGCTGGACGGTGCGCTGTGGCCGTCAGGTGCGGATATGTCGCACGGTTGATGAGGCGGTGCGGGCGCTGGACGACAGTCAGCGCGAGACGGTGGCCGACGAAACGACCAGTCCGGCGGCGTTAATCCGCGCTAACGGGTAATTCCAGCCAGAACACCGAGCCGCCGTCCGGCGGGAAATCCGCGCCGACGCGCCCGCCCTGGATGGCGGTCACCTGCTTGACGATCCACAAACCGAGTCCGGTACTGCTCTCCGTGCCGGTAGGACGCGGCGTTAATTTGCCGAATTCGGTAAATAGCAGATGGCGCTCCTCCGGCGGGATGCCCGGTCCTTGATCGGCGACGCTGAAGCGGATCATATCGCCGGATGGCGTGGCGCAAATGCTGACCGTGCTCCCGGGTGGGCTATACTTTATCGCGTTACTAATCAGATTGCTGAGCGCCTGTTGCAGACGCGCCACGTCCGCGTGAACCACGCCGTCTACATTGGTGATGTTCAGCGTGATCTGCTTCTTGTTGGCGACTGGCTCGTACTGGCGGGCGATCTGGCCGATGACTTCTCGCGCCACCACCGGCGCGAGTTCCACCGCCACTACGCCATTTTGATAAGCGGCTAGATCGAGAAAATCCTCGATGATGTCGTGCATGTGGTCGGCGGTCAATTTCATCATGTCCAGCACTTCCAGCGCTTCCGGCGCGTCGAACATCTCACGCAGGAGCGCCTCCGACATGCGAATGTTGGATAGCGGCGACTTGAGATCGTGCGACGCGATACGCAGGAGGCGGTCTTTCATGCGTTGCGCCGATTCTAATTCGACGATGGCGCGTTTGTTGATGTCCATGATCTTCTTCATCTTGAGCTGGGTATTCACCCGTGCGATGACCACATCCAGCGCGACTGGCTTGGTGATGTAGTCGTTCGCGCCGTGCCGTAGGCCGGTGGCGATGTCCTGACTCTGGTTCATGGCGGTGATGAGGATCACTGGCAGGTCTTCAAGGCGCTCGTCGCATCGTATCTGGCGCAAGACTTCAATACCGTTGACGCCCGGCATCATCACATCCAACAGAACGATGTCGAAGCTCTCATTGGCTAGTTTTTCCAGTGCTTCCGCGCCGTCGGTGACTTCGCTGATGTCGGCGTAATTGGCGAATAGTCGCCCCAACAGATGCCGGTTATGCGGTTCATCATCCACAATTAAAATACGCGGACGACCGCCATAAAGCGCGACAATCGAATCGTGAGTATCTAAGCTCAACATCAAAAGCTCCCGTCAAGATAACTATAAAATCTCTGCCCCATCATATATAGTATAGCCCAGATTAGCGTCGGATGAACGTCACGAATCTTAATGCTAATAGTACAAAAGTAGCCAACAAAAAAGCCGCCCTATGCGACGGGCGGCGGTTTTTGGCGGTGTACAGGCGTAGTCACGCTACGCCCGATTCGCGTCAGATTGTTATGTCGCCGTGTTATAGGCGTCCGTTGCCGCCCGGCAGAGAGTTGAGGAAATCTTCGTTCGTCTCGTATTGCCGGAAATTGTTCAGCAGTTGCTCGGTTGCCCCTATCGAGCCGGACGGGTCGCTTTCGGCCAGATGTGACCACATGCGGCGCAGGGTATAAACGCGCTGGAGGATGTCCGGGCCGAGTAGCAGGTCTTCGCGGCGCGTCGATGATTGCTCGATGTCGAACGCGGGGAAGATGCGGCGCTCCTGTAGCTTACGGTTCAGGTGTAGCTCCATGTTGCCGGTGCCCTTGAATTCTTCATAGATCACATCGTCCATCTTACTGCCGGTATTCACCAGACAGGTGGCGATGATCGTCAGGCTACCGCCGTCTTCGACATTACGCGCCGCGCCGAAAAAGCGCTTGGGCGGTTGCACGGCGGAGGGGTCAATACCGCCGGTCAGCGTGCGGCCACTGGGCGGCACGACCAGATTATAAGCGCGGGCGAGCCGCGTGATGCTATCCAGCAGGATGACCACATCGCGCCCGACTTCTACCAGACGCCGCGCCCGTTCCAGCGCCATTTCCGCGACTTTGACGTGTTGCTGTACCGGATCATCGAATGTTGAGGCGATCACTTCCGCATCCACCGAGCGATCCATGTCGGTGACTTCTTCGGGACGCTCGCCGATCAGCACCGTCATCAGATGCACGTCGGGATAATTGTAGCTGATGGCGTTGGCGATGTCTTTTAACACGGTGGTTTTACCGGACTTGGGCGGGGAGACGATCAGCCCGCGCTGGCCTTTGCCGATAGGGGCGACCAGATTCAAGATGCGCGTGGATAAGACTCGCGGCGTCGTTTCCAGATCAAAGCGCTCTTGCGGGAAGATCGGCGTCAGGTCTTCAAAGTTGGGGCGTCGGCGGGCGTCTTCGGGGTTCAATCCGTTGACCGCATCCACGCGCAACAGGCCGTAATACTTCTCGTTATCCTTCGGTGGGCGCACCTGACCGATGACCATATCGCCGGTACGCAGGCTAAAGCGCTTGACCTGCGACTGGCTCACGTAGATGTCATTCGGGCCGGGCATGTAAGTATCCGCCCGCAAAAAGCCGATCCCATCGTCCACGACCTCCAGCACACCGCCGCGCAGTTTGTGGCCTCTGCTCTCGGCATCAGTCCGCAATAATTCGAGGATGAGTTCCTGCTTTTTCATGCGACTAAAACGCGAGACGCCAGCTTCACGGGCGATAGCGCGAATTTCTTCCAAGTTTTTTGTTTCTAAATGGGTAATGTCCATAGGTATCGCTAACGAAGCGGGATTCACGCGGGCGCTCCGTCTCCTTTCCGTGTCAATTCGGTTGATTATGAATAAGCCTAGCGGCTTGATTTTGCATCGTCACTGAGCGTCCCATGCCAGACGGTCATCATCCATTACGACTCTTGTAAAATCGGGGTCTGCTGTTCGTTGGCTGTTGGCTGAAGGTGTTTTGGGTCTATAATCGCAAATATAGCACAGTTTTCCGCTTTGGTCAAATCAGGCGAAAAACAGGGGGTAAGTCACACGATAACGGGGGCAATCCATCGGGCGCAATCCATCGCGCCCCGACAACCGAACACAAATCTGTAGGGGCGTAGCGTACAACGCCCAACACCCAACGCACCCCACGCCCGCACACTCGACAAAGCCCCGCCATTATGCGACAATGAGTACAAAATAAGCCACCTTCTTTAATGTGAACAAAAAGATTTTGACACAGGGCGATGGCCGCCCATCCTAGCGAAGAATTGCCAAGCCATAGCCCCCTACAAGGCGGGCATTTAAGGGAGGTTGGTTCAATGGAGCTATGTGTAATCCTCGGCGATGGAGTCGGGCAGGAGGTTGTTCCGGCGGCGGTGCGCGTGTTGCAGGCCGTTCTACCGGATGTGCGCCTGCATTACGCGAACGCGGGCTATGATTGCCTCAAAGAACACGGCACACCGCTACCTGATGAGACGGTTGAACTGGCGACGCGATGCCGTGCGGTATTGTTCGGCGCGGCGGATTCCCCCTCCTTTCCGGTAGAAGGTTACTATTCGCCGATCATCCGCTTGCGCCGCCACCTCAAGACATACGCCAACGTGCGCCCCACGCGCCATCTGCCGGTGCCGACATCGCGCTTCGGCGTTGATCTGGTGGTGGTGCGCGAGAACACCGAAGATTTATACGTGGTGGACGAGCAGACCGACGCCGACGGCGGCCGCAGTACCGCGCAGAAGATCATCACCCGCGACGCTACCGAGCGCTTCGCCCATCTGACCTATCAAATGGCACGCCGCGCCGAGCGCGAACGGGTGACGATTGTGCATAAGGCCAACATCTTGCCGCAATCCGACGGCCTATTCCGGCGCGTTGCGCTGGAAGTCGGCGAGCAATACCCCGACATCCAGACCGATGAACTGCTGGTCGATACCGCCGCGTACTGGATGGTCAAAGAGCCGACGCGCTTCGACATGATCCTGACATCCAATTTATACGGCGATATTCTATCCGATATGGCGGCGGCATGGGGCGGCGGTCTGGGTATGGCGCCCGCGCTCAATCTGGGCGACGATGCCGCCATCGCCGAGCCGGTACACGGTGCCGCGCCCGACATCGCCGGACAGGGCATCGCCAACCCCACCGCGATGATTATGAGCATGATGATGCTGATTCGTCATCATTGGCATTTGCCGGAAGTGGCGGATCGCCTTCGCGCCGCCGTCCGTGCCACGCTATCCGACGGCGATCACACCGCCGACATCATGATGGAAGGCGCGATCAGTACCGAGATGTTCACTGACCGCGTTATTTCGCATCTGTAGACGGCGGAGACGCGACAAGGGGCGTAGCACACGCTACGCCCCACAATTTCAACTGATAGAGTCTGTAGGGGCGCAACGTGTTGCGCCCGTTTTGATGTGTCGATTAGCGGATGCTGAGGCCGGTGATTCCGTCCTGCGTCCATGTGAAATCCGACTCGGCGGTGCGCTCGTAAAGGTAGGCCGTGACCATCGCCAGATACAGCCCGTCGTCCTCGATGTCGATTTCCAGCCGCGAGAGCATCCCGATGCCGGGTGCGTCGTCGTTGATGCCGATGCGCCGCCCTGCCGCGTCAAATAACAGCAGGATGGTATCCACGCCGTCGCCGGGGTCATCCGTCTCTAGCGTGAGGGTCTGGCCGTCTCGCGCCTCAAATGTCACGAAAGCGACGGCTGATTCCGCGCTGATTTCGACTAGCACGCGCTCGCCTACCGATGCGATCAGGCCGGGCAGGGTCGCGTCGTCCAGTTCAAAGTCAGTCGGCGGGGTGATGCCGTTGATGCTCAGCGTATAATCCAGCCCACCGGCCAACGCGCTCTCGCCGATGACTTCGGCAAGCGGGAAGCGCGGCCCTTCTTTATGCGTGGCGATGATAAGATACAGCCCGTCCTCCGGCACGATGAAGCCGTCAATCAGCGCGGAGAAATACGGGTTCGCGCCGCCGTCATCATCGTAGGCGACCACCGCGCCATCCATCCCCAGCACGATCAACAACGGATCAAGCGGGCTGTCGTCGGGTACTTGCGCCATGCGGATGGTCACGCGGTCATTGGCGCTAGCGACGAAAGCGTAAATCTGGCTATCATGGCCGGTCTCGAAGCTGGCTTCTACCGTGTCGCCGTTTTCCAGAAAAGGCCACTCGAAGCCGTCGTCTAGGCTGTTGTTGGTTTCTGCCAGCGTGGGGAATACGGCGACAACCGCACACAGCAAAACAGCAAACAATACCCGCACGGATGATTTGAACATGGTCACAATACCTCATCTATAAATACCGCCTCAACACGTGTTTATTATAGCACGCCGCGCTCTGATGATGCGTTGTTACACCGCACAATCCCCCAATCGTTGGGTAGAAAACGGCATATTACAGGGCAAATCCGGCTTTGGCGTCCGGTCTGATGTGGCATTAAAGAATCTTTTATAGAAAGTTCAGGCGAAATGTGCTATTTTCAAAGGCGGTTTACCAGTTTTTTTTACACACACCAGCGTCGCCAGCACATTAACAGGCGGCGGATGACGGGCGCGGTGCGGCTGTGTTCGTCAGCGAAATTAAACAGATTTGCGCTCCGGTATGGCTATGACACGTTAGCCAGACGCGCTCTTTAATGAAAGAAAAAATCCACCGTCCGCTGTATGGGGCATCGTGGACGGTTGTCGAAGGCCGTCCGGCGATAATCTAGCTTGCCCGTCGGCTCATCAAAATAGACCATCTTACTTTGCTTAATAAAAATGCTTGTTCGGCAGTGGTTCATATGGCTTCGCGTCGTCGAGCAGTTGTGCCCCGTGCGCTGATCGCGTGATCGGTGCGGGTGGCGAATGATTGATGTATGCGGGCATGGAGAAATATTTATGAACGATCAACCAAACGGCGCGGATGAGGTGGTGATGTTTCCGCGCAATCTTACGCAATGGTCAGACATGCTGTTGCGTTTGGCGTCATTCGCGTTACTGTGGTTCATCCTCAATGAAGGCGCGATGGATTCGTGGATTCTGGGCGTACCGGTGACGATCATCGCCACATACGCCAGTCTGCACATCTCCCCTCTGCGTTCGTGGCACATCCACCCCATCCACCTGACCCGCTTCTTGTTGTTCTTCCTGCAAAACACGATTGTCAGTAGCTTCGATGTGGCGCGGCGTGTGTTTCACCCCGATTTGCCGATTCAACCGGCGCTACTGCGCTATAAGTTCCGAATCAAAGCGGAAACGCCGCGTGTGATTATCGCCAATACGACCAGCCTGCTACCGGGCACGCTCAGCGTTGATGTGACCGACGATGAATTGCTGGTGCATACGCTGGATGAGACGTTGCCGAACGCGGCGTCGTTGCGCCGTCTGGAAGAACTGGTCGCCAAAGCCTACGGCCTGAAACTGGAGGATTAAGCCACTTATGGACACGATTATCGCTATCGTGACGGTCTTTTTGCTGTTGAATATCGCCGCCGGTCTGGTGCGCGTTTTTCTCGGCCCGACACCGGCAGATCGGCTTCTGTCAATTCAACTTTTTGGTACCACGGGTACCGCGATTCTGTGCCTGCTGGCGGTGGTCGATGGCAACCGTAACTATCTGAATATCGCGCTGGTGTTCGCGTTGTTGGCCGCGATTCTGGGGGTGGTTTTCACCCGTTACTGGCAAGAAGACGACGAAGAAACGCCGCAATCATTGGAGGATTTAGGCCGTGAACTTGATTGACGCCTTGACAAGTATTCTGGTTGTGGCAGGGGCGGTGTTCTTCCTCGCGGGGACAGTCGGCCTGTTGCGCCTGCCGGATGTGTTCACACGTCTGCACGCATTAACAAAAGCGGATAATCTCGGCTTAGGGCTGGTCGTGGTCGGCGTGTCGTTGCAGATGGACGCATGGCAGGACGCCTTCAAGCTGATCGGCATCTGGTTTCTGGTGCTGGTATCCAGCGCGACAGTCGCCCATCTCATCGGGCGCTATGCCCTGCTACACGGCTATAAGCCCTGGGAGAAAGAAGAATGATCTTTGACGTTTTACTCGGTCTGATCTTGATCGTGATCGCGTGGTACGCCATTTCCAGCCCCGACTTGTTGCTGGCGGTGGTGCTATATATCGCGCTGGGTTTGCTGGCGGCGCTGGTCTGGACGCGCATGGGGGCGCCTGATGTGGCGATGGCGGAAGCCGCCGTCGGCTCCGGGCTGACCGGCGCGTTGTTGATCTCCACGCTCAGCCATCTGCGGCGCAACCGGCCAAAGCCGGAAATCGAAGCGGAGCGCCAGCAAGCGCAAGACGAGACGCGCACCGAGCCAAGCGAACAGGAGGACTCGAACATTGTCTGATAACAGTTACGATGATGTACGCCTGACCCCCGCCCGCCGCTTTGTGCTGGCGATGATGGCGCTTTTGGTCGGCGGGTTGGCGGCGGCGGTACTGAGCATTGAAGAAGAAGTCATCGAATTGCGCGATCTGGCGCTGGGCAATCTGGAAGCGAGCGGCGTCGGTAATCCGGTGACGGCGGTCTTGTTGAACTATCGCAGTTACGACACGTTCTTAGAGGTGGCGGTGCTACTGCTGGCGCTGATCGGTATCTGGGCGGTGGCGAAGAAAGCGCGTATCCCGATCAAATCACCCAATACGCCGGTATTAATCACGTTTGAGCGCCTGTTTATGCCGTTGATGATCGTCAGTGGTGGTTATCTGCTGTGGCTGGGCGCGGATCGCACCGGCGGCGCGTTTCAGGCGGGGGCGGTGCTGGGTGCGCTGGGCGTGCTGTGGGTGGCGGCTTCGCTATGGACGCCGAATGACCGCCTGCGACGGCTAACCCGTCCGGCGCTGGTGGTCGGCATGGCCGCCTTCTTGCTGGTCGGCGGGGGCATGATGCTGTTGGGCGGCGACTTCTTCGAGTATCCGCGTGAAGATGCGAAAACGTGGATTCTGCTGATCGAAACGGCGGCGACTATCTCCATCGGGATCACGCTGGTCATGCTGTTCATCGGTGGCATCCCGCCCAACGCGGACCAAAACAAAGGAGAAAGCGGCGATCATGATTGATCTGGATACAGGTACATTTTATATGCTGGTGGGCACGGTGCTATTCGGCATCGGCTTCTATGGGCTGATCGCCTACCCGCATTTACTCCGCAAAATTCTAGCGATGAACATCATGGGCATCGGCGTTTTCATGATCTTCATCGCGGCGGCTTATGGCAGTGGGGAAGGCGACCCCGATCCGGTGCCTCATGCGCTGGTCATCACCGGGATCGTCGTGGCGGTCTGCGCGACAGGGTTGGCGTTATCGCTGGCCGTGCAGGTGCAAGCGCTGACCGGAAGCCCCAAACTCGACGCAGATAAGGAATGATGGCATGATTCTGGAGAGTGAAATCTGGCTGGCGCTGGTGGTGCTTTTGCCGCTAGCGGGTGCCATCCTCACGTTTATGGCGCCACGTTACGCGCCACAGATCGGGACGGTTAGCGGCGTGATCGTGTTCGGCGCGGTGGTCGCGCTGACGCTGGCCGTCGTTGAATCCGACGCGACGCGCCTCACGGTAGGCGGTTGGGGCGCACCACTGGGTATTGATCTGGTGGCTGATGGCTTGAGTACGCTGATGTTGTTGATGACCGCCGTCGTCGGGCTGGCGATTACCGCGTATGCGGTGGGCTACTTCGGCGAAAGCTCGGCGCATAAACGGGCGTATTTCTGGCCGTTATGGTTGTTCCTGTGGGCATCCATGAACGCGCTATTTTTATCCGGCGATGTATTCAACCTGTACGTGACGCTGGAATTGTTGAGCTTGGCCGCCGTCGCGTTGACCGCGCTCGTCGGCCAGCCCGCCGCAGTACAGGCCGCCATGCGCTATATGCTGGTCGGTCTGGCTGGCTCGCTGATGTATCTGATGGGCGTCGCTTTCCTGTATGCGGAGATTGGCGTGCTGGACATCATGGCGCTGGCGAGTGTTTCGGAAGCGACGCCGCCGGTGTTCGTGTCTGCCGCGCTCATCACGGCGGGGTTGATGATGAAAACCGCGTTGTTCCCGCTTCACTTCTGGTTGCCGCCCGCGCACGCCAACGCCGCCGCGCCGGTCAGCGCGTTGCTTTCGGCGCTGGTGGTCAAAGGGTCGTTTTACATCCTGTTGCGACTGTGGCTGACGGTGTTCGCGCCGTTGGGCGATACGTTCGCGCCGTATGTGTTGAGCGCGTTGGGCATCGGCGCGATCATCTGGGGATCAATACAGGCGCTACGCCAGCCGAGCATCAAATTGCTGGTGGCGTATTCTACCGTCGCGCAGTTGGGCTATCTGTTCCTGCTCATCCCGCTATTGATGGATGATGGCGCGGATCGGCAGGCGGTGCTAAGCGGTATCGTCTACTTCATGATCGCGCACGCGATGGCGAAGTCCGCCGCATTCTTGAGCGCGGGCAACATCTTGCACGCGCTGGGCAATGACCGCATCACGTCGATCATCGGCATGAGTCGCAAGATGCCGTTGACCATTACCGCGTTCGCGCTGGCCGGGATCAGTCTGGTTGCCCTGCCGCCGAGCGCCGGATTCATCGCCAAGTGGCTACTACTCAATGAAGCGATAGACGGCGGCCAATGGTTGCTGGTGGTGGTCATCATCGCCGGTGGTTTGCTGGCGGCGGGCTATGTGATGCGCGTGGTTGGCCCGGCCTTCCGGCAGGTGGCGGACGATCAATTAGCGGTGGCGAATCCGGTGGTGCCCGCTTCGATGGCGTGGTCGGCGCTGGGACTGGCGATACTGGCTATCGTGCTAGGATTTACCGGCGTCTATCTGCTGGATGTGCTGGATATTGGCGTCGTGATCCTGACGGGAGGTGAAGCATGACGTGGGAGAGCTTCTTGCCGGTTGCCATCGTGCTTAGCTCGATGATCCCCGGCCTTATCATCTTCTGGATACCGGAAAAACAGAGCCAATGGCGCACCGGCGTTAATCTGCTGGGTGCGGTTGTGAAGCTGGTGTTCATCGCTATCGTGATGGCTGGTGTGTGGCGCGGCGATACCGAGTATGAGGCGCGGTTGTCGCTATTGCCCGACCTTGATCTGGTACTGCGGGCGGACGGGCTGGGCTTGCTGTTCGTGGTGCTATCGGGGACGCTGTGGCTGGTGACGACGATCTACGCCATCGGCTATCTGGAGCATAGCCACAGCCGCAGTCGCTTCTTCGCGTTCTTCTCGCTGTGCGTCAGCGCGACGATGGGTATCGCGCTGGCTGGCAATCTGTTCACGTTTCTCATCTTCTATGAATTGCTGACCATCTGCACCTATCCGCTAGTCATCCACAACGGCACGGATGAAGCGATGGGGGGCGGACGGACGTATCTCGCGTATACGCTGACCGGCGGCGTCGCGTTGCTGGTCGGCGTGGTGTGGCTCTCGGTGATCGCCGGGCCGGTAGAATTCACCGACGGCGGAGCGCTGGGGCATGTGGAGGGGCACGTCACCGCGTTGACGGTCATCTTCGCGCTATTCATGATCGGGACGGGCGTCAAGGCGGCGATCTTCCCGATGCACGGCTGGTTGCCGCGTGCGATGGTCGCGCCTGCGCCGGTCAGCGCGTTGTTGCACGCCGTCGCGGTGGTGAAAGCTGGCGCTTTCGGCGTGTCGCGCATCGTGATTGATGTATACGGCGTCGATCTGGCGCAATCGTTGAACTTGCTGTTGCCGCTATTGATCGCGGCCTGTACGACGGTCATCGTCGGCTCGGTGCTGGCGGTGTTTCAGGACGACCTCAAACGGCGTCTGGCTTACTCAACGGTCAGTCAGGTGTCGTATGTGGTGATGGGCGTGGCGATCTTCGGGCCGATTGGCGCGGCGGGTGGCTTGCTCCATCTGGTGCATCAGGGCGTGATGAAGATCACGCTGTTCTTCGGCGCGGGCGCTTTCGCGGAGACGCTGGGCGTGAAGAAGGTCAGCCAGATGAACGGCATCGGCTCGCGGATGCCGTGGACGATGGCGGCGTTTACCGTCGGGGCGCTAGGCATGATCGGCGTGCCGCCGGTGGCCGGATTCATCAGCAAGTGGTATCTGGGCACGGGGGCGATTGCCGCCGATGTCGATTGGGTGGTGCTGGTGTTGCTGGGAAGCAGTCTGCTGAACGCGATCTACTTCTTGCCCATCCTGTATCGGGCGTGGTTCCTGCCGCAGATTGACGAATGGCCGCACGAAGAGCCGGGCCCGGCGAACTGGATGCTGGTCGCGCCGCCGGTGGTGACGGCGGTCGCCGCGCTGTTGTTGGGCGTGTTCGCTAGCGCGGACTTCAGCTTGCTGAGCTGGGTCGAACTGATTATCGAACGGGAGTACATGCCATGACGTTTTATGAGATATTGCTGGTCGTCGCGTGGCTTTTGCCGCTAGCCGTCGGCCTGTGGCAGATCGCCCGCCCCGCGCACATGCTACGCTATGCGCCGTATACCGCCGTGCCCGCGCTGGTGGCGGCGCTGGCCGTGCCGCTGGATACATCGTTCGAGCTATCATGGTTATTGCTCGGCGCGACGCTTCAACTGGACGCGATGGGGCAGGCGTTCCTGCTGTTCACCGCGACGCTGTGGCTGGTTTCCGGCGTGGTCGGCATGGCGTATCTGCAAAAGGACGCCAACCGCCCGCGCTTCTTCGGCTATTACATGCTGGCGATGTCGGGCAACTTCGGCCTGATTATCGCCGGTGATATGCTGTCGTATTATCTATGGTTCGCGGTGATGAGCTTCGCCTCTTACGGGCTGGTGGTGCATACCGGCGCGGAATTCGCACGGCGGGCGGGGTCGGTCTATATTCAACTGGTGGTCATCGGTGAGGTGTTGCTATTCGCCGCGCTGGTGATGATCGCCTCTGATAACGGCTCGTTGCTGTTGCCGGACGCGAGCGACGCGACGATCAGCACATTGGCCGCCGTGCTGGTGTTCATCAGTTTCGGCCTGAAGGCGGGCGTCATCGTGTTGCATGTGTGGCTACCGTTGGCGCACCCCGCCGCGCCGGTCCCGGCCAGCGCGGTACTGAGTGGCGCGATGATTAAGGCCGGTCTGCTAGGCTGGATGCGCTTCTTGCAACCGGCGGAATTCGCGCTGGAATGGGGCGAATTCCTCATCATGGCCGGTCTGCTCTCCGCGTTTTATGGGGCGCTGGTCGGCGTGTGGCAACATGACCCGAAGGCGGTGCTGGCATATTCCAGCATCAGCCAGATGGGACTTATCACGGTTGGCGCGGGCGCGTCGTTGCTCCTGCCGCCGGAATCGCAACCGTTGGCGCTCTCCGCCGTGATGCTGTATGCGTTGCATCACGGGTTGGCGAAGGGAGCGCTGTTTCTCGGCGTCGGCTTGATCGGCACATCGCGGGCGATGGTCGGCCTGCTGTTCGTTCCGGCTTTGGCGTTGGCCGGTCTGCCACTGACCAGTGGCGCGGTGGCGAAGGCGGAACTGAAATACGCCGCCGAGTCTTTGCCGCCGGTGTGGAAAGATAGCCTTGAGATGTTGTTGCCACTGGCCGCCATCGGCACGACGCTATTGATGGCGCGTTTCCTGCATCTGATGTGGACGCGGGCGACGGGTGAAAAAGTGCCGCATCCGATCATTCGCGCCGGGGTGCTGGCGACTATCGTCGTCGGGCTGATCGTCATGCCGATCTGGTCGCAGGCCAGCGACGCCCTGCAGAAGTCGTTAGAGCCGGAAAAGCTGTGGGTGGCGCTGTGGCCGATACTGGCCGGGACGGTGATCGCGCTGGGCTATGGCGTGCTGAGTCGCGGGATGCCCGCGCTGAAGGATTTCACCATCGCCGCCGGTGATGTGTTGTATCCGTTGGAAGCGCTGATTCATGGTCTGCTGGGCGGTCTGGTGGCGGTCAAGAAAGGCGTGGAGGCCGTCGCCGACGCGATCTTCGTGTGGGCGCAGAGGGCGCTACAGCCGTCCGAAGCGCAGAAAGAGACCGCCGTCGCGCTGGAATTGCGCCTGCGTAACTGGACGACAGCCGGTAGCTGGCTGTTGGGGTTGGCGCTGGTGTTTCTGCTGGCGGTGTGGCTGGGCGGGTGATCGCCCTGATCCGGGTCGTAGCGCCCTACGCCCCTACATGATTCTGTTTTATGCGGGATGTATGGCGCCCTGAATGCCGCGCTCTAAGCCCTGACTTATACCTCTGATAAGCGATGAACCGGACAAAAAGTCCGGTTCTTGTTTTATAGTTCTATATGAGCCGTGCGCCGCATGTGCCCCGAACCGATCATATAATTGAGCAAATGGAATCAAATCGTATGGCGACACAGACCTATAATCCGGTGCAGGATCGCGGCGTTTCATGGCGCGATTATCTGCCGTTCCTCGATTGGCTGGTGAATTACAAGCGCGAACATCTATCCGGTGACGTGATCGCCGGTGTGATCGTCGCGGTGATGCTGGTGCCGCAGGGGATGGCTTACGCGCTTCTGGCCGGATTGCCGCCACAGGTCGGACTATACGCCAGCATCCTACCCCTGATTATCTACGGGTTACTGGGCACCAGCCGGACGCTGGCCGTCGGCCCGGTGGCGGTGGTGTCTTTGCTGGTGGCGAGTGGCATCGGCGCGTTGAACCCGGCCACCACCGAAGAATACATCGCGCTGGCGCTGACGTTGGCGCTGATGGTGGGCATCATTCAGGTGGCGATGGGCTTCTTGCGCGTCGGCTTTCTGGTCAACTTCCTCAGCCATCCGGTGCTATCCGGCTTCACCAGTGGCGCGGCGGTGATGATCGCGCTCAGCCAGCTTAAGAACGTATTCGGCTTTGACGTGCCGCGCAGTGAGCAATTCCACGCGCTGATCCTCAGCACGATCAGCCGTATCGACCAGACCAACATCGCCATATTCGCCATCAGCATGGCGAGCATCGGCGTTCTGCTGTATTTCAAGTTCGCGCTGGGCAAACACTTGAAAGCGCTGGGCGTGTCGAACGTGGTCGCGCTGACTTTGACCAAGATCGGCCCGTTGTTGATCGTGGTGGGCGGGGTGTTGATCGTTTCGGTGTTCGGCCTGCATCAGAGCGCGGATGTGGCGATTGTCGGCGCGGTGCCGGGCGGATTGCCGCCGTTAACCATCCCGCTATTCGATGTGGCGACGTGGCAGGCGCTTTTGCCCATCGCGCTGACCATCAGCATCGTCAGCTATATGGAGAGTATCTCCGTCGGGAAGGCGCTGGCCGCCAAGCGTCGCCAGAAGATCGACGCTAATCAGGAATTGATCGCGCTGGGCGCGGCCAACTTCGGCGCGACGTTCACCGGCGGCTATCCGGTAACGGGTGGGTTCAGCCGTTCGATGGTCAATTTCACGGCGGGGGCGAATACCGGCCTCGCGTCGCTCATCACGGCGGGGCTGGTACTGCTGACGGTGCTATTCCTGACGCCGCTATTCTACTATTTGCCGAACGCGGTACTGGCCGCGATTGTGGTGGTGGCCGTCGCCTCGCTGGTCGATGTCGGCGCGTTCCTCCATGCGTGGCACTACGATAAATCGGATGCGATCTCCCTGCTGGTGACGTTCCTCGCGGTGATTCAGCTCGGCGTGGAAGTCGGTATTCTGGTGGGCGCGGCGGCGTCGATGGGCTTGTACCTGTGGCGCACCAGTAGGCCGCATGTGGCCGTCGTCGGGCGCATCGGCGAGACGGAAGAATACCGCAACATCTTGCGCCACGAGACGCAGACCTTCCCCAATATCCTCGCGTTGCGCGTGGACGAGAGCCTGTATTTCCCGAACGCGCAATATCTGGAAGATGTGGTGCTGGGGCATGTCGCCGACAACCCGCAGATCGACCATTTCGTGCTGGTGTGTAGCGCGGTGAACTACATCGACATCAGCGCGTTAGAAGTGTTGCGCGATGTTCACGAGCGCCTGCGCGATAACGACATCGGCTTTTACATGGCGGAGGTCAAAGGGCCGGTGATGGATCGTCTGGAGGCTATCGGCTTCGCGGATCGCATGGGGCGGCAGAATTTCTTCCTGACCACGCATGAAGCGTGCAAGACGTTGCGGCAACTAGGCAAGGCACAGGCTTTTTGATATAATGCGCCGTATTCGCAAACACAACTATTCAAGGGTTTTAGACACATGATTGATGTCAACCAATTACGGCGCGGCACGACTTACGTCGATGACGGCGACCTGTACAAAGTGCTGAGCTATAGCCACAACAAGACCGCACGCGGGGCGGGCACGGTGCGCGTCAGCATCCGTAACCTGCGCACCGGCTCGACCATCGAAAAGACCTACAACACCGGAAGCCGCGTGCAGGATGTGCGTCTGGAAGCGGTGCATGTGGAATATCTGTATGACGACGGCGAGTTCCTGACGTTCATGGACAACGAGACGTTTGAACAGCCGCAACTCTCACGCGGGCTTTTCGGCGATGATGCGCTGTATCTCAAAGAGGGCGTGTCTGTCAAGTTACTGCGCTATGAGAATGAATTGATCGACTACGAATTGCCGATGACGATGGATTTGCTGGTCGTGGAGGCTGAGAACGCGGTGGCCGGTGATCGCGCCAACAATCCGACCAAAAAAGTGACAACCGAGACCGGATTGGAAGTGACCGTCCCGATGTTTGTCAATGAAGGCGACACCATCCGCGTTAAGACCGAAGACGGCACGTACCAGACCCGCATTTAGCACAGCCGATGCTGGATTGGCTGATCGTCGGGGGCGGCGCACAGGGCACGGCGCTATCGCTAGCGCTGACCGTGCGCGATGGCGTCCCGCGCCACCGCTTGCGCGTTTTAGACCCGCACGACGCTGTGCTGGCGCTGTGGCACAAATACACAACGAACGTCGGGATGCGCTATCTGCGTTCGCCCGGCGTTCATCACCTGCATTATGACCCCTTCTCGCATCGTATATTCGCGCAGACCAAACGCGGCCAGCCGCTTTTGCACAGTATCCCGCGCTTCGAGCGCCCGTCGTTGCGCTTCTTCAACGCCTACACCGACTATCTGCTGGAACGCTACGATCTGGCGGCTTTGCGCTGGTGCGGGCGGGCTATCGGACTAACGCGGGCGCGGGATGGCTGGCGCGTGCAGACCGACGACGGCGCGATCACGGCGCGGCGCGTGGTGCTGGCGATCAGCGCCAATGAGTCGCCGCATTATCCGGCGTGGGGGCGCGGTGTGCGCGGCGTCGAACACATCTTCGCGCCCGACTTCCGGCGGGACGCCATCGCGGACGGCGAACGGGTGATCGTGGTCGGCGGCGGCATCAGCGCGGCGCAGGTGGCGCTCTCGCTGGCCGGACGGTGCGCGGTGACGCTGGTCATGCGCCATCCGCGCCGCGTGCATCACTTCGATAGCGACCCGTGCTGGGTGACGCCGATCTGCCTGAAAGACTTCCACGCGCTGGACGACCCCGACGCCCGCCGCGCCGTGATCCAGAGCGCCCGCAATCGCGGCTCTATGCCGCCCGACATCGCACAAGCGTTAGCCGACGCGATTGATCGCGGGCGGGTGCGCCTACGCGAAGGGCAGATCACCCGCGCCGACTCTGTGGCGGGCGGCGTCCGCGTCACGTTCAGCGATGGCGCAACAAGCGACGCCGGACGGGTGATCTGCTGTACCGGCTTCCAGACGGGCAGGCCGGGCGGCGACTGGCTGACGGCGGCCATCCACGCCGAAGGGTTGCCGGTTGCCGCCTGTGGCTATCCGGTCATCGGGCGCGATTTACGCTGGGCGCATGGCCTGTATGTGATTGGTGCGCTGGCCGAACTGGAAATCGGCCCGGTGGCGCGTAACCTGATCGGCGGACGGTTGGCCGCCGAACGGCTTCTGCATGTCGTCAGGGCATCTCCGGCGCGTTGACCGGCTCTAGCGGCACGTTGATGCCGGTCAAAATCTCCTGCTGGAGCATAAACGTGCTAGATGTGACCGTGCCGCCAGCCAACTCCGGGCCGACATCCGCACCGTCGATGACCACTTCCAGACGCATCTCAAGCTCGTTACCGGCGATCTGCCCGTCGGCGTTGATGAACAGCGTGAAGCTGAACACTTCGTCATCCTGTACGCTGACCTGCGCGGCGATGATCTCCCCTAGCACGTTGCCCGCTAGCTGTAGATCAACCACCTGTTCGGAGAACGTCAGGAAATCCGCGCCGGTGTAGCTGAATGTCACCGTCTCGTATGTCTCCTCCTGCAAGATGGCCTCGCCGAGCGTGATGCTATTCGCCAGATCAATCGAATCGACCAGCGCCAGCCACGTTAACGTCGTCACGCCGTCTACCGCAAACGTGTTGTTGAACTCCGAGACGGCCAGTTCTGCGATCTGCACCGGATCATCAATCAGCCGCCAATCCTCGCCCAGTTCCAGCGCCGCGTTCATCTCCTCGCTGTCGATGGCGGTGCGTAGATACACCGTGCCATCCACCAGCCGCGTCTCCGCGATGAGCTGGTAGCCGTCGGTGAATTCATCGACGACTTCAAACACGTCGATCACCGAAAGCACACCGGCATTGACCGGCGTCCCGTCGTCGGCGTCGAAGATCAGGTCGCGCACCGCGCTGTAATAAACGTTCGTGGCGGAATCGACCTCATAATCCAGATCGGGCACGCTGATGAGCGAGCCGCGCTCGGTGATGTTGTTGACGTTACTGGTGAAACTGGTGTAGGTCTGCGCCGTCTCGATCAACGCGCTCAGACGCTCGATCAGCGCGTCTAATTCGTCGTCAGATGTCGATTGCTGGGCGTTCATCGGCAATGGGTGGGCGAAGCAGACAGCCAGCAACAGCGCGATCATCAGGTGTTTCATAGCGGGATTTACCTTTCAAAATACGGTCTTGATGTGCCTACGCACCTTTTCATTGTAGCACGCGCCGGACGCGGGATGTATCCTGCCCGCATCCCACCTATTAAGACAGGACTTAACGCTTTATAGCGGCTTTCGCCCGTATAATATGAACAAAATAGAGCCGAAGCATCATTGAATCAATCGAGATTGAAGAAACATGATAGCCAATGTATTCAGAAAAGCAGTTGAGGAACGGCAAAAGCACATGAAAACCGTCTCCCCCGCGACGGTGCTAATTGTGGATGACAAACCCGCTAATCAGGCATTGCTCAGTCGCATACTACGAGAACACAACCATATCTTGCTGGCCGATTCCGCCCCCGCCGCGCTGGAAATCCTGCGCCGTCAGCCGGTTGATCTGGTGCTGACCGATGTGCTGATGGGCGGCATGAGTGGGCTGGCGCTATTGCGCCGTATACGCGAAGTCGATGACTGGCGTCATATCGGCGTGGTGCTGATTTCCAGCATGGCCGACAATGACACCATCGCGCAGGGTTTCTACACCGGCGCCAATGACTTCATCAGCAGGCCGATTAACCCGACCATCTTACGGGCGCGGGTGGACGCGCAGATCGCATCGAAGCGACTGCGCGACGAACGCGAGCAGGTCATCCGCCGTCTGGAACAGACGCAGGCCACGCAAGCGCGTTTGATGAAGATGGCGTTGCACGATCTGCGCCACCCGATGACCAATATTCGCATCGCGGGCGATATGCTGGATGAGTATATCGCGGCACATCCCGACAGCCGCCCCATCCTGCAAAGTCTGGTGGAATCGGTGGACAACATGGGCGAAATATTTGAGGATTTCGTCAGCGCCCTGTCGATCAACGGGCAGACGTTCCACCCGGAAACGCTGAATGTTCAGCGCGTGGTGGATACCGTGTTCTTGCAATATTACTTCGCCGCCACCAAAAAGCACATCACGCTGGAGCAGGCCGCCATCACCGGCACGGTGTACGCCGACGCCACGCGGCTAGAGCAAGCGCTGGGCAACCTGTTGAGCAACGCGATCAAGTACAGCCCGCCGGATAGCGTGGTGCGCGTCTGCGCCAGTCATCATGACGGACAGGTGACGATCAGCGTCGCCGACGAAGGCGCGGGCGTGCCCGCTAATGAGCGCGATCAGCTATTCACCGAATTCGGCAGTCTCAGCACCCAGCCCACCGGCGACGAGTCGAGCGTCGGGCTGGGGTTGTGGATCGTCAAGCAGGTGATCGAAGCGATGGGCGGGCAGGTCGGCGCGGAATTTCCGCCGGAAGGCGGCTCGGTGTTCCGGGTGTCGTTGCCTGCTGAGGGCTAATCGTAGGGATCGTCGCGCACGAAAACGCTGATGCTGTGCGCCTCATCGCGTATCAGCGTATCGGCTTCGTCGTAGCGCCGCACGACTTGCGTCATCCACAGATCGCCCGCCGCCCCACTGCCGTTCAGCACGATTGCCAGCACGATATAGTAATTGACGGTATCCGGCAGAAAGACCATCAGCAATGCGCCGATGCCGGTGATGATGATGACCGGCGCTAACGCGATAGCGATGAAATCGCGGCGGTAGAAGTAGGCGTTATCCGCCGTCGCGTAGAAAGCGAGCGGCACGCTCACGCGCCCGATCTGGGCGGTCAGCACGCCATAGCGCGGCGTGTGACCGGCGCGCCGGATGAATAGCCCGTGTATCCATTCGTGCAGGATGATAACCCCCACCGCGAAGACGATGACCAGCACGAAGCGCGGCACCGGCAGATCAACGGAGAAATCGCCGCGCACCGCCCGCACCGCTTCCAGCCATGCTCGCCCCGCGATGAAGAAAATGACGATACCGGCCAGCCCCAGCATATTCAACGGGCGGGCGTGGTCGGGGTTGGTGATGTCCAGATGATAGTCCTGCCGGTAGCCTTCCGGCAGGGTGTGGATGATCGGGCGCTGGTCGTCGGTCATCCGCTTATAGCCCCGGCAGGTCGAGCGTCTCGTATGTTTCCGGACGCCGGTCATCGAACACCGGAATTTGCTTGCGGGCGGTCTGGATGTGGTCGAGTTCGATGTCGGCGGTCAGCAGTTGCGCCTCCTCGCCCGCCTCGACGATGACCTTGCCCCACGGATCAACGATCAACGAGTGCCCGCCGAAGACCGTCCCGCCGATGTCGCCCACCGTGTTCACGCCGATCATGTAGCATTGGTTTTCGATGGCACGGGCGATCATCAGCGCCCGCCAATGTTCGATCCGCGCTAACGGCCATTCCGCCGGAACGATGACCACTTTCGCGCCTTCCAGCGCGTACCGGCGGAAAAGCTCCGGAAAGCGCAGGTCATAGCAGATGGCGACGGCGGTCTGCCCCCACGGTAAATCCATCACGAGCGGCGATGAACCGGCCTGTAGATAGCGGTCTTCGTCCATCAGCTTGAACAGATGTATCTTGCGATAGACGCCCATCGTCTGCCCGTTAGCGGCGAAGAAGGGCGCACTATTGGCGACTTCCCCGCCGCGCTTCTCCAGCATACTGCCGGTGATGCTGATTTTGTTCTGCTTGGCGAGCGATGCCACCTGCGCGAAGACGCCTTGATTCAGCGTGTGGGCTAATTCGCGGGCGTCGATCAGCGCGTAGCCAGTCGTCCACAATTCGGGGAATATGACGATGTGCGACTCGCGGCGGGCGGCCTCTTGCGTCAGCTTTTGCATATTGTTGAAGTTGCGCTTGACGTCACCCAGATAGACCGGCATCTGCGCCAACGTCACTTTTAATTTTGCCATCTCGCTCTGCCTCCAATATTGATCGATTCCGGCCTGTGTGCGGGCGCACATCAGCCGTCGTTGTTGCTTGGTGCGGGCGTGCTGGAACGCACGATCAACGAGCGCCACGTCGTCGCCAGCGTCGCCACGATCTCATCCGTCGTCATGCGCGTGACGTTCATGCGGTGCAGGTCGTCCAGACGATGCACCATGCGTTCGCGCTCCAATTCGCCCAGCGCCAGTGCGCGGTCTTTCGGGTCGTGGTAGCGTGCGCCCATGCTGATATGCAGGCGTTGGAGCATCGCGTCCAGATCAACCATCAGACAGAACACCATGCCGGTCGCCGCTAAATAAGCGTAATTATCGCCATTAATCAGCGTGCGCCCACTGACGCGAATCACCGTGCTACGGCGTAGCGCCGTTTCTTCTACGATCTCCGCTTCGATGGATTTCAGCCGCGTCTCGCCGTAGTAGGCGCGTATCTCGTCGATGGTCATGTCCAGCCGTTCGGCGATGATCTGATCGACATTGACGAACGGCATCGACAACGCCGCCGCCAACTCGCGGCCAATTTGCGTCTGCGTCACGCCGATTGCGCCGGTCAAGATCAGGTTGCGCTCGCTAAACGGTAAAAAGCTACTCACCCGCCCGCCAACCCGGGAACCATTCATCCAGAATAGGCAACAGTTCCACCAGACTATTGATCGCGGCGTCAGGCACGACAAGGCCGCTAATCAACGGGCGGCGGCGTGCCGTCACGCGCATGACCGCCCGCATCCCGTTAGATTGAGCGCCAGCGATGTCGGCTGTCGGATTGTCGCCGATGAAGATGGTCTGTTCCGGCGCGGTGCCGATGCAATTCAGCGCACGCTCGAAGATGGCCGGATGCGGTTTGAGGTAGCCGACATCCGCCGCCGATATGCGACAACGCGGAAAGAATTCCAGCAGGCCGTGTGCCGCCATCTCGACATCGCGTAACCACATCGGCTGAAAGGCGTTGGTGACGATCCCCAGCCGCAGACCGGCGTCGCGCAGTTCGCTCAGCACGTCCGCCGCTTCGGGGAAGGGCGATGTGCCTTCTACCCGCGTCCACTCGTAGACGCTCAAGAAGCGCTCCATGTCGGCATGTTCACGCGGGACGCCGACGGCGACGGCGGCATCCACCAGCACGCGGCCTAGATGCGGCGCGACCAGATTGTTCCGCGCTTCCATCCACGCCTGACGGGTGCGCGTGAAATATTCGCGCCGGTACGTCTCGAAGCCGCCCGCCACGTCGATGATCGTCTGAATGTGGTCGAATACCTTCTTGATGTGGGGCGTCTCGTTGCGCTCCCATGCTTCGGCGAATGCGCCCCAATCAATCAGCGTATCGTCCAGATCAAATAAAATAGCCCGTAACGTCACGCGGTTACGCCTCCGTGCGGAAGCTCGCCCGCCATGTCATCAGGATGTCTTCGATTCCGGCGCGATAGTCGGCGAACTGTGGCCGCCAGCCTAGCGCTTGCTTGGCCTTGCCGTTGCTGACCTGCGTTGAGAATCCCAGCCGTGTTGACGATCTGTTGGGCAATAGGGCGCGTAATAGCGATGAGAATGGGCTGGCCGGTTGCACGCCCTGGGCGCTGATGAGATGCTCGACAAAAGACTTCGGCGCGGCGGGCACGTCGTCCACGCCGTTGAACGTCTCGCCGCTCGGCTTGTCGATGGTCACGCGCAGGAGCAAATCGGCCAGATCAGACGCGGTGATCCACGCCGCCAGATGTCGCGCTTCGCCGGTGTGTACCGGACGCAACGCTTTGACGGCGGCATCCGTCGCCTGCAACACGGCGGAATCGGCGCTGTAGACGAAGCCCGCCCGCACGATGCAATACGGCAGGCCACCGGCTTTGACGATGGCTTCGGCGGATTTACCGGCTTGAATCAGCGCGTCGTCGTTGTCGGATAGCGGCGATGCTTCGTCGGCCATCGTGCCGCCGGTATCGCCATACAGCAGGGCGAAGCTGGTATGCACAAAATGGCTGATTCCGGCTTCAACCGCCGCCGTGATGACGGCTTGCGTCACCGCCTCGATCAAGTCGATGTCGTAATCCGGCGCGGCGAATGGCGGCTGATTGGCGTGCTGGGGCGCGGTGTTGATGACCACCTGCGCCTCGCTCATCTGCATCATGCCGCGAACTTCACCGGCGCGGGTCGGGTCTACGAAGACCGGCAGGCCGCCATCTTCGCGCACCAGCACCGCGCCCTCGTGCCCGTCAGTCATCGCGGTGACGCGGTGACCGGCCTCGACCAGACGGCGGGTTAATGCCCGCGAGACGGGCGCGGTGCCATCCGTTAAAAAGACGCTGAGCGCCTGCGTTTCGACTAGCTCTTTTTCTTCGTTGTTGTCGCTTGATTCTGCCATGCGTTTATCCTTTTCGGTCACTTTCCAGCATCACTTGATTATGCCAACGAACGGGAAGTGACACAAGTAGAGGACGCGGACGGGGGCATTTCAATATTCTGGCGGGATTCGTCGCGCAACGAATACGCGGATAGGGTTCTCGTCGGAGGAAATCACAACAGGCGTAGCTTGTCGATCAGGCGGCGCACCATGCCCTTGCTGTTATTTTGCATCCGCTTACGACGGGCGAGCGCGTGTAGCTGGTCGATCTGCTCAATCATGGTGCGGTAATGCACCATCTCGCCGTTGACCTGAAACCACTGATTGCCGACGTAGCGTGTCGTCGGCTCGCGGCCATACATGATTTTGTATACATAACTATAGCGATCAACGATGGTCTGCGGCGATGTCGCATCCGAATCTACTGACATGCTATTTTCCCACCCGATGACTTGGCGTAAATCATCATTTTTACCCTAAATACACTATACAGCATTTGCGTCAAAAACGAGGAAAGTAAAAAGTTAGGAACTGTTACAGTTCGTAAACAGTTGTCACACAATTATCAAACCTTAATGGTTGCTCCGCGTGGGGCGATTTGCGGGAATCGGCTAATCATGCTAGTTTGGAAGAATAGTGAAGGGATTGAAGACCGTGCTGACCGAAAAACAGTTTGCCGACTTACGGCATAAAATGGTGAAAGACCAACTCATCGCACGGGGTATTGACGACACGCGCTTGCTCGATGCTCTGCGCCTTATCCCGCGTCACCGTTTCGTCCCGCCGGAATTCCGTCGCCACGCCTATCAGGACGCGCCACTGCCCATCGGCCAGAACCAGACCATCTCCCAGCCGTTCATCGTCGCGCTGATGACGCAGATGCTCGAACTGCGCGGTGATGAGCGCGTGCTGGAGATCGGCACCGGATGCGGCTATCAGACCGCCGTGCTGTGCGAGATGGCCGATTATGTGTATTCGCTGGAACGCTTCCCGCTTCTGGCCGACATCGCCGGGCGTAATTTGCAGAAATTAGGTTACGATAATCTGGACATCCACATCGGCGACGGCAGTCAGGGCTTGCCGGATATGTCGCCGTTCGATGCGATCATCGTCACCGCCGCCGCGCCCAGCATCCCCGGCCCGTTGGCCTCACAGATGAGCGAAAATGGCGGGCGGCTGGTGGTGCCGGTGGGCACGGCGAAATCACAATATCTGTATATCGTGCGCCGTTTCGACGGGCGGCATCAAGTCGAACGCACGATTCCGGTGCGCTTCGTGCCGCTAATGGGGCGCTACGGCTTCAAAGAGAAGCCGAAACGGGGCGGCAGTCCGCCCGCGTCGGTCTAGGCATCGCCCATCAGCCGGTAGATCGCTTTGACCAGCGCGTGATTGCCCTCCGCGCCCAGCCCCCCCGCTTGCAGGGTGCGGTACATCTGAAAGATCATGCCCGTGCCCAGCAAAGGTACGCCCATCTCGTCGGCGGCTTCCAATACCAGCCGCAGGTCTTTTTGTTGTAGATCAATCGTGAAGCCGGGCGCCCAGTCATCGCGGATGCACTGCGGGGCGCGATTGCTCAACATCCAGCTACCCGCCGCCCCGCCGGATACCGCCGCCAGTGTGCGCTCCAGATCAAGCCCGCCCGCCCGTGCGAAGGCTAACCCCTCGCTAACCGCCAGCATCGTACCGACGACCAGAATTTGATTCACCAGCTTGACGGTCTGCCCCGCGCCCTGTTCGCCGACGTGCGTCACCGTCTGCCCCATCGCCGCGAAAACCGCTTCGGCGCGGGTGAAGTCCGCCGCGTCGCCGCCGACCATGATGCTCAAAGTGCCCTGTGCCGCGCCCTCACTGCCGCCACTGATCGGCGCGTCGAGCATGGCGATGCCGTTCTCGCGCAGTTGCGCGGCGATGTGGCGCGTCGCCGTCGGGCTGATGGTGCTACAGTCGATGACCAGCGCCCCCGCTTCCGCGCCGTGAATGATGCCGTTTTCGCCCAGCGTCACCGCTTCGACATCGGGCGTATCGCTGACGCAGATCACGATGATGTCGCTCTGCGCGGCGACTCCGGCGGGCGAGTCGGCGGGGTGTGCGCCGGCCACCACCAACGGCGCGATGCGCTCCGGCGAGCGATTCCACACCGTCAACTCGAATCCGGCTTTTAGCAGATTCCGCGCCATGCCGCCGCCCATAATCCCCAGCCCGATGAATCCGATTTTTTCAGACATTCGTTTTCCCCTTTGTTTTTTCTCATGATTATCTTCTAAAATAGGCGCATACGCGGCTAAATCATCATCACCAGTATACACAGAAAGACAATCGGCATGGATACGCTCGACCAATTCAATCGACCGCTACGCGACCTGCGAATCTCGGTGACGGATCGCTGTAATTTTCGCTGTACGTACTGTATGCCCGCCGAGATATTCGGCGAGAAATACCAGTTCTTGCAGAAGCAGAAAATCCTGACGTTTGAGGAGATCACCCGCCTGACGCGCATCATCGCCGGATTAGGCGCGGTTAAAATCCGCCTCACTGGTGGCGAGCCACTGGTCAGGCAATCGCTGGAAACGCTGGTCGCCGGACTCAGCCAGACGGCGGGCGTCGCCGACATCGCCATGACCACCAACGCCTTTCTACTGCCGGAGAAGGCGGCGTTACTCAAGCAGGCCGGACTCCAGCGCATCACGGTTAGTCTGGATACGCTGGATGATGCGATATTCCAGCAGATGAACGGCGGGCGCTCCGACGTGGCGAGCGTGCTACGCGGCATACAGGCCGCCGTCGATGTCGGCTTCGCGCCGATCAAGATCAACTGCGTGGTACAGCGCGGCGTCAACGATGCGACGCTGGTCGATATGGCGCGTTATTGCCGCGAGAACGGCCACATCTTGCGCTTGATCGAATATATGGACGTGGGCACGCGCAACGGTTGGGAGATGGCGCACGTCGTCTCTGCGCGTGAGATGCTGGAACGGATTCACGCGGTTTTCCCGTTGGAGCGCGTGGCGCGGAACTACGCGGAAGAAACCGCCCTGCGCTTCCGCTATCTGGACGGCGGCGGCGAATTGGGCGTTATCGCGTCGGTGACACAGCCATTTTGCCGCAATTGCTCGCGCCTGCGGTTGTCGCCGGAAGGGTCGATTTATACTTGCCTGTTCGCCACGCAGGGGACAGACCTCAAAACGCCTTTGCGCGATGGCGCGACGGACGCCGAGCTAGCCGACATCGTGCGCGGGGTATGGCACGAGCGCACCGACCGCTATTCGGAGGAGCGCACGACGGAGAGCGCCGCCGGACGCGAGAAGATCGAGATGTACTACATCGGCGGCTGAAGCGCGACGCCCACCACCACGCCGTTACCCTCAAAGCGGGCATAGCGCACCGCGCCATGTAACGGCAGGCCATCCAGCGACGCAATCGGGATTTTGACCATCTGCAAACCGGTGTCCACCGCGTCATACACCGGACTCATCGCGTTATCGACGCCGGTCAGCAGGTCGCGCAGAATCGGCTTGATCGGCGTGGGGACGGCTGGCAAATCCCAGCTAACAAGCGGGCTGGATTCCATCTGGATCACAGTGTACACGGTCTGACTATCGCTCATCAAATCCAGCGTGAAGCGCGGCGGGGTGATGGTCGGCTGTAAGCTGAGGTTGACGCGCCCTAGCGGTTGCAGGCCGACGCGCAAGCCCGCGCCCGCGCTGAGGTTGACGGCGCATGTCGGCTGGCCGCCGCGCACGCGCACCCGCAGATGATCCGCCTGCACGAATCCCACCATCTGCACCGACGCCAGCCCCAACCGCAAGCCCATCGGTAACGGAAAATCGGTGTCCTCGTCGATGCCGCGCTTGACCTTGAAATCGGCCTGCGTCGCGGTGATCGCCTCCGCCGTCATGCTCAACAGGATGCCGGCCTCGTCGTTCACTTCCGGCGCGATGAATGGCGGGGTGCTTTCGCCGCCACCGGCCACGCTCATCAGCATATACAGCGCGTGATTGGCGACCTGCAAGCCATCGACGCGCACCGCGAAGCCGACCACCTCGCGCAGATCGGGAATGGCGATGCGCGGCAACTGGCGCATGATGGCCGGTAGAATGCGCTGATTCAGCGCGGTACGCAACAGCCGCCTGCTGAACGGTGCGCCGTCTACTTCCGCGCCGGTCACGTTGATGCCGATGGCGGGCGCGGTGTCGGCGCTGGCCGCTTTGAATGTAAAATCGCCGGTGAAACCCAGCGCGAAGGTGCGCGTGATGATGTGTCGCCCGCGCTGGCGATTGCGGTAACGGTAGGCGCTGACCTCGAAGGCGGGCACGCGCAGGACGAAATCCGGGCCGGTGGCCGTCCGCCCGCGCAGTTCAAAGCGCGGCGGTTCAATGGCGCGATGGGTGATCTGCAAGCCGAGAGCGCGTATGATGTGTACGCCGTTGAAGAACGGCGCATACGGCGCGACCAGCGCGTTCAACAGCGCTTCATTGGCGCAGACGGTCACATTAGCCATCACTCACCGGTCTTTTGACGATCCGCGACTGCGCCACGCAGGAGCGCGTCGAATTGCTTGAGGCCGGGCAGAGGTTTGTATACCAGTTTATCCGCGCCGGAGCGCCGCAGGATTTCGCGCTCGTCGGTGGGCGAGAGGTGATAGGCGGTCATCAACACGATGGCGATGTCGCCCAATTGCTGGCTATCGCGCAGGGCGGCGGACACCGCCACGCCATCCACCGCGCCCGGCAAGCGAATGTCGATCAACGCCAGTTCCGGCAATTCGTCGTCCCAGCGCCCGCCATTCACCGCGTCGAGCCATTCGATGGCTTCCTCTCCCGCCGCGAAGGCCAGCCCCGCGATGCCGAGAGTGTCATACATCGCCAGCACCATGTCATAGAGGCCGGGTTCGTCTTCTACTACCATCCATGTTGTCATGATGTATGTCCTAATGTTTGCGGATTTCGCCCTCAATCATACCGCAAGATGTACGGCGGTAGAATACCGACGGCTACCCGACGAAAACCTTGTTAATTCGCCGGAATGAGACTACTATGCCCTCATGCCTGACCACCAATCAGGCACAAACAAGCGAGATAAAGGCGAGGTTTTTGCTATGTCTAATGATTTCGATAGATGGGGAGAACATGCGGACGATGCCGCGCCGCCCGTCTATGCTGGTGCGGATGAGCGCCGCCGCGCCCCGCGCTGGATCGGCCTATTGATGATCGTCATGGCGCTGGGATTTACGACGGGCACGGTGCTGTTGTTGCTCGGCGATGAAGGCGAAACGCCCGCGCCGGACGCGCCGCCGGTCACGGTGGCCGAAGGCGAAGAAGAGCAACCGCCGACAGAAGCGCCTAGCCCGACAGCCACCGACATCATCATCAGCGAGCCGGAACCGCCGACGGCTGAACCGACTGACGACGCGCCCGCGCCGCCACCGACCAGCGCCGAACTGCCGACGCTCTCCGCCGATGTCGCCGCGCAATTGCTGGCGCGTCCGGTGCAGGCCGTCGCCCCGCCGAGCGCGTTGGCCGCGCCCGGCCTCGATCCATTCACCATCATTCCAGACCGCCCGCGCAGTGATATTATTCAGTACGTGGTCAATGAAGGCGACACGATAGACACCATCGCCCGCCTGTTCAACCTGAATACGGAATCTATCGCGTGGTCGAACTCCCGCGAGATCATCCAGCGCTTTTTGCGTCCGGGTGATGTGCTGAACATCCCGCCGGAAGATGGCGTCTACGTGCAGGCTACCGGCTCGCTTCGCACCTTCCGCGACTACGCTGAATTGTACGGCGTCGATGATCCGTTTGTCATTCTGGATTCGCCGTTCAATCCCAATCTGCGCGACTACGGCCCGGACGACATCCCGCCGGACGGCGAGCCGATGTTCATTTCCGGCGGCGAATCGTTTGAAGTGGTGTGGCCGTCAGCTATCGAGATCATCGAAGACCCGACATCGGAAACCGGCGGCAGTAGTGGCCGCACCGGAAGCGGCACCGGTGAAGATACGGTATTCCGCGTCACGTTCCAGAACGGGCAACTCGGTTCTTGTCCGCCGCAACCGGCAGACGGTGGCACGGTCTGGCAGAATCCGTTAGCCGGTTCGTCCTATCGTTTCGTGCGTGGCTTTTCCGGCTACCATCCGGGGATTGACCTTGCGGCATCACCCGGGACGCCGATCCGCGCCGCAAATGGCGGGCGGGTGATCTTCTCCGGCTGGAATGATTTCGGCTATGGCTACATGGTGGCGCTGGTACACGGCCCGACGATGACCGTCTACGCGCACATGCGTAGCCAGCCGTTCGTCGGTTGCGGGCAGGTGGTTGATTCCGGTCAGGTGATCGGCGAAGTCGGCAGTACCGGCAACTCTAGCGGGCCGCATCTGCATTTTGAGGTACGCTCGCGGCAGGGCAATACCTACGTCCCGCAGGTTCCGTCCACTGTGATCGACTTCTAGCTAAGCGCGGAAGCTCATAACAGCAGATCGCCGCGTTCGTGCAGGGCGGCGATCACGTCGCGGTCTGCTTTGCCGAAACTATAAGCGTCAAGATCGGCCAGAGTCACCCATGCGAAGTCTTGCGCTTCGATGGCCTGTGGCTCTGCGCCGACATGCTGGCAGATGAACGCGCTCATCGTGATCTTGAAATGCGTGAAAGCGTGGCGCACCACGACGAATAGTTCCCCGACTTCGACCTCAAGCGCCAGTTCTTCGCGTAGCTCACGCTGGAGCGTCTGCGGGAGCGTCTCGCCCGCTTCGCGCTTGCCGCCCGGAAATTCCCACATGCCGCCGAGCAGACCTTCCGGCGGGCGTTGCGCGATCAAGAAGCGCCCGTCGGCGCGGTAGACGATGCCCGCCGCCACGTCATAATGCGGGATGGCCGCCCGTCGTGCCTTCACCGGACGCTCGGCCTGTGTGCCCCGCGCATATGCCAGACACGACCCGCGCAGGGGGCACGCGCCGCAATCTGGCGTCCGAACGGTGCAGACCTTCTGGCCGAGTTCCATCAACGCCTGATTGTAGTCGCCCGCCCGTTTCTGGGGGACGTTCTGCGCGGCGTAATCCCACAGCCTGTTTTTAGTGGCGGTCTGCGTCACGTCGTCGGGCAGATCGAGCAGGCGGCTGAACACGCGAATCACGTTGCCGTCCAGTACCGGCGCGGGCTGGTCGAACGCGATGCTGGCAATCGCGCCCGCCGTGTAACGCCCGATGCCGGGCAAGCGCATCAAGCCGTCCACCGTGCGCGGAAATTGCCCGCCCATTTCGCCCGCCACGATCCGCGCCGTTTTGTGTAAATTGCGAGCGCGGCTATAATAACCTAAACCCTCCCATGCTTTTAGGATGTCGTGCAATGGCGCATCAGCCAGCGCGACGACATCGGGGAAGGCGGCCAGAAAGCGTTGATAATACGGGATGACCGTCTCGATCTGCGTCTGCTGGAGCATGACCTCCGAGAGCCAGACGCGATATGGATCGGGGCGAGCATCCGAACCGGACGGCAAACGCCACGGCAAATCCGCCCGCGTTTCGTCGAACCATGCTAACAAGAGGGATGATTGCACATCGGTCATCAGACAATCCAGACTTTACGCTATCCGTCATGCGCCGTGCGACGCCCTGACTACCGGTTGATAAATTTGATAGGCACAGGTGAAACCATGTCCAGTCTACCCGATTACGATACGATTTTCAGCATCACGTTCGACAACGGCCACACCGCACAAGCCGTCCGCGTTCGCCCGGATGCCAGCCCGAAGCAAATCCTGAATTTGTTCGAGTTATCGGTGTCGCGTCCGGTTATTTTCATCAGTGGCGGCGCGTCGAAGATGTCCGACGAAGACAAACGCATGACGGAACGCATCATCGCCGAGATCGTTGATTTCGCCGAAGAACACAGCATCCTCATCATCGACGGCGGCACGGAAAGCGGCGTGATGAAAATGGTGGGCGACACGCGCCATGATCGCGGCTATAAGTTCCCGCTGGTTGGCGTGTCGCCGCTTGGTCGTGTGGCGTGGCCGGGCTACGATAATCCCGACCAGCAGGCCATGCTAGAAGATAGTCACACGCATTTTGTACTGGTGGATACGCCGGAGTGGGGCGGCGAGACGATGACCATTGTCCGCATGACATACGCGATCTGTGGCGAAAACCGCCATCCAGCGATGGGCGTGCTGGTCAACGGCGGCAAGATCGCTATGCAGGAGATGTATCTGGCTTCCACGTATCCGAAAGCGCGGGAGCGTCTGGCGCTGGCGGTCATCGAAGGCAGTGGACGCGCCGCCGATGAAATCTCGGCGGCTGTCCGTACCGGCGGCAGTCATCAGCGCGTGTTACAGGCCATCGTAGACGGCGCAGACGTGCAGTTGGTCGCCACCGATGACGGGCCGCAGAAAATGCGCGAGATGCTCCTGCGCCGGTTCGTCAAGCGCTCATGAACGGCGGGCGAATACCACGCCCTGACTATCGCGCAGGATGATCGGCGTTCCGGCACCCGGCGCTTCGACTCCGGGCGCGATCAATGTCGGATGCCAGCCGACACGCTCCAGATTCGGGATCGGTAGCTCTAGCGGCGTGATGGTGACCGGCTCGCCTTCCATATTGGCGGCGAATAGCACCTGCTCGCTGTTGTCGGGACTACAGCGCAGACCATAATACAATACCGTGCCTGCGGTGGGGTGTAGGTAGTCGAGATAATCGCCGTCGCGCAGATTGTCCATCAGCCAGCCGCGCTCCTGCCGGAATTGCCGCACACGCATTTTGAAGTCGGCCAGTTCCGGCTCGACATCATCCCAGTAATGCGCCACGTTGCAGAATTCATGCACATCGTCCATCCATGCGCGGGCGATGCGCTTCAGAGTCGGCACGTCCAGCCCATCCACCGCGAAATGCGGCGTGACGTTACTATTCAAGATGCGGACGATGGCCGATAGATCGTAGCGCGTGGCCTGCACCGCATGGTCTAGCACTTCCATGAAGTTCTGCAACGAGCGCAACGTCTTAAAGCCGAAGCCCTTCAAGCGCTGGAACTGTGTCGGATCGTCGTACACCGCATCCGACATCAGCCATTCGCTAAAACGTGCTTCTTCGCTGACCACCTTCACGCCGTAGCGGTCATCGGTGTTGCGGATGAAGCCCCACGGCGCGTGCATCGAAGCGTTGATGAAATCCATCGGCACGCCGGGCATCATGGCGTAGTCGAATAGCTTGGCGGCCACGTTATCGTAACCATTGCTGAAAATCTCGCGCAGGTTCTCGCCGAGATAGGCATTCACGCGGGCTTCGATAGGCGTCTGCGAGCCGCGCCGCAATGTGTCATGGTTGGCGCATCCGGTGATCCACTCCCGCCCGAATTCGGCCATCTCGCGCACGCGCCACCATTTCATCATCCAGAAGGTGAACAGGAACGGCGTATTGTGCGCGAAGGTCAGCGGCCCCCATTGCCACACATTGGGCATTTGCTTGGTCACTTCGCGGTAGGTGGAAGCCAGCTCCCAATCCGGTTGCGGCCATGGCCGCCCGTCCTCAAAGATCATCCACGGGCGATAGACTTGTCCGGCAACTTCCAGCGTCACGTCGTTCATCAGGTGCAGATAATCGTCGTCGTGGATCATCTCGTCATAGCGCGGATCGTAGTTTTTGAAGTCCTGCGCCCCGTCCACGCGGATGCCATCCACGCCGTAATTGTGCTTGCGGCGCATCATCTCCAGCAAGATCGCCCGTGTGACCGGATGCTTGAAGTTGACGTTCTGCCCGTACATATTGGCACCGGCGAAGAAGTGCTTGTTCAGTAGCGGCAAGCCTTGATTGTCGATGTGGCCGTAAACGATGTCCAGCAGAACTTTAATCGGCTTGCCCGGAAAGTTGTGCAACGTGGCGATGAGGTCGATCATCTCATCCGGCCTGCCGCTAGCCAACAATGCCGGATTCACCGCCGACGACGCGCTCATGATGACATCATAACCCCAGTTGGTCATGTCCGGCTTACGTAGTTGCATGTTCAGCACGTCGCCTTCGCTGTGCTGGTCGGGCGTTTGTGACCAGAAATATTGATCGTCTTCGTATTCGATGATCGGCTCGATGGGCATTAACTGCACCGAGTCGTAACCGATGTAATTCTGCTCCGCCGGAGACAGCGCTTCGCCCGCTTTGATCTTGTCGGCGATGGTCTGGTAGATGCGCGTGAGTCCGGCGACGGTGCCTTCCGGCGACGCATAGCGGACGTGAATCTGTAGGATGTTGGTCGGTGCGGCCACGCGATCCACCCCGCCGCGCCGGTGCGACGGGTCAAAATCCAGATTGCGGAAGTGGTCGCGGTCAGCGCGGTTGGCCTGCATGGTGTCCACGTCGTAGAATTCCGCCGGAGCAAACGCGCCGAACGGGATAGAGTTCGCCAGATAGTCGGGCACGCTGTACCATTGCTCGCCCATCTGGTAGACCAGATGATAGAAATCGCCGATGACATCACGCGATCCGGCCTGTAATCCGTCGATGACGCCGAACGCGAAATCGCCCAGTATCCGCAACGGCACGCGCTGGCGCCCGAATTGCGCTGATTGTTGCGGCTGGGATAGGTCGAGCGCGGTCAGGGGGCGGAATACTTCCATGAAGACCTGCCCGGACGCGACGTTGTTCTCGTCGATCTCCGGCGCCCAGAAGCCGACCTGCGCTTTGCCGTCGCGCAGATGTGCGCCGAGATACGGCATGATGAGCGTTGCCGCCTCGAATGGGTCGGGCGTGGCGCGACGATCCGCGTCAATTTTTGCGATCAGTTGTTCCGTTTCTTGCTCTAATAGGCGTAGTTCAAAATCCATCGTCTCTTCCATACTGTTTTAGATCGTGATTGCTAAGTGTCTAATTCAAATTGTTCAGCATCCGGGATTGGCTCGCCAGCATACGCTAGAATGATCTGATCCCGCAGAACCCCGCGTTTCTGCAAAGCATCGACCAGTTTCTTGTCGGCCATATCTTCCTCGATGACGATCAAATTACCGACGAGGCGTGCCAGCACAACGACGCCCGCAACGTCTTCACGCTTAGGGTAATCTACCGCGTTGACCGCGTAAATGCCACGATCATCATCAAGGATAGCGAACAGCAAGATATTCGCGCCACGTCCACCGGCGGCATATTTCTCGATTTCTTCTCGAAGAGTCTGCTTCAGGATGTCCATTTTATGATTGTTTCCCTGAACATTTTTAGGCGCAACGCACCGCGCCCCTACATTCATCATCGCACCGCAGATTGTCAGGTTAACACGCACCATCCAACATTTGCAAGTTCTCGTCTAACGGGCGCACGCCATCGGCTATCAACGCTTTGTTGCCCTCCGCCCAATGCTTGAACGTGTACAGCGTGCGGCCTTGATTGCGGGCGAAGCGGACGGCGTGCATCGCGCCGCCACTCGTGCCGGTCTCCACCACGATCACCACGTCGGCTAGCGCGGTAATCAAGCGGTTGCGGGCGACCAGCGCGGCGGGACTGGTCATTGCGTCCGGCGCGACTTCGCACAGCAGACCGCCGCCACGCTCGATCATAGCGGTGGCAATGGCGACATTTTCCGGCGGGTAAATGTTGAGCACGCCACTCCCTAGCACGGCGACGGTCTGGCCGCCTTCGGTTAACGCTTGCCGATGCGCGGCGGTATCAATGCCGCGTGCTAGCCCGCTAATCACGACGCCGCCCATCCGCGCCACGCGATAGCCGCAATTTCTGGCGCGTTCGATGCTGACGAAATGCGGCTCGCGGGTACCGACAATCGCCATCGCCGGACGACGTGACGGCAATTGACCGCGCACGAATAGCACCGGCGGCGCGTCGGCCATCTGCGCCAGCGCGGGCGGGTAATCATCGTCCGCCCATGTGACGATGCGGACGCCGTTCTCCTGCCAGCTCCCCATGCGCCGCGCTACGTCGGCCACATCCACCGCGCCGATCTCCGCCGCGATCTTCGCGCCGATACCGCGCACCTGCTGAAGCTCGTCGGCGGGCGCGGCCAATATCGCGGGCACATCACCGAAGTGATCGAGCAGGGCGCGGAATGTCTTGCCGCCCATGTGGTGACACAGACTCAGCGCGATGTATTCGGGAGAGGCCGTCACCGCTTATTCTTCCTCGTAATATTCGACCAGCGACAACATCATCGCGTTCATGAAGTTGTTGACCTGCCGCAACAGGTTCGCCCATTCCGAAGCGTTGCGCGGCTGGGTGATCTCCGACCATGTGAGGATGCTATTCAGTATCAGGTCGCTGAAGTAGAAGAAGCCGCGCAGAGCTTGCGGCAAGCTGAGGCCGTCGTCGGTCAGCACAACCGCGTATTCCTTGCCCAGCCGGATCGCCTGCGAGAGCGACTCGTCCGGCGCACCATCGGCCAGAAATTCGCGCAGGGCGTCCAGCATGGCGCGGCCATACGTCCGCATCTCGCCCCGCGTCTTTTCGCTCATGGCGGCGTACCATGGCACGTCGTCCAATTGCCCGTCGCCGACCTGCATCCGCGTCTGTCCCAGCGCATTTTGAATGATGATCTTCACTTCGGCGGGCTGGACATCGTGCGGGCTTTGCGTCTGCGCCAGATGTTCCAGATCAGCACGGCGGAAGCGACGATGACCGCCCGGCGTGCGCCGTGATGTCAATTCGCCACGATCCGCCCAATTACGCACCGTCGCCGGATGCACGCCGAGAATTTCCGCCGCTTTCCGTAGGCTGACCCATTCTTGTTGATCGTTACCGTTACCCATGCTTTTCTCACTGTTCGCGTCGTGTGGTTTTTATTATACCGTGAGACGGCGGCCTGCGCCCGTTGGTATTTAACGGATGTATCCCGCCGCCCTACGCCGCGATTTGTTTTTTGCGATATAATGTGAAGTAACCTACAAACGACAGCATACGGAGGCACGCCCATGACGCCCGCCAACGGCACAACCGCCAGCGCCGGTAGCATTCCGGTCTATAATCCGGTCACCAGCCAATTAATCGGCCATGTCCCCAAGACCAGCCGCGAAGATGTGATCGCCGCAGTGGAACGCGCACAGGACGCCGGACGCGCATGGGCGGCTTTCAGCGTGGCGGATCGTTGCCGTTATATTCGCCGCTTCGGTGATCTGCTGTGGCAGAATCAGCAGGAGGCGATGGACGTGATCCGCGCCGAAACCGGCAAGAACGACACCGGCGCATTCATCGAAGTGGTCGGCATCGACAACACCATCAACTACTACGTTCAGGGAGCGCCCGACATCCTCGCGCCGCAGAATCGCCAGCCGATTTTCCCGTTGTTGCAATATGGCAAGGTATACCGCAAGCCGCACGGCGTCGTCGGCTTCGTGACCCCGTGGAACTACCCGATGATGCTCGCCATCATCGACGCGATACCGGCGCTGATCGCGGGCAATACCGCCATCATCAAGCCGAGCGAAGTGACGCCGTATAGTGTGCTGTACGCCGTCGGCCTGTTGCATCAGGCCGGTATTCCGCCGCATGTGGTGCAGGTCGTCACCGGCGCGGGCGAAACCGGCGCGGCGCTGGGCGATTATGTGGATTATATGTGCTTTACCGGAAGCACCGCCACCGGACGCAAAGTGGCGGTACAGGCGGCGGAACGGCTGATCCCGTTCAGTCTGGAATTGGGCGGCAAGGACGCGATGATCGTGCTGGCCGATGCTGATCTTGATCTGGCGGCGGCGGCGGTGTTCATCGGCTCGTGCGAGAACGCCGGTCAGATGTGTACCAGCATTGAGCGCGTTTACGTCGAAGCGCCGATCTACAACGAATTCATAGCCCGCGTGCGCCAGAACGCGGCCAACCTGACCATCGGCGCGGGCGCGGGCTTTGATGTGCATGTCGGCAGTTTGACCAATGAGCGCGAACTGCTCCGTGCTGAAGCCCATATCCGCGATGCGCTGGAACGCGGCGCGGAGTTGATTCACGGTGGCCGTCGTCGCCCTGATCTGGGGCCGCTGTTCTTCGAGCCTGCTATCCTGATTAACGTCGATCATTCGATGCTGGTCATGCGTGAGGAGACGTTCGGCCCGCTCATCCCGATCATGAAATTCAGTAACGAAGAAGAAGCGGTGCGGCTGGCGAACGATAGCGAATACGGCCTATCCGGTGCGGTATTCACCCGCGACCTTGATCGCGGTGAACGGCTGGCGCTCCGCATTGATACCGGCGACATCAGCGTTAACCGCAATAGCGCGGTGCAGGCGTCGGCGTCGATGCCGTGGGGCGGTCAGAAGCATAGCGGCTACGGGCGGCGCGGCGGCGCGGAGGGCTTGTTGCGCTTCACGACGACGCAATCCATCGTGGTTGACCGGCAGATCGGCACGCGCCCGTCATTGAGTTTGATCGACCCGTTGACGCTGACCGCGCTCAAGGTGATGCGCCGGTTGCGGCGCTGGATTCCCGGCCTGTAAACCGCCCGAATCCAATCGGTTTGAGAAAAAATAGGCGGTCTGTTACGATGATCGCCGTGATCTGACAGGCAATTTGAAATGGAGCAAAATAAGCATGACTGCTATTGCAGACGAAAAACGTAAGACCGGCGCGGAAGACGTGGTATGGGATTTGACGCCGCTATATGATGGCGTGGAAGACCCCGCCATTCAGCGCGATCTGGCCGCCGTGCAGGAGGCCGCGCAAGGCTTCACGACGGCGCATCGCGGCGCTATCGCCCGCTATGACGCGCCCACCCTCCGCGCTGTGATTGAGGAGAAAGTGGCGATTGAGGATAAAATCTATCGCTTGCTGGCCTTCGCCATGCTCAACTTCACCACCGACAGCGCCAACCCGCAGTTCGGGATGTTGATGCAGGCGGTGATGGAGGCCAAGAGCAAGGTCGATCAAGCGCTGGTTTTCTTCGAGCTGGAGTGGAACGCGGTACCGGAAGACGCCGCCCGCAACTTGATCGCCGACCCCGCCCTGCGCGACTACGCGCATCATCTGGAGGCGCAACGGCGCTATGAGCCGCACCAACTACCGGAAGATCAAGAGAAGTTGATCCTTGATAAGGATGTCACCGGCATACAGGCATGGGAACGTTTCTTCGGTCAGTTCACCAGCGCCCTACGCTATGAGGTGGACGGTAAGCAGTTGACGCAGAGCGAAGTGCTGACGCAACAATTCGCGGCGGATCGGGCGGTGCGGCAAGCGTCACATGCCGCCATCACGCGCACGCTAAAAGATAATCTGATGCCACTCGGCTATATCATCAACGTGGTAGCCGCCGACAAAGCCACCGATGACCGTCTGCGCGGCTATCAATCGTGGATTGCATCGCGCAACATGAGCAACAAAGCGCCGGATGCGGTGGTAGAAGCGCTCATCAACACGGTGACGAGCAATTACGAAGTGGTGGCGCGGCACTATCGCCTCAAACGCGCCCTGCTCGGTCTGGATGAATTGACCGAATATGACCGCTACGCCCCCCTGCCGACCAAAGACAGCGACCAGTTCTACACATGGGAGCAGGCGCGGGAGATCGTGCTGAATGCGTTTTACGCCTTCAACGATGAGATGGGCGACGCGGCGAAACGCTTCTTCGATGAAAACTGGATACACGCCGCGCCCGGCGACAACAAACGCGGCGGCGCTTACGCGCATCCGGTGACGGTCTCCGCGCATCCTTACGTGTTCATGAACTACAACGGCAAACCGCGTGACGTGATGACGCTGGCGCACGAGCTAGGGCACGGCGTCCACATGCTGTTAAGCGGCAAAGGCGGCATCCTGTACGACCTCAGCACGCCGTTGACCACCGCCGAGACCGCCTCCACATTTGCCGAGATGCTGGTGTTCCACGATCTGCTCTCACGCGAGACGGACGCCGAAGTGAAGCTCTCCATGCTGGCACAGAAAATTGAGGATTCATTCTCCACGATCTTCCGGCAAGTCGCCATGAACCGCTTCGAGGACGCCCTGCATCGGGCACGGCGCGAAAAAGGCGAATTAGGCACGGAACAGATCAACGCGCTCTGGATGGGGACGCAACGCGCCATGTACGGCGATAGCGTCAACCTGACCGACGATTACGGCGTGTGGTGGTCGTACATCCCGCACTTCATCAGCACGCCGGGCTATGTGTATGCGTATGCCTTCGGCGAATTGCTGGTGCTGGCGCTGTACAACATCTACCAGCGCGAGGGCGAGTCCTTCGTGCCGAAATACGTGGCGGCGCTGACGGCGGGCAATAGCGACTATCCCGACGTTATCATGCGCGAAGTCGGCGTCGATCTCAACGATCCGAACTTCTGGCAGGAGGGCATCGACGCGCTGGCCGAGCTGGTGACGGAAGAAGAAGCGCTCGCCCGCGAAGTCTACCCGGAAAAGTTCTAACGATGGCGCGGGCACTGGTCACCGGAGGGACGGGTTTTGTCGGGTCGCATGTGGCGCGGGCGCTGGCCGAAAACGGTCATCACGTCCGCGTCCTGCACCGCCAGACATCCAAACTGAAAGCGCTGGACGGCGTGCCGTTCGAGTCCGTGACCGGCGGCCTGACCGATCTGGACGCCCTGCGCCATGCCTGCGAGGGCGTGGACTGGGTGTTCCACATCGCCGCCATTGCGGATTATTGGCGGGCGGATCATCGTGCGATGTACCATACCAACGTCGAGGGAACGCGCTACATCTTGCAGGCGGCGCGGGAGACCGGCGTTCGGCGCGTGGTATTCACCAGTAGCGCGGCGGCGGTTGGCCTGCGTGATGATAAGCTGGCCGACGAGAATCAGCCGTTCAATATGTCGCCGGGATCGTTCCCCTACGGGCATAGTAAATGGCTGGCGGAGCAGGTGGTCAAAGAAGCGGTTGAGGCCGGTCAGGATGTCGTCACCGTCAATCCGGTGGCGGTGATGGGTCCGGGCGACTTGAACCTGATTTCCGGCGATTTTGTGGTGCAGATCAAGCGTTATGGGCTATTCGTGCCGATCACATCCGGCGGGATCGCGGTGACCGACGTGCGCGACGTGGCGCGGTGGCATCTGGCGGCGGTGCAGGAAGGCATCACCGGCGAGCGCTATCTGCTGGGCACGGCGAACTATAGTTACCGCGACTGGTTCACGATGATCGCGGAGACCGTCGGCGCACCGCGTCCGCGCTTCGCCCTGCCGGATGTGGTGACGGTGGCCGCCGCCGACTTGATCGAACACGCCCGCAAGCTGAACATCCCGACGACGGTCGATTCGGCGCAGGCGCGGCTGGGCGTTAAGCGCGTCTACTTCGATTATCGCAAGGCGTGGGCGGCGTTCGGCCCGCCGCAGATCGACATGGCGCGTAGCCTGCGCGATACATACGGCTGGTACGTGCAACACGGCTATATGTGATCGGTTTTTTGTCACCTTTTTGAGAAAGGGTCTTTCCTATGGAAAGGGTCTTTCCTTACGGAAAGGGACGCCAAAAACTTTTGAAAGGATTCAAAG
>REDR01000093.1 GCA_007693385.1 Anaerolineaceae bacterium
CTGAAATCCATCGCGTTCAGCTTTTGTCGCCGCTCGCGCCAGTCCGGGAGGATGCGATCCAATAGCGCGTAGAATCGTTTGCTGTGATTATGTTCCAGTAGATGACATAGCTCATGCACGATCACGTAGTCGATATACGGCTTGGCGACCTGCAGAAGTTTCAGATTGAGCGTGATGATCCCGCTAGCGGTACAACTCCCCCATCGCGCTTGTAGTGCCTTGATACGTAGCTCAAAATCCGGCAGATCATACCGTCCGAAGCGCGGCAACAAATCGCGCAAACGCTCATGGAATATTCGCCGCGCCTGCTGACGATACCAGCCATCGAGCAATGTCTTGATATGTCCGGTGTCGGCCTTGTCCGTTGTGCGCACGATGATGTAACCCCGCGCCAACTTCACCCATTCCGCGCTGGTATCCTCAACGACTTTCAGCCGGTACTGCTTGCCCAGATAACGATGCGTCTCCCCGCTAACGTATTGACGCGGCGGGATGTGCGGCAAATACAACTCAAATTCGCGTTGCTGGCGCAATATCCAGTCGGCACGCTGACGCACTTTCGCTTCAATCGCTTCCAATGGCGTATCTTGCGGCGCGACCACCGTCACGCGCAGATCAGGATGAACGCTGATCCCCAGCGTCTTTCGTACCGCATACGTCAGATGATATTCAATCGTCGTGTCGCCGTATTGCACATGATGAACCGCCATCGCGCTATTGAAGTCCGTCCCGCACCTTCGCCACTTCCAGCACGCTTTCTATGAGCATGTCGAGTTCTTCTTCGCTGATCGTCAAATCGTGTTGTCTCTCCAATTCAAACAGCATATCGTCCAATTGCAGGCGGATGCGCTTCTGTACATCGAGATTCGTCGCCCAATCCGTGACCTTGTGCGCTTCGATTGTCTGTTCAATCTGAATCGCTAACGGCACAACGTTCACGCCGTTACCACCCAGCGCCGACCGCAATAGCCCGAAATAGGCCGGAGCGTGGCGGTAAGGACGTAATTCGACGGGCAAATCCGCAGAATGTCCGGCACGCATCGCGTCCAGCAATTCCTCGCTCTGTTGCAGATAATCCAGCTGGTCAAGTCGTCCCTGCCGATACGCTTCGATTGTCGCCGCCACCAGCTCCGCGAATCGCCGGTAGTACGCCGGGTCTTCGTCCATCCGTTCGCTGATGGTGCGCTTCATCCGGTTCAAGATGGTGTCCGCTTTTGCCGCCGGTGTGCCCAGTTTCTCCACTTCCGCGTCGAACTTTTCCGCGTCGAAGATGTCCACCATCTGCGTGATTGTACTCGTCCCCGTCGCTTTGATATGCTCATCCATCAGCTTACGCACTTTGTCCTCGTAATCGCGGTAGTCGATGGCTTCTGCATAGCGCATCTTCACCGCCTGTCGCAGTTGGTGGAAGAACTTCAAATCCTGCTTGTACAGATTAACGCGCTTTTCCGGTGTATCCTCGTAGAATTTTGTCGTGGAGAGTGCCACCCGCAACGATCGCGCATAGTTGGTCAATGCCTCATAGAAATGCTGGCGACGATCTTCCGGCTCTAACAGGCGCTCCATCGCTTCGCTATCCTGCTTATTGCTGATTCGCTGGAAGATCGCCCATAGATCGCTATGCAATTGTGGCAAGCGGCTGATTTCCGCCGCAACATCGGCAATCGTGCCCTCAATGTCGGCCGCGTCATATTCCGCCAGCGCGTCATAGAGGTTCATCGCGTCGTTGAGTTCCCCTAACACGCCGCGATAATCGATGATGTAGCCGTAATCCTTGCCCTCAAACAGCCGATTCACCCGCGCAATCGCCTGTAACAACGTATGCTCTCGGAGCGGCTTATCCACATACAGAACCGCATTGCGCGGTTCATCGAAGCCGGTCAGCAATTTGTCCACCACCACCATAATTTCCATGCCGTCCGCTTGTGCGAATGACCGAATTATCTCGCGGTTGTAGGACTCTTCACTGCCGTAACGATCCATCATCTGTTTCCAGAAGGCTTGAACATCGGGCGCTTCGGACGTGTTGACGCCCTCATGCCCTTCGCGGGTATCCGGCGGAGAGATCACCAGCGCCGCCTCGATCCCGTAATCCAGCAGATAGCGCCAATACTTCAAGCCGATGCGCTTGGAAGCGGTCGCCACCTGCGCCTTGAAGCCCGTCCCGCGCCAGTTTTGCTCGTAATGCACCGCGATATTGTACGCCACTTCTTTAACGCGCTGTTCGGTGGCGTTGACTGCCTCGCTACGGCTCATCTTGCGCTTGAGGTCGGTCTTTTGATCTTCGCTCAGGTGGCGCGTCACCCGTTCAAACCAGCGCTCTAGCTGGTCTTTATCCACGTCCTGATCGACAATGCGCCCTTCATATAACAACGGCACCACCGCCCTATCGCGCACCGCCTGCCGCATCGGGTATTTATGAATGAAACTGCCGAACTTCTCCGCCGTCGATTTCTCCGCTCTGGTCAACGGCGTGCCGGTGAAACCGATGTAACAGGCATTCGGGAACACCCGCGCCATCTTCGCGTGCATCTGCCCGTATTGACTGCGGTGACTTTCATCTACCAGCACAAACACGTTTATTCCCGCATCACGGACTTTATCCCGCGCCGCTTGCTCAAATTTGTTGATGACCGTCGTCACTACATCGCC
>REDR01000125.1 GCA_007693385.1 Anaerolineaceae bacterium
ATCGCGACAAAGTGCAGAATCTACTGGCTCAGAACCGCGATTATGAGCGCTGGCAGGATCGCGGCATGGGTCTGCACTGGCGTGACATCCTCAAGCACAGCGATGCACTGCAAAGCTCGCACGTGCTGGCGTGGACGTGGGTCGTCTCCCCTGCTCCCAATCTGATGGCGCTTGTGCCGGAAGATCAACGCCGCGAACTGGTCTGCGATCTCACCGAGCGCGTCGTCGAGGATTATTATCTGGAGCGCGGCTTTGCCATCCCCGAATACAGTTACATCCTGCATGATCGTCAGACTGACGAAGAAGGCAAGCAACAGCTTCATACGCATGTTGTCCTGCCGGGAACTGCGCCGTCGGTCGCTGAACGCCTGCCGGTCTACAACAACAAGGAACGCGGCCACGATGCGCTGTTCCGCGACATCGCCACCCGCCATTTTGAAGCGGCGCTGAATGACATCGTTGGCCCCGAATGGCGCATCCAGCGTGAGCAGGAAGCGGAGATAACGCCCGACTCGAATAGTCTGGAAGCGTGGTTTCCGCGCAGATAGGAGCGCAAGATGATTTATTGGCTTTTCACCGAAGGTCGCGAGATATTATCCGCGCTCATCATCCCGCTCACTTGCTTATCGCTCATCATGCCCATCATCGTGACGGCGATGCTCGGCGCAGGCATCCAGCGTACACGCGATGACGAAGCGACAAACGGTAAACGCCTCATGCTTTGGATAACCGATGCTGTCGTTTTGTTCAGCGTAACCGCGCTCTATCTCCGATTTCTTGGCGACACCGCCGTTCAACTTGTGCCACGCGGACAATCCACGAGCGATTTTGTGAGAACCATCACCGGAGCGCCGGATAATATCGACGCCAACCGCCTGTTCCTGTTTGGGATAATGTGGGTTTTCGCGGGATTTATCGCCGTCATCACACTCAACAGCGGCATGAAGAACGGCGGCTGGTTGCACGAACGCATCGACCGCTTGCGAAATCCACAGGTCAAGCGCGGGGCGTTGGGGTCGTCGCACTTCTGCACACAGCGCGAGTACAAGCGCTTCCGTCGCGAAGACCCGGAAGGCTTGACCCTGCTCGGCGCATTCTGGGGTGAGGACAAGCGGCGGCTAGACTTGGGTACGGGTAAATTCTGCTTAGGTGGGGAGGACATCGCACGCGGCATCCTGACGCTTGGCGGACCGGGTTCAGGCAAGACGCAAGGCATCATTCTACCCGCCATCGCTGACCGGATGCTAGCCGGACACTCTTTGATCGTCGCTGACCCGCAGGGTGAAATCACCGCGCATGTGCTGAAATATGCCGCCGTCACCCGCCATCTGGTTGTCGTGCATGATCCGACCTCAACCATCAGCCCACGTTATAATCTGGCCGAAGGCATCGACAACGTATCCGATGCCCGTGCAATTGCCGATGTGCTCGTGCCATCCGCTCAGGGTGATAACAAGTTCTGGACGGATAGCGCCGCCGCGTTGCTGGCGGCCTGCCTGATCCGCTTCGATAATCTCGGCGACATCTACAACGCGATGAACGACCTCAAAGCACTGGCGCAGTCGCTTTCATCAAAGAAAGACGATGCATCGTTGCTTGCCAATAGTTTCATCGCATCGGTTGGATCGGATGGCAAAGTGGCATCGAATGTGGTGGCGACACTGGCGACGGCACTCACAGGTTGGGCATCCACCGATGTGCGTGACAACACTGCCGCTTCGGATTTTGACGCGGAGCTGATCGTCGAACAGCCGACCGTCGTCGTGTTGACCTGTCCCGGCAGAATGCGAGCGGTCTACGCCTCCTATCTCGGCGCGACGTTGCGCAAGCTGATGCTCGACCTCGACACCATCGGCGAGCGCAACAAAGGCCCGCTGCCCATGCCAGTCGGCGTGATTCTCGATGAATTCCCGACGTTAGGAAAGCTGGATAGCCTCGTCGCTGATGTGAACCTCGTGCGCAAGCGCCGCATCAGCATCATGATTGGCGCACAGACGAAGGGGCAGTTCCACATGATTTACGGCAACGAAGGCACGCAGGCGCTGTTCACCGGACTGGCGACGCAGGTCATTTATGGCGGCTGTGATGCCGATACCGCCGATTTTTACAGTAACGCCTCCGGCACGGCGACGCAGGAAGGTTCAGCCGACGACAAGTACAGTCGGTCGCGCCCCCTGCTAACCGTCGATGAAGTCATCACGCCGCAGATCGGTAACGCGACCATCTTTGCGCGATACGTCGAAGCTGGATTCGCCACGCAGGTAGTGCTGAACGCCCGTCTAACGCGCTTCTACGAGCGTGAAGACTGGAAACGGCGGCTGAAGTCCGGTGCAGGTGTTGAGCCGCTACTGCTGGAACGCGGCATCACGATTGAACTTCCACCGCGCGATAAACTGCGGGAAGCGGCGGAAGCGGCGATGGACAATGTGACCGAACATGCAGGCGGCGTGCAATTCACACAGATGAACGTGATGCGCCGCACCCATGAACAACGCAAACAACAGATTGAGGTATAATAATGACATTGAATAAGAACAAGATGGTACGTGAAATCGGTCGGCGCACACGGCTGAAGAACCGCGACGTGCAGATGATGCTGGAAACGCTCATCGACGTGTGGACGGAAGAACTC
>REDR01000072.1 GCA_007693385.1 Anaerolineaceae bacterium
TTGCGGTCATCAACACCACCGGAAAGGGTCACAAGGGGTCTGAAGCGAGCTAAATATCGCTCGCTCCTCATGCGCCGGAGGGGCTACTGCACCCTGCTCAGCAGGCCGCACAAGTGCGACGGTGCGAGGCACGCATCACACTTGACGACGTGGCGAACCACGTCGAAGGGGCGCACCTCCTGCCGATTTGCGCCCAAAAACCGCACCACGTTTGTAGCGTGGTGAAAACGTCCGGCGGGCATCCGTCCGACGGAAATATGAGCAAACGAAGCGAGGAGAAGTACGCATGAATCATCGTCAGACAGTGATCGCCGTCGCCCGCCGACTACCGCATCTGGAGCGTCATACAGTGGCCGAAGTGCTCGAAGTCACGGGCGAAATCTGGGCGGCAGAGTTGGCGAAACCCCATAGCACCGTGACCGTCATCAATCTGGGCAAGCTCTATGTTGAAGCGCAACAGATGCAAGTCGGCGGCGCAGTACGCAACAAATTGCAAACGCAACATGGAACAGCACCGAACAAGATTCGGCGGATTTACTACCGTTTCCGTCCTTCGGGATGGTTGAAAGAGTTGATCGAGGAGACACATGAAGAAACGCAAAAAGACTGAACTCTATACCGAGCGGCAAACGGTCAGCTTGACACCGGAGCAGATGCGGCGTTTGCGCGAACTGCGGTCGGTTCGGGCGCGGAAGGACGGGCGGCTGATCCACACGACCGACCTCATCCGTGATGCCGTCAATTACTATCTGGCCGCACAGGAGGATTTGCCCGGTTCACGGCGGGCAATTGCCAAAGGCGTTGAGGTCAAAGTGGACGCGCTGGATGCCAAAGTCGAGGCACTGACGACGAAGTTGGACGGCTTCATCGAGCGCGTGATGAAGCGGAGTCAGGGCTGATGGATCGCAAACAAATGTGTGTTGCTAATCTGCGCTACAAACGGCCATCGGCGGATGAGGCCAAGCGGATGAAGAATCTGCTCGGTTATCTGACCTATCGAGATAGCCGCGACGAGGGCGCGAAGATGGTCGCGGGGCAGGAGCGCTGGACAGATCATGGCATGGGTAAATCGGTGGCAGAGATCGCTCAGCGCTGTGATGACTTGCGAAGCAATCATGTGCTGGCGTTCTCGCTGGTGGTCAATCCCAATCCTCAACTGGTGGCGATGATTCCGCATGATGAACGCGAGCAATTCGTCCGCGAATTGACCGAGAATGTGGTCGATGACTTCTTCGAGGCGCGCGGGCTGGATACCGGATGCGAGTTTTCATACGTGCTCCATCACCGCGAAAGCGACGATCCGCAAGCGCCGGGGATGCACAATCCGCATACTCATGTGGTGCTTCCAGGTACCGTGTGGAGTGAGGAAAGCGGCGAGCGCGTCAACCTGTATTTCTCGCAGAGCAAAAAGGTCGATCACATTGCGATGTTGCATGATGTAACCGAGCAAAATATGGCTGAGATGCTCGATCGCTATGTCGGGCCGGACTGGGAAGAACGCATTGATGCATTGGAGGTATTGCGCAACGAACAGAAGCAAATCGTCGGCGAAGAAGCGCACGGCATCGGTCTATTTGATGATGAGCCTGTGAAATTCTGGGGCGGCGTGCGCCAGACCGATGAGGCGAATTGTGCCATCGGTTACTACCTGCCGGTTGAGGATGAGATTGTATTCCGTCCGGTGGCGTCCGGTTTGAGCCGCGAGCAAGCCGAACGCCTGAGTGCGGCTGTCGTGGAGCAACTGCGTAATCATCCCGACGCCGACCAGCTTCTGTTGTATCGCGAGACGGTCAAAATTCTGCTGGATGAGGGTTACGACGATCTGCTACCGCCTGAACCGCCATCATCCGGCCCTTCATTCGACATGGACATATAAACGGAAAACGGGTGATGTGCCGTCATCACCCGTAAATCCTGAAAAGGAAATTCAAAATGTATGACATCAATATAGCACAGAATACGGAGAGTTTACCATCGGGTAAAGCACTTTTGGCCGAGCTTTATAAAGAAGCGCCCGCCAAACTCTACTTCGAGATTCGTTGTATCCATCCAACAAGCGCACAAGTTAGATCGCTGTGGGCGCGGATGGATGATGCCGACGGTAAGAAGCGAATTTTCGCTGAAGCGGAGCGCCTTAATAAGGAGGGCTATGGATTATACTTCGCGCCATGCGTGCGGCGGGAGAAGAAAGGGAGTGCGGCATCGGCGGCGCTCGTACCTGCTTTGTGGGTCGATGTCGATTGTGACAGTGACCAGAATAAGCGCGATAAGGGACTGGCAAAGCTACAGGAGTTCGACCCTGCACCATCTGTCATCGTGGATAGTGGTGGCGGCTGGCACGCTTACTGGTTACTGGATGCGCCGTTCACCCTCGAAACTGACGATGATAAGCAACGAATCGCTCACATTCTGCATGGACTGTTCAAAGTGCTCGATGGTGATGAGGCTTACGTGAAGTCTGTTGCATCCGTGATGCGCTTACCCGATAGCATCAATACAAAACCTAACCGCGAAGGTGCGATGGTAGGAGTCGTGGATTGGCATCCGGATCGGCGTTATGCGCTGAATAGTTTCGATTGGCTGGCAATCAAGCCACAATCGAACGGCTATACGCCGATGTTCT
>REDR01000005.1 GCA_007693385.1 Anaerolineaceae bacterium
TTCGTCCTGATTGCCCGCAAGACATTTTCATTGACACGACACATCTGCACGATTTGGGTGTGGCTACTTTGAGTTTTAAAAGGGGTTGAAAGACAGAGGGAAACTCATGACGATATAAAAAACAAGGCGTCAAGGAGGCCCCCATGTCTTTCAGCACCAGTATAGCGGAAAACATCCAATCAAAAATGTCAGCATTGCTTGAGATGGTCAGCGGCGAGAACCGTCAAAGCCAAACCGCGCACGAAGTAGAACAACAGCTATGGTGGGAAATGTTGCTGATGGGGCAACAACTGATGCAGTTATTCTTTGCAACATGTGAGACGCAGGAAGCGCGGCAAAAGGTCTACGAAGTGGACGGTGTGGAATATGTGTATGCCGGTCAACGGAAGCGAAAATATGTATCGCTGTTTGGCGATTTGACTGTTGGACGAGCCTACTACTGGCGTAAAGGTGTAGGCGGCCAATGCCCACTGGACGATCAATTGAGCCTGCCAGAACGTAGTTTTTCGGATCTGGTGCAAGAACGCATCGGTGGGCTGAGCGTCATGGTGACTTATCAGGAGGCGGTGACGATATGCTCAAAATGGTTGGGATGGAATTTACCTAAGCGATGTGCCGAGCAAATCAACGCCGACCACGCCGCACATGTGGCCGATTATTATGAGGCCAAAACGGTACCAGATGCGCCCGCCCGCGATGAAATTCTGGTCGTCTCAGCCGATGGCAAAGGCATCCCAATGACGCGCAAAGACAGTCCCCCGCCACAAGCACGGCGCGGACGTGGTGAGAAAAAAACCGCCAAAAAGGAGGCAACGGTGACGACGCTGTACACGATCGCGCCTTATAAACGTGACGCTGAGGACATTATTCGAGCATTGGTGCCCGGTTATGCGTCCGAGCAGTCCTCTCTGACGCCGCGTCCGGAGCCGACCCACAAGCAGGTTTTTGGCACTCTGAGCGGGCAAAAAGCCGCTTTCGAGCAGTTGTCAAAGCTGGCTGAAAATCGTGATTGGCAACATATCAGCCATTACGTTGCCCTCACCGATGGCAATCGTGGGCTGAAAAATCGCGTGCAACAGGATTTGCCTGATTTCACGCTGATCGTCGATATTATTCATGTCACCGAATATCTGTGGGAGGCGGCCAATACGCTATGGGGTGAGACACATTCGATGCGGCAGACGTGGATGCGAGATGCTCTGCGATGCCTGCTCGAATACGACCTCGATCACCTGCTCAATCATCTCCATTATCAGCTTGGCTACCTCTCAAAACGCAAACGGACGGTGATCGAAAAGATCATTCAGTATCTCGAAAACAACCGCGATTATCTGGATTACCAGACGTATCTGGCGCACGGCTATCCGATTGGAACTGGCGTGATTGAGGGGGCTTGTCGCCATCTGGTCAAAGACCGCTTTGAACGCGCCGGGATGCGCTGGTCATTGGATGGGGCACAAGTCATGTTGGATTTGAGAGCGGTTTATCTCAACGGTGACTGGGATGATTTCCAGCGATCTCGCAGGCGAGACGCGCATCAAAAACGCTACCGCTCGTTGCATCCCGATGCTGTGCCCGAAGAACTGATGATGGATATCGCTTCATGAGTTCAAAACGCAAAGTAGCCACACCCGAACCATTCCTTGAAGCCTTTGACCCCAAACTACGCGAGGAACTGGGTGTATGGTACACGCCGACGGAGGTTATCCGCTACATGGTCGAACGGGTGGATCGTGTTCTACGGGATGAACTGGGTCGCCCGGATGGTTTAGCGGACAAAGACGTATATATTCTCGACCCGGCAACCGGGACGGGTGCGTATCTGGTCGCGGTATTGGAACGCATCTACCAGACACAGCTTGAAAACAACGGCGAAGATGCCGCTAAACAAGCGGTCAAGGATGCGATTCACAATGTCGTCGGGGAAGATCCAACCGGGCGGGTGTTCGGCTTTGAGTTACTGCCCGCCCCTTTTGTAGTCGCCCATCTGCAATTAGGTCTACTGCTTCAAAAATACGGCGTGCCGTTGGAAAGTGATGAAGAGCGGGTGGGCGTTTACCTCACCAATTCACTGACCGGATGGCAACCGCCAGAGGACAAGCCGAAGCAGTTGGTCATTGAGGCTATGAAACAGGAGCGCGACCAGGCGGATACCATCAAGCGGAAGCGGAAGATTCTGGTCGTGCTGGGCAATCCACCCTACAACGCCTTCTCCGGCACATCCACAGTAGAGGAGAACATCGCGCAGGGCGAAGGGTTGGTTGATAAATACAAAGCTGGACTGCGGGAGACATGGGACATCCGAAAATTCAACTTGGATGATCTCTACATCCGCTTCATTCGTATCGCGGAGCGCGTGATCGCCGAGCAGAATGCCGAAGGAGTCGTCTGCTACATCACCAATTTTTCATACCTCAATTACCCTTCATTCGTCGTGATGCGCCAGCATTTGCTGGAACAGTTCGATCACTTCTGGTTCGATAACCTGAACGGCGATAGCCGCGAAACCGGCAAGAAAACGCTGGACGGCAGACCCGACCCCAGCGTGTTCTCGACCGACTTCAACCGGGCAGGCATCCGCAAGGGGACGGCGATTG
>REDR01000002.1 GCA_007693385.1 Anaerolineaceae bacterium
GGTGTGGATGTGGGGAAGATAGCGGAGAGTTTCTGTCAGGATTTGATGCGAGTCGACAGCCTGCCGGAAGCCGAAATCGCGCCGATTGAGTCTGGCCGGTTGATCGCCGGACGATACAAACTACTCCAGCCGATCGGCGACGATAGCGGTCAGGCGACCGTCTGGCAGGCGCAGGACATGAACGACCCGCAATTGCCGCCAGTCGCCATCAAGTGCATGAAGCCACACCCCACCCGCGATTATGCGTCGCGCTTCATCGAAGAGGTGCGGAGCTTGCGCGAACTGGACGAACATCCGCATATCATGCCGATTTACGACTATGGCATTGACGGCGGCCTGCGCTATCTGGTGATGCCGCAGATGCGCGGTTCGTTGCGGGCGGCACTGGATGAAGCGGGGCGGTTATCGCCCGATGTGGCGCTGGACTATCTGCGCCAGATGGCCGACGCGCTGGATTTCGCGCACCGGCATGACATCATCCACCGCGACCTGAAACCGGCCAACATGCTGTTCACCCGCGAGACGAGCCGCCTGTGTCTGGCGGATTTCGGCATCGCCTACCGCACGCATCGCCAGAATCCGGTGACGGGCACGGGCGAAACCGCCGCGACAGAGGAATACGCCGCGCCGGAGCAACTGCGCTCAACTGGCAACGTGACCGAAAAATCGGACATCTACGCGCTAGCCATCATCGCGTATGAACTGCTGGCGGGCGAACGCCCCTTCAAAGGCAGTAAAGCGGAAATCGCGGCGCAACATCTCGACACCACGCTTGAACTACCGGAGCATGAGCATCTCGCGCCGTTTGTGTTGCAGGTGTTACGGATGGGCGGCGCGAAAGATGCCGCTCTGCGTCCGCAGAAGGCGACAGACTTCATCACACACTTGGGGGACGCGCTGGACGGCAAAGCGCCGGAGGTGATTCAGCACTATCTGGATGAGGTGATGCCGAATCATCTGCGGGAAGTGATGCCGGAAGAGGTGTTCAAGGGCTTAAAACGCGCCTTCATAGACCCGCAGGTCGAGATACGCCAGCAGATTACCATCGCCAAACCACAGGCGGACGATGACGATGACGAACTCGACTGGGATTTATTCCCGCCGGACGTGCGCGACGAAGCGCCGCCACCGCCGCCGCAGATTGAACTGAGCGGAGAGTTTCATCCGCCGCGAGAAGGGCGCTACAGCGATCAGGTGGAATACGTGGAGGATGTGCGCGGGCGCATCGGCGGGCTTCAGCGCGTGGTGCTACTGGGAGCGCCGGGCGCGGGCAAGACGTTCATGCTGGGGCGGTTGGCGCTGGATTACGCCGACGGATGCCGCGTAGACCCCGCCGCACCGTTGCCGGTATTCGTGCCGCTATCACAGTACAATACCGCGCAGACGTTTGAGGCGTTCGTGGCGGCGCGGATGGGCGCATTGGGCGAACGGCTATCTGAGCATAAGGTGCTATGGTTGCTCGATGCGCTCAACGAGATGCCGCGTGATAAAGGTCAATGGCGACACTTGAAGGCGTTCATCGACCAATTGGTGCAGGCAGAAGCGCCGTTCATCCTGACCTGCCGCGTGAAGAATTACGAAGAAGACCTGCACGACGTGCCGGGATTGCACCGCGTAGACCTGCAAGACCTGAATCCACAGCAGATTTACGACATCCTGACGCACTTCCTGAGGCCGAAGTATGCCGACCCGATCTGGGAGACCGTGATGCACGGTGCGGGACTGCGCGAAGCATGGGTGGCATGGAAAGGCAGTGTCCGCGCTTTCTGGCAGATGCCGGGAGGTTGGCACGGGGGCTGGAATGACCATGAACGTGCACGCGGGCGGATACATGACGACCCGCGCAAGCTGATGTTGCTGTGCCGCAATCCGTTCACATTGGTGCGCTTGCTGGTGGTGCGGATGGGGAAAGCGATCCGGCGCTGTGGCGGCGATCTGACGGCGCTGACGGTACAGCTTGAGGAAGAATTGCCCAACAATCGGGCGCTTCTGTTCGGCGCGGTGATTGAGGATATGGTGGGGGCGGAAGCGGGGCGCAGAGGCTGGACGGAAGCCGACCACGCGGCCATCCACGCCGCGCTGGAATTCACCTCTGCCGCGTTGCAGGCCACCGAACAGCGCACCGAAATCGCACTGGCTGACCTGCTGAACGCTGAAAACGCGCCCGCCAATCTGATCGAATGGCTCAGGAAAGGACGCGACGCGGGCATCATCACGCTGACCGAGACGGCAGTCCGTTTCAACCATCAACTGTATCAGGAATACTTCGCCACCAAGAAGTTACGCGACCTGCTGGCCGATTACACCCGTCGTCATCCGGATTGGGAAGCGGGGGACGCACTGCCGCCGCGTGATGAACGGCTGGCCGAACTTTTTCCGCGCTGGTGGGAGGTCGGCGGTTGGCGCGTGACAGTGGCACTGCTGGGCGAGCTGGAAGGCCGGACGGGGATTAATCGTGTCGTCCGCTGGCTGGCGAGCTATGCGCCGGAGACCGCCGCGAATATGGTGGCTGATAATAACGATGGCCTGACGTTCGAAGATTTGACGGCGGCCGCAAGAGAAGCGCTCATCACAAGCGCGTTAGAGAAGATCAAGC
>REDR01000092.1 GCA_007693385.1 Anaerolineaceae bacterium
GGCGGTCGCCCGTTAGTGCGCGGGCGGTCGCCCGTTAGTGCGCGGGCGGTCGCCCGTTAGTGCGCGGGACGGGGTTTATGATGCGCCCGCCCCGCGTCCGTATTGATGCGTTAACCGGCGTCTTCTAAGGCCAATTCCAGAATCGCGGTGCCGTAATAATTATATGCCTCGACCAACACGCGCCCGTCTTCCGGCACGGTGAACGTCATCGTCAGTGATTCGACCTGCCCGATCATGTTGCTGGCGATCACTTCGTCGCCTTGGCGCACGTCGATGAACGGCTCGTTGAAGCGATCCCCGCCGATCTTACGCACGGTCAACCGCACCGTCTGGCCGGCTGTGGCGTCGAAGATCACGAAGTCATTGATGCGGTTGCTATCCAACCGGATGATCTGCGGCGCGACATCCAATTCGCGCACGCCGTCGCGTTCGATGAGTAGCGTATAGTCGGCGTTATCGCCGGTGATGTTGGTCGCTACCACCAGCGTATAATCGCCGTCTTCCGGCAGATAGATGTTGTACAGTTCCGGATCGAAGCCCGGCCCGCTCATGTCGTCAAAGGCCACGCGCCAGCCTCCCGGCGCATTAAGCACCAGCGTGGTATCCACCGCGCCGCCGCTATCCACGCGCACATTGACCATATCGCCCGCTTGCGCCGCAAACGTGAACACATTGATCGGCGATTCATCGAAGTTGCTGGTCGTCGGCGTATCATAAGCGATGCTCTGTGCGGCGACATCGCGCAGGGTGATCGTGTATTCGATGTCGTATTGTGCGCCGAACGTGCTAATCATCAGCACGTAATCGCCATCAGCCGGTAGCGTGGCCGGGCCGAGCATGTCGGTCTCGCCCGGATAGGCGAAGATTTCCAGCCCGTTGCCAGCCAGCGAAGCATAAACCGACATATCATCGGTTTCAAAGTCGATGATGATGATTTGACCGGCCTCACCGGTTAGGCGATACGCCGCGAAATTATCGCGGGGTGATAAGACATCGTTGATCGTCTCGCCCGCTATCAGTTCGCCCAGTTCGATGCTTTCCACTTCCAGCGTGAATAGACCAACGCCCGCATCGCCGCGTATCACGTTGCCGTAACTGTTCACGCGCACCGTGTACACATCGTCGGCGGGTAGCGCATACGGGCCAATGCGCGAGTCTAAGCCACCGGCGCTATCGTCATCGAACGTGACCAACTCGCCGGAGGAGTCGAACATTTCCAGATAGGCGTCGAAGTCGTTCGAGCGTAGCGTGATGACCACCACATCGCCCGCCGCGCCTTCTAAGCGATAGTCCAGCGTCGGGTCGATCCGCGTCAACCGCCCTTCGATGAAGTCGCCATAGTTCAGCGAGAAGTCATCGCTCATGACTGGCGGTTCATCCGATGCGGAAGCGACCTCTAGCGATAGCGTATAGTCGCCGGTGCCCGGTGTGAAGCCGCGCACCGCGCCGAACGAAGTCGCCACCAGACGATAAACGCCACTCTGCCGGATTTCAAAGTCGCTGATGAGCGAATCCAGACTTCCGGCGCTGTCGTCGTCTTCGGTCAATGTGTTGCCGTTTTCATCCTGTAGCAACAGGTAAGCGTCGAAATCGGTTGAACGTAGCGTGACGGTCACGAGATCGCCCGCGCTGGCGCTAAACAGATACTCGCTGGCCGTCTCGCCTTCAGCGATAGTGCCGCTTACCACGTCGCCATAAACGATGAACGGTGCGAAGACGCTATCATCATCGGTGGGCTGATCGCTAATGACATCGGTCAGCCTCTCGACGGTCAACACATACGCGCCGCCCGCCGACATTTGTCCCTCACTCCGATGAGCGCGGAAGCTCGTAGCGGCGATGGTGTACGTGTCATCGGCGGGGATTTCAATGCGGATCATGGCATCCAGACGCCCGCCGCTATCGTCATCCTCCGCGACGACTTCACCCGTGCTGTCGGTCAGCACCAGATAAGCGTCAAAGTCGCCGGAACGCAGGGTGATTCCCAGCAAGTCACCAGCGCTAGCGGTTAATTGGTAGTAATTGAAGGGCTGTTCGACGGTCAATTCCCCCTCAACCGTCTCATCCGGTGCGATGGTTAGCGTGTCGCTCTGCGCCCATGCGCCGAATACGCCGACAACCATCACCAGCAGAAATAAACCTATACGTTTCATGATGTGCGATCCTTTCGATCTTTGCAGGATAACCTTGCACCCTGATTATATACCTTTTTCAGGTTTGGTGTCTTCTCGGCGTGGGCAGATCGTCGGGGGCGAGAAACAAAACGGGGACAGCCCGCGAGCCGTCCCCGTGAGTCTATTTATCTATCGCAACGTTACCATGTACGGAGCGGGATGTCGTCGCGGGTATAGGCCGCACCCGCCGGCGTCTGGCCGGACATATCCACGATGGTTCGCAGGCTTTCACCGTTGACCACCACTTCCACCGACTCGATGCGCGGATCGGCGAAGATGCCCAGCAGGAAATGCGCTTCGATCAACGGATCGCCGCATGTGCCGATCAGCAAGAACGAACCGTCGATGACCACCCGCGCATGGCCGTTCTCGATGGTGATTTCGCCCACTGACAAGCCCTGCTCGCCCAGATAGTTCTGATAATCAGCGATGCCGACTTCAGACGAACCCATCATCAGCAACGGCTCAAGGCTGGCGCGGATGTTGTCCGCCGGATCGTCGGAGAACGGCTGGCCGGAGTCCAGCGCGGTCATGTAGCCATCACAGCCGACGGGCAGATTATCGCCCGGGTCTTGCGTCGGGCTGACCACGTAATACGGCACGTTACCGGATGGCACGCCGTCCGCGCTCGCGCCGGAATCCACCGCCACGCCGTCACCAACCGACGGGCCGACCAGACAACTCTCGGTGTGCCCGTCGATCTGCACGCGGGTCACATCCGCCAGCAATTGCTGGAACATGGCCGGATCGGTGGGGTCGAATATGCCGTCGAGTTCAACCCAGCCGCCGGTTTCGTCCAGCGCCACCTGATGCGTCACCAGATCGGTTGTTCCGGCGGGCGGTAGCGTATGCTCAAGGATGATCGCATTGCCGACGACCAGCATCACCCGCGTCGCGGTGTTCACGTCAGCTTGATTCTGGCGCAGGCCGAATGATAGCGTCTCGCCGTAGCCGTTGACCACCTGATCGACGAACGATTGCGGCGCATCGAAGAACCAGCCCGCGCCACCGGTGCCCGTCGCGCACAGTTGCGTGTCGTCAACAAACATCGGGTCCATCACATCACCCAACACCTGCCAATCCGCTACTGATCCGGTCAGGCCGCTTTCAGCGCCGGTGTCCGGCTGTTCCGGCAGAGGCGGGATCGCCATGCCGTCGCCGTTTTCACCTTCAAAGATCAACTCGACGGTGATCGTCGCCACGCAATCGCTCAGCGCGAGCGTTTGCGTGTAGTTCAGCGTGATGCTGGCGGCGTCGTTCACCGTGTAGACGTAGGTGAAAGGCGCGGTCTGGATGCCGGGCACCACTTCAAACACGCCATCGCCCAGCACATCCGTCATGAAGAATTCCGGCAGGGTGCTGATTTGCTCGGCGGCCACCACCGCATGGAATTCGAGTGCTTGCGGCGGGTCGCTGAACGTCAGCGTGTGCAGACTGCCATCGTCGGGCAATAGCGCCTCTGCTAACGGCAACTCGTCGGGGCAGTTCGTCTCGAAATCGTCCTGATACACCACGCGCCATTGCCCGCTAGCCAGTGGGCCGTCGGGGTCGGGATCAGCGCCGGTCTGTGCGCCGGTGGGCGGGGCGGGTGCGTCCGTCGTCCCACCCGCGCTGAAGCGCAGGATAGCGCGGCCACTCTCGCCCGGCATGACCGCCAATAGCACGAAGAAATCACCGGCGGGTAAATCCAGCGCCACATCACCGGCACTATTGATCGCTTGCTCGGTGACCGGCGCGCCGTCACCGCCGAATATCTCCACCATGAACCCGAAGGCCGGGCCGAGATAATTCACGTTCATATTGACCGCCGTCGCCTCATCCAGCGTCAGGCCGTAGGCGATGGATGATTGCGCGGATAAGTCGGCCAGAATGTCCTGATCGAACGAGATGTCGTCAATGACCTGCGCCTGTACAGCGCCCATCACGGCCAATAATCCGAGTACAATGGTTAAACGGAGTAATTTTCGCATTTGTCTTTCCCTTTTTTGCGTTATTTCCACAGTCCACCATATACAAATTTGGGAAATGGCGCAACCGACGATCAACAAACGCCCGCGCCGATACACGATGATTCATCAGGCGCAATCCAAACAAAAATCTGTCAAGAGCGTAGCGTGCTATGCCCTTTACGCCAAAAATCTGAAATAGCCCCCCGCCGCGTTATGGATTAGACGAAACGCGCCGGATGAACGATAATTGAATCAGCCAATAGCCGACGGAGGAGCCGTGATATGTCGAAGTTACTAGCCAGCTTACGCGCCAGCGATCAATCTATTTTGCCGATCATCGCGCAGTTCTGGGGCGTGGACATCAGCCGCTTAGGTCAAGATGAAATCCCCGACGCGCTGGATAACGCCATGCGCGACGAAGCCACCGCCGCCCGCGTGTGGGATAAGCTGGACGATGCCCAACGCGGCACGCTTCAGACGCTCATCAGCGCTAAAAACCAGATGATGGAATCCATGTTCAGCCGCGTACATGGCGAAATTCGCCGCATGGGACGCGCCCAGATCGAACGCGAAGACCCGCTTAACCAGCCGCAGAGCGTCGCGGAGTCGCTGTACTATCGCGGGCTGATCTATACGCGCTACGGGCAATCCGACGCCGGATCGCATCTGCTGGTCTACGTGCCCGCCGACCTCGCCGACGCCCTGCCGACGCATAAGACCACCTACGAAGGTCTGGAGGCAATGCCCGCGCCATCCGCCGTGATGGATCGCGCCTCCGCCCGCGTCGCCCCCATCCCCGCCGACGAGTTACCCGCCGAACACATCACCAACGCCGACACGACCATCGTCGATGATATGACCACGCTACTCGCTCATTTGCAGGTATTCGGCGGGGCGATCCGCGAAGGTGAGCTATCACCAGAAGACCGCGAAACGCTGACATCGCATCTTCTACAAGCCGACCATGCCCGCCTGCGCTTCCTGTTCCTGATCGGCATCAGCGCGGAGTTGATCGACGTACACGAAGGACAAGCCCGCCCGCACCGCGCCAACGTCAAGCGCTGGCTAGAGGCCACCCGTTCCGCCCAGCTTAAGGCGCTGGTCGATGCGTGGTCAGCCGGCACGCGCTACCGCGAGCTGTGGCATGTGGAAGGCCTGCGACCGGAGCAGACCGACCAGTACAATCCGGTGGCGGGGCGCTCCGCGCTGGTCGGCTTCCTGCGCGATTTCACGCCGAAGGGCGAATGGTGGTCGATTGACGAATTCATCACGCTGATTAAAGCGGTTGATCCCGACTTCCAGCGCCCGAACGGAGATTACAACATCTGGTATATCGGCAACATGGACGGCGAATACCTCAACGGCTTTGAAAGCTGGGACGCGGTGGAGGGCGCTCTGCTGGAATTTTACCTGTTCGGCCCGCTTCACTGGCTGGGCATGATCGACCTGTCCGACGATGCCGCCCGCCTCAATGCGTATGGCCGCGCTTTCTGCCATGATGAGGCGTGGCCGAATCCGCCGGAGCAACCAGAGAAGATCGTCGTCGGCGCGGATGGTGTGCTGACCGCTTCGCGCCGTGTGCCGCGCATGGATCGCTTTCAGGCGATGCGCTTCACGTCATGGATCGGCGCGGCGGGGGCGGGGACGCCGTTCACGTACAAGGTCAGCATGGAAGGCGTGCGACAGGCCGCCGAGCAAGGCATCAATACCGGCCACATCGCCGCCTTCTTAACGCGCATGATGGACGCCGAAACCCTACCGCCGACACTCGCCCGCCAGCTTGAGACGTGGAGCGAGAGCGCCCGCCAGTCGGTCACGGTGGAATCGATGACTGTATTACGCACCACCGCGCCGGAGACTCTCGACTTCATCTTGAGCCAGCCCGCCTTGCGGCGTTATTGCGCGGCGCGGTTGGGCGAGATGGCGGTGGCGGTGCGCGGCGATCAGATCGAAGCCTTGCGCGAGGCGCTGGAGTCCTACGGTCTGGAGGTCGATTTATTATGAGGGGCACATTCTAAAGAGTCCTTTAAGACCCTTTAACTTGCGTCCTTGCCCGATATATGCTATAGTGGCCGCATCGTTGGTTAGTGAAAAGGAGGTGATCACAATCATGAAGTACGAGATTACGGGGGAGATGTCCCTCTAGCAGATCACCGTTCGAGGAGAACCTGTTAGAAGGCATCTCCCACCAACTCGCGTGCAATTTTGCACACAACAGCAGGCGCGGCGTATGTCGCGCCTGTTGAGTCGCGCCTATTGCAATTCCCGCTTAAATCGCCGTCGCGCCTGTGTTATAATCGGGGCTTATGTGTCCGTTATGACCCTTTGTGAGCGCAAATGGCAATCCTCACCACCCAGAACCTATCGAAATTCTACGGCCCGGACGAAATCTTCCGCGATGTCACCGTCGAGATACCGCACGGTGGGCGCGTCGCGCTGGTCGGCCCCAACGGTGCGGGCAAGACCACCCTGTTGAATATATTGGCCGGACTGGATAGCGCGACGGACGGGCGCGTGAATATCGCCCGCAGTCAGCGCATCGGCTTTCTGCCCCAGCGCCCGGAACTGGTCGGCGATCATTCGCTGTGGCAAGAAGCGCTGACCGCCTTCGATGATCTGCGCCAGATGGAAACACAGTTGAATCAGCTTGAGCATGACATGGCCGACGCCGACAAGCACGAGTCAGCACTGGCTGTATACGGCACATTGCAGAGCGAATTCGAGCGACGCGGCGGCTACGTCTACGAGGCGAAAATACGCATGGTGCTGAACGGCGTCGGCTTCGCGACGGAAGATTTCGACATGCCCCTGCCGCAACTTTCCGGCGGGCAGAAAACGCGGGCACTGCTGGCGCGGCTGTTGCTCAGCGAGCCGGGGTTACTCCTGCTGGACGAGCCGACCAACCATCTCGACATCGACGCGGTTGAATGGCTGGAATCCTACCTGAAGGGCTTCGCGGGTGCGGTGCTGGTGGTCAGCCATGACCGCTATTTCATGGACAACTTCGCGCAGATCATCTGGGAGATGGACTGGGGCACGGTAGAAACGTATCGCGGCAATTATTCGCATTACGTCCGCCAGCGCGAAGCCCGACACGAGCGCACCGCCAAAGAGTACGAGTCACAACGGGAATTCATCGCCAAAGAAGAGGCGTTCATCCGTAAGCACATGGGCAGTCGGCTGACCGCGCAGGCCAAAGGCCGCCAGAAGAAGCTAGAGACGATGCGTAAGCGCGGCAAGATCATTGATCGCCCCCGCGCCGCCAAGCGCGACATGAACCTGAAACTACAGGCCGCCATGCGTAGCGGCGACAAGGTGCTATGGACGCGCGATTTGAGCGTCGGCTACACAGCAGACGCGCCGCTTTTCCATGTGCCGGATATTACGCTGTGGCGCGGAGAAACCGCCGCGCTGATCGGCGGGAATGGCGTCGGCAAAAGTACGTTCCTCAAGACGGTTATCGAGCAGTTAACGCCGCTAAGCGGGCGCGTGCGGCTGGGCGCGTCGGTCAAGGTCGGCTATTTCGCGCAGGCACACGAGAAGCTCAACGCCGATAACACGCTGATCGACGAGGTGACGATGGTCAAGCCGATGCCACTCAGCGAGGCGCGAAGCTATCTGGGGCAATACCTTTTCAGTGGCGAAGACGTATTCCGCACCGTCGCCACACTGAGCGGCGGCGAGCGCGGACGGCTGGCACTGGCGAAACTGGCCTTAAGTGGCGCGAATTTGCTACTGCTGGACGAGCCGACCAACCATCTCGACATCGAAAGTCAGGAAGTATTGCAGGACGTACTGGCCGATTTCGGCGGCACGGTGTTGATCGTCAGCCACGACCGCTATCTGATCGACGCGCTAGCGACGCAAATCTGGCACGCGCAAGCGGGCGAGATGGCGGTATTTGAAGGCACATACCGCGAGTTCATCAGCAAGCGCGACGCCGCCGCCCCGCAACCGCAAGACAACGGCCACCGCCCCGCCGCAGAATCCGCCGCGAAAAAGTCGGACAGCCGCCCCGCGCACGGGCTGACACCGTATCAGCTTAAAAAGCGCGTCGCGGAAGTCGAAGCCCGCATCCAGACGCTAGAGACGCAGATCAGCGAGCTAGAAGCGCGGATCGCCACCGCCAGCGCCGAAGGTGACGCGGGCGCGGTGCATCAACTGGGCGCGGAATACGCCGCCTTGCAGGAAAGTCTGGAAGGCGCGATAGATGAATGGGGGGGATTGATCGAGTAGTTATTATTGAAATTCTTTGTAACTGCTCAGCACAAAATTTTTCGTCACCTTTTTGAAAAAAGGTGACACCAGAAACTTTTGCTCTTATCATTTTTCCATCAGCCAATAAATTTTATTTTGAAGTTTCTTGCAGGGACTTTTGAACGGATGCAAAAGTCTTTTTGGTTCTTTCTTCTGTAGAAAAAAGAACGAAGAATCTTTTCACTCTCTCGCTACATCAGCACTTGACACAATTTTTAGGCTATGCTAAAAATTATGTTGTGTAACCCTAACTAGCGCTGTTGGGAACGTGGCTATATTGTCAAATATAAGGAGATGTAACGCATGAAAATCAATCGTATTTTGCTTTTGCTGGCGCTCGTATTGTCGGGCGTTTTTGGCGTGGCGGCAGATGACGGTGACGGCGATTTTAAGATCGTCGCCACCACGACACAGGCTTTTGATCTGGCGACAATCTTGACCGACGGGGCGGACGGCTTCGCCATCACCGGCTTGATGGGCGCGGGTGTTGATCCGCACCTGTACCAGCCCACCGAGTCCGACGTGCAAGCCATGAACGAAGCCGACATGCTGATCTATAGCGGCCTGAATCTGGAAGGCCAATTCGACACGGTGTTCGAGGCATTGCGCGAACAGGGCACGCTGATCTATGCGCTGTCGCGTCCGGTCAAGTCTGCCGGTTTTATCATCGGCGCGTTCGAGCCGGAAGCGGAAGTGATGGGCGCGGATGACCCGCATTTCTGGTTTGACCCGCGCAACTGGGAGATCACAACGCTTGATTTAGCCGAAACGCTGGCCGAAATCGACGAAGCACAGGCGGAAATCATTCTGGAAAATGCGGCGGCCTATGTCGAGCAGTTGCGCCTGTTGTATGATTGGGCGGATGAGGGGATGCGTTCCGTGCCGGGCAATCAGCGCTATCTGGTCACATCGCATGACGCCTTCCAGTATTTCGGCGCGGCTTTCGGCTGGCGCATGGCGGCCATTCAGGGCATCAGCACCGAAGAGGAGGCCGGAGTCGGCGATATTCAGGACACGGTGCGCTTCGTGTTGAATAACGATATTCCGGTGCTGTTCGTGGAGAGTAGCGTGCCGCCCAACGTCGTCAACGCGGCGCTAGAGGCGGTCACATCGGCGGGCGCGGCGGCGCGTTTGGGCGTGCGCGAGCTATACTCCGATGCGATGGGCGAGCCGGACACGTTCGGCGGTACATACATCGGCATGATCGCCGAGAACGTGTATATCGTCCTGCAATCGTATCAATGCGCCGGGGTTGATGTGGTCATCCCCGAATGGCCGGAGGACTTGCTCCCCGCGCCGGATGAGTCAATTCTGGAAGTTGAATGTTAACTGCTAAATGCTAAATCAAACGGAGTAAGCTATGTCACGCCCTGAAGATACACCTACGCGCATCGCGTTCACCGTCGAAGATTTGACCGTCGCCTATCAGGGCAAGCCCGCCCTGTGGGATATAGACTTGCGCGTGCCGGAGGGGGTATTGATGGGCGTGATCGGTCCGAACGGCGCGGGGAAGTCCACGCTGATTAAAGCGGCGCTGGATTTAGTGCCCCGCGCCGCCGGGACGGTGCGCTTCTACGGCCAGACATACCGACAGGCGCGGCGGCTGGTCGGCTATGTGCCGCAACGCGGGAGCGTCGATTGGGACTTCCCGACATCGGTCATCGACGTGGTAATGATGGGGCTGTATGGCCGTCTGGGATGGCTGAGGCGTCCGGGACGGGCGGAGCGCGACGCCGCCTTCGCCGCGCTGGAACAGGTCGATCTGGTCAAATTCGCTGACCGGCAGATCAGCCAGCTATCCGGCGGGCAACAGCAGAGGACATTCTTAGCGCGGGCGCTGGTGCAGGACGCCGAGATTTACTTCATGGATGAGCCGTTCGCGGCGGTAGATGCGGTGACGGAACGCGCCATCGTGGAGATTCTGCGCGAGTTGCGCGGGCGCGGCAAGACGGTCATCGTGGTGCATCACGATTTGCAGACCGTCAAAGATTATTTTGACCGCGTGACGTTGCTCAACGTGGCTTTGATCGCCAGTGGCGAAACCGGGCAGACATTCACCGCGCAGAATCTAAAAGCGGCCTATGGCGGGCGCGTGTCGTACATGGCTGATTCTGAGCAAGGCGGCGACGACGACAACGACGTGATGCTGGTCGGGGATTAAAGCGTATGTCTCGTTTCAAAGCGGCGGATCGTCGCATCTGGTTATTGATCGCGGTGATGGCTCTGCTGGCGTTGCTGTTCGTGCCGTTCAGCCAGCACGCGCTCGGCGTGGAATACGACTACACCCTGCAAACGGTGGCGCTGGGCGGCGTGTTGCTGGGCATATTAAGCGGCGTGGTCGGTTGCTTCGCGGTGTTGCGCCAGCAAAGCCTGATCGGTGATGCGCTGTCTCATGCCGCTTTGCCGGGCGTCGGCGTGGCGTTTCTGCTGGCCGGACGCGACGCCGGCGCGTTGTTGATCGGCGCGGGCGTGGCCGCGTGGCTAGGCGTCGCCTTCATCAACGCGCTGACCGCCACCACGCGCATCAAAAGCGATTCAGCGATGGGCATTGTGCTGGCGGCGTGGTTCGGCGCGGGCATCGCGCTATTGACCTTCATTCAGTCGTCGCCGGATGCGTCACAGGCCGGACTCAGCCGCTTCATCTTCGGGCAGGCGGCGGCCATCGTGCGGGCGGATGTGGTGCTGATCGCGCAGGTGGGCGCGGTGGTGCTAGGCGTGATCGCGCTATTCTGGAAGGAATTCAAGCTGATCGCGTTCGATGCGCCGTTCGCGGATGCGCTGGGCTTACGCGCTAATCTGGTGGGGGCATTGCTGGCGACGATCACCGTCGTGACCGTCGTGCTGGGCTTGCAGTTGGCCGGTGTGGTGCTGATGGTCGGCCTGCTGGTAGCGCCGGGCATCGCGGCGCGGCAATGGACGCACAAGCTGAATCAGATGGTCATTCTGGCGGCGGTATTCGGCGCATTCGGCGGCGGCGTCGGCGCGGTGTTGAGCGCGGTACAGGCCAACCTACCCACCGGCCCGATGATTATTGTGGTGTTGTCCCTGCTGGTTTTCATCTCGATGAGCCTCGCGCCCGGACGCGGTTTGATCTGGGCGTATTTGCGGCGGCGGCGCGATCATCAGCGCTTCGCCTATATGCGGGAGCATGATATTGATGTTCGGCCTTGAGCAAATCCTGATCGACATTTTGACGCTGGTATTCACGCGGGAGGAGATCAACGGCTTTTTGCGTAACCCGCGCCATACGGCGGTCATACTGGGCGCGTTGATCGCGCTGAGTGGCGCGTTGCTGGGCACGTTCTTATTGTTGCGCGGCATGGCGCTGACCAGCGACGCCATCAGCCACACCGTTTTATTGGGCATCGTCGTCGCGTTCATCTTCATGACTGCCGTCTCGGATCGTGCGCCGGATATGTCGTCGCCTCTGCTGATCGTCGGCGCGGCATCGGCGGGCGTGCTGACCGTCGTATTGACCGAATTGATCTATCGTTCCGGGCTGGTCAAGCAGGACGCCGCGCTGGGGCTGGCGTTCCCGTTCCTGTTCGCCATCGCCATCATCTTGATTTCGCGCCATGTCGATAACGCGCATATCGACGTAGACGCGGTACTGGTGGGCGAGATCGGCGTGGCGTGGGCGAACACCAATAGCCATTGCATCGAGAATTGCGAGAGCGTGACCATCACGCCCGACCATCCCGCCGCGCAGATCACCCGCCAGTGTATCAACTGCCGCGAACTGGGCATCAGCCCGCGTGACGACGGCGCGATCTTCCGCGAGACGTGCGCCAACTGCGGCACGTATTCACCGGCGCGAGCCTTCCGCGCTGGATTGACCGACGCCGAGCCGGTGCTGGTGTTCTGGCCGAAGGCGATCACCGTGATGCTGGTTCTCAGCGCGTTGACTGTCGGCTTCGTGCTGGCGCTGTACAAAGAACTGAAGCTCAGCACGTTCGATCCGGCGCTGGCGTGGGCGCTCGGCTTCCGTCCGGGCGCGTTGCACTACGCGCTGATGGTGCTGGTCAGTCTGGTGGCGGTGGGCGCGTTCGACGCGGTGGGGTCGATTCTGGTGATCGCCTTCTTCATCATCCCGCCCGCCACCGCCTACCTGCTGACGGACAGGCTATCGCGCCTGCTCATCATCGGCCCGTTGATCGGCGCGGCGTCGGCCTACACCGGCTATGATCTGGCGCGGGGGCGCTTTCTCGGCGTGGAAGTCGGCGACGTGCTGACGGCGCTGAATAACGCTTTCGGCCTCAGCTTGCCGGAGCGCTGGAATTCGTCTATTTCGGCGTCGATGGTGTTGATGATGTTCACCTTCTTCGTGATGACGTGGGTGCTATCGCCGCGCTACGGGTTGATCGCTACGCTGTTGCGCCGCTTCGATGAGCGCCGACGCTTTCACGATCAGGTCTTGCTCGGCCACATCGACAACCATAGCGGCACGCCAGAAGAAGCGGAGGA
>REDR01000083.1 GCA_007693385.1 Anaerolineaceae bacterium
GCTATCCAACCACTGCCAGCCTTAAATCCGACACGTCCAGCACCCTGCCAGACGCCCGCATCAGGATAATTATTGATGACTTCTGACCATGTGCAGGGTTGCCCTTGCGTACATGGCGGTGTACCGACGCCTACTCCTTGCGGCGTACCCGAACGCCACCAACCTCTAAGGTCATCTTCGATTATGCGCCATGTTTGCCACTGATCTTCAATGACTGTGTCACTCTGTGTTTGGGGTTCAAATACTAGACGCCCTTGCCAAGTCGCAGTAGGATTATTCACATCATAATTCACTTCAAGTTGTAGTGTTGGAGCGTTAGCACCACCCGGATTAATATACGTGCTGTACTGCAACCGTGAAATATCTGCAAGAGACAGTCCTGCATAGGCAGGCGTGGCAAGGTAAACACCACTACTAGTATCATCGATGGTGAATTGAGCGCTACCGGTTCCCAGAGGCGGTGTGCCCGGGCCCTCAACAAATTGAACATCAGCATTACCATCGTTTTCAGGTATGATAAGCCACCCGCTCAAATCATCCGGCGTGACAAACGTCTGTGCGGAAACGGCAACAACGAAAACGAGCGACGCTAGTAGAGCAAAATATCGCGAAAATTTCATCATAGTATCCTCTTTCGTGAGAAATGAACTTCAATTCAAATCATACTACAATCGGAAGCAAATTGTCTATAAACTGTCAACTTAACGAATGAATTTTTTATGAAATTCGGTTAACCTCCAGCCAGAAAATGCAGGCGGCGCGGTAATACCGGCGCGAGCATCCCCCATTCAGCGGCGTTCAACGGGCGCAGACGCCACAGCAACCCCAGATACACCGCACCGCCCATCAGCAACGCCGCCACCGGCGCGGACGCCCACAGCACAGCGATCACCGCGCCCATCGCCGCGCCCGCCACCACCGGACGCCACACCATATCCAGCCAACGCAACCGCCCCAGCGCCGATTGCATCAGCACGGCGAACGGCAACAGCAGGACAATCTCGCTGAGGATGGTGGTCACCGCCGCCGCCTGATAGCCGTAACGCGGGATGAAAATCAGGTTGGTGACGATGTTGAACGTCACCGCCACGACGAACGCCCGCGTAATCATGCGCTGTAAATCCACCGCGATCAGCGCGTATTGCGTCAGGCTGTTCATCCAGCCGAACGGGATGCTCCAGATCATGATTTGCAACGCGATAGCGCCCGCAGGCATGAAGGCCGCCCCGCCCAGAAACAGCGTCAGGAACTCCGCCAGAAACGTGAACGCCACCGCCAACGGGATCGCCAGCGCCACCAGAATCTTGACGCCCAGCGTATACGTGCGGCGGAGCGCGTCGTGGTCTTCCCGCCACTGGCGCGACATCACCGGCAAAAGCGCCTGTGTGAAAAATGCCGGTATCACGTTCAGCGCCAGCAACCAGCGATAAGCGACGCTGTACTGCCCGACGATCCGCGCCCCGCGCAACGCTTCCAGAATGACCACGTCGATTTGAAAGAAGATGGTCGCCAGAAAGTGATTGAGCATCAGCGGCCAGCTCTGGCCGGTCATCTGGCGTAGCAGGCCGCTATCCGGCTGACGTGGTGCAGAGGAAACAGACTCGCGGCGCATCAGCCGCCACGCCGCCACGCCCAGAATGCTCACCGTGATGAGGTTGACGACGATGCTCACCGCCGCCAGCCCGACGATGCCGTAGCCGAGCAACAGCGCGATGACGCCCAGCACCGCCTTGTTGATGGTGGTGATGGTGGTCACGGCGGCGGGATATTCCGCTTTCTGGAAGGCGTAGAAGATGCCGGTCAGCCCTTTGCTGATGCTGGCCGGAGCCAGTCCGATGTACAATAGGCCAATCGCCATCAGCGCCTCATTGGTCAGCGCCGGTTCGATGGTGGCCTGCCGGATGGCTAAGAAGCCGATCAACACCGGCACACAAAGCACCATCAAGAACAGGCGTAGATAGCTACTATTGAGCAGATAGAACAGCGCCCGCAGACGCTCCCGGCTGACCTCACGGATGACGAACACATCCAGCCCGAAGTTGGTGAAGATGTCGAACCACACGAAGACGACAATCGCGTAGTAGTAAATACCGGCGTCCTCCGGGCCGAGAATACGCAACATGACCAGCGCGAAGGCGAAATCAATGCCGCGATTGAACAGGTTCAGCGCAATCGGGGCGATGCTGTTCCGCGCCACCAGCGACACATCACGCGCATCGGCTTTGCCCGCGCCCACCAGCAACCCCCACAGCCACAACCCCAGCAGGAACAGCGCCGACGCGCCGCCGATGGCCGACGCGAACGCGCCGACCTGAAAGCTAGTCGGGCTATAAATGAAGCGCACTACATAGCGCCCGTCGTCGATGGCGGCTTGCTGTTCGGCGCTCAGTGGTTCGGTTGACCACATCTCCGCCAACCGCGCCGCGTCCCAGCGCACCGCCTGAAAGATGCCGTCGGCGCGTTCGACCGTGAGCTGACGTTCCTCTGCGGGGTCGCCGAACGCATCGACGCCTTGCGGACGGACGAACGCCCGCCAGCCGGGATCATACGCCATGCTGAACACCAGCCAATCAGACGAGGGATCGCCGCCGCCGTCCACTTCGATGATCGTCTCGCGGGATGTCCCGCCGATCACCCGCGCCGCCCGCACATTATCCGGCGGATCAATCTGCGAAGCCAGATAAACGCGGGGGAACGCGCCCGCGTTCTGGTAGATGACGACTGCCTCATCCGCATAGACCGGCGTCAGGCGCTCCGCCAGCAGATCATCGGGCACGGCGATTCCCGCGTGCGTCACGATGTAGCGCACGTTCAGACGATCCAGCCGCGCCCAATCGACCTCACCGCCCGCCACGCGATCCAGATAAAGCGGCGCGATGCGGTTGAAATCCAATTGCGGCTGAATCTGCACGCCGCGCATATAGGCCACATAGTCCGCGCTGATGATGCTATCGTAGCCGCGCACATCATCCAGACCATAGCGCATCGTGGTGTTCGCCTGAAACATGCGATCCAGCCCGCCGGATGGGTCTTCCAGCGTGATATAACGGAAAGGCTGGTCGGCTTTCTGCTCCTGCAACCATGTGACGGCGGGCGGCTCGAAGTCCAGCAGGCGCGGGTCGCTAGCCGGATTAAATCCCGCCGAAGCGATCATCAAATCCGCCGCCAGCAAGACCACCGCCAGCGCTCCCCAGTACGTCGGCTCGCGCCGCCACAACGCCAACCGGAACACGACGCCGACTCCCAGCGCGATCAACGCGAAGATCAGCGCGTTGGTGAACTGGTAGCTATAAAATGCCCGCGCCGACTCAAACGCGGTGTTCGCCAGCGCCATATTATTGAAGAGAGTCTCGACCACGCCTTCGATACGCTCGTACAGCAGGCGGCTGACGGCCAGCCCTGCCAGCACGCCGCCACCGACCAGCCACCAGCCCCACGCGAACAGCCGCGCCGCCCGCCCGGAGCGTCCCGCCGCCAACGCCGACGCGCCGAATCCGGCCAGCACCGCCACCCCCGCGCTGACCGCGAACACCCACCGGAACGCGGTATTAAGCTGGTTGACGCCGGGTAGCGGATAGATCAGCGCGTATGTCGGCAGGCCGAACATGAACGTACCGGCCAGCAAAACCAGCGCGGCGAAGATCAGGCGATACGGCGGCGTCGGGGAAGTCGGCGGATCATCGCGGCGACGACCTGCCCACGCATCGACCAGCGCGAGCAGAGCCAGCGCCAACGGCAGAATGCCGACATACAACGCGCCCTCAACGTAATTCTTGATGCCCCACGCGGTATGATTGATCGCGTCGCCGGTACTGTTGACCGTCACCGCCACCCGTTCCAGCGTGAACCAGTCGAAATAACTGTGATGGGTGGGATTGCCGTAGAAGTTGGGCATGGCGTACATCAGCACATCGCGGGCGGGATGCGCGAAGTTCAACACGTCGGCCAGACTGCCGCGCTCCGCCCGCCAATTGACGCTGGCCGCTTCATATAAAGGAAGGAACTGCACCGCGCCCAGCGCGAAGCCCAGCGCCACCATGCCCGCCACCCCCGCCGAGCGCACGACGACATCTCGCGCCGCGCTGTGGCGGGCTTGCCACAGCAGACGCAGACCGGCATAGAACGCGGTGATGAGCAGGGTATAGATGGTCAGTTCCGGGTGCCCGGCCAGTATGTTACAGGTCAGCGCACCCGCACCGACGACGATCCATAGCGGCATCGCCGGACGCCGGATCAACGTCTGCCCGCGTATGATGAATTCCGCCATCAGCAACAGCAGAGGCAACCACACGCCCGCCGCCACGATCATCGGATGCACCGCGCTAGCGACGAAGAACGCGCTCAACTGGTAGGTGATACCGGCCACCAGCCCGCCAATCCGCGCCTGATGCAGGCCGCGCAAAAGCGCATACATCAGCCAACCGGCCAGCCACAGGTTCAACACGGTGAACCAGCCATAAGCGACATCAAGCGGCAGGACATAGTAGAGGACGCTCAACGGGTACAGCGTCGATTGTTGACCGAGCGCCATGAACGGCTGGCCGCTAAACTGGTGCGGATTCCATAGCGGAATCTCGCCGTCCGCGATGTTGCGCCGGATAAAAGATTTCCACTGGTAGTTTTGCAGGATGAGATCATCGACCAGCGCGTTATGCGGCGGCGGTGCGCCGACCACCGCCGCGTAGGTGCTGAATGGCGGATACTGGTACAAATTTTCCGACGGGATTAACGTCTTGCCGCCGAGCGTCTGCGGCAAGAACAGGATAAGCGGCAACAGCAGTAACAGAGCGCCGACGGCTAGTTCGTGTAATATCAGGCGGCTTCGCGGGTTGTGTGGCATGGCGCGTCACTTTCCGTCATAGGGCGGCATACGCCCGCACGATTCAAAAGGTAATCGCCCGATATTATAGCCCTTCGTGCGCTTTTTCATGCCCCCGCCTGTAATTTCCGTCATAACGCACAATTCACCCATCAACAGACTAGACACAATAGCCAACATATCCAGCAATCAACGCGCAACAACCAGCGAGCGATCACCGGTACGGCGGATCATCGGAGCGCCAAAAATCGCTAAAAGACAATCTGCACAACTATTCGCTCATGTTGCCCGACAAAAACCGCGTGATATTTGTCATATTGCACATAAAAATCATGATCGGCTAGAATAGCTTATTTTTTAGCAATAATCACCAAACAGCGCCGCAAAAAATTCATGTGATGTTGCGGTAATGACGGCTTTTTGTGAATAGTACACTGCAACCGTCTTTGATTTTTGTTTCCATGCAAGGAGAAACAGGCTATGTCGAAGCGGTATGCAAGAATGATTCGGATCATATTATCTGTCGGTATCGGTACGCTGTTCTTATTCGCAGTGACAGGGGGCGCGTTCGCACAGGACGACGCGACGGAAGAACCGGCGACAATGATTGAGGAAGCGCTGGCCTTCGCCACGCTGGAAGATGTCGCCATCGTACAGAACAATCTAGACTTCACATGGATGCTACTGGCCGGTTTTCTGGTCTTCTTGATGCAGGCGGGCTTCGCCATGCTAGAGGGCGGCTTCATCCGCCAGACCGGTGTTGTCAACTCCATGTCCGAGAACTTGATGGACGCCTGCGTGACCGGCGTCATGTTCTTCATCGTCGGCTATGGCATCGCTTATGCCAGTGGCGGCGGTTTTATCGGCACGCCGGAGTTATTTCTGGGCGGCATTGACGGCACCGGCGACGGTGACGGCGAACTTTTCATTGACTTCTTCTTCCAGTTTGCCTTTGCGGGCGCGGCGGCCACCATCGCCACCGGCGCGATGGCCGAGCGCACCGACTTTCGCGGCAAGCTGATTTACAGCGCCATTCTCGGCGCGTTCATCTACCCGATGGTGGTGTTCTGGACGTGGGGCGGCGGCTGGTTGGACGAAGCCGGATTCCTCGACTTCGCCGGTAGCACCATCGTTCACCAGACCGGCGGCGTGCTAGGGTTGGTCGGTGCATTCGTGGTCGGCCCGCGTGTTGGCCGCGTATTCGGCAAACCGCCGCAACCGAGCAACCTGATGATGGCCTCGCTCGGCACGTTCGTGCTGTGGTTCGGCTGGTACGGCTTCAACGTCGGCTCGACGCTGGAAGCCAGCGACCTCAACGCGATGGGACTGGTCGCGGTCAACACCACCCTCGCGGCGGCCATCGGCGCAATGACTGCCATGTTCTACGCCTATTTCATCAAGGGCGGCAAGTGGCAATTGCCCTATATGCTGAACGGTGCGCTGGCCGGTCTGGTGGCGATCACCGCTGGCTGTGCGTTCATGGCACCGACGGCGGCGCTGGTTACCGGCGCGATTGGTGGCGTGGTGTTGATCCTCGCTATGGACGCGCTAGAAGCGGCCAAGATCGATGACGCGGTGGGCGCGTTCGCGGTACACGGTGCGGCGGGTATGTGGGGTACGCTCGCCATCGGCCTATTCGCCAGCGAAGGGCTGGCCGGTTCTGCCGGTCTGCTGATGGGCGGCGGCTTTGAACTGCTCGGCGTGCAGGCGCTCGGCGTGGTCGCGGTGCTGGCATGGGCTGGCGTGACCGGCTTCATCATGTTCAGCGCGATCAAAGCTGTCGGCCTGCTCCGTATGCCGTCCGCCGCCGACGAAATCGGTATCGACGCTTACGAGCACGCCGCCTCTGTGTGGCCGGATGTCCTGCCGGTGCCGGAAGAAACAAGCGCTCCGGCGACGGGCGACTAATCCGCTAAATTTGTTCATCGCACGGGCGGCGGGACGATCTTCACGGCCAACCGCCCGTTCATGATGAAACTATACCCAAGTGTTTCATCACTAAAATCCTCCTTCTTTGTTGTATTTGGAAAAGAGCGCTATGGCAGTCGCTCTTTTCCGCTTTCTAGTGCGGGCGTAGCACGCTACGCCGCTACCTACCGACTATCACCCCATCAAGCGCCGATGCGCCCGCGCAGAAGCGGCAACAACGCCCGCGCCGCCGCCCCGCGATGACTCAGGCTGTGCTTGGCCGCGCCGTCCAGATCGGCAAATGTCGCATCATACCCCGACGGCACGAACAGCGCATCGTAGCCGAAGCCGTGCCCGCCGTCACTCTCAGCCAGCGCGATATGCCCCTCACACACACCTTCTACCGTCTGCGCCATGCCGTCCATCGGATCAACCAGCGCGATGACGCACACAAAACGGGCGCTCCGTTGGCTCTCGGCCACATCGCGCAGGGCGTCCAGCAGATGGGCGCGGCGCTGGGCGTCGGTGGCGTCCGCCCCCGCATAACGCGCCGAAAGCACGCCGGGCGCACCGTCCAGCGCATCAACGCACAGGCCGCTATCGTCGGCGATGGTCGCCTTGCCGCTCGCCAGCGCATAAGCCCGCGCCTTGAGCATCGCGTTCGCGGTGAACGTGTGGCCGGTTTCATCGACCTGCATATCGGCCAACCCGACATCATGCAAACTCAACAGCTGTATGGGCAATTCTCCCAGCAGATCACGATATTCCCTCAGCTTGCCCGCGTTGCCTGTGGCGATCAAAATTTCGTGCATATAACGCCCTTCTCTAGTCTAAAATCGAATCCGGTGGTCACTAGTCGTCAACGATAAACTATAATCCCTCACAGGTGAACGGACAATCAGACGGGATGAGGGCGATGAGCAACCCCAGAGGACTATTAGAGCGTCACGGCATCGCGCCGCGCAAGAGTCTCGGCCAGAACTTCCTGCACGATCCGCAGGCGGTGGAGAAAATCGCGGAGAGTGCCGACATTCAGCCGGACGACATCGCGCTAGAAATCGGACCCGGAACCGGCGTATTGACCGCGCAACTGGCTAAACGCGCCCGCGCCGTCTACGCGATAGAACTTGACGAGCGAATGCGCCCGATATTGCAGGAACAACTGGCCGGTTACGACAACGTGCATCTGATCTTTGACGACTTCCTGCGCGTGAACCTGCCGGAACTGGTCAAAGATGATGATTTCGTGGTGGCCGCTAACGTGCCCTACTACATCACCAGCCCGATCTTGTTGACGCTACTGGAAGGCGTCCGCCGTCCGCGCCAGATCGTGCTGACCATTCAGCAGGAGGTCGCGGAGCGCATCATCGCCACCCCGCCACAAACTAACCGGCTGGCGGTGGTGGTGGGGTTCTACGGCCAGACGCAGATCATCACGCGGTTGAGTCCGGCGGTTTTCTGGCCGCGCCCCGATGTCGAAAGCGCGGTCATCCGCATCACGCCGCACGCCGTCCCGCCGGTTGATGTGGACGACACGCGGCTATTCATGCGCGTGGTCAAAGCCGGATTCAGCCAGAAGCGCAAGCAACTACGCAACGCGCTAAGCGGCGGGCTGGCGATCAAAGCGCGGGCGGCGGGCGATCTGCTGGACTCCGCCGGAATTGATCCGACGCGACGCGCCGAGACGCTGGCGCTGGATGAATGGGCGGCGCTGTGTCGGGCGTATCAACGTTTATCGTGATGGCATCTTGCGGGCGGATGATTGGCCGTGATCGCGCTTTGGTGTTATGATTTGCTGTATTCACGAAAGGGGTTGCTGATGGTCAAATGGGAATATCTGGTCGTGTTCATCTCGGACTCGAAAGTGGCGCAAGATCAACCGGAGATTGACGTACACATGGACGCCGACCGCTACACCGAAAGCCTGAGCATCTACGGTCAGGCGGGGTGGGAACTGGTCAGCTTTGAATGGGAAGTAGACGGGGCGAAAGCGGCCTTTAAGCGCCCGATCAGCGCCCCATCAGACGATTAATCGAAGCGCAACGGGCGCCACTGGTCATCGTCATCGGAGGGCGAGCGTTTATCCGGCGGCGGCGCGTTCATGTGCCCCCATGTCGAACGGCTGACCTCAAATTTCAGTCCGCCGGTGACGCGGGCGGCGATGTTGTAGGCGAACGCCATCAGGCTGAACCAGATGCCGCCGCCGATGGCGTATAGCGGGATGCCGAAGATATAGGTCATGAACAGGGCGGCGGGCTGAACGTCCATGCCCGGCCCGAGTACCGCGCCCGGCATAATGAATATCGTCAGCCCGATGAACAGCCATAACACGCTGACCGTCACCGCGCCCACTTTGAACGCCGAGCCGATGCTGATTTGCTTCAGTTCGATCATGTTGTTTTCCTCTGGTCTGAGTCTTTCGAGACGGATACACGCTATTTTAAGGGAAGAAACGCCGGAATGCACCCGCAAATCATCGCCCGCCTGAACGACATCAATCGCCAGTTCTACGCGACCACCGCAGACGATTTCGACGCGACGCGGGGGAGCGCGTGGCCGGGCTGGTCGCGCCTGCTGGATATTCTGCCCGCGCCATCCGCGCCGGTGCGCGTGCTGGATGTCGGGTGCGGCAACGGGCGCTTCGGCGTATTTCTGGCGGAAGCATGGGGCGCGGAGCGCGTGCGCTATCATGGCGTAGACAACAACGCCGATCTGTTGCGCTATGCGCGGGAGGCGCTGGCGGATCGAACGAGCGCGGCGACGTTCACCGCGCAGGACGTGATCGCCCAGCCGCTAGACACACCCACCGCCGCTTATGATCTGGTGGTCGCGTTCGGGCTGTTGCATCACGTGCCCGGCCACGCCAACCGGCGCGAATTCGTCGCGGGGCTGGCGCGGTTGGTGACGGCGGGCGGTCATCTGGCTTTCGCGTGCTGGCGCTTTCATGAATTCGAGCGCTTCCGCCAGCGCGTGATCAACTGGCCGGATGATCTGGCCGACCATGTAGAAGCGGGCGACTATCTGCTGGACTGGCGGCGCGGCGAGACCGCGATCCGCTATTGTCATCATGTGGACGACGACGAGCAGACCGGCTTAGTCGCCGCTAGCGGATTGCGCCCCGTCGCCGGTTATCGCGCCGATGGATTCACCGGCACGGTCAATGCGTACAGTGTGCTATCTGTGTAACGCGCTACCGCGCCCGCCGTCCCCGTCTGGCACGGCGTCGGCAGGCGGTTTACAATGATAATCAGATTTTAGAGGAAAAGGATTCCTTGTTCTTTTTTCTGTAGAAAAAAGAACTAAAAAAGACTTTTGCATCCTTTCAGACATTTATGCAAAAGTTTTTTGGCGCTACCTTTTTTGAAAAAAGGTAGCAAAAAAGTATTTGAGTAGTTACAAAAATGTGAGGAAATAAAAATGGCTTTTACCAAACAAGACGCTTTAGACTATCATCGCATGGGCAGGCCGGGCAAAATTCAGGTCACGCCGACCAAGCCGCTCACCACCCAGTTACATCTATCGCTGGCTTATTCGCCCGGCGTGGCGGAGGCGGTATTAGAAATTGACCGCGACCCGTTGCAGGCTTTCGAGCTGACCGCCCGCGCCAATCTGGTAGCGGTAGTCTCCAACGGCACCGCCATCTTAGGGCTGGGTGATCTTGGCCCGTTGGCGTCAAAGCCGGTCATGGAAGGCAAGGGCGTTTTGTTCAAGCGCTTCGCCGATATTGACGTGTTCGATATTGAGATTGACGCGACGACGCCCGACGAGATCGTGGCGGCGGTGAAGGCCATCGCGCCGACGTTTGGCGGCATCAATCTGGAGGACATCAAAGCGCCGGACGCCTTCGAGGTCGAAGAACGGCTGAAAGAAGAGCTGGACATTCCGGTTTTTCACGATGACCAGCACGGCACCGCGATCATCTCCGGCGCGGCACTGCTGAACGCCTGCCGCATCACCGACAAGAAGCTGGAAGACCTGAAAATCGTGGTCAACGGCGCGGGCGCGAGCGCCATCGCTACCGCCAAGTTCTACCTATCGCTGGGCGTGCAACCGCAGAATTTGCTGATGGTCGATTCAAAAGGCGTCATCTACGAAGGGCGCGAGGACGGCATGAACCGCTACAAACAGCAATTCGCGGTGCAGACCGACGCCCGCACGCTGGCCGATGCGATGGTCGGCGCGGATATGGTGCTGGGGCTTTCGGTGGCCGGTTCAATCACGCAGGAGATGGTGGACACGATGGCCGACGAGCCGTTCATCTTCGTGCTGGCGAACCCCACGCCGGAGATCATGCCGGAGCTGGCGCTGGAAGTGCGCCCGAAGGCGATCATCGGCACCGGACGCAGTGACTACCCGAATCAGATCAACAACGTGCTGGGCTTCCCGTTCCTGTTTCGCGGCGCGCTGGATGTGTACGCGACCAGCATCAACGAGGAGATGAAAATGGCGGCGGCGCAAGCGCTGGCCGATCTCGCGCATGAGGACGTACCGGATAGCGTGCTATCGGCTTACGGGCTGGCGCAACTCAAATTCGGGCGCGATTACCTGATCCCCAAACCGTTCGACTCGCGGGTTCTGCTGTGGGTGGCTCCGGCGGTGGCAAAAGCGGCGATGGAAAGCGGAGTCGCCCGCCGTGAGATTGATCTGGACGAGTACCGCCGCGACCTGATCGCCCGTCAGGGGCAGGGTCAGCTATTACGCAATAGCCTCATCAGCAAGGCAAAAGTGTATCGCGGTGACGGCAGAAAGCGCCGCATCGTGTACGGCGAAGGCGAACATCCCAAGATTCTACGCGCCGCGCATCAGGTGCTATCGGAAGGCATCGCCGAGCCGATCCTGCTGGGCGAGAAAAGCACGATTGACGCCAAAATCGCCGAATTGGGCTTGAGCTTCGAGCCGGAGGTGATCGAGCCGCGCACCATGCAACGCCCCGATTTCGTCGATGTGTATTTGAAGATGCGCGAACGCAAAGGCATCAGCCGCGCCCGCGCCGAGAGCCTCATCAATGGGCGCACGCACTACGGCCTGATGATGGTCAAGACCGGCGAGGCCGACGGCTTCGTGAGCGGCTTGACGCACGAATACCCCGATATTTTGCGTCCGGCGTTGCAGGTGTTCGGCACGCGGGGGGCTTCGGCGTGTGTGGCCGGTGTGTATGTGATGATCGTGCGCGGGCGCGTGTTCCTGTTCACCGATACGACGGTCAACATCGCGCCGGATGCTGAGACGCTGGCGCAAATCGCCATCCTTGCCAACGACTTCGCCCGCACGCTGGACATCGAGCCGAAAGTGGCGATGTTGTCGTTCTCCAACTTCGGCAGTACGCCGCATCCGTTCTCGCACAAAGTACGCGACGCGGTGGACATCGTGCTGGATCGCCGCCCCGAAATCGAGATTGACGGCGAAATGCAGGCCGATACCGCCGTCGTCGCCGACATCATCGAAGAGCGCTATCCGTTCAGCCGCGTGAAGGACGCTAACGTGCTGGTCTTCCCCGATCTGGGCGCGGCCAACATCGCGTATAAGTTGCTGGCACGCCTGACCGATGCCGAAGCCATCGGCCCGATTCTGCTGGGAGTCGGTGCGCCGGTGCATGTGCTACAGGCAGGCGATGAAGTCGAAGACATCGTGACCATGACGGCTGTCGCGGTGATGGACGCGCACAAACGCGCCGCGCAGTCCTAGCGGTTGGAGGTCGAGCGCGATGTTGCGGTGCGGTATTGACATGATCGAAAATCAGCGCGTGGCGGAAGGTATCGAGCGCTTCGGCGAGCGCTTCCTCATGCGCTTCTTCACCGCAGGCGAACGCGCCGACTGCGACGATCAACCGCACCGGCTGGCCGCCCGCATCGCCGCGAAGGAAGCCGTCGCTAAGGCGCTGGGCACCGGCATCGGTGATGTGAAATGGGTGGAGATTGAGATACGGGTGGATAATCCGCGCAAGCGCCCGACGTTGATCTTGCACGGTGCGGCGGCGGAATGCGCCGCCGCACTGGGTTTAACCGAATGGGACATCAGCCTGACGCACACCCGCGATACCGCGTGCGCGGTGGCGGTCGCCCGTT
>REDR01000050.1 GCA_007693385.1 Anaerolineaceae bacterium
ACTACGCTTTTTGACTCCTTATACATCCGCTAATGTAGTTTAGCAGATGTAAGTGGCCGCCGCTACTTTTGCGCTGGTTAGCCGTGCCAGTGGTGCGATACCTATCCTCTAAAGCTACATGCACATTAGATTTGCGTCTATAATAGAAAGAATGGGAACACTCGATAACAACGTGGGGTATTATGTTCATCAAATTCAAAAAGAGCGGCCAGATATTCGAGATACACGTCAACGATCAGAAATCACACGATCTAAGCGCCAATGATTTACGGATGACCGCGGAGCGATGGCAGACTTGCTTGTACACGCCGGATATTTTCGGAGAGATGTTATACAGCCATCTGTTTCAAGCAGGTACACCTGCCGCACAGATACTAGACGAAGCGACCCGCCCTAACAACACTGAGCGTATTCTGTTGGTTTTATCAAACGACGACGACCAACCGGATAAATTACTAGAGCGAGTGCCGTGGGAGTATCTGCACACCGGTGATTATTTCTTGGCGACCCGCCATCACATCCTGCGAGCATTACCGGAGAGCCAGCGCCGAGAGTGGCATGGTAATGCAGATGTTCTGCATATACATGCGCTACTGTCTGATCCCGCACGCACGAACAATCGGCGTATCTGGGTGCGTAGGGCTTGGCATACGCTGAGAGATACGGCGGATCACAGTGGTCGAGCGGTCAATCTTGAGCGTATCATACCGCCAACGTTGGGTACACTAAGTGATAGACTCTCGGCAGATACAGCTAATCTGATTCATTTGTTATGTCATGGTGGCGTCGCGATTGGCGGCAATGGCGACGCTATTCTGGTACTTCAGGATAAATTGGGCGACGAAAAAATGGTGAGCGCCGCCGAATTTATTGATAGCGTGCGTGGACGGGCGCTGATGGTTCTACTCAATGCCTGTCGATCAGCAGATGTCGGCTACGGAGAGATGAGTAATCTGGCTTATGCGCTAGTGCGTGATGCTGTGCCCTATGCGCTGGGGATGCAATTTGATATGGCTGAGTACGCCGTCCTGCCGCTCGCAACTACTTTCTACAGCCTGCTATTGCGCGGCTATACGATTGAAGAAGCGGTGAGGCAAGCACGTATCAGCATATTAGCTGATGAAGCCCGCGACTTCAAAGAAAACCCTCATCCCGCCGCGTTCTGGGCGGGTGTTCCGGCATTATACACCGCGCTGAACGCGCCGTTACCACCCTTCAAGTTAGTGGAAGGCACGCCGCGCATCATCCCTGACCCGAAAGAGCTTCAACGTAAGCAGTATATCGAAAGCGCGGCTGATAGCAAATTGATCGGACGTGGCCGCGAAATTGTCGAGGTTAGCCAGCATCTACAAACGATCGTCGACAACCGCCCGCGTTACATTACACTGCACGGATTGGGCGGTGTGGGAAAAACATCGTTGGCATATGAGGTCGTCGAGCGCAACGCATGGGCGTTCGATTGGCGTTATTACTGGGTATCTTTCGAACAAATCCCCACCGTTAAAGACTTTTTGCTGAGATTGGCAAAACATTACTTGCCGCAGAACGCTTATGATCCGGATGGAGATAAAGCGGCGTTACAGCGCGTCGTTTTACCCAAAGTGCGCGATACACCATCCATCATCGTGTTGGACAACATCGAGACACTGATTTCTGCCGCCCATCCGGAGGATGAGACGCCGCCGGACGCCGAAGCCCGCCAGCTAGAAGCGATCATCAACAATATGACCGGCGGCGAGACTGTTTTTTTGTTGACCAGCCGTGTTCTGACCGGATGGAAGGGAGAAAAGGTCATCGACTTGACCGGATTACCGGATGAGGACGGCGCAAAAATGTTCATGAGCTTGCTGGAAGACGAAAGACGCGCTGTGACTGATTTCGAGGAAGCCAAAGCATTGAGTCAGCGTGTGCGAGGTCACCCATTAAGCATCCGCCTGCTAGCCGGTCAATATAAGAGTGGCGACAGCACGCTGGCGGACTTCATGGCGGAAATTGACACGCAACTCGTCGATGCGGAAGATAAAACACCGGCTAGCCTGTACGACCGCGAACGGCAAGCGACGCTATTCGCCTGTATGGATTACAGCGTCAAGCGGTTGAGCGATGAACTACGCGACGCGCTGGAAAAATTATACGTATTCCAGAACCCGTTCCTGCCGGAACTAGGTCAGGCTGTACTCAACACAGAAGGCGATCGCCTGTTGCGCGAATTAGTAGCACGCGGCTTGCTAGAAACCACCACGCGCACGTATGCCGACAAAGGCCATTTCGAAATTGAGCCGTTGCAATTATATGCCCTACACCCGATGTTGCGCTGGTATATCGACTGGGGACTGAACAAGCCGGACACAGCGACATGGGCGCGTTTCGCGGAGGGCATCAAAACGCTAGTGGTGCGCATCAACCAGAATTATTGGGGGGACGCCCGCCTGCGCGATCTGGTGCAGGTCTGCGCGGATGACATCGACGCGGCACAGGCACACCTGACTGGAAATAGTTTAGATAGTTACGCTTATAACTATGGTGAGATATTCAAACGTCGTCGCCAATTCGGGCGGGCGATGGC
>REDR01000038.1 GCA_007693385.1 Anaerolineaceae bacterium
TCGGCCTTTGGCGCGTCGGGTTCGGGTTGCGCTTCTTCGGCCTTCGGCGCGTCGGGTTCGGGTTGCGCTTCTTCGGCCTTCGGCGCGTCGGGTTCGGGTTGCGCTTCTTCGGCCTTCGGCGCGTCGGGTTCGGGTTGCGCTTCTTCGGCCTTTGGCGGCTTGATCGCGGCGGTTTGCGGCTTGATTTTCGGCGCGTCGGCGTCGGCTTTACCGGATTTCAGTGCTTTGCGTCTATCCTCGAATAGCTCGATCAAGCGCGGAATCGGTAGCGGTTTGGCGATGTAGTCATCGCATCCGGCGTCCAGACATTTCTCGCGGTCACCGATCATCGCATAAGCCGTCACCGCGATGATCGGCAGGGTGTGTCCGCGTTGGCGTAATACGCGCACCACGTCCAGACCGGTCATGCGTCCGGCTAGCTGAATATCCATCAATACGATGTCGGGCGCGTCCGCCTCGAAGTTACGCAGAGCTTCCTCGCCGTCGATGTAATTGATGAGTTCGTCGCCGCGTGCGACACGTCGCACCAGCGATACATTCGCCATATTATCTTCGACATATAGAATACGCATCAGGCCGACGCTCCTTCACTCTTGGTTTCGGCCTGCGGTGTCAGTTGTCCGGTGTTGCCTTTACTGCGCTCTGTGCCGGTATAGGCGCGGAGCAAGAAATGGAATGTACTGCCTTCGCCGACGGTACTCTCCGCCCAGATTTGCCCCTTCATCAGGTCGAGAAGCTGGCGCGAAATCGCTAACCCCAGACCGGAACCGGCACGCGGGTCACGCCCGCCGGTGTTGCTGGCCTGCTGGAATTCCTCGAAGATGCTGTCTAGTTGTTCCTGCGCGATGCCGATACCGCTATCGCGTACGCTGAACTGCACGCCCTCCGGCACGCTACGGATCGCCAGCTCAATTGTGCCGGCGTCGGTGAACTTGGCCGCGTTGCTGTACAGATTCAAGAGCACCTGCCGCACGCGATTCTGATCCGCCCAGACATCGGGCAGAGGATCGGCCATGTCGAATGTTAGCTTAATCGGCTTACCGGCGATCAGACCGTTAGCGGTGGCGATCACATTGTCGATCACCGGACGCAACGCCACCGGCTCCATGTGGATTTCCAGCTTACCGGCATCCACCCGCGCCAGATCGAGAATGTCGTTAATCAAGCTGAGCAATTGCTGGCCGCTGGTGTGAATCTGGTTGAGGTCGGCGCGGTAGGCTTCCGGCAATTCTTCGTCGTCGTACATCATCGGGAACTTGAGCATCGTCTCGCTGAAGCCGATGATGGCGTTCAATGGGGTGCGGAGTTCGTGGCTCATGTTCGCCAGAAATTGCCCGCGAAAGTTCTTGGCGGCTTCGGCGGCGGTCTTGGCTTCTTCTAACTTTTGATTGCTATCGCGCAACTGCTCGCCCAGCACCTCACTGCGTAGCAAACTCCTACGTAACACGTTGCGGTTCTCGAATAGCTCTTTGTTGGAGCTACGCTCGCGCTCGTAGTTAGATAGCGCCCACTCCGTCACCTGATATAGCTCGCCGGTGACCTGCGCCGCCATCAACGCGCCGACGAACGTCAGCGTGACAGCCACGATTTGATACACGCCGATCACGTCGAAGCCGTGTATCAGCGACGGGACGACAACCGTCAGCACACCGGCAAGTGCGGCCAGTCCGATGCTGGTAGATGGCCGCAACAGCAAGCCGCCCATGAAGATAATGACGATGTACATGAAGGGGATGACTTGCACCGAGACGGTATTCGTGGTGTCGGTTAATCCGGCTGTGACCGCCGCGATCCCGCCCACCGTATAGACCAGCGCGGCGGTGTCGTAGTGTTCGGCCTTCAATAAGAAGCGCGTCATCACACAGAAAAACGCCATCGTCACCGGCATGTAAATCCACACGTTGGGGCTGAGTGCTACCGTTGTGACGAATGTGAACATCAGCAAAGTTGCCGCTATGCTGACTCCCAGCGTCACCTGCCATAGTATTTCCAGACGATCCGACTTGACATCTGTAGCGAAGTCGATACCTGTCGGAACCTCTTCCGTCGAGTCTTCATTGTGGGGAACGGCTTGCTCTAAATCTTTTGTCATGGGATTGAGTACTTAAAATTATTTTAGCGTCAACATTTGCCCTGATTATAGCGTAAACGACGGCTAAAACCACAAAGAAAGCGAATTTAAGCCCGATTATATGCGGTTATTAACGTTTTTTAAACTATGGGTAAACCTTGTATTTTAGAAGGCGTAATGTTTCTATTTATGAAAACCCCCGCCATCAAAGTGACGGGGGCGCGGGTGGCTGTCATTGCGGTTATTTCTTCTTCGTGTCGTCGTCAGCTTCTTCGACTTTAGTCTTCTCGATGCGATCAACCACCTTATCCAGCGCGGAGTTGAATAGCTGGCGATAGCCCTCGACCATCTCTTTGAAGGCCGCCGAGCCATGATCGCGCACCGCCGTCGGTACCAGACCTTCCAGCGCTTTACCGGCTTCTTCCGCCGCTTTGCGCTGGTGATCCATGAATATCTTGAATACGGTGGCTTGTTCCTCTTCGGTCATCTCTTCTTCTGTCGCCTTCGCGGGCTTGGTGCTTTTCTTGGTCATGTCGGTTCTCCCTATTGACTAAATTTAATCGAATGGCGATTCGATTATAACGTATTTTTCATTCGCTTACACGTTCAAACTCAACTGCGAACTTCGCTGAGATTGATGGACATAATCAGCAGGTCATGATTACGGTTGTCGCGCCCTTTGATCCAGTCGTTGAGGATCGCTTCCGGGCGGAAATCCAGATAATCGGTCATCCTGCGGGCGGCCTTATCGCTGGCGGTGATGTAGACGATCACCTTCTCTAGCTTCATCTGGCGAGCGAGCAGGGTGATCTGGCGGGCGAGTTTCTGCCCCAATCCGCGCCCGCGCAGGTCGCTGGACACCATCACCCGCAATTCACCGATGTGGCGATTCCAGAATAGTTGATTGTAATGCAAAGAGCCGAAGCCCAGAATTTTATCCGGTTGATCGTGCGGCGTGATGAGTATGGTCTTGGCGCGGTCTTGCGCGATGTCTTTCAGCCATTCATCGAATGCGCCCGGCTTGGTGAAGTCGTACCACATGAACCACAAATCCGCTTCGGTCAGCGAGCGCGTGAATTCGATGATGTGATCGCGGTCTTCAGCCTCCATCAGGCGCAATAGGAATTTCTCGTTCCCCACGCTGATCGTCTTGGGATATTCTTTTGTCATGCATGACCCCCTGTCAGGTTAAAATTGCCCTATATAGTTATATACGTTGTGCGCTCTTGATTAGTTCCTGCGCTGACTGCGTGAACGGCATCAATCGCGCCAGAGCACCCTTCTTCAATTTCAGTTTTCCGCGTATCAACATCGGCAACGGTTGCGCCTGCCCACTGAGCGCTTTCATCCAGTTCTCATATTCGCCTTCGATGACGAATGTCGCTTCTCTGCGAGCTTCGTGCGGGGGGAGCGCACGGGCGGCGCGGCATTTGCCTTTATGCAGGTCGAGAATTACGGCGGCCTCCTGCGGGAAGCCGTTCTTCGCCGACGGGCGCATGATGAAGGCCAGCGGCCCCGCCGTCCAGCGCGTGGAGGTTTTGTAATAGTTCGGGTTGTCGTTGATGGCCTGTTGATACGCCTTCGCCCACGCATCGGAGAACAGCTTGGGCTTGGCGGGTGGCGCAGATTGCGGCGCGGGTTCGGATGGTGGCGTCGGCACGGCGGGCACCGGCTCTAATGGCTCCGGCGCGGGCGGCGCTTCTTCCTCCGGCGACGCGGTAGCTTCCGGCTGGGGTGGGGCGGCTTGCTCCGGCTCGATCGGCACCGGCGGCGCGGTAGTCTCCGCCTGCGGTTCGGCGGCGGCGGATTTCTCGCGGCTGAATTCAATCGGCTTGCTGGGCGGCACTTCCGCCGCACGGCGTAGCGCTTCGTAACACGTCACCAGATAATCGCGGACGACGGTGACATCAGGCACGATCTCACTATCGGCGACTAGCGTCATCGTCACGCGCTGATCGTAGCTCAACACCACGCAGGCCAACCCCATCGACGGATTCAACGGGAAGTAACCATAATTGCGGATTAACTTGTGCCCGCGCAGATAGACCGGAATTTGTGGCCCGGCGACGTTGGTACACCACGTATGCGCCAGCACCGAGAACGCGGCGGGCGCGATGCTCCACACCGCAGGCTGGGCGATGGACGGCAACAGCGCCGGAACGGTCAATAGCATGTCGAGACTGTTGGACAGTGACGACGCTTTCATCGTGCTGGTGTAGGTGTGGACGGCAGACAGGCGATCTAGCGGGCTTTCTTTGCCGAATGGCACATCAACCGGCAGAACCGAGATGCGATTGCCATAAGCGCCGCGCTCTTGCTCTAGCCGCATACTGACCGGAATCAGGATTCGCAGGAAATCTTGTTTGTTGTTCGGCTCGCGTTCGCTGGCGTAGCGCTCGATAGCGCCGGATAGCACCGCCAGCATCACATCGTTGACCGATGTCCCCCGCGCTGATTTGATCTGCCGTATTTCTGACAGCGAGAACTCCGCCCATGCCAGTTGTTGGTCGCCGCTATTTTTGCCGTTAATCGGTAATTTGCGGATCGGCTTCAGGTTGTCGTTGACCATGTTCGCCAGCCCGATTAATGCCTTGCGCCGTTGCTCTTTCTGCCGGAAGATGTCAAACATCGTGCCCAGATCGCCACCCAATTTTTTGAGGATGTTGAACTTGTGCGATGGGTCGCGCTTGGCGGCTTCGATCAATAATTCGCCGGTGGTCGGCTCTTCTGGCGGATCATACGTCGGTTTTGGCTCTAACGGCGGCTTATCCGCCGTCAGGTCGAATAGCAGGGTGAATAATTCCACCGCCGCCAGCCCATCCACCATGCAATGGTGAATCTTGAAGAAGAGCGCGGTGCGATCATCCGATAGCCCGTCGATCATGTAGATTTCCCATAGCGGTTTGCCGCGCCCCAGTGGGCTGGAGAGCAGGCGGCTAGCCGTCAGGCGCAGGGCTTCATCGTCGCCGGGCGGGTCGATGTCTACTTTGATGACATGGTTATGAATGTTGAACTCGGTATCGTACACCCACACCGGCGCGCTGAGGCTGAACGGCGCCTGTATCACTTTCTGCTGGTAGATCGGCGCATGATGCAGGCGGGAGTCGATTGTTTTTAAGACCTCTTCAAATGATACGCGCCCTTCAAATATGCTCACCGAGCCGATGTTCATGGGCGCTTCGTCCGACTCTACATAGTAGAAGGCGGTATCCACCGGGCCGAGAAAACTTGCGAATTTGTCGGTCATGAGATTTCCTAAATCGCTTATCCGCCATTTTTTCTTTACGTGTATATTCTATCAAATGCTTTTTTTGCCGCCAATTCGCCGCTTTTAATCAATTTCTTCTGCACCTCACGCCGGAACGAAAACTCCGGCGCTTGAAAGAATTCGATGTCGTCCGGATCGGGCTGAATCCAGATGATGTCGGCGGTGATGCCTTCCGCTTCCGCGTATTCGCGCCAGCGATTGATGCGCTCGTGAAATACTGTGATGAGCGACTGTCGCAGGATGTGTAGCCAGCCCATATCGCGCACGCTACGTCCGTTATTGCCGTAATATGGCTGGTACGTGTGCGAGATAATCACGCGGTCAGCCAGCCCGACGCCAATATCGGCGGAGAGCGTGCGCTTGATTTCGCCGTCGATGTAATATTCGCCTTTAATCATCACCGGATCGAACATGCCGGGCACCGCGCTAGAGGCGCGTACCGCCTTATGAATCGGCACATCGGATATGAACTGGTCTTCGTCGGTGAGGAAGTCATAGTCGCGGTTGAACACGGCGCGGCGGTTGGTATCGAGCGCGGTGGCGGTCACGTACAGGTCGATCTCGGTATCGCGGAAGCCGCCGGATGGCAGGAAGTTGCGGAACAGGTCTTCTAGCGCGACGGAGTCGAAGAAGCCGGTAGCCTTCGACTGGCTGAGGATCAACCGATCAAGGATTTCCGCTAGCAAGTCCTGATTGCGTAGCATCGGCAGAGATGCCAGAAAGCGCAGGCTGGCATAGCCGGTATAAAGCGATTGGCGCGTTAGTTGGCGGAGCTTGGGGCGGAACAGCTTTGAGGAGCGCACCGTGTCCAGCCAGATGTCGAACTTCGGCAGGTAGACGCGATCTTGATGTAGGGCGCTGGTGATGGTGTCCACGCTAGCGCCGGATGCGATGAACGCGCCGACGATTGACCCGGCACTCGCGCCGACAATCGAGCTGATCTTCTCCTGTCGTAACGTCCGCAGGACGCCCAGATGAAAATAAAACGCTTTGGTCGCGCCGCCACTCAGCACCAGAGCGGTGCCCGGCTTCTTCTGTAGCTGGGGGATATTGTACATAAAATAAGTCTCCGAAAATTATTTTTCTGTGCGCCATCATCGCTTTATCATACGCTATTTTGGTGTAAAAAAAGATGCGACACATCTATTTTAATCTAATCTACCACAAACATAATTGCGCGTAAAAAAATCGCTTTTATAGTGGACGAAGACGCCTTTCAACGGTAAAATACAGGCTAAGCGTTGGTTTCGCCGCCAAACAGTATTGCGCCTAGTTTAACAGACTAGCAACGAAAGGGATATAGCTCCCTTATGCCGCGTCGTACATCGCGCTACATGAGCATCCTCGCCCTTTTGGGGATGTTCATTTTTATCATTTATCGACTGCATCGGCGTATAATCGCACTGGTTTTTCGCCTGCGCCAACCTCAGCACCGCGTCAGCGTACAGCGCGGCTTGCGCGTCCCGATGTCGGACGGCGTGCAGTTGACGGCTGACCATTACAGCCCGCGCCGCCCCGGAAGCTACCCGACAATCCTCATACGTTCGCCTTATGGCCGCCATTATCAGGACAGTTTATTCGGCATTACGATGATGTTCGTCGCGCATCGCTTCGCGGAGCGCGGTTATAACGTCATCGTGCAGGACGTGCGCGGGCGCTTCGGCTCCGGTGGCAAGTTCTTGCCGTACATCAACGAGAAAGCGGACGGTCTCGCCACGATTGAATGGCTAAAGCGTCAACCGTGGTTTGATGGTCGCGTCGGCATGTGGGGGGCGAGCTATCTGGGGCTGGTGCAGTGGGCGCTATCCACCGACGCGCCGGAAGTCAAGGCGCTGGTACCCATCGTCACCGGCGCGAATCCGTACACGATCTTATTCCCCGATGGCGCGTTCGATCTCGGTCTGGCGGTGCGCTGGCTTTCCATCTTGCACGATCTACAGGACACCCGCGACAAACCGCTATGGCGGCGGCTGGGGATGTGGGCCAACATCGAACGGCGCGTGCAACCGGCTTTTGATACCGTGCCGATCATCGAATCTGACCGCGAAGCCGTCGGCCAGCCCGTCGAGTTTTACCGGCTGTGGTTGGCACACACGCGGCAGGATGACGAGATGTGGCGGGCATTTCTGAAACACAACGACATCAGCCGCACCCGCGCACAGGCGCATCTGATCGGCGGGTGGTATGATTTCTTCCTGCGGGCGCTGTTGCAAGATTACGAGACGCTCCGCGCCAGAGGGCATCAGCCGTATTTGACCATCGGCATGTGGAATCACTTCGAGATGACGCTGAACGACGTTGACCTGCGTGAGGGGTTGGCGTGGTGCGACGCGCACCTCAAAAACCGCCACAGCGCCCTGCGCTCCGATACGGTGCGCGTGTACGTGATGGGGGCGCGGCGCTGGCGTGGTATGTCAAGCTGGCCGCCACCGGCCAACGAAACCGCCTTCTATTTGACCGGCGCGGGCGGTTTAGGCGACGCGCCGCCGATGAACAGCGTCGCGCCGTCGCGCTATCGCTATGACCCGAACGACCCGACACCGGCGTTCGCTGGCGCGATCTTCAGCCCGACGCTGGCCGGACGGCGCGACAATCGCCGGATGGAGGCGCGTGACGACGTGCTGACGTTCACCACGCCGCCGTTGGACTCTCCGTTGGAGATCATCGGCTATGTGCGGGCGCATTTGTACGTCGCCTCGTCGCGTTGTAGCGCGGATTTCTTCGTGCGCCTGTGTGATGTGTACCCGGATGGCGCATCTTATAACGTATGCGACGGGCTTTTCCGCCTTCTGCCGGACGCCGAGCGCGACGCGGACGGCATCGCCCGCGTCACGGTGGATATGTGGGCGACGGCGCACGAATTCCGGCGCGGCCACCGCATCCGCGTGCAAGTCTCTAGCGGGGCGCATCCGCGCTGGCTACGCAATTCTGGTACTGACCAGCCGTTCCCGCAGGCGATCACGTTCGAGCCTGCCGACCAGACCATCTATCACGACGCGGCGCACCCCTCCGCGCTGATCCTGCCGGTATATACCTGAAGCGGCGCGGTCTGCGGCGCGGTCTATTCCGCGCTGAAGAATTGCCCCAGCACTTGATTCACGCGCTCTTTTTCGTCGTGCTGTACCCAGTGTGTCGCCTTCTCCAGTAACAGGCGCTGGCCGTCGTCGCATAGATCATAGCTCGGCTCTACCATGTCGGCGCTGAGTGCGCCGTCGCGCAATCCCCACACGATCAACGTTTTCGGCTTGATGCGCCAGCTAACCGGCTTGCTCGGTGGATAGCGCATGTAAGCGCGATACCAGTTAATCATACTGCGGAGCGCGTCCGGCTGTTTCCATGCTTCGCGGTAACGCGCTAAATCCTCCGCGCTGAATGTGTCGCGCAGGCCGGTGAATTGCACGATGCGGGCGAACAGCCGCCCGTCACGCAGACCGAGCAGGCGTTCCGGCAGGAAGGGCACCTGCAACGCGCCCGCGTACCAGCTTTTGGCGATCTGCTTGACGTTAAAGCGCAGGTGGCGCTGAAAGACGCGGGGATGCGGCACGTTGAGGATCGCCATGCGCTCGATGCGGTCTGGATGCTTCAGCGCCAACCACCATAGCACCATCGCCCCCCAATCGTGACCGGCGATCATCGCCCGTGACTGGCCGGTGGCGTTGATGAGGCCGATCACGTCCATGACCAGCTCATCCATGCGATAGTCGAAAATGTCCGACGGCTTATCGCTGATGTTATAGCCGCGCTGGTCGGGTATCCACAGCCGGAAGCCCTTGCTGGTCAAATGGTCAATCTGATGCCGCCACCCGTACCAGAATTCCGGGAAGCCGTGCAATAAAATCAACGGCTTCCCGTCTTTTGGTCCGGCCTGCATCACGTTGAGCGCGATGCCGTTGGTCCTGATGATCTTCTGTTCGATATTCTGCGTATTTTGCATAGCACAAACTTCTTTCTGCCAATTCGCTCATCTGAACCGGCGCAACAGACCGCGCAGGCGCGGCCACAGGCCGGTATATAGGCGATACAGTAGCGGGTTCGGCGCGTAATCCCACGCCCCGATATGGCGGACGATCTCGCCGCGAAAGCCGCGCTTGAATTCATACACGCCCCACATCGGGTCATCCGGCTGGAAATCGTTGGGCGCTCCCCACATATCATACACCGTGTAGCCGTTGGCACGCGCCCAGCGCATCGCCTCCCATTGCAGTAGATAGTTGGGCATTCGCTGGCGTTCGACATCGGCAGATGCGCCGTAGAAATACCAGCAGACGCGCCCGAAGTGAAACAGGATGACATGGGCGATGGGCTGGCCGTCATATTCAGCGATCAGCGCATGGGCGAGTCCGGCGTGCATGAAGTCGCGCCATGCTTTCTCGTAGTATGTCGCCGGACGGATGAGGAAGTCGTCGCGCTCGCCGGTGGTCTTGTATAGCGCGTACAGTACCGGCAGATCGTCCGGCGTCGCGTCGCGCACGGTGACGCCTTTCTTCTGCGCGGTGCGGACTTTGCGCCGTGTGTTCTGGCTCATCGCCATGAGGATGTCGTCTTCGTCGCGGCGCAGGTCGATGGTCAACGTGTTGCGGAACTGCACTTGATCGCCGGAGAAGCGCCAACCACGCCCGCGCAACGTAGCGACAAGCGCCGATCCGGTGGGGTGCGGCGTGTCGTCGTCTTCATCGGGGAAGCCGGTCGCGCCGATCACGTCTGGCTCGATCTTCAACCACAGCGCCCGCCGTCGCTTCGCCAGCGCCATCAGATGATCCAGCACCGCCGATGCGTGCCCCGCTTCTGTATAATCCAGCGCCGGGCCTTTCGGCGTGTACATCACCGTCAGGCCGCCGACGCGCCGCGTCAATATTGAGGCCGCGCCGATGGCTGTGTCGCCCGCGTAGAACGCGATGCGCTCCGGCATCCAGCCGACAGTCTGGCGTTTGAACTCGCCCCATTCCCACGTCTGCAAGATGTGATGGTAGGGCAGGCCACGCAGTAGCGCGTTCCATTCGTCGCGCTGGTTGATCGTTTTCGTCGTGATGTTATCGGACATTTTGCGCCGTCATCCTCTCAAGCGGAGCGCCAGACGATAGGCGCTATAGATGGCTGGCTGGTACACATAATCCCACGCGCCCGCCGAGCGCACGATGCGCCCGCCCCAGCCGCGCTTGAAGCCATACACACCCCATAGATCATCGGAGCGCGTCTCGAATTCGGCTTCGAGCGTCGCTGTGTCGGCGTCGGGGATGCCCCACAGATCATAGCGCCTGCAACCCCGCGCCCGCGCCCAGCGTATCGCCTCCCATTGCACGCCATACGTCGCCATCAAATTTCGTTTAACGCTGGATGACGCGCCGTACAGATACCACGCATCCGCACCGACGGCCATCACCATGATTCCGGCCAGCGTGTCGCCTTCGTGCGTCGCCATGAATAGCGCGGCGTTTTCGTGATCGGCCTTCGCGCTGAACAGGTCGAACGCCCGCCGGTAATAGTCGGCGCTATGCACGCCGAAGTCGTTGCGCGTGCCGGTATCTTGCATCATGTTGTTGAAAGCGTCGATGTCGTCCGCCGTGCCTTGATAGAAGCGCACGCCCTTCTTCGCGCCTTGCCGGATTTTGCGCCGCGTACCCTGATTCATGCGGGCGAGTATCGTCTCGTCGTCGCCGTCGATGTCGATGATGATGGTATTCGGCGGTTGGATGGTCTGCGGGCTGGGGCGGAATCCCAGCGCGGCGAAGTCCGGCGCGGGCGTGTCCTCGTCTTGGTCAAAGATGCCCGGCTCCCACTTGAGGAACCGCGCCCCGCGCTTTCTGGCGGCGCTGTGGATGGCCTGCCATAGCTCGTCGGCGCGTTCCGTCGGCGCGTAAAACCCCATCGGCAGATAGGCCATCGTCCCCAGTTTAAGCGGCAACGGGCGGAACAAAACTTGCGCCCCCGCCACGATGCGCCCGCCATCTTGCAACGCCACCCGCGCCACATCCCAGCCATAATCAGCCTTCAGCGCCCCCCATGCGTATAGCTGTAGCGCGTGGGCGCGGGGCTGGTCGCGGATGAAATCGTCCCATTGCCCCGCCGCGAATTTGCCTGTTGTCATGTCTCACTGAACCTTCGTTGTGATCGTGCCTGACCATGATCTACATTCTATCAGAATCCCCGCCGGAATGTGACCGCGCCCGCGTTCCGGCCTGCATTAATCGTGGATTGCGTTTCAAATTATCTGCTAATCATCTTGACGACATAATCGGCGTAGCACGTTACGCTCCTACGGATTTCCGGTTTCCGTTGAATCGCGCCCCGCGCTGAATTGCGCCCTTAGTCATGCTTTCGGATGCGGATTCAATGTGCTACAATCCCCACTCGGCGCGGTTTTTCATCAAATCTGCCGAAAGCGTTGCAGGTGGGGAATGCTGATGCTATACTAACTCAGCTTGTGATAAACAGCGCAATTACCTTGCAGTGTGTATCTAACGTTAGTCAATTTCGCAGGAGTAAACGCTCCCATGGATGTTTTGAACGAATGGGCTTTTATCGGCGTGTTTTTTGTGCTTGCCCCGGTATTGCCCGCGTTACCTATCATTCTTGGTGGTATCTTCAGCCCGAAGAAGCCCAATACCATCAAGCAAGCAACCTATGAATGTGGTGTTGAGACGGTAGGCGATACGTGGGTGCAATTCAGAGTACAATACTACATTTATGGCTTGATCTTCTTGATCTTTGATGTGGAAATGGTGTTTTTGTTCCCGTGGGCAGTCGCCTATGGTCAGCTATCGTGGTTCGGGTTTGCCGCCGGATTCTTGTTCATCTTCCTGCTGACCGATGCGCTGGTTTACGCATGGCGCAAAAACGCGCTGGAATGGGTATAAGGGGGGTGAGCGATGGGATGTGACAATATCATCAACACGTTTGCACCGTGTCTGTCGTCCTCGCTGGGCGTACCAATTGAAATCGCTAATTTTATAGGCATCTTTCTGGGCGTCATCATCGTGGCGTCTTTTCCGTTGCTGGTCGCCATCGCGTTGATCTGGACGGAACGTAAATTCGCCGCCCGCATACAGGATCGTCTCGGCCCGAATCGCGTCGGGGTGTTCGGTTTGCTACAGCCCTTCGCGGATGTAATCAAGTTGTTGGGCAAAGAGGACATCACACCCGCCGGTGCGGATCGTCCGATTTATAACGCCGCGCCGGTTGTCAGCGTGGTGTCGGTGTTGCTGATCTGGGCGGTTATCCCGTTCACGCCGATTCATGTCGGCGTCGATCTCAGCATCGGGGCGCTGTATTTCCTCGCGGTGGCTTCGCTGGGGACGCTGGCGATTATTCTGGCGGCATGGGCGAGCAACAATAAATATGCGCTTCTCGGCGCGTTCCGTGTGGTGGCGCAGTTGATTAGCTATGAGGTGCCGTTGGCGCTGGCCTTGCTGGTGCCGGTGATGATCGCCGGTTCGATGAGTCTGGTGAGCATCGTCGAAGCGCAGGCCGGTATGTGGTTTGTGGTTAGTGCGCCGATAGCGGCGTTTTTGTTTTTCATCTCCGCACAGGCGGAGACAGGCCGCGCCCCGTTCGACCTGCTCGAAGCGGAGTCGGAGCTGGTGGCCGGTTACAACATCGAATATTCCGGCATGAAATTCGCCATGTTCTTCGCGGGGGAATTCATGCACGTCTTCACCAACGCGGTGTTGATGGCGGTGCTGTTCATGGGTGGCTATCTTGGCCCGTTTGTCGATCAAATCCCGATGTTGGGGTTGGTCTACCTGCTGATTAAGGCGTCGTTCTGGTATCTGCTGTCGTTGTTGATGCGTAACGCTTTGCCGCGTATACGCATTGACCAGTTGATGCTGTTTAACTGGCTATTCCTCGTGCCGCTATCGGTGGTCAACCTGCTGGTGACGGCGTTATTGTTGATGATCGTGCGCGAAGTCGGCCTGGCGCCGGACGATCCGCGTAGTTTTGTGGATAACATCCCGCAGACCATCGTGCTATTTTTGGGGAATGCGGCGTTGTTCGTCGTCGTCATGAGCATGGTGCGGAATCGCTTCCGTGCGCAACGGCTAGCCGAGACGCAGACCGACGACCTGTTACCGGCGACGGCGGGCGACTAGAGGGGGTTATAGAGAACGATGACGTTTAATGAACTCAGTTGGGAAGCACTAGCCTTCGGCGCGTTCACCATCCTGACTCTGGGTGGTGCGCTGGGTGTGGTCTTCAACCGCAATCTGGTGCGCGGCGCGGTGTGGCTGGTGGTCAGTTTGTTCGGGGTGGCCGGCTTCTTCGTCTTGCTCAGTGCGCCATTTCTGGCGGCGGTGCAGGTGTTGGTATATATCGGCGCTATCGGTATCTTGTTCACCTTCGCGGTCATGTTGACGCGGAGCATGACCAACCTCTCCGAGCGCTTTAACAAACAAGCGTGGTTGTCGGCATTGGCGGCGGTCACGCTATTTTTGTTGATCTTGCTGGCCGTCATCGCGCCCATCTTCGGCGAGATAGCCGCGCCATCGTCAGAAGTCGTCGCCACGACGGAGGATTTAGGCGTGGCGCTGGTGAGTGGCGATAAATTCGTCCTGCCGTTTGAGGTCGCGTCTCTACTGTTGACGGCGGCGATGATCGGCGCGATTGTGATTGCACGCGAAGAGGACTAACGGAAGGAACGGACAGGATATGATCCCCCCACTTTGGATGTTCTTGACGGTTGCCGCCGCGCTGTTTAGCATCGGCGCGTTTGGCGTGCTGGCACGCAAGAACGCGGTTGCCGTCTTGATGAGTGTGGAACTGATGCTGAACGCGGTCAACATCAATCTGGTGGCTTTCTGGCGCTTTGGCGAGACGGCGCCCAGCGTCATCGGTCAATCTTTCGCCGCGTTCGTACTGGTGATCGCGGCGGCGGAAGCGGCGGTTGGTCTGGCGATTATCATTGCCATCTACCGCACGCGGCAATCTGTCGTCGTCGATGATGTTGACATGCTGAAATGGTAAAGGTTTTTATGCATGGACATTAATTTCAGCGATTTTAATTTTCTCCCATGGTTGATCCCGATAGGGCCGTTGCTGGCGTTCGCCATCATCACGCTCATCACCAACCGTAGCCGCATGGTACCGGCCACCGATCACCATGAATACGGCGGCCACCATCCAGACTATGACGGCATGGAAGTGCCCGTCGTCACGCCGTATAGCCGCGTGGCGAGTATCGTGGTCGGCATGGCGGGCGCGGTGGCGGCGTGGCTCATCAGTATGGTGGTCTTCTTTGAGGCCATCGCGGTTGAGCAACTCGGCCTTGATGATCGCATCTTCGCCAGCTCGGTTGATTGGCTCAGTCTGGGGACGGAAGTCTTCAGGATGGGCGTGCTGGTTGATCCGCTTACGACGGTCATGCTTTTCATGGTGCCGATAGCGGTGCTGTGTATCTTCATCTATAGCATCGGCTACATGGCACACGATCCGCGTCAGGCGCGTTTCTTCAGCCTGATCTCACTTTTCGCCGGTGCGATGTTGACGCTGGTTGTCGCCGATAACCTGCTGTTGCTGTTCGTCGGCTGGGAAGTGATGGGCTTGTGTTCGTATATGCTCATCGGCTTCTGGTTCGAGAAGAAAAGCGCGTACCGTGCCGCGATCAAAGCGTTCACCGTTACCCGCGTGGCCGATGTCATCATGCTACTGGGCATCGCCTATCTATACGCGCTGACGTATGACTTCTACGGCTTCGGCACGCTGAACTTCCGCGATGTGCTTTATAATGCGGAATTCCTCGACTATGCGGCCAGTACCAACGCCATCATATTCGGCGGGCTGGGCTTCAGCGCGGCGGCGGTCATCGGCATCTTCTTGATTATCGGCACGATCGGCAAATCGGCACAATTTCCGTTCCACGTCTGGCTACCGGACGCGATGGAAGGTCCGACGCCGGTCAGCGCGATGATCCACGCGGCGGCGATGGTCTCGGCGGGTATCTACGCCATCGTTCGCATGTATCCGCTATTTGAAGCGGGCGGCTACCCGCACGGCGGCGAGATGACCGCGCCATTGATGTTGATGGCGGTGGTCGGCGGCTTCACCGCGCTGTTCGCGGCGACAATCGCCGTCGCGCAGGACGACGTGAAGCGCGTGCTGGCTTACTCGACCATCTCGCAGTTGGGCTTCATGATGGCGGCGCTGGGTATCGGCGCTTACATCGCGGCGTTCTTCCACCTCATCACGCACGCTTTCTTCAAAGCTCTGCTGTTTATGGCGTCTGGCTCGGTGATCCACGCGATGGAACACGGCGAGCATCACGTCCACGAGCATCATCATGCACATGACGACCATCACGCGCATCATCACGACGAAGAGACGCCGCAAGATGGCACCGTTCCCACCGATGCAGAAGCACATCCGCCGGAAGAACTGGAAGATCAAGAATATCTGGAATACCCGCGTAGCCGTCTGGCGGATGAACCGTTCGACGCGCAAGACATGATGAACATGGGCGGGCTGAAAGATCGTATTCCGGTGACGGCGATCACGTTCGCCATCGGCGGCCTGTCGCTGGCGGGCTTCCCGCTTATCACGGCGGGCTTCTGGTCAAAAGACGAAATTCTGGCCGATGCGTGGTACATCTTCAGCGGTTATGGCAGTGGCATTCACTTCTTCGTGTTTGTGATGCTGGCGGTGGCCGCCTTCCTGACCGCGTTCTACACGGCGCGGCAACTATGCCTGACGTTCTTGGGCGAGCCGCGCACCGAAGAGGCCAAACATGCCGGACTGGGCGGGCCGCGTAACGTGGTGAGCATCACCATGCAGTTACCGCTTATCATTCTGGCGTTCTTCGCTATCTTCGCGGGGTTCATCGGCGTGCCGCCGGAATTCCCGATCTTCGGCGCGGTGTTATCGCCGGAGGGCAACCGCTTCTTCGACTTCGTGAAATATACGCTACTGGTCGATATGCAACCGGGCAAGCCGCCGTTTAACTGGATTCCGGTGTTGGCGTCGTTCGCGGTGGCGCTGGGCGGTCTGGCGGTGGGTTACTGGATGTATGGCCGCAAGCCGCTAGAGGCGGGCGAAGAAGACCCGATGAAGCGCATCTTGCCGCCGCCGATCTATAACCTGTTGCGTAACAAGTATTACATCGACGAGCTATATCAGATCATCTTTGTGCGCCCCTCGCAGTGGTTCTCTCGCGTGGTGGTCAGCACGTTCATTGATCGCGGCATCATTGATGGCTTCATCCATCTGATGGCGCGGATCAGTAACTTCATCGGTGATCTGCTCAAAGCGTTCAATCTATGGTTGATCGACGGCGTGGGCGACGGTATCCCGCAAGGGGTCGGGCGCTTCGGCTACTGGCTACGCCGCGTACAGACCGGGCGCGTTCAGCAATATCTGATTCTGGTGTTGCTGGCGGCGTTGTTGATTGGCCTTATTTTGGTGGTGTCTACTGGCCTCGCGGCTGGTGGTTAGGCGGGGGAGTGTAGGGTTTCATGCAAACGCTTGACGTATTCGGCCTTGATCCGCTGTCTGTACTCATCGTCGCTCCGGCGCTGGGTGCCTTGCTGGTCGTGGCCTTACCAGATAATAATAAATGGTTGGCGCGGTGGGTGTCGCTGGTGATTTCACTGGGCATCGGCCTGCTAGCCACCATCGTATTCTTCGAGTATGACCGCACCGAGCCGGGCTATCAGTTCGTGACCAATGTTGATTGGTTCAATCTGATCGGCGCATCTTGGCATGTCGGCATAGATGGCATCAGTGCTTCTATGGTGTTGCTGACGGGCATTCTCGTCCCGTTGGCGATCTTAATAAGCTGGGAAGTCGAAGATTTGGCGAAGGTGCATCTCGCGCTGATCCTGTTCTTCCAGACCGGCTTGATGGGCGTGTTCGTCGCGCTGGACTTGATGATCTTCTTCCTGTTCTACGAGTTGAGCCTCGTGCCCATCTACTTCTTGATTAACCAGTGGGGCGGCAAGAATCGCAAGTACGCCTCGACCAAGTTCTTCATCTACTCGATGGGCGGCACGCTGGGCATGTTGCTGGCGACGCAGTTAATCGGCTGGACGGCGGGCACGTTCGACATCGCTGAACTGTCGGTCATCTGGCCTGCCGGTGAGTATGCCAACGACGGCATCTTTCTGGGCATCAGCGTAGCGACGGTCAAGGCGCTGACGTTCATCGGTTTCTTCATCGCGTTCTGCATCAAAGTTCCGGTGTGGCCGTTCCACACATGGCTACCGGACGCGCACGGCGAAGCGCCGACGGCGGGTTCGATGCTGTTGGCCGGTGTGATGCTCAAGCTGGGCGCGTATGGTTTCATCCGGCTGGTCATCCCGCTATTCCCGGATGTGTGGGTGTCGCAAATTGACCTGTTCGGGTTGGCGTTCACGGTGGCCGGTTTGTTCGCGTTTCTGGCGATGCTCGGTATTGTGCTGGGCGCGTTCGCCGCTTTCGGCCAGAACGACATCAAGCGGCTGGTCGCGTATAGCTCGGTGAACCACATGGGATTTGTGGCGCTGGGTATCGCGGCGATGGCCGTCGCTTACGGGCAGATGTACGTCGATGGTGCGACGGCCTTCGGGCAGGATGGCATCATCGCCGCCAATGGCGCGGTGTTGCAGATGTTCAACCATGGCCTTAGCTCGGCGGGGATGTTCTTGTTGGCCGGTGCGATCTACCACAAGACGCACACCCGCGACCTGCGCGATTATGGCGGGCTGTGGGTCAAAGCGCCGATTTATGGCGGCGTGTTTATCTTCACCAGCATGGCGAGCTTGGGGTTGCCGGGCTTAAACGGCTTCGTCAGCGAGTTTCTGGTGGTGCGCGGTAGCTGGCCGGTGTTCACCGTCCTCACCGCCGTGTCGATGGTCGGTCTGCTGTTCACCGGTGCGTATATCCTCAAAGGCATACGCGCCACGTTACACGGGCCATTTAACATGCGCTGGCGGGATACCCGTCTGGAAATCGAAGTGCGTGAACTTATCGCTATCGCGCCGTTGATGGTCTTAATGCTGGTGACGGGCATCTTCCCGAACTGGATTTTGCCGATCATCAACGACTCGGTCACGCGGATGATGAACGGATTTTAATAGGATAGGATTGAGATGATCGACTCATTTTCGTTCCCGGTTCTCAGTGCCATCATCTTCATCCCGGTCTTTGCCGCCATCATTATCTTATTCATGGATAATGAAAAACAGCGCGATCTGATACGCGGTGTTGCCATCACGACGGCTTCGGTGTTGCTGGTGCTTTCCGGTTTTGTCTACTTCGGCTATAACGCGGAGGTGGGCGGGGATAGCGGCCTGATTGCCCGACAAGCTGTTTGGGGGCAACTCAGCACGCAATACCGTGAGACAGGGGAGATAGACCTTGATGTTATTGAGGGGCTAGAGGCGTTCGACGCGGCGGAAATTGCCATCTTCGAGCGTTTCCCCGAATACGCTGAGTACGTCGGCAGTATGCTGTTTGAGCATGGGCTGGCTTTTGAAGAAAAATACACATGGATCGCCCCGTTGGGCATCAGCTATCACGTCGGCGTGGACGGACTCAGCGCCCCGATGGTGCTTTTGACCGGCATGGTGGCGGTGGCCGGTGTGCTGATTTCGTGGCGCATCGAAGACCGCATACGCGAGTTCATGGCGTTCTTCTTGCTACTGGTGGCGGGCGTCTACGGGGTGTTTATCTCGGTGGATATGTTCCTGCTGTTCTTCTTCTATGAGTTGGCGATCTTCCCGATGTATCTATTGATCGCGGGGTGGGGCTGGGTGAAGTTGCGAGAGTACGCCGCGATGAAGCTGACGCTGTACATCCTCATCGGATCAGTGGTGGCTTTCGTCGGGGCGCTGGCAATGGTGTTGACCGCGAGCGCGTTCTTCACGACAGAGGAGGGCGCGGCGGCGTTGGAAGCGGCCAAGGCGTTCGGCGTTGTCAGCGCGGACTCGGGCACGCTCAGCTTTGACATCCGCCAATTGACGCTGGCGGCGGACTTAGGCGCGTTCGACGCGGCGGGCTACTTCGGCGTTGAGGCGCTGACATTCGCCAAGTTCTGGTTCCCGTTCATCTTCATCGGCTTCGCTAGTCTGGCCGGTATGTTCCCGTTGCACAACTGGTCGCCGGATGGTCACGTCGCCGCGCCGACTGCGGTCTCGATGATCCACGCGGGCGTCCTGATGAAGCTGGGCGCGTATGCCGCGCTCCGCCTGAGCGTGCAATTGTTGCCGGAAGGCGCTATCGCGCATCTGCCGTGGATCGTATTCCTGACGCTGATTAACGTGGTGCTGGGGGCGTTCATCGCGTTCCGCCAGCGCGACTTCAAATACGTGATCGGCTTCTCGTCGGTCAGTCATATGGGGTTGGTCAGCATGGGTTGGGCGTCGATGAACGTCATCGGCTATACCGGCGCAGGCTTGCAGATGTTCAGTCATGGCGCGATGACGGCGCTATTCTTCGGCTGTGTCGGCATGGTGTATGACCGCGCCCACACCCGCGATATTCCCAGTCTGGGCGGCTTCGTCAAGCGAATGCCGTGGGTGGCGGTGGCCTTCATCGTCGGCGGTTTGACCAGTATGGGGATGCCGGGATTAAGCGGCTTTATCGCTGAATTCCCGATCTTTATGGGTATGTTCGCCGCGTCAGATAGCATCTCGCTGACGGTTGGTTCAGTCACGTTGACCAACTACTACTCTATTCTGGTGATTATCGCCGCGATTGCGATTGTGGTCACGGCGGCCTATGTGCTGAGGGTGACAGGTCAAGTGTTCTTCGGGGAATTCAACGAAGAGCGTTATGGCGATGTCACCGACATCACCATCACTGACCGCGCTATCCTGATTTTGCTGGGCGTACCATTGATTGTATTGGGCGTTTTCCCGCCGATCATGGCGCCAATGGTTGAGTCGGGCGTTGTGCCGGTTATCGCAATGCTGGGAGGGATGTAGACGTGGAATTTAACTTTCTTGACAGTCTGCCAGCTATCGCGCCGGAATTCGGCCTGCTCATTCTGGCGATTGTGGTGCTGGCGCTCGACCTGTATCTGCGCGGGGACAAGCGCGACAACATCGCCTATGTGACGTTCTTCGGCATGGCGGCGCTGGCGCTCACCCCGATCATCTGGCAACCGGAGGCCGGTAGTACCGAATACTGGGGCGGCATGGTGCGCCACGACTCGCTGGCGCAAATCTTCAAGGTGATGGTGCTTCTGGCCGGTGCGATAACCGCTTTGATCGCCGCTAGTACCCGCGAATTCGCCCAGAAGGGAGAGTTCTACCTTATCATCATCGTGTCCGCTTTGGGCGCGTGTTTGATGAGCGCGTCGGCGGACTTAATCATGGTGTTCATCGCGCTAGAGACGACATCCATCCCGCTTTATGTGCTGGTCGCCTTCCGCCGCGAAGACAAGCTATCCGTCGAAAGCAGTATGAAATACTTCCTGTTCGGCTCGTTCGCGTCGGCGGTGATGCTGTACGGCTTCAGTTTCCTGTACGGCTTCGCGGGCACGACTAACCTCAGCGCGATTGCCGCGCACATGGCTAGCGGCGCGATGGCTGATAATCTCGCGCCGGTGCTGGTCGCTATGGTGCTGATCTTCGTCGGCTTCGGCTTCAAGATCAGCGCGGTGCCGTTCCACTTCTGGACGCCCGACGTTTACGAAGGCGCACCGACGCCGGTCACGGCCTTCATCAGTGTCGCCAGTAAAGCCGGTAGTTTTGCCCTGTTGATGCGCTTTCTGGTGGAGGTCTTCCCGCAGGGCATCGTCATCGGCGGGCAACAGGTCGAAGAATTCTGGGTCGGTCTGGTCATCGCCTCCGCCGTCATCAGTATGACGGTGGGTAACGTGCTGGCGCTGTCGCAGAAGAACATCAAGCGCCTGCTGGCTTATTCGTCCATCGCGCAGGCCGGTTACGTCCTGATCGGTGTGGCGGCGCTACAGGCGGCCACCGCGCAAAGCGTGGCGTCCGTCTCGTACTACCTGTTCATGTATACGTTCACCAACTTGCTCGTCTTCGGTGTGGTGGCCTTGTTCACCGAATCCACCGGAAGCGAGACAATCGCCGACTTAGCCGGACTCAGCCGCCGCAATCCTCTGCTGGCGCTATCCATGACTATCGGCCTATTGTCGCTGGCCGGTATCCCACCGGCGGCGGGCTTCATCGGTAAATTTTTCCTGTTTCAGGCCGCCGTCGAAGCCAATCTGGAATGGCTGGCGATGGTCGGCGTGCTGAACGCCATCGTCGCGCTGTATTACTATCTGGTGGTCATCAAAATCATGTATGTTGACCGCAGTGAGGACGATGACAAGCCGATTGCGGTGTCGGTACCGGGGCGGATGATGCTGGCCATCACCGTGACCGCGACGCTGATTCTGGGCATCATCCCCGGCCCGGTCTTCGACTGGGCGCTGGAGGGCGCGTCGGCGCTATTTGAAGTCGCCGCCGCATTTGGAACGCTGGTTTTCTAAATGGTCTGCGATTGCCGCCATTCGGCGCTGTTGGATTGTGGTAATCGCATTTCATTTGTGATAAAATTCTCGACGCTGTTTAAGCTTATATGACAGACGGTAAGACACCCGCCAGACAACGGGCCAAGAACCTGAGTTTAGCCGCCGTTGCCGGGCAGTCCGGTTGTGCGACGGTCATCATCGTTTTTACGGCGGTTTTCGTCGGGTTATGGCTCGATGCGCGTTTTGACCAGGGCGGATTGTGTACGTTCAGCGTGTTGATCCTCAGCATCCCGTTCAGCTTATTCGTGATGTTGCAGATCAGCCTGAACGCGGTCAAGCGCATCACGCCGCCTAGCGTGGACACTGATGACACATCGGAAACAGAGGAGGAAATAACTTGATTGCGATGAAGGTGCTTTGTTTGAAAGGAGGACGGATGTGAAGGATCCTCGCTTAAGAGGTTGTGCCTTTTTGATCGTCTTCGTGCTGTTCGCGGCGCTTTGTGGCTGGATTACATTCTTCTTGATGCCGGGTACTGGTACCGGTGTCGCTTTGCCAGTTATCGAAGTGCCGGGCGAAACCGTCTCTTATGGCGGCTTCTTCGGCATGAACTTAACCAATACGATCATTGGTACGCTTGTAACGAATTTACTGCTCATCATCATCGTGGGCGTGCTGTGGCGCGTGTCGCGGGGGTGGACGAGAGACGTGCCGGGTCGCTGGCAGGGTAGCTTCGAGGTGTTCATCACCACGTTCCGCAACTTCTGCGATGGCATCGGTGGCGAAAAACTCCGCAAGACGCGCTCGCTATGGTATCTTGTGGTGACGATTTTCTTCTTCCTGCTGGTGGCGAATTACATGAAGCTGTTGCCCGGCGTGGAAACCGTCGGCAAGATGCACTGTGCCTATGCCGGACAGAGTGGCTTCGCCATGACTCGCGGCGCGAATACCCCCTTCGGCAACTCTTACCGCCTATGGGTGGATGAGCCGCTGAACGCCGGTGCATCACAGTCCGCACAGATGGAAGAGTGGTGTAACGACTACTTCAAGCGTGGCTATGTCCCTGAAGACGGCTTCGCGGTAGAAACCGCCGCCGAGATCAACCGCGCTAACGAGGTGTTCGGTGCGTTGATCGGTCAATTACCCGACACCGAAGACCACGATGAACTATCGGCTGAATATGCCGCGCTGGTCGAAGAGGCTGTCGCCGCCGACGAGGCCGGTGAGGTTAGTGTCGTCGCCCGCCGTGCGGAAATCGTCGAGGGCACGACATACGACGACGCCGTGAACTACGTGCGTTACGTCGAGCATCGCGTTGAACACGCGCAGGCACTCGCCGCGTTGACGCCGCAGATCGAAGCGCTGGAAACCGCGCTGGAAGCCGACGAAATCACCAGCGAGGAAGCCGACGCGATCAATAGCGAGCTATCCGACCTGCGCGATGCGTTCAACGTCGCCAATACCCAGATACGCTATCCGTTCGCTACGCTGATATTCGACGAGGATCAACTCTCCACGTCGGCGCGTCCGTACATCTTCCACATCACGCCGTTCGTGCGTGGCCCGGCTACCGACCTCAGCTTCACGATTGGTCTGGCTATTCTGGCTATCGTTGTGGTACAAATCTACGGCGTGCGGGCATTGGGTCCGGGTTACTTCGAGAAGTTCATCAACCTGAGCGCCGTCGGCAATGCTGGCAAGCGCCCGCTTGGTCTGATCGACTTCATCGTCGGGCTTATCGAGATCATCTCGGAAATTGGTAAAATCGTCAGTCTGGCCTTCCGTCTCTTCGGTAACCTGTTCGCGGGTGGTGTCGCGCTGATGGCGGTGACGTTCATCTTTGCGATGCTGATGCCGGGTGTGATTTACGGCCTTGAGCTGATTATCGGCGCGGTGCAGGCGCTGGTGTTCGCGGTTCTGACGCTGGTCTTCAGCGTGCAGGCGATGGAAAGCCATCACGGTGACCACGACGACCACCCACACCACGATGAACATGAAGCACATGCAGAACTTCCGACTGTTGAAGTCGAAAAATAAAATAACCTGAGAATTGACAACATCTAGGAGGCAACACTCATGATTGAAGGGAATATCGCGGACGGTCTGAAAGCGGTTGGTGCGGGGCTTGCGATGCTCGCGGCTGTCGGCCCGGGCATTGGTATCGGTCTGTTGGCGCAGGGCGCGATGCAGGCCATCGGCCGCAACCCGGACGCCGCAGGCCAAATCCAGACGAACATGATTCTGGCGATTGTGTTCACCGAAGCTATCGCCATTTATGCTCTGGTGGTCGCGCTCCTGATCGTCTTCGTGCTGTAATTGAGGTGGTCATGATGCGTATGAATAAGAGACTAGCGTTGATGGTCGCCGTGTTGGTGATGCTGTTCGCGGTATCGCCGGCGATGGCGGCGGAGGATCCCGGGCCGCTCGAAGCGCTCGGCATCAATCTGGGCTTCCTCATCGCGCAGATCGTCAACTTCGGCCTGATCTTCTTCTTCTTGATGTACTTCCTGTGGGGGCCGATGACCAACCGGTTAGACGAGCGCTCCAAGAAGATCGAGAAGGGACTAGAAGACGCGGCACGGGCGGCGGAAGCGCGGCGCAATGCCGAAGCGGAAGCCGACAAAATCCTCGCTCAGGCGCGGATGGAGGCCACTCAGGTGGTGGACGAAGGGCGTGATCGTGGCGAAGAGATGGCGAAGTCCATCGAAGCGGAAGCCCGCAAGGAAGCGGAGAAAATCCGCGAAGATGCGCGTATCGCCGCGCAGGGCGAGATCAGCAACGAACTGGCGAACATGCGCGGGCAGGTCAGCACGATTGCTGTCGCTGTGGCGCAACGCCTGATCGGTGAAGAACTGGACGCCAAGAAGCAACAGGCGCTCATCGACGACTTCTTCAGCAAAGTACCGGCGGACGCTAAATCACTGACCGGTTCGGTGGAAGTGGTCAGCGCCATGCCGTTGAGCGATAGCGAGCAGACCAAGGTCAAGAAGGCTATCGGCGCGGACGATGTGACGTTCACCGTGAACCAGAACATTCTCGGCGGTTTGATCGTGCGCTCCGGTGATCGTGTGATCGACGGCAGTGTGCGCCGCGAGTTAGATGAACTGGCCGGGCGTATCGGCTAATCGAGCCTGTACTCCTCTGAAAATCTGATCTAAAAAGAGACGTGCTATTCGTGGCACGTCTTTTTTAGTGGATTGATTGGTAACGTAGAGGTTGGTTTTAAGATATGGTCAAGACGCTATCAGAACTCATACACCATCTACCGGCGGCGACGCGCTCCGGTGCGGACGTGGCGATCACCGCGCCTGTCGTCGAGTCGGCGGCCAGCGTTCAGCGCGGCGGCGTGTTTGTGGCGCGGCGCGGGCTGACCGTAGACGGCCACGACTTCATCGGGCAGGCGATAGAGCGCGGCGCGGCGGCCATCGTCGGCGAGCGCGATATAACCGGTTTGCCCGTGCCTTACGTCCGCGTGCCTGATCCGCAAGCGGCGCTCGGCGTGCTGGCGGCGGCTTATCACGATTTCCCGTCGCACAAGCTGACCGTCATCGGCGTGACCGGCACCGACGGCAAGACCACGACAACCGCGCTCATTCACAACATCCTACGGCTGGCGACGGGCGGCAAAGCCGGAACGATCAGCACCATCGCCGCCGATCTCGGCGACACGGTGGCCGATACCGGCTTTCACGTCACCACGCCGCACGCGCCCGATGTGCAGGCGTATCTGGCGCAGATGGCGGCCAATGGCCTGACGCATTGCGTACTGGAGATGACCAGCATCGGCCTAGCCGAGAAGCGACTGAACGGCACGCGCATCCACAGCGCGGTGATGACCAACGTCACGCATGAACATCTGGATTATCATGGCTCGTGGGAGGCGTACCGCGACGCCAAAGCGTTGATGTTCCGCATGTTGGCCGATACGCCATCGTCCACAATCGCGGTCATCAACGCCGACGACCCCAGCGCCGATTATTTCGCCGCGATTCCGGCGGATGTCTGCGCGACTTACGGCGCGGCGGATTCGGCGGCGGTGCGCGTCACCGCGATCAGCCATCACCCCGATGGCACGCGCTTTGACGTGCAGACCGGCGATAGCGTCGAATCCTATCGCCTGCAATTGGCGGGCGCGTTCAACGTGTCGAATGCGCTGGCCGCCATCGCCTGCACCCGTGCGCTGGGCATCCCGGCGGCGTTCATCCGCGACGGGCTGGCCGGAGTCGCGGGCGTGTCCGGACGCATGGAGCGCATCGACGAAGGGCAGGACTTCATCGCGCTGGTTGATTTCGCGCATACGCCGAACGCGCTGGCGCAAGCGTTGAAGGCGGGGCGCGAGATGGTCGGCGCGGGCGGGCGCTTGATCGCGGTATTCGGAAGTGCTGGCCTGCGCGATGTGCAAAAGCGGCGCATGATGGCCGAGACATCGGCGCAATTGGCCGACATCAGCGTATTGACGGCGGAAGACCCGCGCACCGAATCGCTGGACGATATTCTGGCGATGATGGCCGATGGATGTATCGCGCAGGGCGGCGAAGAAGGCCGCACCTTTTTCCGCGTGGCGGATCGTGGACGGGCGATTCATCAGGCGTGCGTGATGGCGCGGGCGGGCGATGTGGTCATGGTGTGCGGCAAAGGCCACGAGCAGAGCATGTGTTTTGATGTCACCGAATACGCATGGGATGACCGTGACGCCACCCGCGCCGCCTTGCGCGGTGCGCCATTGGCGACATTACCGACGGCCACATAGCGTTTTACAGGTAGGCGGGGGATTTGTGGTAAAATCAACGCAACGATACGACGACACACGGAGCGAGCATGGTTGATCTGGGCATCGTCATTTTGAACTGGAATACCGCCGATCTGCTACGCAAGTGCTTGCAGACGGTTTATGCCAGCATCGGCGATTTCAGCTTTCGCGTGGTGGTGGTCGATAACGCCTCCACCGATCACAGCGCGGCGATGGTGCGCGAGCATTTCCCGCAGGCCGAATTGATCGTCAATCCGATCAACGGCGGTTTTTCCTACGGGAACAACGTCGGCTTGCGGCATCTGGGCTATCGTGGCGCGGGAGATGTAGCGCCGGACGCGCCGCGTTACGCGCTATTGCTGAATCCGGATACCGAAGTGCCGCCCACGTCGTTGTATGACATGGTGCGCTTCATGGATTCACGGCCTGATGTCGGCATGGCCGGGCCGAAGCTCTTGCTGGAAGATGGCACGCTGGATAAAGCCTGCCGCCGTAGCTTCCCGACGCCGAAGGTCGCGTTTTATCATTTCTCCGGTCTGGCGAAGCTGTTCCCTAACAGCCAGCGCTTCGCCCGTTATAACATGACCTTCGCCGATCCTGATGAGCAGATCGAAGTCGATTCCGTCGTCGGCGCATACATGCAATTGCGGCGCGAGGTGATCGAGGCCGTCGGCCTGCTGGATGAGGCGTTTTTCATGTATGGCGAAGATTTAGACTGGGCGTATCGCACCAAACAAGCAAACTGGAAAGTTATGTATCATCCTGAGGTCACAGTATGGCACATCAAAAGAGCGGCGAGTCGCAAGAGCAAGAAGGCACAGTTCGAGTTCTATCGGGCGATGCTGATCTTCTACCGCAAACATTACCGCCAGACGACCCCGTTATGGCTTCACTGGCTGGTAATGGCGGGGCTGATGGTCAAGGGCGGGCGCGATCTGTGGCCGGAGATCAGACGCTCCCCCGAGCTAGCCGCCAACGCCTGAGAGAGCGCACACGGGACGATAGCACCCGCTCCAACCGCACGAAAACCACTCTGCGGTTGTTGCTATACGCGATTGACGTATTGATGCTATGCACCGCGTTCATATTCGGTTATGTGGCGCGTTTCTACGTGCCGGTCTTCGGCGTGCCGCCCACACAACCATTTCTGGACTACGTGCCGATGATGCTCTTGCAGGCCGTGATGTTGTTGACCGTCTTTTACTTCTCGCGGCTGTATCATCAGCGCCGCGCCATCAGCCGCTTCGATAACGCCCGCGACATCTTCGGCGCGGTGTCGATCAGTCTGGTGCTGGCTAGCGGGATGCAGGAACTACTGTTCAAGAATACGCCGTTCGATGTCGATTATCTGCGCGGCATGTTCCTGTATTCATGGCTGTTCAGCGTGGTGCTACTGGTCATGGGACGCGAAGCGCACCGCATCATCACCGCCAGCATGAGGCGGCGCGGCATCGCCCGCGATAATCTGTTGATCGTCGGTACCGGGCGCGTGGCGCGTGATATGGCGGATCGCATCAACGGCAACCCTGATCTCGGCTATCATATCGTCGGCGTGGTCAGCCGCGATGTCAAGCCGAAAGGCCGCATGGGGAACATTCCCATCATCGGGCTATACAACGACATCCCCGACATCATCGACGATTACAGCGTAGAGCAGGTCATCATCGCGCTACCGGATGCCCGCCGTACCGAGATTGTCGATCTGGTCACGTTATGTCAGCGTGGCCGCGTCGATATTAAAGTGTATCCGGACATCTTCGCGTATATGGCCGGTAGCATGAACGTCGATGATCTGGGCGGCACGCCGCTATTGACGGTGCGCGACATCGCCTTGCGCGGCTGGAAATTGAGCCTTAAGCGCGGGCTGGATTTTCTCGGCTCGTTCTTCGGCCTGATCTTCCTATCGCCGCTATTGCTGTTCATCGCTTTCTTGATCCGGCTGGAAAGCAAAGGGCCGGTCTTTTACACGCAGATTCGCATGGGACTAGATGGCCGCCCGTTCCCGATCATCAAATTCCGTTCCATGCGTACCGACGCCGAAGCGCACGGGCCGGGCTGGACGGTCAAAGGCGATCCGCGTGTGACGCGAGTCGGCGCGGTGCTACGCAAGACCGAACTGGACGAACTGCCGCAGTTGATTAACGTGCTACTCGGCCAGATGAGTCTGGTCGGTCCGCGTCCGGAGCGCCCGCACTACGTCGAGCAATTCCGCGAGCAGATTCCGCGCTACATGGAGCGCCACCGCGAAAAAGCCGGTATGACCGGCTGGGCACAGGTCAACGGCCTGCGCGGGGATACATCCATCGCCCAGCGCACCACGTATGATCTGTGGTACGTCGAGAACTGGTCGTTATGGCTGGACATCAAAATCATCTTACGCACCATCTGGATGGCCGTCCGCCGTAGCAATCGCAACGCCCATTAGCCGCTATATGGAGCGCCCCGCATGGATATTCAAACGCTGACCGACGCAATGCACGCTTTCGTCCGTAGCAAGGGCTGGTACGATGAAGATTCGCCCAAGCCGCAATCGCCCAAGAATCTGGCGATCTCCTTGACGCTGGAAGCCGCCGAAGTGCTGGAGCATTTTCAATGGGGCGACGAATCCGCCGATCCCGACGCGCTGGCCGCCGAACTCGCCGACGTTCTGCTGTACCTCCTGCAACTGGCGAGCATCAGCGACGTTGATCTGGGGCAGGCGGTCATGGATAAGCTAGAGCGCAACTATCAACGCCGTTGGGACATAGCCGACGACGACCCATCTTGAGCGCTCAAAATCTATGCGATACAATCCAGCGTAGCGTTTGGGAGAAGTGGGGGATGAGGGTAAATGGCAATAAAAAAGAGCAACAAAAACCATAATTCACCAAGAAACGACACACGCAAAGGGAAATAGTCATGGCGTCACAAGCTGTTACACCGCAAAGTCAGGACTTTAGCAAATGGTACAACGAGATCGTCTATAAAGCTGATTTAGCCTCACAATCGCCGGTGCGCGGGTGCATCATCATCAAGCCATACGGCTATGAGGTGTGGGAGGCGATTAAGGCCGGGCTGGATCGTCGATTCAAAGAAACCGGCCATCAGAACGCCTATTTCCCGCTTTTCATCCCGCAGAGTTATCTACAGCGCGAAGCCGAACACGTCGAAGGCTTCAGCCCGGAACTGGCCGTCGTCACCCATGCGGGCGGTAAGAAGTTGGAAGAACCGTATGTCGTGCGCCCGACATCGGAGACGATCATCGGCGAATCCTTCAGCCAGTGGATACAATCCTACCGCGATCTGCCCCTGCTGATTAACCAGTGGGCGAATGTGGTGCGCTGGGAACTGCGCACGCGCCCCTTCTTGCGGACAACCGAATTCCTATGGCAGGAAGGCCACACCGCGCACGCCACCGCCGAAGAAGCGCAGGCGGAGACGATGCAAATGCTGGAAGTTTACGCCGAATTCTGCCGCGAGGACGCCGCGATTCCGGTCGTCAAAGGGCAAAAGAGCAACATCGAAAAATTCGCCGGTGCGTTGCGGACGTATAGCATCGAGGCCATGATGCGCGATAAGAAGGCGTTGCAATCCGGCACTAGCCACAATCTCGGCCAGAACTTCGCCAAAGCGTTTGACATCAAATATCTGTCGCGTGATAACGTTGAAGAATACTGCTGGACGACATCATGGGGCGTCAGTACGCGGCTGGTCGGCGCGGTGGTCATGGCGCACGGCGACGATCAAGGCTTGCGCCTGCCGCCCAAACTCGCACCGATTCAGGTGGTGGCCGTGCCGGTGTACAAGAACGATGACGAACGAGCGCCGGTTCTGGACGCCGTTCAGCGCATCGTCGCCGAACTCAAAGCGGCGGGAATCCGCGTGCATGTTGATGACCGCGACGAGCGCCCCGGCTTCAAGTTCAACGATTGGGAGATGCGCGGCGTGCCCGTCCGTCTGGAAATCGGCCCGAAAGATGTGCAGAACGACAAAGCGGTGCTGGCGCGGCGCGACATCCCCGGACGCGATGGCAAGCAATTCATCGCGCAGGCGGGAATCGTGGCGGCGGTGCGCGACCTGCTGGCCGACATCCACGACAACATGCTGGCGCAGGCGACGACATTCCGCGAGCAGAACACCCACGAGATCAGCACCTATGAGCAATTTCAAGGCATCGTCGCCGACGGTGGCTGGGCGATTGGCTGGTGGGCTGGCAATGATGATGATGAGCGTCGCGTTAAAGATGAAACCGGCGCGACTCTGCGGTGCTTCCCGCTAGATCAACCGGACGGGGCGGGGCAATGCTTCTTCACCGGTCAGGCGGCGGAGCGCGTCGCTATATTCTCTAAGGCGTATTAAATGCGCGAACCGGTTCGATTATGCTGTACGAAGGCCGATGAAACGCGGGACAGTCGGATGATTGTCCCGTTGTCGGTGTTCTCTTGCGGCGTGTCGTGTTACATTCTAACTGGGATTTAATGCACTTTGACCTATAATGGAAAACGTTATAGGTTTTTTGTTTTAGAATAATCGCCGGAAATAAAGTTCGTTCGGCGATTTGCCTGACTGTTAAGAGTCTTTCATTTACAGGACACACGGTTGACGGCTAACGCGAGCTTGTTAAAATTGTCACAAGCGTTCAGTGTGGCCGCACGCGGTTTGACGGTAATATGCCGCTCTCCATGTGCTATATCGTGGTAGGCTTATTAGGATTATGATTAATGGCGGCTTATCTTATCGTTGATTTAGATGACCTTTTGCGCCACTTCCGCGCACGGGGGGTAATTATTGATCTGCAAGAGCTGGCGGTTGGCCTGCGCGGTGGCGCGGCGCTGGCGGCTGGTCTCGTCAGTGTTGATAAACTCAAGGCGATTGTCGTGGCTGATTGGGAGCGTCTGGAGTGGCAACGCAACATTGACCCGCGACAGGTCTTCGCCGCCGCCGGTTATGACCCTTTCGACATGCCCCCGCGTGAGGCGCTGGCCGATGCGCTCATCATGCACTATTTTTCTTATGACCCCGACCCGATTAACGAGTTGATTCTGGCGACGACCAGCCGCGACCTGTTGCCGGTGGTGCGCCGCGTCAAGATGACACGCCATGCGCGAATCCGCATGTGGGGATCAGAAGATGTGCTACAGGGCACGGAATTCGCCGAAGATGTGGTGTTCCAGCCGTTGGAGACGCTTCTCGGCATCCAGTCGAAGAACGTCGCGGTTTATATCGACTTCGAGAACATCGCCATCAGCCTCAACGAACAGGGCTTCGTCGTCAATCTCGATCACCTGATCGAGCGTTTCGTCTCGCAGGCGAAGGCGCACGGCGTCCTGACCAAGATGGCGGCCTATGCGCCATGGGGACAGCGCGGCTCGTTGCCGCCACTGGTGGATACCAACGGGCGCGAAATCGCCGACGAAGCGCCTAGCCGCCTGATGGTGGCAAATATTGATCCGGTGTTTAATTTGCCCGGCAAGAACAGCGCCGACATTCGCATCGCCCGTGATGTCATCACCGACGCCGGACACAGCGACGCGGCGGACGTGTACATTCTCGCCAGTGGTGATCGTGACTTCAACGACGTGCTGAATACGTTGATGAAGCGCGGCCTAAACGTCATCGTGTGGGGGGTACGCGGCAGTACCAGCCGCATCCTCGAGAAGAATGACAATATCACCGTCGAATACATCGACGACTTCACCAACTTGCAGACGCACCAATCACTCGGCGCGTCCAGCTTTCATGAGGATGTTGACGACTTCATCCCGTCGCAATGGACGAGCGTCATCCTGCAATTTGACCGGCTGACGGCGGACATCAAAGCGGAGACAGTCTCCATCCGGCAGTTGGTGGAGCAATTGCAGAAGGTCGGCGCGGTCATCTCGCGGCCACGCGGCGAAGATTTGGTGTCGCAGTCGATCTCGCTCGGCTTGCTCAAGCCGATTTCGACCAACGGCCATGTCATCCTCAACGAGCATCACCCGATTGTCGATAAAACGCGCTTGATCTCCGAGCGCATCGCCGGACGGGTGGAAAACACGTTGCAGGTGCGCGGCTGGGAATACGTCAACTACGGATTCCTGCTCAAAGGGTTGGCGATGGATCATGAATTAGAGCGTCCCGGCATGAACAGCGATGACCAGTGGCGCTCACACTGGATCGACGCGCTCGTGCGTGAGGGTTTGCTGGAACGTCAGCTTGTGCCGCATCGCCACAACCCCGATGATCTGGTGCCGGTGATTAAGCTGTGCGATGTGTACCCGTTCGCGTCTAACTTGCGCTCCGGCGCGGCGGATGTGAACGGCGCGGCCTTGCCCGATGTCGATTGGAAGGCGATCTCCGTACAGAAACTACAGGAGATGGAGCCGGATACCGCGAGGATGATCGTGCGCGTGGTGGTCAGCATCGAGCAATTCACCAGCTTCCGCGATTTTGAATGGTGTCCGTTGGGCAGTCTGCATCGTCGCTTGCGGGCGTTTGATACCGGCATGTCGTTTCAGCGTGCGGTGGAGTATCTATCCGCGCATGATGCCGCGCTGGTGCAAGAATACCCCAACCCGCAGAGCGAATACATGACGAAGGGCATTTCGATCAACATGCGTAATGCCATCGTGCAGAAGATACTGGAACAGCGCGACGCTTTCATCTGCATCTTGCTATCGCTGTATGATCGTAATATGCTGATCTCCGAGCAGGGCGTCCGCAACGCAGACTCGCGCAGTAACTGGCACCTTGATCTGTGGTTCTCCATCATGGAGACGGAAAACGTGTTGAACGCCTTGCCCGGACGCTCCGGCCAATATAGTCTGTTCCGCACGCATCATAGCGTGAACCTGATCGCGGAGCGATGTTAGCCATTGGCATTGATTCCGCCGTTTGTTATAATGCTAAACCTTAAACACGATAGAACCGATCACCCCGACCGTGTGTCCGGTCTGCTTTGGGGGGAACTGATACAATAACGAGGACGACGACTCCATGAGTGTGAAAAACGCGAACAAGGGCGAGACTATCAAAGATTTTGCCCGACACGACGGCGACACCGGCTCGCCAGAGGTACAGGTAGCCGTCTTGACCGGACGCATCCGGCAGTTGACGGACCATCTGAAAGTCCACAAGCACGATCAGCACTCGCGTCGCGGGTTGCTGAAGCTGGTCGGCCAACGGCGGCGTCATCTGCGCTACCTCAGCCGCAAGAATCCGGATGCGTATCGGGAGCTATTACAGCGTCTCGGTCTGCGTCGCTAGTATTTTAGGTAGAAGCGTGGGTGTGAAACTGTCATGCTCACGCTTTTTTATCGTTCAATCATTGGAATTTGTGCGCCCGATGAAGCAGGAATTGGCATGTATGTTCAAGCGATGCGTTTGAGCGTATCTGCCAGTTCCGTCTGATCGGGCGTGCGCTTTTTATGGAGGTTTTTTTCTATGGCAACAATTCAAAAAGCTGTACGCCAGTACAAGATCAACGTACATGGCAAAGAGATACAAATCGAAACCGGACGCCTTGCCGAACAAGCGGGCGGCGCGGTGACGGTGCGCGTTGGCGATACGATGCTGTTCGCATCCGCCACGATGAGCAAGAACGCCCGCGAAGGTCTGGACTTCTTCCCGCTTAGCGTGGACTACGAAGAGAAGCTGTATGCCGGTGGGCGTATCCCCGGTAGCTTCTTCCGGCGCGAAGGCCGCCCATCGGAGGGCGCGATCTTGATTTCTCGCGTGATTGACCGCACCTTGCGCCCGCTTTTCCCCGACGGGATGCGGAACGAAGTGCAGTTAATCCTGATGTCGCTGAGCCACGATCAGGAAAATCACGTCGATATGATGGGCATTGTGGCCGCTAGTGCCGCGCTGACTATCTCCAATATCCCGTGGGATGGCCCGGTGGCCGGTGTGCGTATCGGCTTGATTAACAATCAACTGGTCGTTAACCCGACTTATCCCGACATGGTGAATAGCCGCCTTGATCTGCGCGTGTCCGGCACGTATGACGCGATCAACATGGTGGAATGTGCCGCCGACGAAGTGCCGGAAGATACCATGATCGAGGCGCTGGAATTGGCGCACGAGACGATCCGCCCGCTTGTCGAGCTTCAGCGCCAGATGCGCGAGGAAGTCGGCAAAGAGAAAGCCGAATTCGTCAAAGCGGAAGAAGACGAAGATTTGATGAGCGCCGTCGCCGACAAGACCCGCGACAAAGTGCGCGACATCATCACCGTGCAGACCGAGCGTGACGAGCGTAGCGAAGCGCTGAGCGAATTGCGCGATGCGCTGGTCGAAGAATACGACGCGCTGAACGCCACCATCGAAGACGAGGAAGCGCTGGTTTCCGCTAAGAGCGTGCGGCAGGCGATGGACAAAGTGCTGAAGCAGGAAGTCCGCAAGCGCATTGTTGATGAGGGCATCCGCCCCGATGGGCGCGGCTATACCGAAATCCGAGAGCTTTCGTCCGATGTCGCCTTGATCCCGCGTGTACACGGCTCCGGCCTGTTCTCACGCGGGCAGACGCAGGTGCTATCCATCGCCACGCTGGGCACGCCCCGCGACGCGCAAGAGTTGGACGGCCTCAGCCCGGACGACAACAAGCGCTATCTGCATCATTACAACTTCCCGCCTTACAGCACCGGCGAGGCGTACCCGTTGCGCGGTACCAAGCGCCGCGAAGTCGGTCACGGTGCGCTGGCGGAAGCCGCATTGCTTCCGGTCATCCCCGATGAGGACGTTTTCCCGTATACGATTCGCGTCGTCAGCGAAGTGATGAGTTCTAACGGTAGTACGTCGATGGGTAGCGTGTGTGGTAGCACGCTGGCTTTGATGGACGCCGGTGTGCCGATCTTGCGTCCGGTGGCCGGTATCGCTATGGGGCTGATTAAAGAAGGCGATAAAGTCGCCGTCCTCACCGATATTCAGGGTATGGAAGACCATATCGGCGACATGGACTTCAAAGTGGCCGGTACCGAGCGCGGCATCACCGCGCTACAAATGGACATTAAAATCTCCGGCATTTCCCGCGATGTGATGGCGCAAGCGATGGCGCAAGCCCGCGACGCTCGCCTGCAAATTCTGGATGTGATGCTATCGGCCATCGACGCCCCGCGTGAGAGCCTCAACGCTTACGCGCCGCGCATGGTGACCATCAAGATACATCCCGACAAAATCGGCGCGGTCATCGGGCCGGGCGGTAAGGTCATTCGCGGCATACAGGATCAGACCGGCGTCAAGATCGACATTCAGGAAGACGGCACGGTGTTCATCGCCGGTGTCGATGGCCCGTCTGTGGATACCGCCGTGACCAAGATCAACGAACTGACCGAAGATGTCGAGCTAGGCCGCATCTACACCGGCCGCGTGACCCGCATCGAGCCGTATGGCGTGTTTGTGGAGTTCATGACCGGCAAAGAGGGCATGGTGCATATCTCGCAGTTGGCCGATTACCGCGTGGAAAAGCCGGAAGACATCGTGAAGCTAGAAGATGAAGTCATGGTCATGGTCATCGACGTTGACCCGGGTTCCGGCAAGGTGCGTCTCAGCCGTCAGGCGGTTCTGGAAGGCTGGACGATAGACGAAGCCCGCGCCGCCGATAGTCGCGGCGGTGGTCGTCGTGGTGGCGGCGGTGGTGATCGTCGCGGCGGTGGTGGTGATCGTCGTGGCGGTGGCGGCCGACGCTAGGTCGGTAAGCCGCCGCTAGTAGAGTAGGGGGCGTAGCGTGCTACGCCCACCAACACGGACGGGATTCGCGGGGCGCAATGTATTGCGCCCCTACAAACGGAAATCTTGTGCGGGCGCGGAAAACAGGCGTGAATCTATCTCGCCCGTGCTGTTTGCCAATAACCAACATGCACCCCGCTTGACGGGGCGCTTTTTTCTTGCCCTGAAACTGGTGTAAAATAGACAACAAGCAGATAACTGTGTTGATGGTGTTATAGAGGTCTTTGCCGTGAATTCAACCTCCCCGCCGCTCATCACATCGGCGCGTTGGGGAACGCGCACCAAACGCATCGTCGCCATAGCGCTGTTAATTGGCTCGGCGATCAGTTTGTTTTATCTCAGTGGCATGATTCCAATGCTGGTCATCTCGGCGTTGTTGTCGTATCTGCTGTGGCCGCTTGTCAACATCATTGACCGCCGGATTACTAGACTATTCGGCTTTCAGGTGCGCTCGTTGTCGGTGGCGCTCACATTTGTCATCCTGATCGCGGTGTTTACCGTGTCGTTTATCGTGGTCATTCCGGTGATCGTCGGCCAGATCGAGCAATTAGGCGATCGCATTCCGGTGCTAGCCGCCGATCTGGAATCCGGCCTGCGCCGTACGCTCAGCCACCCGTTGAGCATCGGCGGCACGCCGATTCTGCTGGAAGGCGAGCCGATCATCCCGATAGAGCGCTTTGACGCCATCACCGAGGGCGACCCGCTCGGCGTGTTGATCGGCAATGGCGAGTTCGATATTTTCGCGGTCATCGGCGGCTTCCTGATGTCGGTGGGTGCGCCAGCCTTCAGCGTGCTAGGCGGGGCGTTCGTCGCCGTCATCAATCTGGCGTTCATCATCGTGATTATGTTTTACCTGATGCGTGACGGTGAGGCGTTCGTCGCGCATTTCGTCAACATCACGCCGAAGCCGTATCAAGGCGATATGCGCCGCCTGTTCTACGAGCTAGGCCGCGTGTGGAACGCTTATCTGCGCGGCCAGTTGATTTTGTGTGTTGCGGTGGGCACGGCGGTCTATGTGGCCGCGCTGTTTCTCGGGTTGCCCGGCGCGCCGATGCTCGGGTTGATCGCCGCGCTACTGGAATTCATCCCCAATGTCGGGCCGATTGTCGCCACCATTCCGGCTGTTCTGGTGGCGCTACTCTCCGAATCCAGCACGATCCCGTTTTTATCCGGTTTGCCGTTCGCGCTGACCGTCGCCGTGGTCTGGACGATCATCCAGCAGATCGAATCCGTGTATCTGACGCCGCGTGTGATGGGTGGCGAGTTGCACCTGCATCCGGTGGTGGTGGTCATCGCGTTGCTGGCGGGGGCATCCGTCGGCGGGGCGGTTGGCGTCATTCTGGCCGCGCCTTTCACCGCTACCGGACGGGTGTTCGGCCAATACTTCTACGGCAAGCTATTTGATGTCGAGCCGTTCTCCAAGCCCAAACCCTACGAGATTGTGACACACCGGACGCGCCTCCTGCGCCTGTGGGATCACGTCCGGCGACGATTGAAAGACCGACGCGCACATCAACCACAAGGGGCGGATTCCGCGCCGGTAATCGAATAACAAGGGAGATTAAACAACGATGTCTGACGATATTCCAACCGATGTGATCGCTGAAACCGAGAACTATGTCGCGTGGCGTAGTCAAGAGCCGGACGGCGAAACCGTGTTCCATATCGAATTGGGCGCGGTGACGTTGCACTTTTTCAAAGAAGAATGGCAAGAATTTCTCAGTCTGGCGAAGCTGGTATCCGAACCAACATCTGAGTGATGTCGGCTTTGATTGACGCGGTACGCAAGAACCTGCCGCCGAGCGCGTCGGACTTACGTCTGCTGGATGTCAACGGCGCGGCGGCGGATGGCTTATCGGCCTATCGCGCTGATCTGATCGCGATTCCGGTTGATGGTGACGCGGCGACGTGGCAGGTCGAACCGGCCAGCGTGGATGCTGTCGTCGCGCTGGACTACGTGCTGAATGACGCCTTTCTGTCCGCTTCGCTTTCCGTGTTGCGGGCGGGCGGGCGCTTGATCGTGGCGAACCGGCGCGGCGATGTGCGCGAGGCGCTAGGGCGGCGGCTAGAGGCGGCGGGCTACGTGCGGATTCTGGTGGAGGCGGTGCCCGGCGGCGGCCTGCTGATGCGCGGTGAGCGCCAACACGACACCGCCGACACGCTCGCCCGTATTCGACACGCCGCCGCACAGGACGCTGACCGCCTTGATCTGACCACATTCAAGGGGCGCTATGTGCATCTGCTGATTCAGCAGACGCCGAACAAACCGGCGTGGCACATGACGCCGGATGAGCCGATCACATGGCGGGCGCTGGCGATCCGACGCGGCGAAGATCAGGCGGTGCTGGCTTTCAGCAGTCTGCCGAAGGCGGTCGGCTTCATGCAACCGGCCATCCTATCCGGCCACATCAAAGACGTGAATAAAGTCGGCAAATTCCGGCGCGAACGGGCGGCGCAGTGGCCGTTCAAGGTGCTGGTCAATCCGCATCAGGATGTGCTGGCCGACGCCGAATTGACGTTCATCACCGTCGATCATCGTCTGGCGGAGGCGCCGGATGAATAGCGACGATCTCGCCTTTTTGACATCGCCTGCCGGTGCGCGTCTGCTGGACGATCTGCGGGCGGTTGATTTGCAAGGCGATCTGGTGCGCCATGTGACCGCCCTGCGTAAGACGTACAGCGCCGCGCAGGTCAGCGCCGCCATCACACAGGCCGAACTGCGGCGGGCGGCTGTGCCCAAATTCGGCGCGTCTGCATCGCGCCTGTTCTTCACGGCGGATGCGCTCCAGCAAGCCAGCGATCCACTCATCCGCGCTTATCGCGCTGACATGGTGCGCGGCCAGCAAGTGCTGGACTTATGTTGCGGCATCGGCGCGGATGCGCTGGCCTTCGCCGCGACCAATCCGCATGTCTGCGGCATCGACTACGACGCGGAACGAATCGCCATCGCCCGCCACAACGCCGCCGCGCTCGGCTTCGATCATCTGCATTTCATGGTCGATGATGTGACCGCCACGCGATACGACGCTGACGTGATCTTCTTCGATCCGGCTCGCCGCCATGCGGACGGACGCCGCATCCACGATGTAAACGCCTATATCCCGCCGTTGGACACCATCGACAAACATCACGCGGCGCGGCGTCTGGTCAAAGCGTCGCCCGCCGTTGATCTGCGCCAGTTGGCGGGGCGGACGTGCCGCGTGCAGTTCATCAGCGTGGCCGGTGATCTCAAAGAGGCGCTTTTGCACATCGACGACGCCGACGGCTTGAGCGCCACCCGCATTGAACCCGACGGGACACGCCATCATTGGGACGCGCCGACCACCCCGCCGGATGTCGCCACCGATCAGCCCGCCGACTACCTTATTGAACCCGACCCCGCATTAATTCGCGCCGGACTGGTGCGCGACCTTGCCGCGCAAATCGGCGGCGCTCTGCTCGACCCGACCATCGCCTACATCACCGCCGACCATGCCCCCGACTCGGTGTGGTGTCGGGCGTGGCGCGTGCTGGACTGGATGCCGTTCAACCTGAAGAAGCTCCGCGCTTATCTGCGCGGGCAGGGCGTCGGCACGGTCACGGTGAAGAAGCGCGGCTCGGCCATCACGCCGGAGGCGCTGACCGCCGGACTCAAGCTAAAAGGTGATGCTTCGCGCACGCTGGTTCTGACGCGCCACGAAAACCGCCCCATTGTGATGATTTGTGCAGATTATACAGCTTAAATGCGATATAATGGGTTAAATTGCCACATAAAAATTTGAGAGGATTTTTAACAGATGTTAATGCCATATCGTCCTGAACCGTTGACGGATTTTTCCTTGCCGGAGAATCAAGCCGCCTTCGCGTCCGCGCTGGAAGCGGTGAAAAGTGAACTGGGTCGCGTGTATCCGCTGGTCATCAACGGCCAGCGCATCGAGCTAGAAGAGACGTTCGCATCGGTCAATCCCGCCCGCCCCGATGAGGTTATCGGCTACTTTGCCAACGGTAGCGCCGTGCATGTCGATCAGGCGATGAGCGCCGCGAGTGATGCGTTCGAGACATGGAAGCACGTCCCGCCCGCCGAACGCGCCCGCTATCTGGTCAAAGCGGCGGCGGAGATGCGCCGCCGCAAGCACGAATTCAGCGCGACGATGGTACTGGAAATCGGCAAAAGCTGGGCGGAAGCCGACGCCGACACCGCCGAAGCCATCGACTTTTTAGAATACTATGCGCGGCAGATCGTCCGCATCGCGGACAGTAGCGGCCTGTTAGCGCCGTTCCCGTCCGAACAGCTTGACCTGCAATACATCCCGCTAGGCGTCAGCGCGGTCATCCCGCCGTGGAATTTCGCCTGCGCCATCGCTACCGGCATGATGTCGGCGACCATCGTCGCCGGTAATACCGCGCTGTGGAAGCCCGCCGAGCAAAGCCCGTTCATCGCGTGGAAAGTCGGCGAATTGTTCTGGAACAACGGCCTGCCGGATGGCGTGCTGAACTTCCTGACCGGGCCGGGCGAGGTGGTCGGCGGGCGCATGGTGGAGCATCCACAGACGCGGCTGGTCGCCTTCACCGGCTCACGCGAGGTCGGCACCGGCATCTATGAGAAGGCCGCCCGCGTCCAGCCCGGCCAGAAATGGCTGAAGCGCACCGTGCTAGAGATGGGCGGCAAAGACGCGGTGCTAGTCGATGAAACCGCCGATTTAGAGCAGGCCGCCGCCGCCATCGTCGCCAGCGCGTTCGGCTTTCAGGGGCAAAAATGTAGCGCGGGCAGTCGCGCCATCATCGTTGACCGCGTGTATGATAACGTCGTGGAGCAAGTGTTGAAGTTGACGCGGCAGATCACCGTCGGCGCGACGGATCGCGGCGCAGATGTCTATCTCGGCCCGGTGGTCGATCTGGACGCGCTGAATAAGATCATGGGCTATATCGAACTCGGCACGGAAGAAGGGCGACTGTTGCACGGCGGCAAGCGCATTGATACGCCGGAGGGCGGCTACTTCATCGAGCCGACGATCTTCGGTGATGTGCCGCGCACCGCCCGCATCGCCCGCGAAGAAATCTTCGGGCCGGTGCTGGCCTGTATGCGGGCTGATGATTACGACGACGCGCTGGACATCGCCAACGATACCGACTATGGCCTGACCGGTGCGGTATTCAGCACAGACCGCGCCCGTCTGGAACGCGCCCGCCGCGAATACCACGTCGGCAATCTGTATTTCAACCGTAAATGCACCGGCGCTATCGTCGGCGCTCACCCGTTCGGCGGCTTCAACATGAGTGGCACGAATAGCAAGGCGGGCGGCCCGGATTACCTGTTGCTGTTCACGCAGGCCAAGAGTATCGCCGAAAAACTTTAACGTTTGCCCGCTTTTGCGTATAATAAACTCAGTACCAGAATCAGACAGGTCTGCTACATAGACCTGTCTTTGTGTCTATAAACGCGATAACGTCAACTTTTGAGGGAATGCGATGGGGCAATCACAAGAGCCGATGCAAACGAAATTATTGACATGGGAAGACATCGACAAACTACTCGATAGTCTCGTCCCGCAAATTAAGAGCGTCGGCCTGTTCGATGCGATGGTGATGATTACACGCGGCGGCATTGTGCCCGGCGGCTTGCTGGCCGAAGGACTGGGCATCTACCATGTGCTGACCGCCGCCGTGGACTTTCCCGCCACTGAAGAAGCGCAGTTGATGGCGTGGCCGTCCTTCCTGCAATTTCCGGCGGTCAGCTTGCTCGAAGGGCGGCGCGTGTTGATCGTCGATGATGTGTGGGGTAGCGGGCGCACTAGCACCGCCGTGCGCGGGCGGGTGCAGGCCGCCGGTGCCCAGCCGTTCTCTTGCGTGTTCCACTTCAACCCGTACCGCTCGTTATTCAGCAAAGTGCGCCCGGATTTTTACGGCGACATCACACAGGCTTATGTCGTCTATCCGTGGGAGGTGGATCGCGGGTTACGTGGGATGGGGTTGCGTTCGCCATCGCCGGAGCCGACCAACTGATGGCGACCCGCCGGACGGCGTTTAATTTCATCTGGCTTTCAGGCATCCTATTTGCTTTTCTGCTATAATTGTTTGCATCATGCTATCTTCGTCTTGCACTATATCGAGATGGGGTGTGCCTGTGCTTTTATATCGCTGATTCGTCGTGCGGAGAGACGGCGATGGGTGGCCGCTTGATCGGTTATATTCAGCATCGTGCAAGAGCGTTTGTCATACGCGCAATCCGGCGATTACAGTCCGTCGTGGCCTATTACTCAATCTCTGGTCTGGAGGTGAGATCGGCGGCACGCGAACAAAACACAATCGCAGTCTGTAACAATCTGCGGTTGTCAGTAATGAGCAGATTATTCGCTATCCACACCTGAGAAAGGAGTACGCGCAGAACAACAACTAATCACCCATAGACGAGCAGGCGAGTTGTTGTCTTGCGTTATTTTTATATCATGGCCTCTTCCACACCGGACAATACAAAAGATATGGACGAACGCTCTGAATTTGAACGCCTATTAGAACAAGACCCCTCGTTTTCTCCGGCAGATTTACGGCGTGGCGAGATTCACAACGCGGTTATTTTAGAAGTCCGTGAGCGTGAAATCATCGTCGATCTGAACACCAAGCAAGACGGCATCGTGCGCTCCGAAGACCTCGAACGGCTGGACGACGAATTCCGCCGTAGTCTCAATGTTGGCGATGATGTGCCGGTCTATATCCTCAACCCCCGCGATCAAGACGACAACCTGATTGTATCCATCAACATGGGCTTACAGCGCTACGACTGGGAACGCGCCCGCAAACTGCTGACCAGTGAAGAGGTCGATTCCGTGCGCGTATCCGGCAGTAATCGCGGCGGAATTCTGGTGCGCTGGCGTCGTCTGGAAGGTTTCATCCCCAGCTCGCACCTGACATCCGTCGGCCCGTCGGTAGATCGCCGTGATGTGATGGGCGACTTGATGGGGCAGGAGCTAGTCGTCAAGGTTATTGAGGTCGATCAAGACCGCCGCCGCCTGATCTTCAGCGAACGCGAGGCGCAGAAAGAATGGCGTGCCAAGCAAAAGGCGCGTCTGCTGGCCGAACTACAGGAAGGGGATCGCGTGTCGGGCACTGTCACCGGCCTGCGCGACTTCGGCGCGTTCGTCAATCTCGGCGGCGCGGATGGCTTGATCCACGTCAGCGAGCTAGCGTGGCACCGCGTCGATCATCCGCGTGATATTCTGCGCGTGGGCGACCAGATTGAAGTATACGTGCTGAACCTTGACCGCGAGACGAACCGCATCGCGCTCAGCCGTAAGCGCCTGTTGAGCGATCCGTGGGAGGATGCCGCCACGCGCTACCACGAAGGGCAACTGGTCGAGGGTACGGTGACCAACGTCGTCGATTTCGGCGCGTTCGTCGCGCTCGATAACGGTCTGGAAGGGCTATTGCACCTCAGCGAAATGGGCGACGGCACGCTCAAAGAGCCGCATTCCTACGTCAAGAAGGGGGATCGCCTCAGCTTGCGTATCAGCCATCTTGAGCCGCAGAAGCGCCGCGTCGGGTTCACCCAGCGCTGGGGCACGGAGAACAATGATGACGGTGACGCGCCGCCCGCCGTTGACTTGGCTGACGATGCGCCGCCCGCCGTTGATGTGGCCGACGATGCCGTGCCGCCCGCCGTTGATGTGGCCGACGAGACCGTCGATGAAGCGGAGAACAAGGCATAACGCCGCCTCCGATCAACTATCCAGAAACTGCAAGCCCCCGCCATTGGTGGGGGCTTTTGCGTGTGATCTGCTGTTTTACTTTTGGACAAAAGAAAACAAGTTGTCGTGGTTGGCATATGAATATTGAATTTGCACATCCTTTTACCGCGCCGGACTAAAGCCCGGCGCTGAGCTGTCCAAGCCGCCTAAAGGCGACTCTTTTAGGCAGGCGCTTTGAAC
>REDR01000034.1 GCA_007693385.1 Anaerolineaceae bacterium
TGAAGCATGGCGACGGCACCGCGTTTGTGCGTTGATCCCTGCAAAATTTTTACGTAATAGCCGAAGAAGGATTTTGTGATGATTGGAATAGAGACCGACACCGCCGCCATCATAGCGCGGGAAGGGCAATACATCGCGCAGACGTACAAGCGCCCGCCTTTCGCGCTGGTGCGGGGCGCGGGGGTGCATGTTTACGACGCGGACGGAGGGCGCTATACGGATTGGGTGGCGGGAATCGCGGTGAATGCGCTGGGCTACGCTGATCCGGCACTCGATGAGGCGCTCCGCGCTCAACTGGACACCGGCTTGATTCACGTCAGCAATCTGTACCACACCGCGCCGCATGTGCTGGTCGCGGAGAAGCTAGTCGGCGGATGCTTCGCGGATCGCGTCTTTTTCTGCAATAGTGGCGCGGAAGCCAACGAAGGCGCGATCAAATTTGCGCGTAAATTTGCGCGATCAGCAGGCGCACCGGCCACCAAAACCGACATCGTGACATTCACCGGCGGCTTTCACGGGCGCACGATTGGCGCGTTGAGCGTCACGCCGAAAGCGGCGTATCAAGCGCCGTTCGCGCCGTTGATGGCGGGCGTTAAAGTCGCGGAATTCAACGACATCGAAAGCGCCCGCGCCCTGATTGATGGCGATACGTGCGCGGTGATCGTCGAGCCGGTGCAGGGCGAAGGCGGCATCCATCCGGCGACGGCGGAATTTCTGGCCGCTCTGCGCGATCTGTGTGACCAATACGGCGCGTTATTGATCTTCGATGAGGTACAATGTGGCGTCGGGCGCACCGGTCATCTGTGGGCGCATCAATCCGGCACGACGACACCCGACATCATGACCACCGCGAAGCCGCTAGCCGGTGGCTTGCCCGTCGGCGCGATCTTATGCACATCAGCCGTCGCGGACGCGCTCGCGCCCGGCGATCACGGCTCGACGTTTGCCGGTAGTCCGCTGGTGATGTCCGCCGCGCTGACCGTGCTGGATCGCGTGGCGGCGGATGATTTTCTGGCGCATGTGCGGGCGGTGGGTGCGTATCTGCTGGAAAGGTTGGCGACTTTGACGCATGATTGCATCGTTGATGTACGCGGGCGCGGGCTGATGGTCGCGCTCGAACTGAACAAGCCCGCCGCGCCGATCATCGAACGCGGCTACGAACACGGCCTGTTACTGGTCAACGCGGGCGCGAATGTATTACGCTTCGTCCCGCCGTTGATCGTCGAACGGGCACACGTTGACCAACTGATCGACACTTTGCAGATCATCTTAGGAGATTGACCGATGGTGCATCATCAGGCGGCGGAACACATCGCGGGCGTGTCCGGTTTTCAGGTGGCGGGCGTGCATTGCGGGCTTAAGGCGTCCGGCGCGTTGGACTTCGCGCTGATCGTCAGCAGTCGGCCATGCGTGGCGGCGGGAGTCTTCACGACCAACGTCGTCAAGGCCGCGCCGGTCTTGATCGGTGAGGCGCGGCTGAAGGGCGGCGCGGACGGCGTGCGGGCGGTGGTCGTCAACACCGGAAGCGCTAACGCGGTCACCGGCGAGGCCGGTCTGCGCGATGCCGAACAGACGCTAGAATGGGCGGCGGCGGCGCTCTGTATCGCGCCGGAGGATGTATTGCCGCTTTCGACCGGCGTCATCGGCCTGCCGCTACCGATGGAGCGCATCAAGCGCGGCGTCGAGATGGCGGCGGCGTCACCGGCTGAGGATTGGACGGCGGCGGCGCAGGCCATCACCACCACCGACACCCGCCCCAAGACCGCTTTCCGCCGTGTACAGACGCCGGAGGGCGTGTTCACGGTGGCCGGTATCGCTAAAGGCGCGGGCATGATCGCGCCGAACATGGCGACGATGCTCGCGGTGATCGTCACCGACGCGACGCTGACCCCCGCCGATGCGGACTCCGCGTTGCGCGACGCGACGGCGACCACGTTCAATCGCATTGTGGTTGATGGCGACATGAGCACTAACGACACCGTTTTATTGTTGGCGAATGGCGCGAGCGGCGTCACGGTGTCGGCGCGGTCTGCGCCGTTTGCCGGAGCGCTGGAATCCGTCTGTCGCAGTCTGGCGCATCAGATCGTGAGCGATGGCGAAGGCGTCACCAAGTTCATCACGGTGAGCGTGTGCGGCGCGACGACGCAAGCCGACGCGGTGCAAATCGCCCACACGATAGCGACTTCGGCGCTGGTTAAGACCGCTTTCTATGGCGAAGACGCGAATTGGGGGCGCATTCTGGCGGCGGCGGGACGGGCTGGCGTGTCGTTTGATCCGGCGTGCGTCTCGTTGCATATCGCGGAGGGCGTCGAGCAGTCCGGCGGGCTGGCGCTGTTGCTGGATGGAGCGCCGACAGGCTACGCCGAAGAATCCGCACAGGCTATCATGCGGGCGGACGCCATCACGCTGACGCTTGATCTAGGCGCGGGCGCGGAGTCCGCGCTGGTATGGACGACGGATTTCAGTCATGATTATGTCAGTATTAACGCGGATTATCGGAGCTAAGGTGAGCATAAGATGAAAAAAGGATTGTTAGCTTTAGAAGATGGCAGTCTGTTTGAGGGGACGGGCTGGGGCGCGGAAGGCGTCGCCACCGGCGAGATCGTGTTCAACACGTCCATGACCGGCTATCAGGAGATTTTGACCGATCCCTCTTACTACAAGCAGATCGTCACCATGACCACGCCCCACATCGGCAACACCGGCATCAATCCCGACGACACCGAGTCGCATCGCGTGTGGGTGGCCGGATTCGTGGTGCGGGCGCTGAGTCCGGATGTCAGTAGCTGGCGGCAACGCGGCAACCTCAACGACTATCTGCAAGAGCAGGGCGTCATCGGCCTCAGCGATGTATCGACGCGGGCGCTGGTACGCCACATCCGCGAAAAAGGCGCGATGCGTGCCGCCATCGCACACGGCGAATCCGCCGACGATCCGCAAGCGCTGATCCAGATAGCGCGGGAATCGCTGGATATGAACGGCGCGAATCTGGTGGACGCGGTGACCACGCCGGAGATATATCACTGGACACAGGGGAGCGATCCGCAGTGGCACGGCTCAACCATGCTGGACGATCAACAGCCGCTAGTCGTCGCTTACGATCTGGGCATCAAACACAATATCCTGCGGATGCTGACGGATCGCGGCTTGCGCGTGACCGTCGTACCGGCACAAACGTCGGCTGAGGATGTGCTGAAGATGAATCCGGCGGGCGTGTTCCTCAGTAACGGGCCGGGCGATCCGGCGGCGGTGGATTATGCGGTTCGCAACGTGCGCGATCTGCTCGGCAAAGTGCCGGTTTTCGGCATCTGTCTAGGCCATCAGATTCTCGGTCTGGCGCTGGGCGGCCAGACGGAAAAGATGCGTTTCGGGCATCGTGGCGGCAACCAGCCGGTTAAAAATCTGCTCAATGGCCGCGTGGAGATCAGCTCGCATAATCACGGCTTCGCGGTCACAGCCGATAGCCAGCTTGACGGCGCGGAGATCACCCACATCAACCTGAACGATCAAACCGTCGAGGGGTTGCGCCATGAGGGTTACGGCGCGTTCAGCGTGCAATACCACCCGGAAAGCTCGCCGGGCCCGCACGATTCGCTGTACCTGTTCGATGAGTTCGTCAGCAAAGCCGGAGGACGCCGGACAGGGGAGGCAGACGCTTGAATTTGCCGCCGTTCTTCCAGATGGCGATAGCGATTTTCATCGCATCGTTCATCATCTCGGTGATCTGGGTGTACGTCCGGCCGCCCGACGAAGCAGAAGCGCCGCCGCCCGATCAGTTGAGCGATGTTGAGCGCCGCCGTCTGGAAGCGGAGACGCACCGGCGCAGGCGTGCCGCACAGGATCGACTGTTCGCGGCATTAGAGCAGACGAAAGCCATCCGCGAGACACGCACCGCCATGAACGCCGCCCGCTACAACGCCGATGATCTACCGGAGCATGTGCGCGAGGTCACGGTGGTTGCCGCTTTCAGCATCGACTATGACGCCTATCGCGCCCTGTGCTATGCGCTGGCCGGTGATGTCGCCTTCGACCTGCACGCCTTCGACGCTTACTGGGATGATCCACAGTCCGCGCTGTGGGCGTGGCAGGCCGACAACATCGTGGAGGACTACGCGGAAGGCGAAATCAAGCGCGTGATGCAAGATCGACATGCGCGGATGCGGGCGGCGCTGGCTGTTGTCGGCTGGCAGGCGGTACGCGATGAAAGGCCGGATGAAGACTTATACATCGCGGTATATCGGCGCAAAAATGAATAAATCCGGCCTAATTCGTCGGATTCGCCGGTTATTTTAGCTATTTTCTGCCATGCAAAACTTAAAATCGTGCTAGAATGTGGTACAGCTTCACGAGTGAAGCCGAAAAAATTGGCATTCAGCTAAAGGAGATTTTAGTATGGCTATCGAGTTCTATGACGTAAAATTGCGCCAGAAGGTGCAGATCGAAGAAGCCAACGTCCGCAAGACGACATTCGAGACGAAGAACGGTCAGGTTCGCTACGGTTTGCGGGCGACCACTGACGACGGGCGTAAGCTGACCAAGTTCGTCAGCAAGGGCGACTGGGACAAGTTACAGGTTCCCGAAGAATAGATCGGGCTTGTCGTCGGTTGATAGATATATAGCAATGTGGGCGGGGCACGTCATTAGGGCGTGCCCCGTTTTTTTGTTTTGTGGGGTTAATTCAAGCGGAGTGGCGCGGTGATCTTGACGAAGTGCGCCGCCGGATCGCTCAGCAGGCCGTAGAGATGCGCGGTGGCTTCCGCTTGATTGTTGATTTCCAGCGTGTGGATGTATTTGCCCAGCAGATCGTTGATCTCTTCGATGTCTTGCTGGTCAAGCGGCATGATCTCCACCATGACGCCATCGGCCATCCGTCGCCGTAGCGCGTCGATGTCAAAGCCTAGTTGCGGCTGTAAACGTTGGTAGATGACGCCGCCACTCATACCGGCGCAAATCCACGGGCCCGGATCGCCGAGAACCAGCGCCCGCCCCGATGTCATGTACTCGAAAGCGTAGCCCTTGAGGTTGGCGCGTGCGCCGATGCCGCCTTCTTCGTCGCGTAACGGCGCTTTGATCTCGCCGCCGAATATCACGTCAGCGCCGCTCAAGCGGATGCAGGCGCGGGTATCGGCGTCGCCCTGCACGATGAAGAAGCCGCCCTGTGCGCCATAGGCGAAGCTCTTACCTACTGAGCCGTCCAGCCGTTCGCCGTTGTGGTTCAACCCGCGCAACACCGCCACCGTGCCGCTACGCGCACACTTCGCCACACCATCCTGTGCGCCACCTTCGACCAGCACATCCACCGGCTCATCGAGGAAGGCCGCTAACCCGTTGCCCGGAATGGCGGAGTTGCTAAAGCTGAGGTGGATCGCTTCGATTTTCTCGTAATTCTCGATGTCGCCGCGTGTGATCGCGCCGGTTAAATGCGTGCCGAGTGCGCGGTCATGCGCCATCACTTGCTCGTCGTCGTATGTCATTTCGTAATCGCCACGCCGCACCTGTTCTTCGACGATGGCGGTGATCTGCTTGCTGAGCGTGTTGCGCGGGCGCGTCAGGCGGCGTCCGCCCGGTTGCGGTTGCTTGCGCGGGACGGGGGGAACGCGGCGTAGCAGGTGCGTCAGGTCGATGCGGTCATGCATGTCGATCTGCTCCAGCAGGTCAGCACGGCCTACGATGTCCTGCACGCGCTCGACGCCCATTTTGGCCGCCCAGATGCGGATGTCTTCCGCCAGCATGTTGAACACGTTGACGATGCCATCCGGCGATCCTTTCTCCTCAAACGGGCGGAACGCCTTAAAGCCTTTCATGTCCGCTTCTTCGCGGGTTTTAACATGGGTGGTGATGCCGACATGACACGTCCCATCGTGACAGCCGCGACAGATGGTACAGCCGACGGCCACCATCGCCAGCGTACCGAAGCCGACGCGGTTCGCGCCCAGACACATCATTTTCAGTACGTCGCGCCCGCTTTTCATGCCGCCGTCGCACCAGATTTCCACCTGATCGCGCAGGCCGCTCTCGATCAATGTGCGGTGCGCCAGCCATACGCCGACTTCCGCCGGTAGCCCGACATGGCGCAGAGCGTGAGCGCGTGCCGCGCCGGTGCCGCCTTCATAGCCGGTGATGTTGATGATGTCCGCGCCGGCTTTCGCCACGCCCACCGCGATGATGCCCACGCCGGGCACCACCGGAATCTTCACGCTGATGCGGGCGCGGGTGTTGGCCGTCTTGAGTTCGTCGATCAACTGCGCGAGGTCTTCGATAGAGTACAGGTCGTGATTGTTGCTCGGCGAGATCAACGGCACGCCGGGGTTGGTGCTACGGGCGGCGGCGACTTGCTCGGTCACTTTGAAGCCGGGCAGATGGCCGCCTTCGCCGGGCTTCGCACCTTGCCCGATCTTGATTTCCAGCAGGTAACAGCTATTCAGGAAGGCGATATTCACGCCGAAACGCGCCGATGCGATCTGCTGGCCGCGATTGCGCGGGTTCTTGCCCAGCACGTCCGGCAGTTCGCCGCCTTCGCCGTTCACGCAGATGATATTGAGGCGGGCGGCGGCTTCCGCGTACGCTTTGTACGATAGCTCACCCTGCGAGCCGAACGACATCGCGCCGATGACAACCGGCATTGAATGGTCGCCGATGCGGATGTCCACATCCGCCGGATCAATCGCTTTGTCCTGCGCTTCTTTGAGCGCGATGATGTGGCGGATCGCCACCGGATGCTTGTTTTCCAGCTTGAACAGATGCTGTGTGAATTCTTCCAGCGATAGCTCGCCGTGCGCCACATCTTCCAGTTTCTTCCACATCTTCGGGTAGAAGCGATCCGGATTCGACAGGCGGTTCTTCTTCTCGCCGCGCAATTCGGCGGCGCGTTCTTCCGCGTCATCCTTGAGCGCTGTCCATGTCAGGCCGCGCCCCTCACTGCCGTAATAGTTGGGCGTGCCGAAAATGGCGGCGATGCCCTTCGCCAGCCCGATACTGCTGAAGCTATGACCGTAGCCGCGCAACTCATGACAGCCGATGGTCGAAGTCACCTTCTCCAATCCTTTGGTCAGCGCGATGACGGTGTTCTTCATGCGCTCGATGATCTCGTCATCGGAGGGCATCTCCGACGGGCGACGCGGCGCGATTCCGGCGGCGGTGGCGTATAACGCATACGGCGCGATGGCGTTCGCCCCCATGCTGACGCACAGCGCCAGATCGTGCAGGTCGCGCAATGCGCCGGAGCGTAGCGCGATTCCGGCGCGGCGGCGCGGGTTGTCCGCTTCGCGTGTGCGCCGTAGCGCTTTATCGACGGCGGCGGTCACCAGCATCGGGTCGAGCCACAGGCGCTCACCGTCGAACACGTCGGTATCGTCCAGCACCAGCAGGCTGACGCCGCTTTTCACCGCGCTGACCGCTTCGTGTTGCAGGCGTTCGATAGCGCCTTCAATCGTCTCATCCGGCGCGGCGCTCATCGAGAGTACCGCGTAATGGCCGTCGAATTCAGCGATCAGATTTTCCAGCGTGCGCGTGCCGATTTCCTGCGCGGCGATGTTGAGCGCGTCCATCTGGCCGAGATCGGGATGCCCGCCCATCAATAGCGGCGTCTCGATTTCGATGGTCTGGCCGTCGGTTGATCCCACACCGGCGACTGGTGGACGCTGGCCGATAACCATGCGTGTGGAGAACTGCGCCCGTTCGCGTTCGCGGTCAATGGCCGGGTTGGTGACGACGGCCACCGTCTCTTTGAAGAAGTCCGGCAGGTTGACGCGGGTCAGGCTGAGCGCGGCCAACGGACCATCCCAGCCTAGCGAGCCGATCTCCTCTTTTTGCCGTTGCGCCATCGCATCGACTAGCGACGTGTGATAGCGTTCCCAGCCCAGCGCCGCCATCGTGGTGGTATCGACTTCGGTCTGGCGGCTGTGCCAAGTCAGAGGGCGATGGTCAAAGCGGCTTTGCGGCGCGATAGTTGCCGGTGCATCCGTCCCTAGCGGTTGCGCTGTTTGACTGCCGCCACCGGTGCCCAATGGCAATGTGCCCTGTAAGTTGTTGTAGGCGGCGCTCCCGCCGTTGAGTATCTGGCCGGGGGTGATGGCCGGATGCGGCGTGCGCTCACGGTGGCGGGCGTAGACGTGTTTCTGGATGGTGGGGTAGTCCATCACTTCGATGGAACGCCCGCGTGCGATCCTCAGCGCGATCTTCTCGCCGGGCGCCATCGGCTTGGGGTCGCGCACCATGCTATCCAGTGGATACACGCCGCGCTCGGAACTGACGAAGAATTCTTTCTCCGTCTCGCCGAACCATAGCGGACGCAAGCCCAGCGCGTCCACGCTGAACACGCACAGATCGCCCAATCGTCCGGCCACCGCCGCCGGGCCTTGTGCGAACGGGCCGAAAGCCTGCCGCATGTACTGGTACAGGCTGTGAATCTCCGGTGAGGTCTGGATCAGGTCGTGTTCGTAGGGCGGGAAGATGTATTCCATCGCCTCCACCAGATCAAGCCCGTACACCATACACAGCGCCCGAACCACGCGGTCAACGTCCTGACTATCGGAGTTGGTCGGCGATAGCGGGATGCCCAGCATCGCGGCTTCCAGCCGGAAGCGGCTAATCGTGTTGAATTCTCCGTTGTGGCCGATCACGTTAAACGGTTGGGCGCGTTCAAAGATCGGGTTGGTGTTGGTGCTATAACGCGCATGGCCTAGCGTCATGGTGGAGGCGTAGTCCGGGTCGCGCAGTTCGGGATAGTAGCGGCGCAATATCTCGACAGTGCCTTGCACTTTGTAGACCACGCTATGCGCCGAGAACGACGGGAAATGCACGCCGAGATTACGCTCGATTTGCGTCTGCGTCGCGTAGATGGTTTTGTCCAGTTCATCCGGCGCGACTTGCCCGCGCAGTCCGGCGATCTGCCAGAATACCGGCTGATTTTTCTCCGCGTTCGGGCCGAGTACGTTGGCGTTGGTGTTGCCCGGCGCGTCGTATAGGATGTGCAATCCGGCGTCGGTGATCTGGCGGCAGATTTGATCGACGATGCTTTGCGTGCGCGTGCGATCTGCGGCGGCGATGAAAACATGCGCCACCCAGAAATCATCGCTGGCGGCCAATGAAGAACGCAGGCCGCGCTGGGCGAGTAGTTTTGTCCATAGCTGACGCGGGATGTCGGTCATGATGCCTACGCCGTCGCCTTCACCGTCGATATAGCCTGTGCGGTGTCCCATGCGGGCGAGGCCTTCAATGGTGCGCTTGACGTTGCCGTGCGTCGCTTCGCCGCTTTTCTTCACTGCACAAATCAGGGCGCAGGCGTCGCGCTCCTGCGTGTCGATGAGGTGCAGGGAATCGTCGGGTAGGTGTGCGGTATAATTGTCAGTGGCTTTTTGAGTCACGGACACATCCTCCTTACTTAGCGGGCTATCAATTTATCAGCTCAGATTGTAGGAAGCTGTCTTACAGGCAGTTTTGCATCATTCTAATTTATCAGGTCATTTGTCTAGTGTGCATCAGGAAAAATGCAGAGTTCTACCCCGCTTGCAATCGGCATTTTGCACAAAATAGTGGCGAAAATCATCCGTATGAATTAGACTGGCTCATGCGTTTTTAAGGTCTGCATTTCTAATAAAGGGTGATTAGTGAGCGAAGTTACTTAGATTTTGATTGCTCATTAATCATCCTTAAACTTTAGATTGCGATGCCTTAATAAACGTGAACTAAAGTCACTGCGGTCTATGTGACCGTACCATTTTTTAGGAGGACGAAAAGGAATGTATTCAATGAAACGTCTTTTACTCGCAGTTATGATTATGGCGCTGGCGCTGATGGCTCTCGTTCCGGCGATGGCTCAGGATGACGATCCGGCGGATATTCAGGTTTGGATCGCTTTTACCGACTACCGTCTGGACTGGGCGCAAGAGCGTGCCGCCGAATTCAACGAGCAGTTCCCGCAGTACAACGTCATCGTTGAGGGTTTCCCCAACTATGAAGACCTGCTGACGAGCGCCCGCCTCGCGTTTGAGCAGGACAGCGCTCCGGCTGTTGTGCAGTACTTCGAGGCCGCCACCCGTGACGCGCTGGACGCCGAATTCCAAGGCGTGCCGCGCTTCCGTTCGGTAGAGGGTGCGCTCGGTGGTGTTGAAGAAATCAACGGCATCTCCGCCGACCTCAGCATCTTCGTTGAGTCCGTCTCCAACTACTACATCGTTGACGGCGAACTGGCCTCCATGCCGTGGAACACCAGCTCCGCGATCATGTACGTGAATCAGGAAATCCTGGACGCGGCAGGCGTGGACATCCCCGAGACATGGCAGGACCTGGAAGAAGCCTGTGAAGCGATCATGGCGCTGGACGATGCGCCCTCCGGTTGTATCACATGGCCGAACCATGGCTGGTTCTTCGAGCAATCCGTTGCCCAGCAGGGCGCTGATCTGGTCAACAACGGCAATGGCCGCGATGACCGCGCCACTGAAGTTTTCGTCAACAGCGAAGCCGGTCTGGCTTACGTGCAGTGGTGGAAAGACCTGCAGGATTCCGGTTACTACCTGTACACCGGCCAGCAACGTGACTGGGGCGGTAGCTACAACCTGTTCATCCAGCAGAACACCGCCATGCTGATCTACAGCAGTTCGGATACCACCGCGCTGACCAACGACGGCGCCGAAGCTGGCTTCACCACCGTCGCCGCGCCGATGCCGTACAACGGCGAAGTTGGCTATACCGGTAACTTGATCGGTGGCGCGAGCCTGTGGCTGTCCAACGGCCTCGATCCGGTTGTTGAAGAAGGCGCGTTGACCTTCCTGCTGTGGTTCGTCAATGCTGAGAACGACGCCGACTGGCATCGCGTTACCGGCTACATCCCGGTGACCCAGCCCGGCCTCGACCTGCTGACCGAAGAAGGCTGGTTCGATGAAAGCCCGAACAGCCGTGTCGCCAGCGAGCAGTTGGCGAACAGCGCCGACACCAGCGCCACCCGTGGCGCCATCGTCGGTGACTTCCCGCTAATCCGCGATCAGGTCACCGAAGCGATTGAAGACATCCTCGTGAACAACGTGGACGTTGAAGAGCGCATGGCCGACGCGCAAGAAGAAGCGCAACTGATCCTCGACGATTACAACGCCGACCTCGAGTAAATACGGTCTGCATACGACAATCGTCGTGTAGCACTATGATATATGAGCAAGGGGTGGGTGCATTTTGCCCGCCCTTTGCCTTTTGTTTTTCGTTGTATTGATAATGGGTATGGCCTTATGTCACCAGATCAATTTGTTCTTTTCGCATTGCTTGTCCCGGCGCTATTTGGTGCGCCGTATATGGCGCGGGTGTTTTCCACCATGAAGCGCTCGTTGCCGGTAGGGGCTGGCGTCGGCGGTCTGTCCGGTTTGGGCGGCGCATTCATCGCCCTACAATTGATCGATTTCTGCACATTTCAGGCGGATAGCAGTAACCTCGAAATGTACATGGGCTTCTTCTTCGCGGCGGTAGGCGGTGCGATCACTGTCGTGCTGGTGCAGTGGATGAGCCTGACATTTTTGCAACGCGATCAACCGATTTCGCTGGGCGGGCAACGCACGCCGGGTATGTTTAACGGCTGGACAGCGCCGTGGGTACTCTTATTCCCGTCGCTGGTGATCTTGTTGATGTTCCTGTATTATCCGGCCATGCAAACCATGCGGATGTCGTTCTTCAACACGCGACTGGGGCGCACGGAGCGCTTCATCTGTGTGGATAACTTCAACCGCTTGCTGAACGCGGACGGCTTCAACTGGCAAACGTTGGCGATCTTCGCGGTGATTATGGTTGGCTTCTTCCTCGTGCGTTTCCTCTCGCGTGAAGATGGGCTGGGCATGGCGCTACAGGCGGGCGCGGCCATCTTGATCGCCGGTTATGTGGTGATGAACTTCGGCGCGGTGGTCATCTTGCTCTGCGCGATCCTCGCCGTCGCTATCCTCATCGGGCGTGACCGTGAGCTAACGGTGGAGTGGCTCGGTTATGGCGTGATGCTGGTGCTGGCTCTGCTATTCTTTCAGGAAGTGCTAGGCCAGATTTTGTCGCGCACTTCGACCAATAACTATTATCGCGTGGTATCTAACACGTTCTTCATGTCGGGCATCATCGTTGTGGCTAGTCTGGCGTTATCGCTGGCGATTGCTTATGTCGCCTATCAGCCGATACGCGGCGGCAACATTTACCGGACGTTGCTCATCTGGCCGTATGCGATTTCGCCGCCGGTAGCCGGCATCATCTTCGACTTGCTATTCCAGCCGGAGGCCGGTCTGGTCAATCACATGCTGGATACGGTGGGCTTCGGCGCGGTTGCATGGAAGAGCGCCCAGTTCGCCCCGTGGACGATCATCGCCGCTAGCGTGTGGAAGTCGTTGGGCTTCTGTATCCTGTTCTATATCGCCGGTTTGCAGAACGTCCCCCGCGATCTGATCGAAGCCGCCGCCATCGATGGCGCGAACGCATGGCAACGCTTCTTGCGGATTACCGTGCCGATGCTCTCGCCGATCACGTTCTTCTTGATTATCACCACTATCACGTATGCGTTTTTCGACATATTCGGCACGATTGACTACCTGACATCAGGCGGGCCAGCCGGTGCGACGACGGTGATGATTTATGCCATCTACGATACATTTGATCCACACTTAGGCCGTGCCGCCGCGCAATCGGTGATTCTGTTCTTCCTTGTGATTGCGATCACGTATATGCAGTTCCGGACGACAGGCCGCCGCGTCAATTATGGAGGGCTATAGACGATGACCAACTTACAGCAAACCGGCGACTATGCCAGTCTGGAAGATACCGGCGGACAGGCACGCACCCGCCCTGAGGTTCAGCGCACGCTCTGGCAACGGATTATCCCTACGCGCTGGCGTTCGCATCTGTTTTTGATCGTCGCGTGTATCATCATCGGCTTTCCGCTTTACTATGCGATGCTGGTCAGCACGCAGAGCAACGCGCAGGTGGTCAACTTTCAGCTAGAGCCGGGCGAGCGTCTGGCGCGGCATTTTAAGGTCGTATGGGAAGACCGCAATCTAGGGCGCTACATGCAGAATACGATCACGCTGGCGGTGACGATCACCATTGCCAAGACTATTCTCTCCCTGTTGGCTGGCCTCGCCTTTGTGTACTTCAAGTTTCCGGGCAAGTGGATCGTGTTTGCGCTCGTGCTCATCACGTTGATGATGCCGACGGAAATATTGATCGTGGCGCTGTATCGATTTGTAACACAGGATTTAAGTTGGGGGACGACCTCGTTTAACACGTTCTTAGCGCTCTCCGCGCCATTCATGGCGAGCGCGACGGGTACGTTCCTGTTCCGGCAACACTTCGCCAACATCCCGGGCGAACTATCCGAAGCGGCGCAGATCGACGGCGCGAACCCGCTACAATTCCTGTTCCGCGTGCTAATCCCGATTAGCTGGAATACCATCGGCGCGTTGACGGTGATCCAATTCGTCTACGTGTGGAATATGTATCTGTGGCCGCTACTCATCACCGGGCCGCGCCAGACCGATCAAGTGGTACAGGTCGGTTTGCGCTCGCTACTGGCGACGGATACCACCATCACCTACGGCACGCTGATGCTCGGCGCGGTGCTGGCGAGTATCCCGCCGGTGCTGGTGTTCATCTTCCTGCAAAAGCAATTCATGAGTGGCTTCCAGCTCTCGCGGGACAAATAAACTTGTTGTTGATCGCGGGGGCGGTGGCACTCTGCGCCGGAAACAGGGCGTAGCACGCTAACGCCCCTACGATCAACGATAGGTTGTATGGGCGGAATGTGTTGCGCCCTGATTGCTTTGCGGTAAACTGGTGTCATGTTGAAATCACAAATCGAGACGATCCTCAAAACACAGGTCGAGCGCACCACATCGCTACACGGCGGCAATATCGCGCAGGCGTACCGCGTCGATCTGGCCGATGGGCGGCGCGTGGTCGCCAAGACCAGCCATGATCGCAATCTGCATATCGAAGGCGATATGTTGCGCGATCTCAAGCCGCATCTGCCGGTGCCGACGGTGCATCACGCCGCGCCGGAATTGCTCATCATGGATTACGTGCCCGGCGATAGCCGCATGACGCCCGACGTACAGGCGCACGCCGCCGACCTGCTGGCCGATCTGCACGCGGTACGCGGCGAATACTTCGGCTATCCGCGCCACACGCTGATCGGCGGCCTGCATCAGCCCAACCCGCCGACATCGCGCTGGGTGGCGTTTTTCCGCGATCATCGCCTGCTGTACATGGCCGACGAAGCGCTGAAATCCGGCCATCTGCCCGCGAAGTTGCGTGACCGTGTGGAGAAATTCGCCGCCCGCGTCGGTGACTTCATCGACGAGCCGCCGTATCCGGCGCTACTGCATGGCGACGTGTGGACGACTAACGTCCTGGCGGAAGGCGGGCGCGTCACCGGCTTCATCGACCCCGCCATCTACTACGGCCATCCAGAGATCGAGCTGGCCTTCAGCACGCTGTTCGGCACGTTCGGCGACCCGTTCTTCAACCGCTATCGCCAGCACCACGAGATCATGCCCGGCTTCTTTGAAGCGCGGGACGGTGCATCACGCCGCGATATTTACAACCTGTATCCGCTTCTCGTGCATGTGCGCCTGTTCGGGGTGAGCTATGCCGCGTCGGTTGACCGCATCCTGCGGGCTAGCGGATTTTAAGCCGGAGCGCTGACCATGCCCTCAGCCGACACGTACACCGCGCAGACGCTCCACGTCGAAGGCCACACGCTGGCCGCTTGGACGTTCAACGCGCATCTATCGCCGGATGAGCGCCCGCCGATTATCTTCATGCACGGCATCACCGCGTCCAATAGTATGTGGCAGATCGGGCAGACGCCGCATGTGCGGGCACATCATCGCTGGTACGCGCTGAGCTTGCCCGGACACCATCCGGCGACTTTCCCGCCCGATCATCTGGCGCTGGAAATCCAGCCGCAGGCGCACGCCCGCATCATGACTGCCGCCATCCGGCAATTAGTCGGAGAGCGTCCGGTCATCCTCGCCGGACACTCGACGGGCGGATTCCTCGCGCTTAGCATCGCGGCACTTAGCATCGCGGCGCAAAAAAACTCAGCGCTGAAAGTGGCCGGTGTGGTCAGCGTGTGCGGCTTCGCGTGCGGGCGCTGGATGGGCGCTCTCGGCCTGTTGCAACGGCTGGCGGGCGGCGGAATCTTCGGGCATCTGGGCTTTCGGGCGGCTCTGCGCGTGATGGCGGTTCATCCGGCCATCTTCAAGGCGGCGGTCAGCCTGTACGCGCACGATAGGCGGGCGCTATATCGCCATCCGCCGACCTTGCCGACGCTCTCCGCGATGTATCACCATGCGGCGCGGCTGGATGCTTCCGCGATGCGACAGTATTTCTATCGCTTGCGCCGCATCGACATCAGCGCGAATCTAGGCCACATCACCGCGCCGATGCTGGTGATCGCCGGTCAGTATGACCCCATCGTGCCGCCTTCACAATCGCGCCGCATCGCGGAGGCCGTGCCGAACTCCCGCCTTGTGCTGATTGATGGCGCGGGGCATCTGCCGATGAGCGAACGCGCCGCAGACTATGACCGCGCCATGTCGGATTGGCTGGCGCAACATTTTGACCCGCAAGACCAGAACAGGAGGCGATAAACCGATGCAACCCCTCACCCCGCAACACGTTCAGACCGTGCTGGACGGCTTCGGGCTTGGCCTGAAGGTGACCTATTACGATCAATCCACCGCCACATCACAGCAAGCCGCCGACGCGATAGGCTGTGAACTGGGGCAGATCGCCAAGAGCTTATGCTTCATCGTGGACGGCCAGCCGATTTTGATCGTCGCTAGTGGCGATCAGCGCGTGGATGACCGCAAGCTGGCCGATAAATTCGGCGTCGGGCGCAAGAAGGTCAAGACCGCCAAGCCGGATGAATGTCTGGCGATTTATGGCTTCGCGCCGGGCGGAGTCGCGCCGGTAGGTCATCGCACGCCGGATATTCCGGTTTACATTGAAGACTCGCTCCTGCGTTATGAACAGGTGTGGGCGGCGGCGGGATCGGCTAACGCGAATTTTGGCCTGACGGTGGCGCAACTGCGCGACATCACCGGCGGCGAGGTGATCGACTGCCGTAAAGAACCCGCATGATACAGAGTAACAAACGGGCGACGTGCCCGCACAAAATGACCGTTCATGAGAAAATAAACGAAAGGAGAGGCGAACAGACCGCGTTAGAAGCACGGGCGCGATGTTCGCCGGTATTTTGATGGCATACGAAAATATCTTATTTGATGTAAATGATGGCGTGGCGACGCTCACACTGAACCGTCCGTCCAGCTATAACAGCCTCAGTCTGGCGACCATCCGCGAGTTGATCGCCGCGTTCAAAGCGATCAGCAAGGATGCGAGCATCCGCGCCGTGATCTTGACCGGCACCGGCAAGGGGTTCAGCACCGGCGCTGATCTGGTCGAACTCGGCGCGAACCTGCATGACGTGGACATTAGCGGCGTCCTGCGCGACGGGCTGAACGCGCTGGCGCTGACCATGCGCGGGTTGGAGAAGCCGATCATCTGCGCGATCAATGGGGTGGCCGCCGGTGCGGGGGCGTCCCTGCCGTTGATGGCCGATTATCGCATCGCGTCGGAGGAGGCCAGCTTTGTATTCGCGGCGTTCGTCAATATCGGGCTGGTGCCGGATGGTGGCGGCACGTTTCTGCTTCAGCAGATCGTCGGCGCGGGCAAGGCGTTCGAGCTATTCCTGACCGCCGATGCGAAGAACCGATTGAGCGCATCCGACGCGCTGACGTATGGTATCGTCAATCGCGTGGTGGCGGCGGATGCGTTATCAGCGACGGCGGATGAACTGGCCGGACGCTGGGCGAAGATGCCGACGCGGGCGATTGGCTGGACGAAACGCGCCATCTACCGCGCCGCCGAGCGCTCCTTAGCCGATGCGCTGGAATATGAAGCGCTGATGCAGGGCGCGACGTTCAAGACGCACGATTTTGGGGAGGGCGTGCAGGCGTTTTTGGAGAAGCGCGAGCCGAACTTCAAAGGCGAATGATCGCGCCCGCGCCGGTTATGTCACATGCCTAGCCCGCCGTCCACGCTCAATACATGGCCGGTGATGTAACCGGCAGAATCCGAAGCCAGAAACGCGACGGTTTCCGCCACTTCTTCTATCGTACCCCAGCGCCCTAACGGGATGAACTGGTGCGATGTGGCGCGTTGCTCTTCCGTCAGAGTGCTGGTCAGGTCGGTATCGACGAAGCCGGGCGCCACCGCGTTGACCGTGATGCCGCGCCCGCCGACCTCTCGCGCCAGCGATTTCGTCAGGCCGATTAATCCGGCTTTGCTGGCGCTGTAGTTGGTTTGTCCGGCCTGTCCCATCACGCCGCTAACGCTGGTGATGTTGATGACGCGCCCGCTACGCTTACGCATCATGCTACGCACAGCCGCCTTACTGCACAGCCACGCGCTCCGCAGGTTGGTCTGGATCACCGCGTCGAAGTCGTCCGCTTTCATCATCATGATGACGTTATCGCGGGTGATTCCGGCATTGTTGACCAGAATATCAATGCGCCCGTGCGCCTTGACCGCGCCGCCGATCAGCGCGTTCGCGCCTTCTTCGGTGCTGACATCCGCGCCGACGGCCTCCGCAGTCCCGCCCGCGCCGGTGATCTGCGCGACGACGGCTTGCGCCGCTTCCGCGTTGCGCTGATAGTTGACGACCACCGTCGCGCCGCGTCCGGCCAACGTCAGCGCGATGCCGCGCCCGATGCCACGACTGCCGCCGGTCACTACCGCGACTTTACCCTGTAAATCCCCCATGTCTTGCGCCTCCTTCGTGTTGATTCTGCGCCCGTCACACGCTTAAAAGACGGGCGTCCGTAAGATGAAATAAGACACGATGACCACCGTGCCATTGTTGGCGGCGTGTAGGGCGGTAGCGTTCCAGATTGAGCCGCTATAAGTGTAGACCACCGCGCACAGCACGCCCGCCAGCGTCAGCGATAGCCACGACACCGCCGAGAAATGCACCGCGCCGAACACCGCCGAACTGATGAGCAGTCCCAGCCATAGATTGGTGCGCGTGCCGATCCACTGGTACAGCATCCCCCTGAAGAAGATTTCCTCCGCAAACGGGACGATCAACGCGGTGCCGACGAACGCCAGCAGGAAATCCGCAACCGGCACGGAGTCGAATACCGGCTCGCCGCCGGTCACGTCTACCGGCATATCCAGCAGAGCGCCGATAGCTGAGGTCAGCGTCAAGCTGATCGGCACGAAGCACACACCGAGCACAACTGAGAGCGCCAGCCATGACGCCGACGTGCGCTGTAAACCAACCGCCCGCCAGCCATACGGATGACGGCGCACGCCGAGCCAGAACACACTGCCGCCGAACGCGACCAGCGAGACCAGCGCCGCGCCCATCATGAACACGCCTTGGTCGGCGGTGTCGAAGCGGGCGTTCTCGATGTCGAGCGCGGCATTCGGCCATAGCGCGATCAGCGCGATGACGCCGAAGATGAAAATGCCGCACCCCGCCAGCGAGATCGCGGCGGCCTGATCGTCATTCCAGACCGGCTTTTTGCCCATACTCATCATGACGGGCCGACCCAGCCGATCAGCGACATCTGCCCGCGCAGATTCAGCGTCAGGTTGACGGCGGATAGCCCATCGCGTGAGCCGACGTAAATATCGCGGCGGCCGTCTACCGCGCTACGGTCTTGACTGATGCCGGTGAAGGCGATGCGGCTATCATCCGGCGCGAAGCGTGGCGCACAGACGTTTGTCGGGCGGTTGAAGTTGCTGATGACCGCGTAATTCTCATTGAGTACACGAAGCGAACTGGGACATTGCCCGCTCGTCCCGCCCAGCGCTAGCCGATCCCCTGCCGCCGACCAGTCGGCATCCATCGCGTAGCGCGAGAACGAGACAGCCGTCACCGTGTTGATGCGCCCGCCGTCGCGCCCGAATATCACGATCTCCGTCGTGTTGGTCGCTTCGTCAACCACCTGCGCCGCCACTTTCGCGCCGTCCGGCGTCCAGCGTTCCGCCAGATACAGCGTCGCGTCGCTGTCGTTCAGGCGTACCGGCTCGGCCTGCATGGTGTTCATATCGCCCAGCCAGAGCGTGCGCGACGGGTCGAAGATGTCGAATGAATCGCCCGCCGTGAATGCCAGCGTGGAGTCGTCCAACCAGTACGGCGGCTCGAACGTCTCTTCCTGACTGATGCGACGGGTCGCGCCGGTTTCCATATTGAGGACGTACACATGCCCGCCGGTGAGCGCCGGTTGCTCGTTGTGGTCGCAGGCGTCCGCATCGCCGGGCACCCATGAAGGGCAGGTCACGCGATCACTGACGAACGCCAGCCAGCGACCATCCGGCGACCATGCCGGCCAGAAATTATTGGAGTCGTTGATGACCAGCCCGCCCCACACGCTACGATCCAGATTGAACTCGAAAATATCGGCGCTGTAGCCGGTCTCCCACACCATCGCCATCCGGCGGCCATCCGGCGACCATGTGGGCGATTGCGACAGGCCGCGCACGTTCAACGAACTCTCGTTGATGACCCGCGCCCCGAAGCCGGAGCCGACATCGACCAGCCACAGGCCGCGCTCGTCGCTTCCGGCGCGGTCATTCAGCAGGTAGGCCACCGTGTTACCCAATGGCGACACGAAAACCCGTTCCAGCGTCCCCAGTGAAAACTCGATGATGGGGTATAGGTTATTGGCATTGTTGGGATCGACGTAGTAAAGCACGGTCAGATCGCTGGTTGGTTCGGCGGTGGCGAGACTGGTCGTGTCCGAGTCGTTGGTGTTGATGAAGGCGACATGCGGGCGCGTCAAGCCATTACGCACCGCCGCCGGAATTTCGTAGTCGCGCCACATGCTGAACTCGTAGCGCGTTACCGGCGCGGGTGTGCTGGGCGGCGCGGGCGCATCTTGCGCGGCGGCTTCCTGCGCGGCTGGCGTGGAGAACGTGGCCGCGCCGACGATCAATAACAGCGCGAAGTAGACTGCCAGACTGATGAGAAACAAATATCGCTTGAACATCACAGGTTGATTGACCTCACAAACATAATACACGGATCGCTCACGGTTGGGCGCTATCTTACCATATCGACGCGGCGCTGGCGTTAGCCAGCGCTACTGCGTGACGGTGATCGTCTGGGAATAGGTGGCTTGTGTGCCATCGGCGGCGGTGACAAGTAGCTCATAAGTGATGCTAGCAGTTGGACATACCGACTGTGAGCCGCCCGACGGGACGTTCTGCCCGTCCAGACTGACGGAAGCCGCGCCGCTTGTCGTCCATGACAGCGTGACGCAATCGCCCGCGACGATGACATCGCGCTCCGCCGTGAATGTCACCTCTCCGGCGCGAACATTCGGTGTGATGGTTGGTGCGGTGGGGGCGGCGCCGGTGGCGGGCAAGCGGATTTCCTGCCCGACGTTGAGCTGGTCGGGATTGGTGATGCAATTGGCGGCGATGATCTCCGCCACGCTCAAATCATACTGTAGCGCGATGCGCGTCAGGGTATCGCCCGCGCTGACGGTGTAGACCTGCGTCCAGTCTGGCGGCGTCTCGCATGTCGCGTTGCCTGCATCGGTTGGCAGGATGAACGGCGCGTCGGATGGCTGTATCGGCGCGGCCTGAATGCTGTTGTCGGGTGGCGATGTTGGCGAGATGATCGCGGTGGGTGCGGGGACGGATGTCGCGCCGACGGTCTGCCGTTGGTCAAGCGGGCGCGGCAGATTGCTAATCGGCAGATTGAGCAGGAGGTCACGCGGGGCGGCGGTTGGCTCGGCGGGTGCGCCCACCGTGACCAGTGCCGGACTCGCGCTCAGCCGTACCGCATACGCCGGACGGATCAGGCGCGTCACGCCCTCAGCCATGACCGACGCCACGCCATCCAGCGCGATGACCTGCATCTGTGTGTCGCTATACGTCCAGTAGATCGTTGAGTCGAATAGCACGGTGGCCGTCTCGGTCTGGATCGTCACCTGTGCCGATTCCGCTTGTAGCAGGACGCCCGCAGAGGTAGGGATGCAGGCTAGCGTCACCGATGTGTGATCGGCGATCTGCTGGCAGGTCAGCGCGTTGATGAATTCGCCGGATGTGGCGCGATTTTGCACGAGGCATCCACTCGCCATCAGCAGAACAATCAACAGGAAAAGATACCGTCCCATCTGGCGATTTTCCCCTCTAACGTCGCGTCAATCGCTGGCCGAACAATACCAGTATAATCGAGATGCCGTACAGCGCCACCAGCGGCCCCATCACCAGAAACATATTGACCGGATCGACGGTGGGCGTGATGATGGCCGCCGCGATTGCCGATAGCACGATGGCGACACGCCAATGCCGGATCAACGCGCCCGCCCGTACCGCGCCCAGCAATGACAGCACGAACAGCACTAGCGGCAACTCGAACGCGACGCCCATCCAGAATAGGATGGCGGTCACGAAGCTCAGATATTCATTCGCCGCCCATTCTGCGCGAAAGATGTCACTCTGGAAGCTCTCCAGAAACGCCATCGCGGGCGGCATCAAGATGTACCACGCGAACAGGATGCCGACCACGAATAACGCCGAAATAGCGGGCAAGGTCATCAGCACGTAGCGGCGTTCTTTTTTGGTCAGGCCGGGCAGGACGAACATCATGATTTGATGGGTGATGGCCGGGACTGCGATCACGCCGCCGACCAGCAACGCCACGCGGAAATAATTGACTACCGCGCCCGTCGGTCCCAGCACCAGCAAGCGCCGCGCTTCTTCCGGGTTGATGTCGCGGTACGGTTGCAACAGGATTTCCAGCACCGGCTCGGCCAGCAGAATCCCGACGCCGACGCCGACGATCAGCGCCATGAAACTACGCAGGAGGCGCTGGCGCAACTCCGCGAGATGTTCCAGTATCCCCATGCGGAGTTGTTCATCGTCGGGGGTGGGTGTTTCCGGTTCGTGGTCTGGGGGGCGGGTTTTGGTCTGCACAGCCGTCAATGCCCTTTAATCATCTCTGCTGTTCTGTGACCATGTGCCGAAGTCGGACGGGCGCGGCGGTGGGGCTGGCGGTAGCTGGCCGCCCGCTTGATCTACTTTGCGATCATCGCCCGCAGACAGTTCTTTTTGTATGCCGTTCCGTTCCGCCTCATAATCGCGCATCGCTTTTTCCATCGGCTCGCGCAGAGGGCGAACGGCGTCTTCGGCAAGGCGGCGCATGGCGCGGCGGTCTGTCGGGTCTTTCGGTAGCTTGAAATCGACACCGGCTGAGTCAATCTCTTTCTGCATGGCGGAGACGGTGCGATCCCACAATTGCCGCATCTGCGCGAAAAAGCGTCCGGTGACATACGCCCAATTCAACAGGCGACGCGGCCCGGCCACGATCAGCGCGATCAGCATAATCATCACGATTTCCCAGATGCCGATGCCAAAAATACTCATGCTGTCGTCTCCTTACCAACCGTGCGGCGGCTCAACCCACCGCGCTCCCCGTGCCCGATGACATATTGAGCATCTGACCGATATCGACGGTATCTTCGACCACCGCGCCCAGCACGCCGTTCACGAAGCGCGTCGAACCTTCCGCGCCGAACCACTTCGCCAGTTCAACCGCCTCATCAATCACCACCTTGACCGGCACCGGCTGATCTTCGACGTGCATCTCGAAGATCGCCAACCGTAGCACGTTACGGTCAATGATCGCCAGTTGTGCCACCGGCCATTCAGGGGCGAAATATGAGATCACCGCGTCCAGTTGACGGCGTTTATTCAGGACGCCGCGAACCAGCAAGCGCAGATAATCCGCGCCGCGCTCGCTCAGCGCGTAATAAGCCATCTGCTGGCTCATGACTTCGCCGATGGGGTGTCCGGCGCTGTCAATTTCGTATAGAATCTGTAGCGCCACGCGACGCACAAGACTATTCTCATTGACGGCGGCGGGTGGCTGGATGACTTCTCGATCCAGCACTTCGTCCGGGTCTAATTCCGGCAAATTGGGATGATCTGGTAAATCGTTGGACATTTTATCGCTTGTATATTTCCTGACTACAGTCACATGATACAATACTCAAGTGTACACGATGCTTCTCGCTTTGACTACGCAATCTTAACCGATGAGCGCATTTCGATATTTCGGCGGTTTGTTTAGGGCGCGGGATAGATAACGGGCGCAATGCATTGCCCCCCTACGGAAAATCAGTATGAACTGCGTGAGTCTTCATGCTATCTTAACCGGAAAGCGAACGGATTTTTGATGGACTTCTTACTGTTATATGTGCTGGTTATCGGCTACATCGGCGCGACGATCTATCAGGCGAATCGGGCGGAGCGGATGCGCCGCGTCCTTGAACGCGATGATGCGCTGATGGACGACGGCGAACGCGCTATCGGGCGCGTCAATTATGGTAAGCAGGCCAACGCCGTTCGCAATTTGCTGTATGCCGCCGCCGTGATGATGGCGATGTTCGCGCCGTTGATGGTCTTCGCTTATCTGGAATCCGAAGAACAGGCCGACGAGTTGATCCGCGTCGGCACGCTAGACACCGCTCTCGGCGTCGGTATCGCGCTGTTTTGTGCGGCGGCGGCGGTGCTGGTCATCACATCAGGCGCGGTGCGGGAACGTCTGGCGGCGCTGATCGGTTCAGCAGGCGATTATGACACGCGCTCGACGGTGCATACAACCGCCATCGTGTTGACTCTGCTGATGCTGACCGGCCAGATCGTGCAATTTCTGGCGGGCGGCGGGGCGGACGGCTTGACGCAGACCATCGAACAGGAGGGCGTCAGCACGGAGGGCATCGTCTTGCAGATGTTCTTGCAGGTGGCGGTGGCGTTTCTCGGCGTCGGCTTCGCTATCCGGCGCGGTGGCGCGGCGGCACTGGAACGGCTCGGCCTGCGCCAGCCGACCACAACCGACTTGCGTTATGGGGTGGGCGTCGGCTTCGGCTTGCTCGGTCTGCTGTACGTGTTCGGCCTGCTGATGCTGATTGTGCAGACGCTAGCTGGCGGCTCGCTGGAAGAAGCCAATGCCGCCAACACCGCGCTGACCCGTGCCTTCGCCACTATTCCGCTTGCCCTGCTAATCTCGGCCTGTGCCGCCATCGGTGAGGAAATCCTGTTTCGTGGCGCGTTACAGCCGATCTTCGGTAATGTGCTGGTCAGTATCGTGTTCGCCTTGCTCCACACGCAGGCGCTATTTTCCATCGGCATCGTCTTTCTGTTCGCGGTGTCGATGATTCTCGGCTGGTTGCGGAATCGCGTCGGCACAACCGCCGCCATCATCGCGCATTTCGTCTATAATTTCGTGCAATTGTTGCTGGCAATCGCCGTCATCGAAAGCGGGGCATTAACGTGAAGCAACTGACTCTCATCATCGCCATCTTGTTATTGTGGTCGTCGGTCAGCGCCGACTCACTCCGCGCTCAGATAGCGGACGACCCGACGCCGACGCCGGAAATCGACTTCGACCCTGACGCCGAATCGGAGCTAGAATTAGAACTTGAACCAGAGCCAGAACCGGAGACAGAGGTCGAAACGTCCGCACCGGTACAGGCCACGCCCACCGATTTACCCGATGTCGCGGACTTCATCATCAATTGGGATGATGATGTGCTGTATCCGGCCGGGCTATTCTTCAGCCTGTCGATCAATGCGCCACTCGATGAGGTGGCGAACATCACATTGACGCTGAACATCGAAGGCGAAACCGCGCCGCGCAATATCGGCTTTGCCGCCATCCGCGAGGCCGTCACCGATGATGTGCCCGCCACGCGCATCGCGCTGACGTGGGCGACTCCGCCGGATAATCCGCCGCCTTTTCAGGCGTTGATTGACTATGTGTGGCGCGTCACATTGAGCGACGGCAGGCAGGGCGAAGTGCCCGGCACGTTGTCGTTCAAAGAGGCGGGGCGGGCGTGGGTGATCGACGCAGACGACGAAGGGCGCGTCAATTTGATTTACGCTGAGGGCACATCCGACGCTTTGCGCTCCCGCGTGGATGCGCTGTATGCGTTGCTGGCGGCGCGGCTTGAGGTCGAACCGGCGCTATCATTGGCGCTGAATCCGGCGAACGCGCCGATTGACCCGTGCGAGCGCGTTGACCAGATCATCGGGGCGCGTACCGGCCAGCGTGTCGCCTGTGACGACGACGCGCAAATCGGGCGGGTGATGATGGCACGGCTGGGCTATGACATCATCGACGCGCCGACCAACGCACAGGCCATCAGCCAGACGATTGACGCGGTGGCCTCTGCTTTCCACGCGCCGCGATGGGACGGGGGAGCGCTCCCCGATTGGTTCACGCGGGGACTGTTCGCGCTGTATCGTGCGTCGGATCGCTTCACGGATTTACAGCGCGTCCGCGTCGCGGAGCGCACCGCCACGCAATACGACATGGACGCGATGCAGACCGCCATCGACGCGATAACGGACGGCGGGCTGTGGACATCACAGGCGATCATGATGACGCTGTTTGTAGCCGACGCTTACGGGCTGGATGCGCTGTACGCACTGGCCGATGAGCCGTTCCTGCCGGATGAGCCATTTGAGGCGCGTTATGCGCGGTTGACCGGCGATGCGCTCTCGCGTCTGATACCGGCTATGAATAACTGGCTGTATCTCGGGCGGGTGCTGGATGTGGTGCGCTTCGACCCGTACCAGACCGAGCCGACCCCGACGCCGACCATCACATTGACGGCCACCGCTTTTCCGGCGACGGCTACCTTCACGCCGACCCACACGCCGACGGCGACGGCTACATTCACCGCCACGCCGTCGCCCACTGTCACCGGTACGCTGAGCGCGACGCCGTTACCCTCATCGACGCCGACCAATACACCGTTACCGCCACCGCCGACGATCACGCCGCTACCGCCGGATTTCCAGTTTCCCACCGTCCCGCCACCCGCACAGCCGGAAATCACGGTGACGCCGACCATCGCCACGCCGCCGCCCGCCACTGATGACATCAGCGCGGAGGATTGGGCATTGCTGGTATTGACGGCGCTGGTTATCCTGTCGGCAGGTGCGGGCATCATGATGATGTTGCGGCGACGCTAGACCGTGCCCGATAACATCGCAAAGAGAAAGAAGACATGACAGAACAAATCGTCAGCAATCCGGCGTCAACCGTTGACGCCGATACCCTGCGGCGGGGCGCTCTCAAGCGTACCGCCGTTTATTATGCGGCTTTCATCGGCGTCGGCATGTCGGCGGCGTCGCTGGGGCCGACATTGCCCGGCCTTGCCGGACAGACCGCCAGTTCATTAGGCGCGATCAGTGCATTGTTCGCGCTCCGCGCCATCGGGCGCTTGATCGGTACCGCCTTCGCGGGGCAGGCTTATGACCGCTTCGCCGGTCATCCGTTGATCGCCGCTTCCGTCGTCGGCATCACCACCGCCGCCTTTTTAACGTCGCTCATCCCGATGTTGTGGCTGATGATCGCGGTGTTTTTCATGTGGGGCTTCGCGGAAGGCTTCATGGATGTCGGGCTGAATACCCTGCTGATCTGGACACACCGCGAGAAATCGCCGCCGTTCATCAACGGCCTGCATCTGTGTTTCGGCATCGGCGCGTTTCTCATCCCCATCATCATCGCGCAGATCATCACCATCACCGGCGCGAGCCATGTCACGCCGTTCCTAGCGCCGTTCATCACCGGCGGAATCACCGTGCCCTCCGCCGACGTGGTGTGGGTGTATCGCTTTCTCGCGCTGATCTTCGTGCCGGTGGCGCTGATACTCATCACCATGCCCAGCCCGCGCTCGCACGTCAGCGACCCGCAGGCCGACGACGAACCCGCCGTCGCTGATGCGCCGGTCTCACGCGGGTTGTTGTTGCTCTTCGCGGTGATCTTCCTGCTGTATGTCGGCGCGGAGGCCAGCTTTAGCGGCTGGATTTATACCTATGCGCTACGCTTGAATCTGGCGACGCCGGAGAGCGCCGCTTATCTGGTGTCGCTGTTCTGGTTGATGGTGATGCTGGGGCGTGTGGTGGCGATGGGGATTGCCGCGTATGTGTTGCCGCGCACTATTCTGATCGTCTCACTTTTGATCGGCATAGCGGGCACGGTCTTGATGATCCTGATGCCGCATCTGCTGTGGGCGGGTACGATCTTAATCGGAATCGGCCTCTCGACCATCTTCCCGACCACGCTCGCCTTTGCCAGCCGAAACATCCGCCTGACCGGAAAGATCACCAGCTATTTTTATCTGGGCGCGGGCACCGGCGTGATGATTATGCCGTGGCTCATCGGCCAGTTAATCCAGCCATTCGGCGCGGCGGTCTTGTTGTGGTTCGTGCTGGGCGCGTTGTTGCTGAAGCTGGGCATCCTGTGGCTGATCTTGCGGGCGCTGAGTCAATCGCCGTCATCATCGCGCTGACGGTCAACGCCGAACACGCCGGATAGCCCGCCCAGACTGGCGATTGTGCGTAGCCAGCTATCGCCCTCTTCGCCGAAATTCTCGTTCACGTACACATCGCTTTTACGCATGAATTCGTTCAATTCAGCGTATAAGCGATGCCAGATGTCGCGCTGAATCGTCACCAGTTCGGTATGCGTGGCGGCGGACGGCGCGGCGTTGAGCGCTCCCCTGAAGTGCGTCAGGCACAGGCCGTCAGATGCGCGGTAAGCTGTGTTCATGCGCTCGTCTTTGATGTATTTGCACAGCGTCTTGAGGTAACGCGCTTCGTTGGCGCTCTGTAACGCGCAGACCGGACACGGCTTTTTCTGGCGGAGCGCATCAGCCAGCGCGGAACGGTTGCCGTCGCCATTCAGCAAGCGCGAGAACAACGTGCGCTGGCCGTCGTCGGTCACGGAGTCCAGCGTGTTGATGATTTCATCGAGTGCCGCGCTGTATAGCTTCGCCACGCCGAGCGCGTTACGCGCACCGGATAGCCACCACGCATGATGATTGCACAGTCCACGACTACGCCGGAAATCGGCCTGTGTGTCGAAGTCCATCACGTATTCGTGCATCAAACTCTTGAGTGAGCGTTCGCCGTCGCGCAATACCAGACGGCACACCGCGCAACCGGATGCCGGAAAACGCTCTACCAGATCATAATAGCCTGTTGGCTTCTCGGACATTCATTCAGCCTATCGTTAGAACAACTTGGGCGGCGGCGGGCGGTTTTCATCGTCGGGCAGGCGAATATCGCGGCGCAGTTCTTCCGGCGGGTTGATCGGGATGCGGAAGCCGAAAACACTGCCCTCACCGACGCGACTCCGCAGGTATACGTCGCCGCCGTGCGCCTGTGCCACGCCTTTGACAATCGCCAGCCCCAGCCCGCTACCGGTTGATTTATCGCCCTGCACGCGGTAGAAGCGGTCAAATATCCGCGCCTGTGCGTTGACCGGAATGCCCGGCCCGTTATCGACGATTTCCACCACCAGCCAATCCTGCTCACAGAAAACGCGCACGGCGATGCTCTCGCCGGAGGGGGTGTACTTGGCGGCGTTCTCGATGTAGTTATGCACCGCCCGCTTGAACCAGCGCACATCGGCGTGAATTTGCGGGATGTCCGCGCCCAGTTCAAGCGATAGCGTGATCGCTCTATCGACCAGACGATCCATGCTCTCGTGTTCGATCTCGTGCAGGACATCCAGCACGTTAAACTCATGGATGCGGAAGTTATAGCCGCTTTCGATGTGTTCCAGATGAAGCAGATCGTTGATGATGGTCTGCAAGCGTTCCAGCCCGCTCTTCGCCAGATCAAGCACTTCGTCAATCGCGCCATCGCGGGAGCGTATCAGCTTATCCAGCGTGATGAGCGAGCTATAACTGATGCTCAACGGGTTACGCATATCGTGGCCGGCCTCTTGCATGAAGCGGGCGCGGGCGAGTTCGGCTCTGCGGATGTGTGTCATATCCTGAAGCATAATCAGCCAACCGTCCTGTATCGCCAGATGCTCGAATTGGCTGTCGTTGACGATAGGGTTCACCAGCACAGCGATGACGCGCTCATCCTTCATCGTGGCCTGAAACGCCTTTTCTTCGCCTTTTTCACGGGAGGCGAGAGCGCGTAATAGCTGATTGCGGATATGTTCGTTGATCGGCGCACCGCGCAACGGAATGCCGAGTAACTCGTCGCGCTCCGCGCCTAGCATCTGCTCGGCGGCGTAGTTGGTCATCACGATCTTACCGCCCTGATCGGTGGCGATGATGCCGTCGGCGGTGGCGTGCAAGATGGCCTCCATGCGCTGGCGTTGCTCCACGCTCCGCGCATACAGGCGGGCGTTTTCCAGCGCGATGCCGACAGTATCGGCCACCACGCGCAGGACTGAAACGCTGTCATCGTCGAAGCGACCCGGCTCGTTGCTCATCACGCTCAGCACGCCGATGATGCGCCCGCGAGCGTGCATCGGCGCCATCGCAATCGAGCGAAAATGTTCTTCGCGGAAGCTGGGCATGGCGTAGTCTTCTTCGCCGGTCAGGTTGTTGTATACGACCACGTCATCGCGTCCCAGCACTTCGCCGGACATGCCCTCATCAATGGCGAGCCGCATCGGGTGCGAGGCGACGAAATCGTGTACCCAGCCGCGTTGAGCGCGTAGCACCAACTCGCCCGCCGCTTCGTCAATCAGGCTGATGCCACTCGCATCGGCGCTGACGATTTCCAGCGCGACATCGAGCGCGGTCTGTAGCGTCTTTTCCAGATCAAGCGACTGACCGACAACGCTGGTCACAACGTTGATAGCGGCCATCTGATGGGTGCGGCGTTTGATTTCCTGCAATAACCGCCTATTTTCTTCAGTTAGTACGTTTGTTGCGGTCATCGTTCTATTCCGGCGTATTCTCGGTCATTTGCGACGATTACATCAGACAGCAGGGCGTGTTCTATATCTGCGCCGCGCCTGCTGACGACACCTATAATCTATCATGGCATGGCTGACTCCACCATAAACATCACCTAATCTAATGATTAGCGGCTCGTGTCGGCGTCGTCATCCGTGCGCTATTGACTGGCTGTTAAGTGTTCTGTCAAGCACTCATCAAAGATCGTGTCATAGGTCAATAGTATATTTGGGTGTGTTGCGTACCTGCCATTTTATCATAGAATGATAGGTAAGAAGTCCGCCACACTGCGAAGTTACGCAGAGCGGACTGATTGACCCTACATTTAGGAGGAAGTATTTAATGAGTGCAAAAAGTATAAAGCATTTTATCTTGGGGCTGATGTTGCTGGCGGTGGCCGCCATGCCCTTGACGGTGGCCGCGCAGGACTGCCCCGACGGTGTGACCGGCGACGACTGTGCGTTGTTGACGGCGGCCACACAGGGCGCGGCGGGCGCGGAATCGCTGGAATTTGATTTTGACATCGACATCGAGATCGGGCTGGGTTTCTTCGGCGTTAACATCAACGTTAACGGTGGCAACGGCATCCTGTTGATGGACGGCGCGGGCAACATCACCGCCGCCCAGTTTGATATGCCGCTTGTTGATCTGGATTTGATGTTCTTCGGTCAGGCAGGCGCGGCGTCGTTCGTGCTGGTTGACGATGTCGCGTACTTCGGCATGGGCGATAGCCTCGACGCGCTGACATGGCGTGACCTACCGCTAGAGCAGGTCGATAATCCGGTCTTCACGTTCGATCAACTGTCGATCTACGGCGGGATCGGCGACGCCGCCCTGACCGAACTCGCGCCGATGGCGTCGGCTGAGTGGACTGTCGCCCCGGCTAGTACCTCACGCGGCGACGCCGCCACCGAGTTCGCTAGCGTCGTGGAAAACATGAACCTCACCGAAGTCGCGCAGGACAGCGGCGCGGCTGATCTCATCGGCGGCCTGCTGGATGGCATGGACGGTATCGCCAACATCACCACTCAAATTTTCGTTGATCCGGCTAGCGGCCAGTTCGTCGAACTCGCCAGCTTCATCAACGTGACGATGGGTGGCATGATGGGCGATATGGGCGATATGGGCGACGATGAAGCCGATCCGTTCGCGGATATGTTCGCTGATCTATTCGGCGATATGGGCGCGACCATCGAAACCAGCATCTACTTCACCGGCGTCAATACCGGCGTCAGCGTTTCCGCGCCGACCAGCGAAGAAGCGGTGACCGACATCCCATCGGGGATGCGTGATGCCGCCGCCAACGGCAACGTCGTCGCGTTCATGGCTGAATACTTCACCGATTCGCTCGATGATGTGATGGCCGGTGGCGCGGATGATCTGTTCGGCGGTATGTTCGGCATGGATGACGACATGGGCGATATGTTCGGCGATTTCGGCTTCGGTGGTGATATGTACACCGGTCGTTGTTCGGATCGCGGCGAGATAGAGGCGGGCACGATTGACTTCGGTCAGTCGCTGACCGGCAACCTGACCGCCGGTCAAAATGACCTGTGGACGTTCGACGGTAGCGCCGGTCAGATGGTCACTATCGCGCAGGATAGCTCCGAGATTGACGCTTATCTGGAACTGCTCGGCCCGGATGGGCAGGGTATCGCCTCTAATGATGATGGCGGCGTCGGCCTGAACGCGCTGATCGCCAACTTCGAGCTACCGGAAGATGGCACATACACCATCGTCGCCTGTAGCTTCTGGACGAGCGATGAGGGCGAATATCAGCTCACGCTGAGCGACTAGCGACCAGCCATAACACAGCAACGCGAAGCGGTTCGGGGGCGGATGTTCCCGAACCGCTTTTTTATTTCCCCGCTATTTCTTCGTCTCGCGCATCAACGCGGCGGCTAACTGCGCCGCCACCAGTTCCAGCATCAAGATGTTTTCCTGCGTGATACTGCCCGGCACATCGCGGCACGCGGCGATCACGCCGTATTGCTTGCCCGCGAAGCCCACCGGCACGCACGACACCGCGCCGAGTCTGCCGCGTGCCACAAGCGGATGATTCGGCTTGTCCTCCGGCGCGGCGATGCGGCTTTGCCCGTTTTGCGCCACCCAGCCCATCAGGTCTTCGGCGTTGGCGCGTTTGGGCGCGATGGACAAAATCGTATTCGGCCCGTTGTGGGCACGCAGGTATAAATCAAGCGGGTTGGCCGATTCGATGTGATAGTAGGCGACGTAATCATAGCCCATCTCGTGCACCGATTTGACCGCCGCTTCTTGCTTGCCGATTAAGCCGACAGCTTGCTTCATCAACTGGTTGATGGAGCGCACCGCCGGTAGACTGTCGGAGCGCAAAGTCTCCATGCGACGATCCGCGATCAGGCGCTCGATGCGGCGCACCAGATCATCGTCCTTGAATGGTTCGGTGGTCATCTCGTCCGCCTGTCCGGGCAAGCCGAAGTCGGCTTCTTCATCGACCAGCACGATCAACAGGCGCGGGTATTTCTGCCGCACATAGACCACAAATTCATAAATCGACGCGCTGAGGTTGTTGTCCACCGCCAGCACATCAACATGGCTATCTTTGTCCGCCAGTAACGCCAGCGCCTTTTTGGGCGACGCGACGACGGCGACGTTCATATTCTTTCGTTTGGATAAATTCTGATGATACCGCGCCGCATGTTCGGAGCGCACCACCACCAGCAGATCAACGATAGGGGCCATAACGCACTTTCCATTTTTTGATGTTGTGCCAATCACAAAAATCTTACCGAGTCGTGGCGGGCGGCGCAAGCTATCCGGTAGAATCCACCGTGAGCGCGGCGACCACACAAAGCAACTGTCGCACGCCGTCAGCGATGGGCGCTCGCTCGATGTATTCGTCGATGCGGTGCGCGTTGGAGCCACGGGTGACGCCTAATGTCACCGTCGGGCATCCCGCCGCTAGCGGAATATTGCCGTCGGTGCTACCCGTCGCCAGCGTGCCGCGCACGCCCATGCGATCCAGCACATCCAGCGCCAGCCGTACCAGCCCATGCTCCGCCGGTATGCGCCCCGCCGGACGATCCCCGACGACATCGACGCGGAAGGCCAGATCGTCAGCCGTCATCTGTTTGATGTGGCGGCGCACGGACTCTTCCAGCTTTCGCAGTTCCGCCGCCGTCTCGGAGCGCATATCCAGCCACATTTCAGCGTGCGATGCGATGGTGTTCACCGACTGTCCGCCGCCGATCACGCCGATGTTTAATGTAGTGCGCGGCTTTTGCGGCGGGTTGATTTCGGCGATGGCCGCCCCCAGACGCATCAAGCCGTGTATCGCGCTGGCGTTGCCGTAATGCGCCCAGCTATGACCGCCTTCGGCCTGCGCGACGATGTGCAGGCGGCGCACCGCGATTCCCTCGTGGTAGACGTGCCCGTAGGCCATGCCCTCGATATTGACGACGGCGGAGACTTCCCCGCGCAGGCGCTCAAACGCCATCCGCATCCCGCCCAGATCGCCCAGCCCTTCCTCTCTGCTGGTCGCCACGAACCACACATCACGCCGCAACGGGATGCCCAGACGCCGCAGACCGGCGGCCACGCCCAGCAATCCGGCCACGCCCAGACTGTTATCGCCCAATCCCGGGCCGTAGATGTCTTCGCCCGCTTCGCGGATTGTCAGATCGGTAGCGGCGGGGAATACCGTGTCGGTATGGGCGACGACCATCACCGCCGCGCCGGTGCGGAACGATGACGCGGCCAACCGCCCGTATACGTTGAAGCGCTCGTCTATCACTACATCACGCAGGCCGAGCGCGTTGAATTGTCCGGCCACATAGTCCGCCCGTGCCGCTTCGTCAAACGTCGGCGCGGGGATGGCCTGTATCGCCAGCGCCCACGCTAACACCTCGTCGGGCAGGCCATCGCAGAATGGATCGCGGTTGAGTCGCGGCCACAGTGAAAGCGCCATCTGGCGGCTCTCATCAAAATCTATCATGCACCTACATCCTTCCTGTGATATAATCGCTTTCGCAGATAAACCCACAACCCTTATGATTATGCCGCAGATCATCCCAAAATGGCATAAGTGTCCGCTAATGGCATCCTGAGGAGTGATTATGGCCTATGCCACAATCCTTTACATTCATCGTCCCACTACAAAGGACGAACCGACATTAGCGAGTCTTTCGCGCAAATATACCGTGAAATGTGTTACAAGCGGCAAAGAGGCGCTGACATTAATCGCTAGTTTCCAGCCGGATGTCGTCGTGCTGGATGCGGCCAGCTTGCGGACGGCGGGCGGGCGCATCTGCCGTAACATCAAGGCGGCTTTGCCGGATGTGCCGTTGATTCACATTCCGCCGGATGAAAACGCTGAATCCTGCGCCGATGTCGTGCTGACCGAGCCGACACTGCGCCGCCTGTCGAATAGCATCGGGCGCTTCCTCACGCGCAAGACAGAGGAGGTACTGGAATATGGGCCGTTTTACATGAACGTGCCGCGCCGCATCTTGATTTCACACGGCGAAGAGAAGCAATTGACGCCCAAGCAGGCCAAGCTGGTCGCGCTGTTCCTGCGCCACCCCGAAGAGACGCTTGACCGCAAAACGATCATGTCGCGGGTGTGGGAGACGGAATACATCGGCGATACGCGCACGCTGGACGTGCATATTCGCTGGTTGCGCCGCGTGATGGAATGCGGCAACAAAAAACCGCGCTACCTCAAGACGGTGCGCGGCGTCGGCTACCGGCTAGATTTAACCCCGCAATAAATCCCGAAACGATTACTCGTCGTTTTTATCGCTGGTGCGCTTCAGGCTGATGTTCGGCCTGTTGTGCGCGGGGCGTTCCTCGTGATGGGCGTCTACTTCTTCGCGCAGGGATACCTGCGGGAAGGCATGACCGCCGCTTTCTTCCGGTTGCTCATCATCCAGCACGGGGGAGGGCGGGGCGTAGTCGCTGTCCGCTTCCGGTACTGTATGCGCCACCGAATTGATGCCGTTGCGTACCGTGTTCAAATTCTTCTGTAAGCTCTGCTCCAGACGGCGCAGGACTTCCAGAACGTAGGTGTCGGCCTCGTCGCGGATGCGCTGTGCTTCCTGCCGCGCTTCTTCCAGCACGTTGGCGGCGCGGTTCTGCGCGGCCTGCACGCTGACCTCTTGATCGATCATTTCCTCGCCTTTGGCGCGGGCTTGCTGTAAGATGCGGGCGGCCTCTTCGTTGGCCTGCGCCAGCACGCGATCACGTTGGCCGAGAATCCGGTTGGCCTTTTCGATCTCCTCAGGAATCGAGATTCGCATCTGGTCGATCAGTTCCAGCGCTCGCTCTTCGTCAATCATCGTGAAGCGGCTGAATGGCATGTGCCGCCCCTCGTCAATCAAGTCTTCTAATCTATCTACCAGATGTTGAATGTCCATTTATCACCGCTCCCACTATTCAGAGATAATTTGGCCGCTTTTAGCAACTTTCAGCTTTCCGGCTTCTTGCGCTTCTTCGATTTCAGCATAACGCAGGCGGAGTGCTTCCGCCACATAATCGGGCACCGCCCAGCTCACATCGCCGCCTAGCTCGGCGATCTCGCGGATGGTGCTAGAACTGATGTGAACGTGGCGCTCATCGGTCATGATCGACACCGTTTCGATGTCGGGCGCTAACTTCTTGTTGGCGAGTCCCATGCGGAACTCGAACTCGAAATCGGAGAAGACGCGCAGACCGCGCACAATCGCCATGCCGTCCACCTCACGCACGAAGGAGACCGTCATGCCGGAAAACTTCATCACGTCAATGGTATCATAATCCTTAAACGCTAATTGCGCCAACCGTACCCGTTCATCCACCGAGAACAGCATCGGTTTTTTCGGTTTATCATATACAGCAACAATCAGTTTATCAAATATTTTGTCGGCGCGTAAAGCAATATCAATATGCCCGTTGTGTATCGGGTTCAAAGATGCCGGATAAACGCCAATTTTTGACATTGTTTTCTCCAAACGTTAAAACATAGCATCTATTGTAGACTGTTTTTGCGAAGTTCGCTAACGGGGAATCTTATGCGGCTGGTTTATATCACGCTGGGATGGGTGGCCGGATTGCTGGTCGCCGCGTATCACAGCGACCTGACGGCGGCCACATGGGGCTTTCTGGCGCTGGTCATGGTGCTGGCTACCGCGCTGAATCGTGGCAATCGTCCGTTCTTCCTGCTGAACGTCATCGCGCTGGCGCTGGTGCTGGCCGGTTGGCGCTATGCGGCGTCGCCGTCGTCGGCGGGCATCACCGCATTTAACGATAGCGGCGGCCTGACCATCGTCGGTACGGTGACCGATGCGCCGGACATCACTGACACTTACGCTCTGCTCCGCGTCGATGTCCAGCAGGTGCGGCGCGGCGGCGAGCAGACCGCCGTAGACGGCGCGGTGCTGGTGCGTGCCCTCCGTAATACTACCGCCACCTACGGCGACACGGTGCAGGCTACCGGCTTTTTGAATTCGCCGGGCCGCATTGACGATTTCGACTATGGGGCGTATCTAGCGCGGCGCGGCATTTATGGCCTGCTGGATCGCGCTCAGGTGACGGTGATTGAGACGGGGGATGGTGCGCCGCTTCGCGCCCTGTTGATCGCGGCACGGTCAGCCGCCATCGACCATATACGGGCGTATCTGCCGGAACCGCAGGCCGGATTCATCAGCGCGATATTGACCGGTGATCGACGCGGCATCACGCCAGAACTGAGCGCGGCTTTTCGGGATACCGGCGCGGCGCATCTGCTGGCGATAAGCGGCTTTAATATGGTCATCATCGCCGGTATGGTGTACGCGGTGTTACGCGGCCTGTTCTACGGACGACGCTGGCCGCCGGTTTGGGGCACGGCGGTCATCATCATCGTGTATGCGATTTTCGCGGGCGGTGCGCCGTCGGTTCTGCGTGCCGCGCTGATGAGCAGTCTGCTGTTCTTCGCGGATGGCTTCCAGCGCCGGACGTTCGTCCCGGCGTCAATCGGGCTGGCTGTCATCGTGTTGACCGCGCTCGATCCCTACGCGCTATGGGATGTCGGCTTTCAGTTGAGTTTATGCGCGGTGCTGGGGTTGGCGTTTCTGGTTGATCCTCTCAAGCGGATGATGCGCGGCGGGTTGAGCAAGCTGGGATTCGGCGCGGGCGCGGAGCGCCTCACCGCGTTACTGGAAGGCCCGGTCATCGTGACGCTAGCCGCGCAGATCGCGGTCACGCCGCTATTGTTGCTGGTGTTCGGGCAGGTGAGCGGCGCGTTCTTGCCCGTCAACGCGCTCATCATTCCGGTACATGCTTATGTGCTGGCGTTCGGCTGGCTGGGGCTGATCGCTTTCATGATCCCGCCGCTATCACAGGCGGCGCTATGGGTGGCGATGGCGCTGGCGTCGTGGACGCTGGGCATTGTACAGGGCTTCGCGGATTTGAATCTGGCGATGATTGGCTTTTACGTCGCGCCGGAATGGGTGGCTTCGTTCTATGTGTTATGCTTGGGGGTGCTGATGGTCAATGCGACACAGCCTGATTGGTGGCTGGGGATTTTGCGCTTTTTGCGCGGGCGGGCGATATTTACCGGCATGTTATTCAGCGCGGCGGCCATCCTGCTATTGATGGCCGGTCTGGTTACGTCGCGCCCCGCCGGACGACTCGACGTGTGGTTTCTGGACGTGGGCGGCTATAACGCGGTGTTGATCCAGACGCCGGACGGCGCACAAATCCTGATTGACGGAGGCCGCGCCCCGTCGCGCCTACTGAGCGCCATCGGCGGGCGCATCCCCTTTCATGATCGCCAGATTGAGGTGGTCGCCATCACCAGCGCTAACGCGATAGTGAACGCGGCGCTAGATGATGTGCTGAATCGTTATCGCGCCGGATTGGTCATCACCAACGATCAGCCGAACCGCAGTGCGTTATATGCCGACATGATGGCGAACGCCGCCCACGCGCTACGCGATTCGCCGGCTTCGTTGCCGTATGGCGTTCGCGCTGGCTACAGCGTGACGTTCAGCGACGGCGTGACGCTGGAAGTCCTGCATCCGCAGGCCGAACCCTCTATTCTTGATGATCTGCATGATGTATCGCTGGTTCTGCGCGTGCGCTATGGCGATGTATCGTTCCTCATCACCGGCAACGCCACACCGGACGCACAGCAGGCAATGCTAGAGGCGGGGGTTGATGTCGGCGCGACGGTGTTACAAATTCCGGCACAGGGGCGGGCGCGGACGCTCTCCGCCGATTTTCTGCGGATGGTAGCGCCCAGCGCGGTTGTGGTGCAGACCGACAGGCGGCGCTGGCCGGAATCGCCGCATCCCGACACGCTGGCATTGATCGCGGAAGATGTGCCGGTCTTTTACGCCGATCAAGGCGTGACGCGCCACTTCTGGACAGATGGCGCGACACTGCACACCACCGCCGACGATTAGCGCTTGCGTCGTTTGGCGCGGGCTTCCTGTGCGCGGCGCAGGATTTCGGCGGCCTCCGCCGCAGATGACTCATCCGGCGATTTAACGGCGGGCGCTTGCGGCGTGTCGCCGTCGTCGGCGTCCAGCTTGCCGAGCGCCCGCGCCCGCGCTTCCAGCGCCGCGATGATGCTCCCGTCCTGATGCATCCGCCAGCTTATCGCGTGCCAGTACAGATATTTAGCGGTATTCTGCGCCTGTTCGCGCAAGGTCGGGTCGGGATCGTGCAAAAAGATGTTGACCAGATGCGGCAGAGCCGCCATGTTTTTCAACTCGAACAGCCGCGCCATCGCTTGCGAACGGGCGGTGCGGTCATCGGCGCGTAGCGCGTTGAGTGGCCGCTGGATGTCGGCCTGTGTCGGTTGTTCCGGACGCTGATAAATCAGATCGGTCATTGACCGGTGGCGCTGGTTAATCAGGTCGGCCATGCTGATGTTGTTGGCGTCCAGTTGTTGCAGAAGGCGCAATTCTTTCTCGGTGGGCATGTTCTCGATAGCGCGATTCATGCCGAAGTAGTTGAACAGCGCGTCCATCGTGCTGTAACCGGCGGACGATGCCGCCTTCAGTCGTTCGCCCGCCCAGCGTATCGCCGCTTTCACGTCGCTGTCGGCTTCGCTCTTGAACGCCCGCGCCATCTGCGGCAATAACGCCACTTCATCCAGCGTGCCGATGGTGTGCGCCGCTATCCGGCGGGCGACGGGGTTTTTATGCGCCAGCCCTTTGAGTAAATGTTCCGGTTGCATCCTGTCTCGATCCTTCCAGCCTTCCATGCAGGCATCGCTTCGACGCCCGCTATACCTTGCTGAATCTTTATATAAAAGATAACATGATTCGTGATTTCGTGCGCCTGTCCTGCGATGTTGTTCTGCCCGTTTGGTGATAAGGTGATAGTTCTGATGAAACGATGGTTGCTGTGTGTTGTGCCTCTGTTGTGGCTGGCCGTGACGCCGGTCATCGCGCAGGACGACGATGATCTGTTCGGGCCGATTGATAACCGCGAATGGACGCCGGTCTATGGCGATTTGTTCAGCATGGCTTACCCGCCGGACTGGGAAGTCGAGACGCAGACCGACGAACTATTCGTCTTTACCAACCACGCTGATGACTCCTTTGAGGCGCAGATGCGCTTAGAAGTCCGCGCCGCCGCGACGTTGCAAAGCCTGACTTCAATCGCGGAGGAGGCGGACGCCCTGCTACGATTTTCGCCGTTTGTCGTTGATTATGGCATCCGCCCCGCGCCCGCCGGTGACAGCTTCTTCAGCTACATCGTGACGGAGGAGGCCGCGTTGAGCGGTAATCCTCAGCGCACCGTCCATCAGTGGCAGTATTTGTGGCCGTTGGGCAGTCGGGAGATTGTTTTTTCCGGTGAATTACGCACCACGACGGACGCCTTAGACGATGTATTCGCACCGCCGCGTCTAGCCATGTCTAGCATGTTCACCGCGCTAAACACCATCCGCATTCAAAGCGATGGCGTGGACAATGCGTGGCCGGCCATCGCCAGCATCGACGCGACATTTTCCGTCCGCGCCCCTATCGGTTGGGATCGTCTGCCGGAGACGACGGCCAAGCGCCTCTCGTTGTATCACGAAGCGACGGCGAGCATCATCAGCATCTCCGTGACCGATCTCGGTGAGGCGGTGCCGTTGTCCGTGCTGGAGTCCGGCTTCGCCGATACACTGCTCAATCGTGGCGTGGAGGACATGCGACATGATCGCACGAACCGGCCATTCGGGGATACGCTCCGCGCAATAGTTGATTTCCCACTGACGGCCAGCACCGGAGATGGAGAGGCCATCTACCGCCGCGAGTTGATTTACAATGCTCTGCGCGGCTCACAGTTCATCATCATGAACGCCAGCGCCCCGCTTGAGCAGTGGTCGCCAGAAATAGCCGACACGTTACAGGCGATACTGGATACTTTCGCGTTTGCGGACGGCGAACCGACGTAACCCGATCACTTGGAGCGGGCGCGGCGGTCAATCAACTCTTGAAACGGGTCTTTGCCCTTCTCGATCAGTACCTTACGTGAGCGTGAGCCAGCCATCGGTTCACCGATGACGCCCAGTTCTTCCAGCAGGTCAATAATGCGTGCCGCACGCGGATAGCCCAGACTGAGCTTGCGCTGAATCTGCGACGCGGACGCCTCCTGTTCTTCGACGACCAGCTTGATCGCTTCTTCCAGCATCGGGTCAGTCTCGGCGAGGAATTCGCGCCGCGTCAGGCCGCGCTCCCACGGGGCGATACTGTCGGATTTATCCCATTTGCCCGCGTCTACTTTCTCGCGCACCCAATCCGCCCAGTACGCCACCACGTCGCGCACTTCATCGTCGCTCAGGAAACACCCTTGCAGACGGCGCGGCCCGGCGGCATCCGGCGCGAGATACAGCATGTCGCCGCGTCCGAGCAAAGTCTCCGCGCCGCCGGTGTCGATAATCACCCGTGAATCCACGCTGGAAGCCACCGCGAAGGAGATACGCGCCGGAAAATTCGCTTTAATCAAGCCGGTGATGACATCGACTGACGGGCGCTGGGTGGCGATGACCAGATGCATCCCAACCGCCCGCGCCATCTGCGCCAACCGCGTGATCGCGCGTTCGGTTTCGTCCGGCTTGGTCGCCATCAAATCGCCGATTTCGTCTACCAGAATCACGATATACGGCAGATGTTCCGCCTTGCGGCGCTGGCCGAGACGCGAATTATACGTGTCGATGTTGCGGGCGTCGTTCTCCTCTAGCAGTTTATAGCGCCTGTCCATCTCGCGGGTACACCAGCGCAACACGCCGATGATGCGCTCCATGTCGGTTTCCACTTCGCCCAGCAGATGCGGCAGGCCGTTGAAGCGGCTCAACTCGACCATCTTCGGATCGAGCATCACCAATTTGACGGTCTGCGGCGGGTTGTTCATGATGAGCGCGACGGCGACGGCGGCGATACAAACCGATTTGCCGGAGCCGGTCGTCCCCGCGATCAGCAGGTGCGGCATCGACGCCAGATCGACCACCACCGGCTCACCGGCCACATCGCGCCCGATGGGGATGACAAGCGGCGTCTTGGCTTTCTGCCATGCGTCATAGAATGACCGGCTCTCGTATACCGAGCGCAGAGTCACCACGCCGGGCTTTTTGTTGGGCACTTCTACGCCCATGTAGCTATGGCCGGGCACCGGCGTTTCCAGACGTAGCCGCTTGACCGAAAGCGACAGCGCCAGATCGTTAGAGAGCGCCGCGATCTTGCTCAGTCGGGTGCGCTCTTTGATCGTTTCGCCGTCCGCTTTGGTCACTTCGCGGAATGGCTGTACCGCGTACTGCGTGACCGTCGGCCCGGATTTCACGTCCACCACGTCCACGTTGATGTCGAATTCCAGTAGCGTGTTCTCGATCAAGACCACGTTATGATTGATCTCTTGCTCGTCGGGTGGCTGAACCTCGACATCGACCAGCATATCAAGCGGCGGCAGGTCTTTCGCCCGCCGGATCAGTTTCTTCTGTTCCTGCATTTGCTCGGTGGTGAAGTAGCGCTTCACGCGCCCGTCGGGGCGGCGTACCATCTGCGGCTCGGATTTTCTGGCGCGGGGCAACAACTCGCCGATCAGGTCGTCAGCGCTGGCTTTGAGTTCACCGGCTTCGACATCGGCATCGGTGGACGTTTTCAGCACGCGGGTCAGGCGCTCGTAATGTTCATCGTGCGCGACGGAGACCGACGGCGCTTGACGCGGCTTTGCCGACGCATCATCGGCGGGCGTCTGTGATTGACGCTCCGCCAATGTCGCCCGCAGGGACGGCGGCAGGTTATGCGGGTTCGGGCGGATGCGTATGACCGGCGCACGGCGATCTAGCGCCGTCGGTGTGACCGGCGGGGGCGGCGGTTGCTTACGCGGGCGCTCCGGCACGGGAGTCGCCGCTAGTTTCTTGCCGTAGCGCCCCAGCCGATCCGAGACGGTGTTCAGCCACGCGATGACCTGCGTCCGTTTGACGCCGACGATAACGCCGATACAGAAGGCCAGCACCACGCCGAAGAAAATCAGCGACACGGTATCGCCGACCAGCGACACCGGAATCACCGCCATCCCCCAGCCGATGAAGCCGCCGCCTTCGCCCGCCCGCGCCACCGCCCGCAATTCGGGGTCGCGCTGGCCGATGTGGAGCAGAGCCAGCACCGTCAAGAACGCGATTTCTAGCGCGAAAATCCGTTGCATGGTGAATGGCAGGTTAACGCCGATGCGCGGCAAGAAGATCAGCACGCCGCAGGCGATGATCCCCACCGACACGATGACGCTACCATAGCCGAATAGCCGCGTCAGCGCGTGCGACCATGACCGCGCCAGCACCGCATCCCCGGCCACGTTGAAGACCGACATCAGCGAAATTGTGCCGAATACCAGCAAGACGATGCCGCTAATCTCCCCGAACCACGGCGGGAGCGCGTCCAATAAATCCTCTATGAATTCCGAGCGCTCTTTTTCCAGCGCCGCCAGCGGATCGTCCGGCTGATTGTCTTCCGGTTTGGTCGTTCCTGTCTGTTCTTTCGTCACCGACTCACCACTCGATTATGCGATCTCAAACGTTCACTATATTACCATGCACGGCGGAGTCCCGCAGAGATAAAAAACCGGCATCTGGGCGCACCAGACACCGGCGGATAGGTTGCATCAGGGGGTACGACGTTATTCTAGCGGGCGCAAGCTGAGTCCTAGCCGTCGCGCCGGGCCGTCGATGGTCAGGATACGCGCCGTGACCTTTTGCCCTTCGGCGACCACATTGCGCGGATGCAGGAAGTGTCCTTCGGCCAATTCCGAGACGTGGATTAGCCCCTCGAGTCCTTCTTCGATGCAGACGAACGCGCCGAAATCGACCACGTTGGTGACGTGGCCTTCGACGTTCTCCCCGACCTGATAGCGCTCGGCCACCGTCTGCCACGGGTCAGGCCGTAGGCGCTTGAGGCTGAGCGCGATGCGCCCCGCATCTTGATCGACACCCAGCACGTAAGCCCGCACCGTCTCGCCGCGTGACAGCATGTTGGTCGGATGCGCCACGCGCCCCCAGCTTAGCTCGCTGATGTGGATCAGCCCTTCCAGCCCGCCGAGATCGACGAACGCGCCGAAGTCGCACAAATTGGTGACACTGCCTTCGATGATGTCACCGGCTTTCAGCGTGTTGAGGATGTCTTGCCGTCCGCCCGGCTCGGCCTGTGCCGCCCGTTCGGATAAGATCAGCCGGTTTTTTTCCGGATTTAACTCGATCACGCGCAGGTCAAGCGTATGGCCGACGCGATCCAGTAGCGCATTGCGTCGCACAATCGTGTTAGATGTGGACGGGAAGCGCAAAAGCTGGCTGGCGGGCACGAAGCCGCGCAAAGATTGAAATTCGACCAGTAACCCGCCGCGATTGTAGCCGACCACGCGCAACGCGATCACCTCATCATCGTCGGCGACTTGCGCCATCGCGTCCCAATCTTCGGCATCAGCGCCGGAATAAATCGGGTAATTGTCTTCCTGCTCGGCGGCGTCGGCGTGGTCGTCGTCATAGTCTGTGTCAAAGTTATCAGGATGGTTTGTATCGGCGTGTTCGCCCTCATGTAGTAAGGCCGTCCAGTAACTCTCGTCTATCGACTGTGAAGCCGGCCTCACGTCTTGCCGTGTGGCATCTGTTGTCATACGATGAACCCCCATGCGAATCTAACAATACCGTTTTGTATTGAAAGCTCAGTCACGCGCCGGAA
>REDR01000001.1 GCA_007693385.1 Anaerolineaceae bacterium
ATAATTCCGCCGCTGAGTTACAAAATCCGTTTGCACAAATCTCTCAAACATCCCCACGCCGCAACCAGCGCAGAGCCTCTAGCGCATGGTCGGCGCGTTCTTCGTTTGTAGCGATGCACGACTCGAACGCGGCGCTCAATTCGTCGCCGTCAATGCCGCCCTGTGACGCGATGACCACCACTTGCGAACGCGGTTGTTCATCTCCGCCCCATGCGCGATGCACGCCCAATTCCGCTCGCTTGCCCACCATCTGGAATACACAGCGGCTATCGGCATATTCCGAGATGTAGAAAATCCCCTTCGCTCGATAGACGGCCAGCGGCAACGTTTCCAGCACATCGCGCAAACGATCCATCGCCAGCGGCATGTCACATTCCCAGCTCCATGTGCTGTAAACCAGCGTATGATCGTGATGATGATGATCGTCGTTATGATGGTGGTCTTCATCGACGGCGTGAACGTGAACATCCCGCGCGGAACGCTCGGCCAACTTCTCCGGCGCATATGCTCCCACGCCGATAACCAGTTCCAGCGGGATTTGCGCCTGCACCGCTTCGATGATCCGCGCCTCCGGGACGATCTCGCGCACCCGTTCGCGCACCTGCTCCAGATAGACTTCCGTCACGAGGTCAGTCTTGTTGATGACGACAATATCGGCGAAACCTACTTGATCCAACCCCAGCACGCGATCTTCGCCTTCCAGCGTCAGGAATTGCTCGGCGTCAATGACGGCGATTACCCCGTCTAATTTGACCAGCGGGAAGAAATCCGGCACACGGAAGGTCAGCGCCACGGCTACCGGATCGGACACGCCGCTTGCTTCGATGATGATATATTCCGGTGGATCGTCGCGCCGGAGTAGGTCGAGCGTCGCCCGCATCAGATCGCCGCGAATCGTACAGCAAATACAGCCGTTGGAGAGGTTGATCGTCTCGCCCTCAACACCGACAACTAACTGCGTGTCGATATTGATCGCGCCGAAATCGTTAACCAGCACCGCGATCTTCAAGCCGTGATCGCTATTTAAAATGTGATTGAGTAGAGTCGTCTTGCCACTACCGAGAAAGCCGGTCAGGATGGTGATCGGTACCGGGAAATGAGCGATATTCATGATTTGCAGTCCTTCAACTTGACGCTTTTATTGATACAGTGTATCAATTAGAATACATCGTCATCGATTAAAGATAAAGGGACACCATCATGCAAAGATTACCCGTTACGGTACTCTCCGGCTTTCTGGGCGCAGGCAAGACCACGCTGTTAAACCACATCCTCAACAACCGCGAGGGAATGAAAGTTGCCGTCATCGTCAACGATATGAGCGAAGTGAATATCGACGCCTCACTCGTCCGCGACGGTGGAGCGGAACTCAGTCGCACAGAGGAAAAACTGGTTGAGATGACCAACGGTTGCATCTGCTGTACGCTTCGCGATGACCTTCTGCAAGAGGTGGCACGATTGGCGGGGGAAGGCCGCTTCGATTATCTGCTAATCGAATCAACCGGTATTTCCGAGCCGTTGCCGGTGGCGATGACCTTCTCATTTCCCACGCCGGATGGCGAGATGAGCTTGGCGGATATTTCCCGTCTCGATACGATGGTGACGGTGGTCGATGCCAATCGCTGGCTGGACGATTACCGCGAAGGTGAACGCCTAAAAGAGATGGGTATGGCGGTCAGCGATGAGGATAACCGCACCATTTCTGACCTGCTGATCGACCAAGTAGAATTTGCCGATGTCATCCTCATCAACAAAATTGACCTTGCCGCGCCGGAACAAGTGGCCGAGCTTGAGGGCGTATTGCGCAAGCTCAACCCGACGGCCAACCTCATCAAGACGCAGAACTCGCAGGTTGACTTGAGCGCCATCATCGACACCGGCGCGTTTGACATGGAAGCGGCGCAACAGTCCGCCGGATGGTTGAAAGAGCTACAGGGTGAACACACGCCGGAAACCGAAGAGTACGGGATCAGCAGTTTTGTGTTCAAAGCGCGGCGACCGTTCCACCCACAGAGATTGATGGACTTTCTGCGCGGCGATCATATTGACAATGTTCTGCGCTCGAAGGGCTTCTTCTGGCTGGCGTCGCGCAATGACACCGCGATTAACTGGTCGCTGGCGGGCAAGGTAGCGCGAGTCTCTCCGGCGGGGACGTGGTTTGCCGCCACACCAGAAAACATGCGTCCACAGGGGCCGGACGTAGACGACTATCTGGCGCAATTCTGGCAAGAGCCGTTCGGTGATCGTCGTCAGGAACTGGTGTTCATCGGGATCAAGATGCCGAAAGAGGCGATGATCGCCCAACTGGACGCGGCTTTGCTGACCGACGATGAGATTGAGTTGGGCGCGTTGGGCTGGGTGCTATTGCCTGATCCGTTCCCGATGTGGCAGATGCAGGGGATGGGTTAGCTAAGCTAGGTGTTTGCTCCACGATGAATCATGGTGAATGAAGACAACGGCGTAAGCGGTGGCGCAAGTGAATTTTCGGCGTCCAAAAAAACGACCGTTTCTTTGGA
>REDR01000059.1 GCA_007693385.1 Anaerolineaceae bacterium
TCTTCCCGAAAGATAGCGAGTAGACGAGGTGAACAACAAATGACCGTGCAAGTCAAAGAGGCGATGACGCTGTCAGCGTTCGAGTCGTTCATACAGCAACCGGAAAACCGCGAAAAACGTTTTGAACTGATTAACGGGGAGATTATCGAAGTGCCGTCTAACCCTTTCGTCTCAGTGATCGCGTCACGGATTATCACATTCATCAGCTTGTATTTGATGGGGAGAGAAATGGCCGGGCACGTCACGGGGGAGGGGGGCGGCTTCGTCATAGATGGCCGCGTGTTCGCGCCGGATGTGGCCTACGTGCGCGATCTGCCCACCGCGCAGGGCTACGAGCAGACACCGCCGCTTCTGGCCGTTGAGGTGATCTCCGATCCGCACAGCAACACCGAACAGCGCGATCTGCGGCGCAAAATGCCGCACTATCTGCGGGCGGGCGTGGTGGTGTGGGTGGTGGATTACGTGGCGAGCGAAGTGGAAATCCACATAGCAGGCCAGCCGGTAGCGGTCTATGGCAAAGACGACAAGCTGACGTGCGACATCCTGCCCGACTTTGAGCTGACCGTCAAGGACATCTTCCCGAAAGAATAGTATCACGAAACGGGCGACTCGCGCCGCCCGTTTGATGCGTTAATCGCGCCGTCCACGCCCGAGATAGCGCTCGATCAGCCCGACAAACATCGAGAGCGTCAGCGTCAGCACCAGATACGTCACCGCGACGACGTTGTATGACTGGAAGAAAGTGAATGTCGCGGCGGCGAAGCTCTGACCGGCGCGGGTGATGTCCTGCACGCCGACCACCGAAACCAGCGAGCTTTCTTTTAACATGGCGATGAAGTCATTGCCCAATGCCGGCAAGATGTTGCGGATGGCTTGCGGCAAGACCACGAAGCGCATCACCTGCCATTGTGACATGCCCAGACTCCGCGCCGCCTCGCGCTGACCTTGATCGACGCTATCCAGACCGGCGCGGAAGACTTCCGACAGGAAAGCCGCGTAAGAGATGGCGAGCGCGGCAATAGCCCGCCACACCGTCGGCACATCACGCGGGACGAGCGCGGCCAGCCATTCGCCGATCCCGCGCAGGGCGTCGATGTCGCGCTCTATCATGGACGTACCCAGACCGTTGAGCAAGCCGACCATCTGCGGCACCAGTGCCAGCGCAAAATATAGCACGAATACCAGCGTCGGAATGCCGCGTATGAATTCCACGATGATCGTCGCCGGTTGATAGACGAATAGATTGTACGTCACCGAGCGCGACGGACGGCGCAGGAGCGCCAGCATTAGACCTAGCACCAGCGCGATAGAGTAGGCGACTACCGTCACCCAGATAGTCGTCCAGATGCCCTTGCGTACCGCCGCCCAGGCGTTCTGATACGTGGTGCTTTCCGACACGCTCAGCACGAACACCACCACGAAGATAATCAGCGCGAGCAACCACCACGGCGCACGCGATAACTTCAAGATCAGGATATTTCGCTTTTGCGGATTGGGGCGAGCATCGTCAATCGAAGTGAATAATTGTGCCATTATCGCTACGCAATCTCGTTAATCTGACAACAGGCTCATTGTTTGAGACAACAAAAAGAGACGGCACAACGATATTGCCTACCTTGCGCCATCTCACGATGCGTTGAGATCAGCCCGCGATGATGGGCACGACGCCGCGCCCATCATCGCGCTGACCGGAAAATCTGTACCCGCGTGTTAGTCTGCTTCGGCGGGGGAGAACTGCACCAGCCACTTATACGCCAAGAAGTCCAGATAACCATCGTCGCTCATGGTCGCCAGCGCCGCGTTCACCGCTTCGATTAGCTCTTCGCTTCCTTCCTTGGGGAAGATGATGCCGAAGTTATCGGTGCTGAGGACATCGCCCACCAGCGCCACCGGTGCGCCCATCGCGTTGACGAAGCCGCCCGCGACGGAAGCATCCGCCGGAATCGCGTCGATGTCGCCATTGACCAGCGCCTGCACGCCTTCCGCGAAGCCGTTATACACCACAACGCGATCTTCGGTCATCAGGCCGTCGGAGATGTAGCCCATCGCCAGCCAGTAATTAGCGCCACCGCTCATCACGCCGAGCAAGTTGCTCTCGTCCGCCGCGAACGACTCCAGATCGGTGAAGCTATCGTCACCGTCACGCGCCAGCAGGAAAACTTCGATCTGTACGTAAGGATCGCTGAATTCGACGACTTCCCGGCGCTCCTCACGGATGGAGATGCCGTTGACGCCCATATCGTATTGGCCTTCGCCAACCGCCGCCATCTGCACTTCCCAGCTTGTGATCTCATAGACCGGCGTGAAGTTCAGGCGATAGGCTAGCTCTTCGATCAGGTCGTGGTCGAAGCCAATCGGCCCTTCGGAACGGGGGTCAACGAACTGGAACGGGGCATACTGGTTTTCGATGGCGACGATGATCTCCGCGCCTTCGAAGTCGGGCAGGTCGGAGTAGACCGGATGGGTTGCCTGTGCCGGGAACAGCGCGGCGACCAGCAACAACGACACGGCCAACGCTATCAAACGGGATGCTCTTTTAATCATGGATACTGCCTCCTCAAAGATGAACAAAAAGTTACGCGAGCGTTTTATTGACGATCAAAATAACAAAAGCCCCGACGCTTCGCCGGGGCTTGTTATTCACAAATGGAACAGCAACACAAGCAACGCAAAGGCGGGCGCAATCACACCATAGGATTATGGGATGGGCAACACATCATTTCCGCGTGTTTGTGTATCATGCTGAGTTTTCCAGATCGTTCACGATGGCGTGAATATAACAAAGTCCGCCCGCCAAGTCAAGCGGTTGCATCAACGGAGGAGTGGCCGCCCCGCCTGTGCTTTAATGCGAGCCAGCCTCAGACGGCGAAAATGACCGGCGGCGCATTTTTGACGCTGGATATTGTGGTTGGAATTCTCATCTTTTGCCGTGACTGAATGCAGGCATCGCCGCGAATCAGAAACGCCCCATTATGGGGCGCTTTCTCTGCTGTGACTCCGGTAGGACTCGAACCTACAACCGTTTGCTTAAAAGGCAACTGCTCTGCCATTGAGCTACGGAGCCAGCGCGATTGATTCTAGGCGATAAGCGCCTTGTGGTCAAGATGTAAATCCCCCGCTACCGCTACGGCCAACCTATCCGCAAGCCCGCGCTTGCGCTACAATAGGGCGCATTGTAAAAGCGTTCACAAATTGCTTTAGGGAAATTCGCAATGACATATAGATTATCACTGCTCTTAGGTCTGATGGTGTTGCTGGTTGCCGCTTGCGGTTCATTCGCGGAGCCACCGCCCAATGCCGCCACACTGGAAGCCGAAGCGCTCCTGCAAGACGATGACGCCCCCGACGCGGTAGCCGTCATCCCCACCAACACACCTCTGCCGCCTACCGAGACGCCGCTCCCACCGACGGATACCCCGCCGCCGCCCACTGAGCCGCCCACCGAAGAACCGATTGAGGCCGAAGAAGAACCCGCCGACGATGCCCCAGCGCTGACCGCCGAAGAAGAAAATATCATCTTCTTCATTCAGGAGTTCAGCAACCCGAGCAACGGTCAACAGCTATTCAACCGCACATTTGAGGTCGAGATGGCTGGCGATGTCATCGGTGAATGGGCGTGTGTCACCTGTCATGTCGTCGATAATGATGAGGCTGGCGTCGGGCCCGGCGTGTATAGTCTGGCGTTACGCGCTGGTGATCGCGTGCCCGGCCAACCCGCCGAACTGTACATCTACGAATCGATCATCTTGCCTAATGCTTACATCGTGGAAGGCTACAGCGCTAACGTCATGCCGATTGGCTATGCTGATGTTTTCACCGAGCAAGAACTGTACGACATCTCGGCATATCTGATGACGCTGACCGGCGACGAGTAAAAATCGTACACGGCGGCCTAAAGAAGCCACAACATCGGGCGCGGGGAGTGCCTCGCGCCTGTCATCACCGAAAGGACACACCGATGAGTACAAAGACCGTCGCGCTGATCGCGCATGATGGCAAAAAAGACGACATGATCGCGTTCGTGCAGGCCAACACGAACGTATTGCGGCGCTACAATCTGGTCGCCACCAGTACCACCGGATCACGCCTGCATGAAGTATGCGATCTACAGATCGAGCGCCTGCTATCCGGCCCGTTGGGGGGAGATGCACAGATCGCCGCGCAGGTGGCGGAAGGTCTGGTCGCGGCGGTTTTCTTCTTCATAGACCCGCTAGGCAAGCACCCGCACGACCCCGATATTCAAACGTTGATGCGGATTTGCAACGCGCACAACGTCCCGCTCGCCACCAATCCGGCGACGGCGGCGTTTGTCATCTCGGAAAAGGCGCTTTAGTCGGCTCTTTCGGCGCGACGGGTGGCATAGCCCAGCAGGGCATCGGCTAGCAGTGCCTGCAACAGCACATAGCCCATCAACGCCGCGCCGATCAACACGCCGTAAGGAATGTCGCGCCACACCTCCGCGCCGTAAAATCCCAGATACAGCAAACTGAACCCCCAGTCGCCCAGCGCGGCGAAAGCGAAGACCAGCACCCACGCCAGCCAGCCGCCGCTATCCAGTGGCGCGGTGCTGAGCGTGCTGAACATCAGCAAAAGCGCCAGACTGACCATCACGCGCACGGTGATAATGGTGATCTGCGCCAGCGCGACGTAGGCCCGCCGCTTGATGTATGTCGCCAGCAACAGGCCGAGAGCCGCATCTAATCCGAGCGTCGTCACCGGCAATAGCAAGACCGCCGCCATCGTCAGCGCCAGCAAGATCACCGCCGCCACCGGCGCGACATCCGGCGTGATCCCGCCGGTTAAGCTCCGCAGATATTCACCCTGAAACGCGGTCAGATCGTACAGGAGCGCGGCGATCAAGACCAGCCGCCCGCCCATGATGGCGGCTAACGATCCGCGCAGGCGATAGAACAGCAGATGCGCCCAGCGCGTGCGGAGCGTCAACCCCGCGCCGTGCGAGGTGGCGCGTACCGTATCCCACAACCCGCGCCGTTGATAATGGCCGATCATGCCAATGGTAGACATCAGCACCACGCCGACCATCACGATCTGCACCATGTACACCGGATACAGCAGGCCGCGAGTCAGCATCTCGCTGATTGGCAGGTCTAGCGGATCGTGGGTGAAGAAGTCGCTGGCCGCGCCGTAGCCGATGAAGCTCAGGATGACGAGCGATAGCAGAGCGCCGGCGATGCGCGTATAGCGCCCGCCGGATTTGCCGCGCTTCGCTTCGCGGTGCGAGCGCAGAACCGGATGATCGCTTGTCGCCCATGCCGGCATCGTGCCTAATAGTCGCTGTATCATCGCGCTGATGTCTCCTGTGTGTGATCGTCGTCGCCTGCGAGTGCGGCGCGGATGTTCTCGTCAAGCGGCGTATCGGCCAGCGCTTCGCGCCATGCTTCGCGGCTGATCGTCACCGGTTGGTCTTTTCCGCCGCGTATGTAATGCACCAGCGCCGACGGCTCTTCGCCCAGTTGCGCGGCCAGCGCGGAAGCATAGATGCCCAGTTGCAGATGATAGCGGCGGGCGTGTCGCCGGTAATCGCCGCCGCGCACGACGCCGGTCTTGTAGTCAGCGACCACCCAATCACCCGCCGCCGTCTGATAAACCACGTCGATGACGCCGTGAATGATGTAATCATCGCGCTTATAGATGAACGGCATTTCGCGGTAGACCTGCCGTGCGTTTTCTAGCGCGTGGTATGTTTTACTGCGCTCGAAGCGTTCCAGCAGATCGTGACACGCTGAGACGATTCCGGCGGCCTGCGCCGCGTCGGTGATGCCATGTCGCCACGCATACGCGGTCAGGATGCGCTCAAGTTGTCCCGCGCCGGTGTGCTTCGGCAGATGCCAGTGGCGCAATGCCTCGTGGACGATCTGCCCGATGTAGCGCCCCTGCTGGCGACCATCGCGTTGTTGACTGACGGTGCGGATGTTATTCGGCGCATCGTACAGCACGCGCCGCCGGATGCGGTCACGGTAGAAGCGGCGTTCGTGCGGTGGCGTGTGCCGGATACTGCCCAGATCGGCGATGTGGGTGGCGGCAAGATGATGCGCCGAAGCGTGCGCCGATGCGCCGTCTGCTAGAATCGGCGCGGTGAGTGGTGGAGCGGTTGGTTCTGCGCCCGATACATCCGGCCATGCGAAAGACCCCGCCGCGCCGATTTCCGCGTGTGCGGTGCGGCCTACCGGCATGTGAACGCGCAACGGCGGCACATCCGGCCACACGTCCAGCAATTGCGGCGCGGCGTCCGGCGCGATGCGGTCAGCCAGCGCGAACGCTTCGATCAGTCTCGCCAACCACGTCGAGCCACCGGCGCTGAATCCACCGTTTTTTGATAGCTTGGCCTGTCCACTGACGATCAGCAAATCTTGAGCGCGGGTGGCGGCCACGTATAGCAGGCGCAGATTCTCGGCGGTTTCGCGCTCTTTTTCCAACGCTTGAATGCGACTGTAGATGTAGCGCGTCTTGTCCGCTTTTTCGTCGTCGGGCGGCGGCGGGACTTTGCACCCCAGCCCGTACCGCGCATCATAGACCACATCCGACGCCGTGCCGCGTCCGGTGTGACTGGCGTCGGCCAGCACGACAACCGGAAATTCTAACCCCTTGCTGGCGTGTACCGTCATGATGTTGACCGTGCCTTCGCTCAGCGTGGGGGCTTCGCCTTCGCGGGCTTCCTTGTCGCTCATCTGCGCCAGATAGCGCAGGAAATCGGACAGCGTGACGCGCCCGCTTTTCTCCGCTTTTTCGATCAACTTCTCCACATTGGCGCGGCGCTGGACGCCATCCGGCAGGGCGCTGAGCGTCGCCATGTAGCCGGTACGCGCCAGCAATTCGCGCAATAATTCGGCGATGGTCACGCGGCCAGCCATGCCGCGCAGACCGCGCAATGTCGCCACCGCAAAGGCCAATCGTGGCCGGTCTGCGGCGGGCAGGCGTTCGGCAGAGGGTGACTGCATGGCCTCCCACAGTCGCGTTGGGCTGTCGCCGGTGCGGAGCGCGAAAAGCGCTTCATCGCTGAGCGTGAAAAGCGGCGAGCGCAACGCGGCAGACAACGCCAGATCATCCGCCGGATTGTAAATGGCGGCCAGCGCGTTCTGCAAATCCCACACTTCCTGACGATCATAATAGCCTCTGCCGGAAAGCGTGATGAACGGCAATCCCCGCGCTTTGAATACCGCTTCGTACAGCGAAACTCGCGTCATGCCACGAAACAGGATGGCGAAATCGCCGTATTGCACTGGCCGCGTCGCGTCCGCTTCGCGGTCATAGATCAGCCGCCGTTCCGCTACCAGCGCATGAATCCGCGACGCGATTTCGTCCGCTTCCCAGCGCCGCCGCGTCTCCGCGTTTTCTTCGTCGGTTTCTTCGCCGATCAACAACATCTCGACGCACGGCGCATCAGACGGCGGTTGATCGCGCTGGGCGCTCATCGGCACGCCGAGCGTCACCTGATACGCGCTGGCTTCGCTTTCGTCGTCGCGCCGGAGCAACGCGCCGAATAGATGATTAAACGTTTGCACCAGTGGCCGGTGCGTGCGAAAGGAGCGCGAGAGCGAAGCCTCGCATCCGGCGTCACTGTCGCTGATCGCCGCGCAGACCGCGCCAAACACGCTGACATCCGCGCCGCGAAACGCATAAATGCTCTGTTTGGGATCGCCCACCACAAACAGCGTCTCCGGCGCGTCCAGATCGGCCAGCGCCCGCACAATCGCCCATTGATCGGCGTTGGTATCCTGAAATTCATCGACCATCAAATGCTTGATCTCGCGCCCGCGATAGCGGCTGACGGCAGACGCGCCCGCCGTCGTGAGTAACTCGCGTGTCAGTCGTTCCAGATCATCGAAGTCGAGCGCGGCGGCCTGTTGTTTGGCGGCGCGGTACGCATCGCGGACGGTGGCGATCACCTGTGACCAATAGATGACCAGCCGTGCCGCTTCTGCTTCCTGTGCCGTGTCGAAGGTGTTCGCCCGCGCCCAATCCCGCGCATCTTCGATGATGTGCTTGGCTTCGTTGAACGTCTCATCAGATGCCCATTGTTTTTTCGAGCCGCCGCGCAGATCAAATCGCGTCATCGCGTCGATCTGGTAATCGGGCGGTTCGCCCGCGCTGATCGCGTCAGCCATCGCCCGCAGATCGCGTAGCGTCTGCCCGCGCTTGCAACCGGTCGGGATGGCTGTCTCTTGCGCTAGCGCGTCGATGCGTTGTAGCGTCCGCGTCATCGTCGCCCGCGCCGACTGCTCGAAATGTTCGCGCCACGCGGCGACGAGCGCCTCCGCATCGGCTTCCGGCAGATCGACAGCGTGCAGGCGTGTTTCGGCCAGCACATCGCGGATCGCCTTTTCGGTGTATGTCTCCAACAGCGCGACCATCGCGCCGCCGTCGTCGCCGTTTTCAATCGCCCGCAGGATGACATCATCGATCACGTCATCCAGCAACAGCGCGGCGTCGATTTCATCCAGTATGGCGAAGCCCGGGTCGATTCCGGCCTCCGCCGCGTTGGTGCGGAGCAGATCACCGCATAGGCCGTGAATGGTGTCGATGCGGGCGCTGTCCATCCCCGCCAGTAAGCCCGCCCAGCGCCGCGCCTCCGCCGAGTCCGCCACCTCTGCGAAATATCGCGCTTCCAGACCAGCCCGCACGCGGTCACGCATCTCTGCCGCCGCCTTCTTGGTGAATGTGATGGCGACGATGGCGTTAAGCGGCCAATCGGCGTTTTTCTCCAGCAGATACAGAAAGCGGCTGACCAGAACGTGCGTCTTGCCGGAGCCTGCACCGGCCACCACGACCAGATTCTTCGCGTCCGGTGTGTAGACCGCATACGCTTGTTCATCGGTGTAACGCATCATTCGCCCCTCCTGCTGATGGCGTGGCGGCACAGTTGATGAAATTCGCAATAGCGCGTACATTTGCCGTCTTGCGGTCTGGACGGCGTGACGGTGAATTCGCCGCGCCGCGCCGTCGCCACAAACGCGGTCAATTGATCGGCGGTGGCGTCGATCTCTTCGCGGTGTTTCGACAGGATAACCGCGCCGGATGCCTTGCGCCCGCCGATCAGACAGAACGCGCCGCCCAGCTTCGCCACGCTCGGGAAGCGATCATCGAGCGCCTGCAAATAGACGAAAATCTGCATGTTGCGGCCTTCCGTCATGTCCTTGATGTTGATGGCGGTTGATCCGGCTTTGTAGTCGATGACGACCAGACCTTCGTCACAGCGATCTATGCGGTCAATCACGCCGCGTATGCGGATCGGCTCGCCGTCCGGCGCGTGCATCCGGTAAGCGAACGGCCATTCTAGCAAGAACGGGCGGCGATTGGACATCGTGCCGAACGTTTTCTCGGTCAGCAAATCGCCGCCGAAGTCAGCGCGGACGAAGCGCTCTAGCTTGCGTAGCGCCCCCTCCTGCGTGTATCGCCATAGCGCATCTTGCCGGAAGCCGAATCGCTCCGGCGCGGTGGGGAAGGTGGCTTCAGCGGCTTCGCGCAGATGGTCGAGCGCGGCGTCGGTGTTGGGCGGCGTGATGGTCAGCCCATCCTCGCGGATACCGGTGTATGCCGCCTCCAGAATCGCGTGATACAGCGAACCGCGTTGCAGAACGTCCAGCCCTTCCTCCGGTTCTTCCAGCGCTTCGAGATTCAGCAGGCGTCCGGCGAAGAAGCGATAAGCGCATTGGCCGAAGCTGTTGAGCTGGCTGGCGCTCCAATGATGGTCGGCGTCGGTGTGCGCGGCCAGTTCGGGCAATAGCGGCGCGTGCTGGATGACGCCATCATACGCGGGCGGGATGTCGCCTTTATAACGCGAAGACTCGATCTGCTGGCCGGTGCGGATGTTGTCATACAGCGCGGCATGTTGGGCGCTCAACCATGCCAGCGCTGACCGCGCCTGATGATCGTCCGCGCCCGCGCTGAGATCGCTGACGGCGGCGACGGCGGTTTCTTCCGGCGTGATGGCTGAATTCAGGCTGACCGCTTCCGCCAGCTTGACGCGCCGCGCCGCGATATGCGCCGCAACTTCCGCGAATGGACGGCACGCCGCCGCCCACAGACTGCTCGCCAGCCACGGCTTGCCATCCTGCACGGTGGGGCGGGTGAGCGTCAGCGTGTGGCGGGCGGTGCTGATGAGTTCGTAGAACAGGCCGTCATCGGCGCGGCGTTCGGCCTGTGTCGCCAGCAGACGCCGCCCATCGTGGCGGAGCGCCTGCCGTTCGCTATCCAGATAGAACGGATCAACCGGTGATGGCGCGGGGAAAACCCCCTCACTTAATCCGGTGATGAAGACGTGCGCGTGTGGCAGGCCGCGCCCATCCGCCGCCGTCGTCACCAGTACCCGCCCGAAGCGATCCGGGCGCGGCTTGATGTCGGTTGATTCCAATCGGCGGCCTAGCTCCGCGTAGAAGTCGCGCCACGTCACCGGCGGATTATCCGCGCCGAGCGACGACATCAAATCTTCCGTGACCAGAAAAGCGGCGAAACACGCCTTGAGCGCCTCCAGCGCGGCGAGGTCGCGGTTGATGGCGGCCTCCGGCGCGTCTTCAGCGCGGATGCACCGCATCATCTGAAGTGGTGGACGCGCTACCGTCTCCGCTGTGTCGTCGGTTTCTTCTGCTGTGTCGTCGGGCGGCATCTCGTCCGCGCCGATCAGCGCCTCTATCCACCCGATATACTCGGCGATGGTGGCGCGTTCCGGCGGCGTGATGGCCTGTATGATGGTGGCGAAGTGACCGCGCAAGGCTTCGCGCTCCGCTTCGGATTCTGCGATTGGCTGATCGTCCGCCGCTATTTGATCGTCGTCGTCGGCCATTCTGCCCGCTTTGATCGCGTCGTCCCATTGCGCCATGCCGCGAATCACCTGATGTTGCAGGCTGACTTTTTCCAGATAGGCGACGGCTGAGGCGTCGATAGAGTCAAATGTCCAGTAGGGCGACTGCAACACGTCAATCACATCGCGCCGCCGCAGACCGCTAGCGCTCAGTTCCAGCACTTTCATCAGCGCGATGATGGCCGGATTGCGCGTGACCGGTTCGCCGTAATGGTGCGCGATGGGCAGATGATAGCGCCGTGCCGCCGCGCTGAAATAATCGCTGTAGTTCGTCCAATCGCGCAGGACGATCATCACATCATCGGGCGCGACGCCATCCAGTAGCAGGCGCTTGACGCGCCGCGCTATCGCGCCGACTTCGCCCGCCGCGTCCGGCGCTTCGATGAAGTCCAGCCCGCCACTGATGGCGCGTTCCGGCGCATCTTGCCGGAAGATATTGCGCGTCAGATGTTGCAGGTCGGGGTGGCGGCCATCTTCCGGCGCGGCGGGTAAATCGGCTTCGCTGTAGGCATCGCCTAGCGCACCGGCCAGCCGTTCCCGCGCCTGCGCGAAGCGCCGCCCGATGGTCTGCTCGCGTCCGGCGACGTGCGTCATGGTGATGCGTACCCGTCGCACGCGCTCCGCTAGTCGCGCCAATAAGTCGGCCTGCACCTGCGTGAACTGGTCGAAGCCGTCCACCAGCAACAGATCGACGCTGGCGGCCAGACGCGGCGCGGCGTCCAGCGCATCCAACGCCAGCCAGCCCTCACCCTCACGATCCGCGAGATTGTGGCGTTGTAGCCGCGCTTGATACGCGCCGTAGATGCGGGCGAGATCGGCGTCGCGGCGGTCTTGTGCTGACTGCGCGAACGCCTCCGGCTCGATGCGGTTCTGCTTTAGTTCGTAGATGAATTCCGCGACATTGGCGACAAATCCGGCGGTCTGCGCGATGGGGGCGAATAATTTCAGCGCGTCGCGCTCGTCGGCGATCACATCGCGCAATAATTCGCGCCGCGTCGTCTCGTCGATGGTGCGCGGCGGATTGCCCGCCATATCCAGCAGGCGGCTATACAGCGTGTAAAAGTTGAAGAACTCCACGTTGAAGCACGCGCCACCGGCGACGGCAGAGGAGTCGATCAGGCGTTGGCGGAACGCGGTTTCCTGTCGTCCGGTTGCCAGCAATACCCACACGCGGGTGAAGGGATGCGCGGCCAGTTCTGCGGCTAATTCATTGATGAGATGCTCGGTCTTGCCCATCCCGACGGGCGTCAGTAGGGTTTGCACATCCATCAGCAAGCCTTAGTCATCGCTCAGTATTTCGACAATTGCCTCAACGGTGCGCTGTTCGATGCGTTCCCGTGCCAGATAATTCTGCTTCAAGCGATGATGTAGCGATGTCATGTGGGTGGCGGGCACCACCGGATTCTTGAGTGTGAGGTGCGCGTCGGGGTCGGATTCGACGAAGACGACGATGCCGTAAACCGGAATATCGGCTTGCCCATGCGCCACCAGATAGCGCCGCAACGCTTGCACATCGTCAATCGCCTCTTTCGTCGGGTTGAATGATAGCGGCTTCCAATGTCCCTGCGCGTTGGCCTTCATCCAATGGCCGCCTTCGTTGAGGAATTTGCCGGTCTGCCCGACGATGCGAAAGACCAGCACGCCCGGCTTGCCGATCAAGAGCGCGTCGATGTATCCCAGTCGGCGCTTGCTCAGGTTGCGGATGTAGATATATGAATCGTCGAACAGGTCGCGCATGTGGTTGCCGACGGTGATCGCCAGCGTGTTATCCGGCTTGATGGTGGCCGCCCGAATCGCGAAGCCGACGCCAGCCAGCCCGATCAAGACGCCGCCGAACAATAGCGTCACCTGCGCCAGACTGACCAGCGTGCCCGGATCATCGTCGGCGGTGACGAATAGCGCCAACCCCATGATGCCGCAGAAAATACCCAGCGAGATCAGCAAAAACGCGATCTGAAAAAATGTGATCGTGCGTCGCGTGACGATGTGTGAGGGGATGATACTCCGCATGTTCTAGGCTTTCTCTTCGGAAGAGGGCGGTTTTTGCTGTTGTTTGGTGCGTGCTTGCGCTAGTTGTGTGCGCCGCCGCGCTATCGTCTCTTCCAGCATCTTTTGTAGCTCGGTGAATTTCGGTAGCGGCTTATAAATCAGACGATCCGCGCCCGCCTTCGCCTTGACCGCTTTCTCTTCTTCTGTGTTGAGCTTGTAGGCCGTCGTCAACACGATGGCGACATCGCGCAACACCGGACTGCGCCGCAGGCGCTCGCCCACCGAAGGCCCGTTGATCTCGCCGGGCAGACGGATGTCGAGCAGGGCTAGCTCCGGCAATTCGCCCTTAAAGCGGTTATTATCCACATCGTCGATCCATGCAACCGCTTCTTCTCCATCGACGAAGGCGACGCCATCAATGCCCCAGATGCCGAACATCGCCAATAAAACTTCATAAATATCGGGTTCATCCTCGACGACCATCCATGTAGACAATTGCTCTGACCTTTCACGAAAACGACATTCAAACGTCTATACGACACACTTCAATCATAAAATCATTACAGCCTGAAAGCAAATTAAGGTCGGGGGGCGGGAGCGTAGCATACTACGCCCCCGCAGAATTCCCGTTTGTGTTTGTCGCGGCGCAACGCATTGCGCCGCCGTGACATTCCGGGCTGGCGGTCTATTGACCGTCGGTTGATTCGGCTCGCGGCAAGCTCAGCCCGCCCAGCACATCAATCAGATTGCCCGCACCGCGCCGCGCTTCGATGATCTCAGCACGGATTTGCAGGATTTGTTCGTCAACGCCGGCCAATCGTGCATCGTATTGCGACGGCAACAACTCGAACGTATCGACCACGCGCCACAGGTTGGTCTGTAGGATGCGATCACTCTCGAATTGCTCGGTTTCCCAATCGCGCACATAGAAGCGGCGGGCGAGGTCAACATCGGGCGGCTGTGGCTGGCGTTCGCCGATTTCTTCCAGCCGGATCACGAACCAATCGCCGAATACTTCCACCGGCGCGAAGATGTCGCCCGCTTCCGCGCCTTCCGCGAACACTAAGCGCTCAATCGGCAGGGCGGTCTCCTCAAAGATGTATAGGCCGCGTTGCTGGCCGTTGGAAAACAGCGACAGTGTATCGCCGCGTGTTCCGGCGGCGGAGGGGTCAATCGAGCGCTCTGTCGCCAATTCGTTGAAGTCCGCGCCTGCTGAAATGCTGGCGATCACGTCCTGCGCTTCTTCCTCTGTTTCCAGCAGGATGTGGGCGACATCGACCAGCCCTGCCGCTTCAAACGCCAGAATCTCGATGACGTGATAGCCGAGTTCGGTCTGTACCGGATCAATCAAGCCGGGTTCGGTCTGGCTGAACACCGCTTCGCCCAGTTCAGGGATGACGCGATCACGGGTGAACGCGCCCAGATCGCCGCCGCGCTGACGGGTCGCTTCGTCAATCGAGAAACGCTGGGCGAGTTCGCCGAAGCCAGCGCCACCGTTCAGCAAGTCGATCACCTGCGTCGCGTCGCGTTCGCTTTCGACCACGATCTGGCGGGCGGCGGCGATGGGTTCTTGCGCGTTGACGCGAATCACATGATAGCCGAAGTTGGTCTGTATCGGCCCGACCACTTCACCCACCGGCGCACTAAACGCGGCTTCATCAAATTGCGGCACGGTGTCGCCGCGCTCGATGAGACCGAGTTCGCCGCGATTGCCGGTCACGCCTTGATCCATCGTGTATTGCGCCTGTAGCTCATCGAAGGACTCGCCATCCTGCAAACGCTCGTAGATTTCCTGCGCCAGTGGCTCGGTCTGCACGCGGATATGGCGGGAGCTACGCGCAGGCTGTAGTTCGATGGGGGCTTCTTCGCGCAGATCGTCAAGCACTAGCTGATACTGGATGACCGCCATCACGGTGGCGTCTACCTGCTCCGGCGTCATCGCGGCGAATGTGGCCGCTTCATCGTAGTGGGCGGCTTTTTGCTCCGCGAAGCCTTCCGGCGGATTCTCGCAGTCGAACATCGGGTCCTGAATGCCCACACGTAACGCCCACAATTCTTCAATCTGGCAATCGGTCACGTCGAGGCCACGCAAGGCCGCTTCCTGACCGTATAGTTTTTCAATAATCATGGTGTCATAAACCAGCGTCGGGAATTCGTCATCGTCGACTAGTCCGGTCAGCAGGTCGCGCACCGGCGCGGCGAATTGATTGTTCGGGTCGTTGATGTTGAGCGCTTCCTCACCGGCCTGCTCGACCAGATTAACCAGCGCGTCGTAATAACGCAGGCGCTCGAAGCGCAGGCGCTGAACAAAATCGGCGATGGTGATGGTTTGCTCTCCCACCTGACCGATGACCATTGCGGGGTCAATGTCTTCCGGGAACGGCGGAATCTGGAAGCCGTCGTCATCGTTGGCGGTCACAATGCTAAAGCTCATCAACATGATCGACAAAAAGGCGATTATACGTAACAAGGCGTCACTACTCCTGAAAAATTTACCTGTCATTGCTCATAAGCATAACGCCGCGTATTTGTGGCGGCAATGGTTGTTTTCTAGTGAGAAATAGTTGCGCCTAGATAAAGAACGATGGTAAACTCAATATGATGACGGAGGTGATTGAACGCACCCGCACAGACGCAAATTCGGAAGGACAACACCTACAATGAAAAAGCATATCCTTGTGGTTGATGATGAGATCGGTGCGCTGACCCTCATCGGTATCATGCTACAGCGCGGAGGCTTCGGCGTGCTGAAAGCCAAGGACGCGCAGGCGGCGCTGGCCGTACTCGATCAAGAAACACCGGATATGATTATCCTTGATGTGATGATGCCGGGCATCAACGGGATCGAGCTATGCCGCATGATCCGCGAGCGCGAGGACACGGCCAAGACCCCGGTACTGATCCTATCTGCCCGCAACGACGCGGAGAGCGTAATGCAGGGCATGGAGGCCGGTGCGGACGATTATCTGCCCAAGCCGATCTTACACCATGATCTCGTCGCCAAGATACGCGACGCGCTAGGCGATCCCGAAGCATAACCACGCAACCCCGCACCATCGAGAGAATCAAAAACAGGATGAGCCACCGTAGCGGCTCATCCTGTTCTGCCTTAAATTCGGGCGCAACACGTCGCGCCCTTGTCGTGTTACGTTGTTATGTCGGTATTTACATCAATCATTGTCGGCGGATTCCTGCTCTGATGATTGATCTTGATTGTCGCTGGTCGGCGTTGCGTCCTCTTCATCCAGCGAGAAATGCTGGCTGGCGGATTTCTTGCCGTTGACCGTGCCGCCCGCTTCTTCAGGCGCGATGCCGATGATGCGGAACATCTCGCGTTGGTCGATCACCTCTTGCACCAGCAATTCCTCAGCTAGCGCCGTCAGCTTATCGTGGTTTTCTTGTAACAGATCGACAGTGGCGATATAAGCCTCACGGATGATGCGGGCGACTTCCGCATCAATCTTGGCGGCGGTTTCTTCGCTGTAGTTCTTGTTCTGCGACAGCGAATAGCCCAAAAACGGCTGGCGGTCATTGTCGCCGAAGTTGACCTGACCGAGTATGTCGCTCATGCCGAATTGCGACACCATGCGGCGGGCGAGGTCGGTCACGCGGCGCAAGTCGTTCTCCGCGCCGGTGGTTACTTCGTCGAAGATGATATGCTCCGCCGCCCGCCCGCCGAGCAGGACGTAAATCCGCCCCATCAAGTAGCGTTTGGGGTAGTTGCGGCGGTCATCATTCGGCATCTGCGCGGTGACGCCCAGCGACTGCCCACGCGGAACGATGGTCACTTTCAGCACCGGATCGGCGTCCGGGATCAGCGAGGCGACCAGCGCGTGGCCGGCCTCATGATAAGCGACGACTTTCCGCTCGTGCGGGTCGGATAGCGGCGGGCTTTCCGTGCCGAGTACGATGCGATCAAAGGCATCGGAGAAGTCGCGCATAGAGATTTTGCGGGCGTTGCGGCGGGCGGCATTCAATGCCGCTTCGTTGGCAAGGTTGGCTAAGTCCGCGCCGGAAAAGCCAATCGTGCCGCGTGCCAGCGCGTCTAACTCCACGTTGGAATCTAGCGGTTTGCCGCGTGTGTGAATCTTGAGAATCGCCATGCGGCCATGACGATCTGGCAGGCCAACCGTCACCTGACGGTCAAAGCGTCCCGGACGCAACAGCGCCGGATCGAGTACGTCGTTACGGTTGGTGGCCGCCATGACGATCACGCTTTCCGTCTGGTCGAAGCCGTCCATCTCGGCCAGCATCTGATTCAACGTTTGTTCGCGTTCGTCGTGGCCGCCGCCTAATCCCGCGCCACGCTGACGCCCTACCGCGTCGATCTCGTCGATGAAAACGATGCTCGGCGCGTTCTCTTTGGCACGGCGGAACAGGTCGCGTACGCGGGACGCGCCCACGCCGACGAACATCTCCACGAATTCCGATGCGGCAATGCTGAAGAACGACACGTTAGCCTCGCCAGCCACCGCCCGCGCCAGAAGCGTTTTACCGGTACCCGGCGGGCCGATCAGCAGGACGCCGCGCGGGATGCGTGCGCCGAGCGCGATGAATTTATCCGGCTCGCTGAGGAAATCGACGATTTCGACCAGCTCACGCTTGGCCGCTTCTTGTCCGGCCACGTCGTTAAACGTGACTTGCGGCTTCTCGATGTTGTATTCGCGGGCTTGCGTGCGTCCGAATCCCATCTGGTTACCCATTTGACGCTGGGCGCGGCGCATGATCCAGATGAAGAAACCGACGATCAGCAGGAAGGGCAGGAAGTTAATCAAGATCAGCAGTAGCGGTGATGTGTCTGATGTTTCAAAGACCACCCGCGCACCGCTATCTTCCAGCGCCTCTTGTAGTCTCGACTGGTCATCGGGGACTGTGACCTCGAAATTCGTCACGGTCTGACCGGCAGAGCCTGAAACTGGCGAACGGAATCGTCCGGTTGCATCATTGCCGCGTATGGTGATTTCCTGTACGTTGTTACCACGCGCTTCGCTGATGAGCTGGTCATACGAGATGGCGCTACCGGGTGTCATCGACCCCGCACCGAACATCTGCAAGAATACCCAGCCAATAATGAGAAATATAACAACAGGCCACACCCAGCGTTGCCACTCTGGGGGCTGTTGCTCTGGTGGTTCCTGGTTGTTGGGCTGGCGCTTGCCGGGCCCGTTGCGGTTATTGTCGTTAGGAAATTGCATCGTATATGCCTAATCCGTCTTGTAGGAATCAGTTGAACGGAGTGTACCAGTCGAATATTAGAACAATACAAGCGTTTTGTCAGCACCCAATGAACCCCAAAATGCGCGAAAGTCGCTTACTTCATCACCGTCTATATGCTAAATTGACTTTTTTGAGACTTTCACGCATTTTGAACGTTCTAACTTGTGACAGTGAGCAACTGTTATAATGGATGGTGTGAAGACGCCATTCAGGACACAAGAACGATGAAGTCATCAGCGGTGACGCCGGAGGTTATCGAAAAGGCCGCGCAGGGGGATAACGGGGCAATATCGACAATTTATAGGGCGCATGTACAACAGATATATCGTTACATCGCCTATCGCGTCGGTTCTGAGGAGGATGCAGAAGACCTAACGGCTGAGGTTTTCGTTCGTATGGTGCGAAATATCGCGCAATATCAGCCAACCGGCGCACCTTTTGAGGCGTGGCTGTACCGAATCGCGGCTAATTGCATCGCTGATTTTTATCGCAAAAATAAACAGGTGACACAGGTGGAACTCATGGATAACGTTATAAGCGACGCCCCACATCCCGAACAAAGATTACTGGATCGTCAAGAGGTGGACGAATTGCAATCCGCCATCCGGCAATTGCAGGACGGCGAGCAGACCATCTTGATCTTGCGCTTTGTCGAGCGCAAGAGTCACCATGAGGTTGCCGAGATACTCGGCAAGTCGATTTCTGCTGTCAAGAACGCACAGCACCGCGCCCTTGTCAAATTGGCCGCACTACTGGGCAAAGACAAGGTTAGACATTACTTGAGAGGGCATGATGACTAATCGTCGTAAAACGCCGGAGCAACTGGCCGACGAACTGGACGCCATGCTTCATACCGGTGATCGCCGCCATTTAGCACGCGGCAGACCGGCGCGAAGTGATGATCCACTCGTCAAGCTGGCACAATCCATCGCGGAAAAACCCGCGCCTAAACTATCGGCGGCGGCCGCTTCGCGCATCGAAGCGAAGATGCTGACCGCGTTGAAGCAATCCCAACCGCCTACTACATCACAGCCGCAGACCGCGCCGCAACCCGTCGCACCTGTCAAGCATACATTCGCCCAGCGCCACAACGGTAATCATAAAATTATTCGTCATATCGGACGTGCGCTGACGTTTGCCGCTTCTATCGTCATCATGATGGCTTTCACCGTCACGATGGCGCATGACAGCCTGCCCGGTGAGCCGTTGTACACGGTCAAACGTGCGGTGGAGCGCGTCGAGCGCGGCGGCGCGATCTGGACGGGCAACATGGTCGGTGTGCGTCTGAACCATGCCGAGACGCGAGCGCGTGAAGCGGTGACGCTGATTAACCGCGATCAATTCCGCGCCGCCATCCTGCGCGACGCCATCGACGACCTGACCGCCGTTGCGATACTGATTACAGCCGACGCACCCCGCGATTCTATCGTAATCGGCAATACCATGTTGACCATCACCGCCCCGCCGGATGTCATCCTGCGGACGACACAGGTCAACGCGCTACTGGATTATGTCGTCGTTGAAGCACAGGAACGCGCTCTCGCTGAACCGGAGCAAATCCGTGAGGTTGCCCGCACGCTCAGCAACGCCCGCGAATCCGGCTCGATCTTTGTGCCGCCACCGGACTCGGTTGTCGGCGGTGTCGATCCTGCCGATGACGTGGTAGAGGAAGCGCCCACATCGCCGCCGCCCGTCGAAGTGACCGACGTGCTATCGCCGACGGATGCCCCGACAACTGCGCCAACCGACGCACCGAGCGCCACGCCTGCGGGCTTGCTGGCCTTCGTTGATGCGACGGGTGTCACCAACGTCCGAAGCGGGCCGGGCACGCAACATGACATCATCGTGCGCCTGCCACCGCGCACCGCTATCACGGTGATCGGCGAGAACGCGGATGGCTCGTGGTATCAAATCCGGCTGGAAGATGGCACGACTGGCTGGATAGCGACGTTCCTCGTCACCTCAGGCACGCCACCCCCGCCGGGACAGGGACAGCCACCTGACTCACCGCCGGGACAGGGACAACCGCCTGACTCACCACCGGGTCAGGCGCAACCGCCTCAACCCCCCGGCCAGTCAGGGCCGCCACCCGGACAGGGTGACCCGCCATCATCACCGCCCGGGCAATCAACACCTCCCGGACAATCCGCGCCACCGCCCGGTCAACAAAGCGATTAGGGCGACGATGTTTTAATCCCGAAATCCCCCGCCCGTGTGTACGTTGGGACAGCACACGGGCGGGGGATTTTTTATTGGGTGATTGCCCCGTGTCAATACCGGTCTATCATTTCAGGGAGCGCTAAGATTGATGGCGTATAGTGATCGGTGCAGATTGTTTTCCGATGGATGTATGTAGGAGTTGAGACATGATAAAGCGTATATGCTGGTCGTTTCTGCTGGCCGGTCTGCTACTGTTGCCACTGGCCGCCACCGCGCAGGACGAAGAAGCGGAAGATGTCGTCACGCGGCACGAAAACCCGCCGGATACCGCCGCGTTTGAGATTGTGACGTTTGCCGAAGGATTCAGCACGCCGCTACTGGCGACACACGCCGGTGACGGTAGCGGGCGCGTGTTTGTCGTGGAGCAGAGCGGGCGCATCTGGATCGTTGACGCTGACGGCCAGCGCCTCGACGCGCCGTTCATTGACCTGTCGCATGAGGTCAGTCAGGATGTCACCGTCCGCTATTCGGAGCGCGGCCTGCTCGGTCTGGCGTTTCATCCACAATACGCCGAGAATGGCCTGTTTTATGTCAATTATACCGATCAGGTCGCGGGCACCACGCGCATTGTCGAATACAGCGTGTCGGCGGATGATCCCGACAGCGCCGACCTTGCCAGCGCCCGCGACATTCTCGCTATCAGCCAACCGTACACCAACCATAACGGCGGCTATATGGCGTTCGGGCATGACGGCTATCTGTATATTTCCGTCGGCGATGGCGGCGCGGGCAACGATCCGCTAGCCGTCGGGCAAGACCCCGCCGATCTGCTGGGCACGATCATTCGCATTGACGTTGATAATCAAGATGATGACTCCGCGTATGCTGTCCCGCCGGATAACCCTTACATCGAAAACGACGCGCTCGCGCCGGAGGTCTGGGCGTGGGGATTGCGGAATGTGTGGCGCTTCAGCTTTGACACGGCGACCGGCGATCTATATCTGGCGGACGTGGGGCAGAGCGCCCGCGAAGAGGTGAACTTTCAACCGGCGGATAGCGCGGGCGGCGAAAACTACGGCTGGCCGGCCTATGAAGGCTCTTTGCGCCACATCGGGCCGGAGCCGATGACCGATGTCGTTCTGCCGGTCATCGAATACGATCATTCGGTGGGATGCTCGATCACCGGCGGTTATGTGTATCGCGGCGAAGCGATCCCGGCGCTAGACGGCTATTATCTGTTCAGCGATTGGTGCAGTGGGCGACTGTGGGCGGGCTATCGCACATCTGAGGATGTGTGGCGCTTCGACCAGATCGCCAACCTGCCGGTGCAGGTCAGTTCCTTCGGGCAAGATGAAGCCGGTGAGGTGTATATCATCGGCTACAACACCGGCGAGATTCTGCGCTTCGCCCCTGCTGATTAGCGCATTTCTGCCGAACAGGGCGCATGATTTTTATCGGTCATTGCGCCCTCGCACACGGTCAACGGCGTGGCTTCTGCCTGTAAAAGCAAACCCCCGAAGTCTGCTACGTCTTCGGGGGTGCAAAATAGGGTGGGAGTTATATCAGACTAGATGCGTCTGCTTATTCCGTCAGACGGACGGTGCCGGGGATGCTCGGGAACATATCCGGACGATAGATGATGGTGCTATCTGATGCACTGTATTCCACTGTACCGCCGATGACCGCACCATTCACCCACAGCTCAGAGCCGCTTAGCTGGATGTTGCCGTGCGGCGCGAGGATAGCGCCGTCTATGATAGACGAGTTGCCGTTCAGGTGAATGCCGTGATTGCCACACGGATTATCATACAGGGAGTAAAACACAACGCCTCCGGCATACGCGCCGACATCTTTGTTATTGAACTGATTGGCGCTGATGGTGCCGGTGGCGATGATCGTCACGCCGTCTGCATGGAGGTTGACTTGGTTGCCAATCCTCACATCGCCGTCAATGAAGTATAGCCCGCGCAAAACGCGATTGTTGGCTGGCGTCCAGCGTCCGTTATTGCCATAGTCGGAGTCATCAGATGGGCTACTGTACTGGTTGATAATCATGCCATCTTCATAGAACCTGCCGCCCGGAAAGAATTCCGAGACCGCGAAGAAATCACCGAGCGGGTTATCGACCACACTGCCGAAACCATGCGTCGTCGGGACGGTCATATCCTCATCCGCCCAGAAATTGACGCCCTGATCTTGAACGTTAGCGCCGACAACATAGGTCGTGCCGCCGATGATGTTATTGGGGTTATTGTTGCCGGAGCTACCTTGAATCGACGCGCCCTGATTGCTATGCACACCGCCAAAGACATAACTGCTCGATGTGCTGAGGTTCACCGTCCAATTTGATGAACACCCCTGCGATAGCGCGGTGATGGCCTGTATATTGGACGAGTCAAATGGGCGCTGGCAGAAGCTGACCGCGCTGTTGGTCAGTTCCAGCGGCCCGCGATGCACAACATGAATGAAGTATGATGGCTTCTCGGAACGGATACGCACTTCGACATAGTTCGGATCGCCTTGCAGATGTCCGCGTAGTGGCGGGTTATGCACGGTGACCACCGTCGAGCCGTCGTTTTCAAATCCATTGGCCGCCGCCGCCCGCAGGCCAGCTTCGGTCATGTCGCCGCCGGTGCAGAGCGCGTGCGCCGCCGCCAGCGCGGAAGCGTCCGTCGCGTTTTGCATGTCGCGCCACATGAAATACATGCCGCCGCCATCCAATGCCAGACCAGCCATCGCCAGCATACCGATCATCATACCGGCGATAATCACAATCGCCTGTCCTTCTTGCTTACGGTGTAATGTTGTCGGTTTTTTGGTCTTATTATTCTCGTTCATCTCATCGACTCCTCGTTGTTTCGACTGGCCGCTAGTCGTGCTATGTCGCCTACAGCCAGCATAATTTCATCATCATGTCAGTGATTTTGCAGATGCCGCTAGCTACTCTCGTCCTGTGGCGGCCTCATGTGTTCCGGCAATACCTCAACGCCGCCCGCTATCGTGCGCTGGCCGCTCAGCCGGAAAACCCAGTTCCCCGAGAAGCGATCCGCTATCGGTGTGACGAGATCAATGCGTGTCACCAGCTCAATCTGGAGCATGTCGCCAGCACCTACCAGCGCCAATTCTTCTGCGTCCGCATCACAAGCGATGATCTGGCCGGTTGATGCGATCTCGTATTGCACGATGACCGATTCCAGACGCACGGAGGGTAACTCGCTGGCCTGTCGCCGGATGCGCTCGCAGTCCAGATAAAGCGGCGAGCCGTCCTCATAGTCGTACAGTACCGCCGTGCGGACTGCGGTGCGAACCGCGTTGACCGACATCGTGTAGGTATAGATGATCCGCCCGAATTCGATGATGCCGAACAACAGCAACATCAAGATGGGGAATACCAGCGCGAACTCGACCAATGCTTGCCCGCTATCTTTGTTTTTGCGTCCATGATTCATCATGATGTTTGCGCTCCCTGTTGCTATGAACTCTGCTCTGCGACACGCTCGGTCAGGATGATCTGGCTAGCCGTCGCGTTCAAATTGAGGCGATCACTGCCGATGACCTGCCGGATGAAGGGCATGAGCATATCGAATTGATAACGCACTTCTACCGTTACGATGTCGCCGACACTGTAATTTTCTGGCACGCTCATCCGCACATCCACGCGATCCCAGTCTAGCTCGACGCCGCCCACGCTACGCGCCCGGAACTCGGTGTTGTTGGGGTTGGCGCAACTCATGTCTTCGCGGCTAGCTTCTGTCTGGCACTCTGGATTTAATGAGAGGTAGAGCGCCGCTTCGCCCGCGCTATCTTCCAGCGCCACCATGATGAAGTATGCCCGCCCCAAATCGGCGATTCCCATGAAGATCGTTATGATAATCACCAATCCCAGCGCGGCTTCAACAAGGCTCTGGCCTTCTTCGAATTTGTTGTGATGTTTTGTGAAACCAAGCATCGCTCCACCTTCTTTCTTAATGCTTTGTCACGATTACAGTAAATTTTTGTCGCCTTTCACAAGCCAAAACGTTGATTTTTCGTGGATGTACCACAAATTGACAAAATCTATACAAATGTAAAAATGTTTTGACATGTTGAATCAAAAAGCCCCGCGAAGGCGGGGCGGTTCAAAAATATTCAGATTGTGGCGGCGTTTAATCTATGGCGACATCGTACACGACACGGCCTTTGACGATGGTCTGCGTCACGTTCAGCGCATCATCCAACAACACCAGATCGGCGCGTTTGCCGGTGGCGATGCTTCCGGTGATGTCGTCCACGCCGATGACGCGGGCGGGCGTCCGGCTGAAGCACGGCCATAACTGCGCGAAGTCGCAGGCGGTGAAGCGGGCGACGTTCTGCACGGCGGCGCTCATGGTCAACGTGCTACCGGCCAGCGTGCCATCATCCAGATAAGCCGAGCCATCGCGCACGGTGACGCGCCGCCCGTCCTGCTGATAGATTGTCCCCTCCGCCAGTCCCGCGCCGCGCACCGCGTCGGTAATCATGATGAGGCCGTCCGCGCCCTTCACGCGCCACAGCAGATCAACGATGGCCGGATGCAGATGCACGCCGTCGGCGATCACCTCACAGCGCAGTTGTGACAACAGGAGCGCCGCGCCTACCGTGCCCGGCTCGCGGTGATGCAGGCCGCGCATCGCGTTGAATGTGTGCGTGGTACTGTCCACGCCCCGCGCTACCGCTTCTTGCATCTGTGTGAATGTGGCGTCGGTGTGTCCGGCGGAGACGCTGATGCCCCGTTTGGCACAATCGGCGGCCAGCGCTTGATTGGCTTCAAATTCCGGCGCGATGGTCACGCGGCGGATGACGCCAGTCGCCCGCCATGCGTCGAACTCCGCACGGTCAGCGCGGCGGATGTAGCCGTCCGGCTGAGCGCCCGACTTGTTCTCGTTGATGTACGGCCCTTCGACGTGTGCGCCCAGCAAATCCGCGCCATTGAGCGCGGCGGGATCGGCCATCACATCAGCAACCGTTTGCAGGGCGTTCAAGATCGCGGTATCCGCCGCCGTCCACGTCGTCGCCAGAAAGCCGGTCACGCCATGCCGCGCATAAAAAGCCGACAGCCCGCGCAACGCTTCCGGCGTCGCGTCCATCGCTTCGTGACCGCCGCCGCCGTGTACGTGAATGTCGATGAAGCCCGGCGCTAATGTGCGCCCGCCCGCGTCGATACGCGGCGAGTCGTCGGGGGGTGGGGTATCGCTCACCGCGTCGATCTGCTCCCCGTCGATGCGAAGCCAGCCGCGCTCGATGACGCCATCTTCGGCCAGTATGCGGGCATTGTAAATCAGCATGATGATCGCTCCCTGTGTAAGGAAATACGCATAATAGCAAAAAGGGAGTGCCCGCAGGCACTCCCCGTTAATGTACTGCTTTTGATCGTATCGCGCTAGGCGTTTTAGCTGTTGTAGCCGCCCACGCCTACGTCCCAGTGTTCACCGGTACGCCACAGGTTGCTCAGCAGTAGCTCGCGCATGGCGAGGAACTCATTCGGCAGGCGGTCATACAGTTTGATGAACAGTTCTTCGTGCGACAGAATTTCTTGTAGCCACAGGTCGCGGTCAACCGCCATCAATTCCTGGAATTGCTCTTCGCTGAAGTCCAGACCAGTCCAGTCGAGGTCTTCGTAGCGCGGCATGTAGCCCAATGGTGATTCCACTGCGGAGCGTTGCCCGTTGGCACGTTCCACAACCCACTTCAGCACGCGCATGTTATCCGCGAAGCCCGGCCAGATGAACTTGCCGTTTTCGTCCTTGCGGAACCAGTTCACGTTGAAGATACGCGGCGGATCGTTGATCTGACGCCCGACGTTCAACCAGTGGTTGAAGTAGCTCGCCATGTGATAACCGATGAACGGGAGCATGGCTAGCGGATCGCGGCGCACCTTGCCGATGTTGCCGAAGGCGGCGGCGGTCATTTCCGAACCCATTGTCGCGCCAGCGTATACGCCGAACGTCCAGTTAAACGGCTGGTAGACTAACGGCACAACCGTGCTACGACGCCCACCGAACATGATCGCTTTGATCGGCACGCCGTCCGGATTTTCCCACTCGGGGTCAATGGCCGGGTTCAATGAAGCGTGAACGGTGAAGCGGGCGTTAGGATGCGCGGCTGGTTTGTCGCTGTCCGGCGTCCATTCGTTGCCGTGCCAGTCGATAGCCTTTGCGGGCGGGTCGCTCATGCCTTCCCACCACACATCGCCTTCCGGCGTCAGTGCTACGTTGGTGAAGATGGTGTCGCGCTGGATGGATTTCATCGCGTTGGGGTTCGTCTCGTAGGACGTACCCGGCGCGACGCCGAAGTAACCGGCTTCGGGGTTGATGGCGTATAGACGACCATCCGGGCCCGGCTTAATCCATGCGATGTCGTCGCCGATGGTGGTAACTTTCCAGTCACCCATCGCTTCCGGCGGGATCAACATAGCGAAGTTGGTCTTGCCACACGCGCTCGGGAAGGCCGCCGCCACGTAGGTCTTTTGACCTTCGGGGCTTTCCACGCCCAGAATGAGCATGTGTTCAGCCAGCCAGCCCTCGTCGCGTCCGATAACGGAAGCGATACGCAACGCGAGGCACTTCTTACCCAGCAGGGCGTTACCACCGTAGCCGCTACCATACGACCAGATCGAGCGCTCTTCCGGGAAGTGAACGATGTATTTCACGTCCGGGTTGCACGGCCACGGGATGTCTTCCTGACCCGGCTCTAGCGGCATACCGACGGTGTGGATACATGGCACGAAGTCGCCATTTTCACCCAGTACGTCGTATACTTCTTTGGTCATGCGCGTCATCAGACGCATGTTGACCACCACATACGCGGAGTCGGTGATTTCGATACCGGCGTAGCTGATGTGCGAACCGAGCGGCCCCATCGAGAAGGGGATGACGTACATCGTACGCCCGCGCATCGCGCCATCGAACAAGCCGTCGAGGGTGTCGTGCATTTCCTTCGGGTTCATCCAGTTATTGGTTGGCCCGGCGTCGTTTTTGTTCAAGCTACAAATATATGTCCGGTCTTCCACGCGAGCCACGTCGCTGGGGTCAGACCGCGCTAAGAAGCTATTCGGGCGCAATTCTGGATTTAAGCGGATGAACGTGCCGTTTTCAACTAGCTTATCGTTCAGCGCGTCGTATTCTTCTTCAGAACCCTCGCACCAATGAATCGCGGCGGGCTTACACAGGGCGACCATCTCGGCGACCCACGTCTTAACCCGTTCGTGGCGCACGTATGTCGGGAACTGTAGTTCAGCGTTGTCTTTTAGTTCTTGATACACTGTTGAACTCCTTTTTGCGTCAAAGCAATATGAACGAACTACTACGATTATAAAGAATGAATCCAGTTTGTGACGATTACAGATGTCAGTAAAATCCTGAAAAGAAGTCATATTGTACTTTTTTTCACAATCTGTCTAGTGCGTCTGGACACACCCCAACATTCTGGCACAGCAACCTATCCGGCGCAAATCATCCCGCCCGACTGTACCCTGTCTGTGCCCCTATTTTCCGGATTTGTGCAATGTAACCACCTGCAAGGGGTTGCAAATCATATATCATCTGCGTTACACTGTAGACAGCGCGTAGTTAAGCGGTTAACTATCGTCGAAAAAATAGCTGTTTTCGTGTTTAGATGTATGTGACGTTTTTTGCTAAATAATTTTAGAAGATCAAAAAATGCCTACTTTACAGGATGTCGCCCGTCACGCGGGTGTATCGACGGCGACTGTCTCAAAGGTCTTATCGAATACCCCATACTTCACCGAAGAGACGCGGCAGAAGGTCATGGACGCGGTGACGGTACTCGGCTACCGGCCTAACTTGCTGGCACGGGCGCTTTCGTCTGGCCGCACCCACACCATCGCCGTCGCCTTTCCGTATGTGTACGACGCCATCTTCAAAGACCCGCTCGTGATGCAAATTCTCGAAGGCATTGAGGCGGTTTGTACGCAAAACGACTATAACATCCTGTTGAGTACCCCACATCTAACCGCCGACGGCCCCGACGATCAACACCAGCGCATGATCCAGAGCGGCTTCATCGACGGCCTGATCGCCATCGACAATATACGGCTATCTTCCGTGACCGAGTACGCGCAACAGAACAACGTGCCCGCCGTCACGCTCGGCTACCATCCCGGAACGCACCACGTCTACAGCGATGATCTATCCGGCGCACAGGCGCTGATGTCGCATGTGCTGGGGCTGGGGCATCGCCGCATCGCGGTATTGACCATCGCGCCGGGCAACTTCGCCATTGAGGAGCGCGAGCGCGGTCTGCGTCTGGCGGCGGCGGCTTGCGGCGTGCATGATTATCCGGTGGCGCTGGGCGATTTTTCCACCGAAAGCGGCTACCGTGTCGCCCGCGATCTACACGCCGCGCACCCTGACCTGACCGCCATCATCTGTTTGAATGATCGCATGGCGATTGGCGCGATGCACTACTGCCGGCAGGCCGGTTTGCGCGTGCCGCAGGATATTTCCGTCGTCGGCTATGACAACATCGCTATGTCGAACGTCATCAGCCCGACGCTGACCACCATCGACCAGAAGGCCGGTGAGATGGGCGAAACCGCCGCCCGCGTCATGGTCGATGTGCTGGCCGGATCAACTAATTTGCCGTCATCCGTCGTGATCCAGCCGGAGCTGGTCGTCAGAGATTCATCTGGCGCACCGCCCGCTTGATCGCGGCGTTTTGATGAAAGTGCCCGATAGTTGTTTAGGGAGGTAACGGATATAAATAGAAATCAAACTGTCCGTATTCTTGAAAATGATCGTATATTGAACCATTTAGCAGGAGAAAGTTTAAGATGACTAAACGCTCTATACTCATTATGATGATCGTCGCTATGCTGGCGATGTTCGCTGTGCCGATGACTATCGCGCAGGACGACGAAGACGTGACGCTCCGTTGGCGTACCCGTCCCGACAATCAAGCTGAAATTGACGTATACACCGCCGCTAGCGAGCAGATCGACGCCGAATGGGATGGCGTGACACTGGTTTACGAGCCGGGCGGCACCGAGACTGAAGACTATCAAGTGGTGCTGGTCACCGAGCTAGAAGCGGGCACCGCCCCTGACGTGTTCTGGATCCCGGGCGCCGACATCGCCACCTTTGCCGAAACCGGCCTGATCCTCAACCTGAACGATCTGGCGATGGCCGATGAGGACTTCGACGCCAGCGACTTCTACGAGGGGCCGATGGGCTTCCTGACCACCCCCGTCGATGAAGATGTGCCGGATGTGCTGTGGGGCTTGCCGCGTGACGTTTCCGCCTTCGGTCTGTACTACAACAAAGACCTGTTCGACGAAGCCGGTCTGGATCACCCCGAAGCCGACTGGACTTGGGATGAATTCGCCACTGCCGCCGAAGAAATCGCCGATCTGGGCGCTGAGATTTACGGCTTTGGCATGAGCGCGTGGTGGGGGCCGTTCGGCTACTTCATCAACGCGGCGGGTTCCAGCTTCTTCACCGAAGACTTCAGCGCCTGCGGTCTGAACAACGACGCGACGGTTGAGGGCTTGAGCTTCGCGGCTGATCTATACCAGAGCGGTATCGCCTTCCCGTATGCCAGCGACCCCGAAGGCCCGTTCATCGCCGGTCAAATCGGCATGTTCATGAATGGCCGTTGGGCGACCCCCAACGTCATCGCCAATGCTGGCTTCAACTGGGACGTGGCGACTCTGCCCATCGGCCCCAGTGGTGAGGCGACCAACTGGCTGTTCTGGGGCGCGTATGTGGTGAACGCCAACACCGCGCATCCGGAAGAAGCATGGGAACTGGTCACCCGTCTGACCGACGAAGTGATTCAGGGTCAAATCGCCGATCTGGGCGCTAACATCCCCAGCCGCCAGACCGATGAGGCTATCGAGCTGTTCCTCGCCACCTTGCCGGATGCTGGCATCAACAATCAGGCTTTCGTTGATGGCGCGGCTGTCGGCGTGACCGAAGCACCGCTGTTCACCGGCAACTGGCCGCTGATCCGCGACACCTACAGCGACGGCGTGGCGGCGGTTCTTAACGGCGAACTGAGCGCCGAAGACTTCGCCAGCACCATCTGCGACGATGTGGCCGGTCAGTTCTTCGACTAAATAACGCGAACGACTAGAACGGGCGGGGGCGCGGCGCCAGAGACGGCTCTGCGCCCCCGTTTAACTTGTGGCGCTACGCCCGAATGTGAACGATAAAGAGAGGCTACGAAAATGGACGCCACTTTAGACTATGCCCCACGAACAGCCGATAAAAATTGGCGCAATCAGTTTGAAAATCTGATTATCCCGCTCAGCATCCTGATTAATCAGGTTGTACTGGTCGTCACACTGTCCTTATCTATCAACATTTTAGACCTCGATGAACGCGGCGGATTGTTCGCGCTGATCGGTGGCATCACCGGCGTCGATGTCGGCAACTTCGGCAATCTGGGCGCGGCGGTGCAAAACTTCACCGGCTTATTGTTGCTCACGCCGGTGCTGATGTCGATTTACGGCTCGGTACGCCTTTATTTCCGCAAGCAGGACGGACGTTATTTTTCGCTCTTATTGCACTTCGCCAGCTTCGCGGTGTGCGTCGTCGTCTTACTGCAATTGTGGGGCGTATTCCTCAGCTTCGAGTCCGTCGTCGATGGCATCATGGAAATGCCGTGGGTGCTTCTCGGCATTCCGCTAGCCTACGTGCTTTTCTGGATCGCCGGTAAGTTCAGTCCGGTTAGCCAGCTACGCGCCGTATTAGAATATGTCGCGCTGGGTATGGCTGGCCTGACGTTCATCGGCTTCGTGATCTTCTCCGATCTGCTCAGTTCGACAACGCTGATTCGCCTCTCGCAAAATTTCGGCGTCTGGCTGGCGATTGCCGGTCTGCTGGCTTTCGGCATCATCGGCTTCGGCCTGTTACGCATGGGCGACGCCTTCGGCGAGACGCCCGACCAGCGCGTGGCATGGCAGGGCTGGCTGATGCTATCGCCCAATATCATCGGCTTCACGCTATTCTTCGCCGGGCCGCTTCTGCTGTCGTTCTATCTCAGCTTCACCGTGAGCCGCGTCGGGCAGACGCCGGTATTCACCGGCCTTGACAATTACCGCAACATCACCGCGCTCGAATTCGCGTGGTACGACCCGCAGGCGGCGGCACAACCGAATAAGCTCGCCTTCGCCTATGGCGGCCTGCAAGAGCAGTTCGTGTGGGTGGCGGATGAGTCGGTGCGGCGGTATCGCGTCAATACGGTGGGATACAATGTGCTGGCTAGGTGGGATATTCTGGATCGCACGCTGTACATCGGCGCTCGTGATCGGCAATTCTGGCGAAGTATGGGCAATACCATCACCTTCTGTTTGATGCTGGTGCCATTGGCGACGATTCCAGCGGTGGGCATGTCGATCTTGCTCAATAGTAAGATGCCCGGCATGAAGTTCTTCCGCGCTGTGTATTTCTTACCCTCTGTCGCGGCGGTGGTCGGCACGGCCACCATCTGGCGATGGTTGTATCAGCCACAGGGATTTTATAACTATTTTCTGGCGGAAATAACCGGATTCTTCAATAGTGTACTGGGCACAAATTACGCCGATCCGCAGATATTATGGCTCAACGATCCGGGCGTAGTGCTATTCTCTATCGTCCTGCTGGCCGCGTGGCAGGTGGTCGGCTTCAACACGGTGCTATTTCTGGCCGGTTTGCAGGGCATCCCGCGCCCGCTTTATGAGGCGGCGACGGTGGACGGTGCCGGACGCTGGAAGCAGTTCTGGTACATCACACTGCCGATGCTCCGCCCGACGACGTTCTTCGTGCTGACTACCACCATCATCACCGGCTTACAGGTATTCAATGAGCCGTATACGCTATTCCCCGCCCGCCCGATACCGGAAAACGCGGTCACGTCGGTTTACTACATCTGGATCACCGGCTTCACGCGGCTAGAGCTAGGCTTCGGCTATGCGTCGGCGGTGGCGTGGCTGTTGTTCGCGCTGATCTTTTTGGTCACGCTCGGTCAATTCCGCGTGCAGGGTTCGGGACAATACGACTAAGGAGCAGGCGATATGTACGAAAGTGAAATGACCCGCAAGCTGAAATTCTACGTCGTCCGTTTCCTGCTCTACGCCGCTTTGATCGGATTCGGGCTGATTATGTTGTTCCCGTTCATCTACATGGTGGCGTCGTCGCTCAAGACATCCGACGACGTGACCAGCTACCCGCCGCGTATCCTGCCGCGCTCACCGGAGCGCACCGAGTTTGAAGGCGAGGATCGCGTGCTGTATCGCGTCGAAGTAGACGGCGAAGAGCGCCTGATGGTCGTCACCGATGAGCAAGCGCCGCGTCTCGGTTTCTTCGCCGAGCCGCAAGACCTCAACGCCGATGACCCGCGCTCGACGCCCATCGAACTCACGGTGGAATTCGACACAGGGATCGAGGACGGCACGCTGATTGACCTTGAGCAGGAAGTCGTCGTCGAATCGCGCACCGGACGCGAACGCAGTTTTGATCTGTACGACGTGGAGATCGACGGCGAATTCCGCACGCTGGCCTTAGCGTTCCGCACGCGGGGCAATATCTTTGTAGACCCCGAAGACCCCACCGTGACGGCGGTTGGTAGCGTGCTACGCGCCCAGCGCGTCGAGTTCGTCGAGCTACAACTCGGCAACTATAACGCGGTGCTAGAGCTAGACATGGATCGGGCGCTAGTCAACACCACTTTCGTGACCATTCTCGTGGTCGCCGGACAGGTCATCACGTCGATCTTCGGCGGCTATGCCTTCTCGCGCATCCCGTTTCGCGGGCGCAACGCGCTGTTCTTGATGTATCTCGGCTCGTACATGGTGCCGTTCGTGGTGCTGATTATCCCGATGTATCGCCTGATGGTGGCTATCGGCTGGCAGGGGCGCATCGTCTCGCTGATTGTGCCATGGGTATTCACGGTATACGGCACGTTCTTGTTGCGGCAGTTCTTCATGTCCATCCCGCGTGAGATCGAAGAGGCCGCCTTGCTGGACGGCGCGGGGCGCTTCCGCATCCTGTGGGGTATCTTCGTCCCGTTGAGTAAACCGGCGTTGGCCGCGCTGACCATCTTCAGCTTTCTGTATGCGTGGAATAGCTTCCTGTGGCCGCTTATCATCATCGGTGAGGGCAACGTCGATAATCACGTCTTGACACTCTCGCTCATTCGCTTGAATAATGCGGCGGCTACCGAGCCGAATCTAGCGCTGACCGGCGCGGCTATCGCCATCTTGCCGCCGATCTTCATCTTTATTCTGGCGCAGAAGTATTTCATCGAGGGAATCGCCACGTCTGGCCTCAAGGGGTGAGGCCGGATGGTCGGCTAACGGAGTGACAAACGTTGAGAAAAATCTATCCATTCAATGCCGGCTGGTTGTTCATGTCGCAACGGGCGGGCGATGATGTGGCCGATACCGACTTCGTGCCGGTCACGTTGCCGCACAGTAACGCGCTTTTGCCGGTCAACCACTTTGACGACGCGGAATATCAGTTCATCAGCACCTATCGCAAGCGCTTCCGCTTGCCGCGTCCGCTAGACGGCCAGCGCGTCTTCATCGACTTCGCCGGCGCGATGATCTCCGCGACAGTGAGCATCAACGGCCACACCTTCGCCGAGCATCGCGGCGGCTATACGCCGTTCGCCTATGACATCACCGACTATCTGCACGCCGACGGCGAGAACCTGCTGACCGTGCATCTGGATAGCACCGAACGCGCCGACATCCCGCCGTTCGGCTACGTGGTGGATTATCTGACGTTCGGCGGCATCTATCGAGAGGCCGCCCTGCGCTACGTCGCGCCCGCCCACATCGTCAATGCCCGCGTCCGCCCCGATGATCCGATGGCGCAGTCCACGACAGCCGATGTCGATGTGTGGCTGAGTGATGCGACCCCCGCCGGTCTCACGTTGATCGCGCAGGCCACCATCGACGGGCATACGGTGACCGTTGAGGGCGTCACGACGGCTGAAGGCACGCTGACGCTGACCTTGCCGCCGTGCGCTTACAAGCGCTGGTCGCCGGATTCGCCGCAGATGTACACGCTGGATTTGACCTTGCTCGGCGCGGATGAAACGCTCGACGGTTACGCGGTGCGCTTCGGCGTGCGTCAGGCGGTCTTTGCCGATGATGGCTTCTACCTGAACGGCGAAAAGTTATTCCTGCGCGGCCTCAACCGTCACCAGACATACCCGTATATCGGCGCGGCGGCGCCCGCCCGTCTGCAACGCAAGGACGCCGACATCATCAAATATGAGCTAGGCTGTAATATCGTCCGCACGTCGCACTATCCGCAGAGCAAACACTTCTTAGAGCGTTGCGACGAGATCGGCCTGCTAGTCTTTGAAGAAATCCCGGGCTGGCAACACATCGGCGATGAAGCGTGGCAAGCGCTCAGCCTGCGCGACGTTCGCGCTATGATCGAACGCGACTGGAATCACCCGTCCATCGTGTTATGGGGCGTGCGTATCAATGAAAGCTGGGACAACACCGAATTCTACACGCGCACCAACGCGCTCGCCCGCCAGCTAGACCCCACCCGCCAGACAACCGGCGTGCGCTTCTGGCCGGAAAGCGAATTTCTGGAAGATGTGTACGGCTACAACGATTTCACCAATAGCGTACTGGAGCCGACGCAGACCCCGTGGCTAATCACCGAGTTCAACGGCCATATGTTCCCGACCAAGACTATCGACGGCGAAGAACGTCAGGTTGAACACGCCATCCGCCATGCGCGGATTCAAGATCGGGCGCTGGGCATGGGCGGCGTCAGTGGCGCGATTGGCTGGTGCGCCTTCGACTACAACACGCACAAAGAATTCGGTAGCGGGGATCGCATCTGCTATCATGGCGTGATGGACATCTTCCGCCTGCCAAAATACGCCGCCTACGCTTACGCCTCGCAAGTGTCGCCGCAACAGCGCATCGTGTTGCAGGCCGCCACCATCTGGGCGATGGGGGATCGCTCGGCGGGCGGCAATGACCCGCTTTACATCTTCTCTAACTGTGATGAAGTCGATGTTTACGCCGGTAAAGACCATATCGGGCGTTTCATGCCGGAACGTGCCGAATTCCCGTACCTTCAGCACCCGCCGTTCAAAGTGACCGGACTGGGGATGCGCTGGGGCGAAGAATTCGGCGATCTGCACGTCGTCGGCTACATCGACGGCCAGCGCGTGGCCGAACAGCGCATCTCCTGTGATGGGCAACCGGCACAGCTTTTACTGTGCGCCGATGACCCGACGCTGGCGGCGGATGGCGCGGACATGACGCGGATCGTGTTTAAGATCGTTGATCGCTATGGCAACCGCTTGCCGTATGCCCGCCACATCCTGACGTTTGCCATCGAAGGCGACGCGCAGATCATCGGCGAAAACCCGATAGCGGCGGCGGGCGGGCAGGGCGCGGTCTACGTCAAAGCCGGAACGCGGGCGGGCGTCATCAAGCTGACCGCCCAAACTGCGCGGCTACCGGCGGCGACGGTACACATCAACATCGGCTGATTTCAACCGGCCTTCGCTTAACGCATTGACGCTCTATAGTCAGTCCGCTACAATAAGTTAGACGTTTGTTTGAGGTTCGGTTTAATATGACAAAATACTACATCTGGACATACGGCTGTCAGATGAACACCGCCGATTCCCAGCATCTCGCATCAGAGCTGGAACGCATGGGGCATCAAGCGGCGGCTGACCCCGATGAAGCGGATATTCTGGTGGTCAATACCTGCGTGGTGCGTCAAAGCGCGGAGGACAAAGGGCTGGGGCGTTTGCTATCCCTGCGGCCACTCAAAGAGAGCCATCCCGACAAAGTGATCGGCGTGATGGGGTGCATGGTCGGCGTGCGTGATCCGCTACACATGCGGCAGAAATTACCGTTTGTCGATGTCTTCCTGCCGCCCTCAGAGCCGACGCCGATGGTCGATTTCCTGCGTGACCGCATGAGCGAATCCGACTTGATGGCCTACGAGCAAGCCCAGCGCGAACAGCGCGACGCCATACAGGACGGCGACCTGATCTTGCCCGAACACGAAGCCAACAGCCTCATCAGCGCCCATGTGCCGGTGGTTTACGGCTGTTCGCACGCCTGTAGCTTCTGCATTATCCCGTTCCGGCGCGGCATTGAACGCAGTCGGAGCGTCGGCGAGATTGTCGCCCATGTCCGCAGTCTGGCCTTGCAGGGCGTCAAAGAAGTGACGTTGCTCGGGCAGATCGTTGACCGCTACGGCAAAGACATCCCCGACGGCCCCGATCTGGCCGATCTGTTGCGCGTGGTGCATGGCGTGGCCGAAGAAACCGGACTGGAGCGCATCCGCTTTTTGACCAGTCATCCCAACTGGATGGACGATAAATTGCTGGATACCGTCGCGGAATTGCCCCGCGTGATGCCCCATATCGAAGTGCCGGTGCAGGCCGGTAACGATCAAGTGCTGGAAAACATGAAGCGCGGTTATACCAACGCGCAATATCGCGCCCTCGTCGAGCGTATCCGCCAGCGTATCCCCGATGTCGCCATCAATACCGATATTATCGTCGGCTTCTGTGGCGAAACCGAAGCGCAGTTCATGGATACGTATAACCTGCTGGCTGATCTCAAACTGGATAAAGCGCATCTGGCACGCTACAGCCCGCGCCCCAATACCGTCAGTGATCGCCGCATGGACGATGACGTGCCCGAAGACGAAAAGAAGCGCCGTCATCAAATGCTGGACGAATTGCAGGCGCAGATCGTCGCCGAGATTAACGGGCGACATCTGGGGCAGATGGTGGAAGTGCTGGTCGAAGGGGAGCATAAAGGCAAGTGGCGCGGGCGTACCCCGCAAAACAAACTGGTATTCTTTGAATCCGCCGAAGATTGGAAAGGGCGGCTAGCGCGTGTCGAAATCGTATGGACAGGGCCGTATAGTATGCAAGGGCGTTTGCCCCAGCAACAGCCCGTCCACGACCCGCTTCTGGTCGTCTCCGGTTGATGGCGGTTGTTTTTTACGTGGAAAGTCGTGCAGTCCTCACGGCACAATCCGAGCGTATCCTGTCGGCGCGTCCGGCGTCAGTCGCATACGATGACCAATCATTAGGAATGATCGGCGTTGTGTGCTATACTCCTGACTCGAAATTATGGATACGAACCGCTTGCGCTTCATAGACTGCGTGTATCTCTTACTGAAGACGAAACCACGGTTGGTCTCAACGCACCGATTGGAGGATCAAACACAATGGCGGAAAAAAGCGGATTTTATTACCCGAATAAATTCGCCCGCATCACGGTAAAGGCGATGGAAGAGATTATGGGTCGGAATGGCTTAAACGCGATTCTGAACCTTGCCGGGCTTACTGATTTGGTTGATAACTACCCGCCCGACAATCTCGAAAAACAGTTTGACTTCGCAGACTTTACCGCGTTGAACGTGGCGCTGGAAGAAATGTACGGCCCGCGTGGTGGGCGTGGGTTAGCCTTGCGTGCTGGCCGGGCAACCTTCGCCGATGCGTTGCGCGGCTTTGGTGCGTTGGCTGGCGTCGGCGACCTCGCCTTTAAGGTATTGCCCCTGAATGCCAAGCTCAAAATCGGCGTTCCGGCAATGGCTAATATCTTTAACCAGTTCTCCGACCAGATTTCAAACGTCTATGAAGAAGGCACTGACCGCATCATCTACACCTTAGAGCGTTGCCCCATCTGCTGGGGACGCAAGACCGATAAGCCGGTCTGCTATGTGGCGCAGGGACTCTTGCAAGAAGGTCTGCGCTGGGTGTCCGGTGGTAGCGAATTCAAAGTTGATATGTCCGACTGCATTGCCAAAGGCGACGAGATGGGGCGGCTCATCATCTACAAAGAGCCGATTGGCTAGTCCGCGCCTCTCGTGCATCGCGTAGCGCCGACAGATCAATAGACCGCAATAAGGCTATCGCCATGCGTGCGTTTGCGCGTCTGGATGGCGTGGCCTTTTCGTTTTTGTGCTAAAATGAGGCTGTAGCTTTCTGCGATAACGCCTTTTAACACAAGGATAAACGCGATGATTGATCGTGTACGTGTGTCCCTTTTAATCGCATTTCTGGCTGTGTTTTTGGCCGCTTGTAATCTCGGTGGGATCGAGCGCGAAGAAGACATCGACACCACACCGCCGCCCACAGAAGAACAACTCGCGGTGCCGGAAGTCGTCATCAACTCGCCACTGGACGGCGCGGAGTTTGTCATCAATGCGCCGCTTTTCGTCACCGCTACCATCACCGATAGCGTCGGTGTAACCACCGTGCAACTACTCGCCAACGGCCAGCCGGTACGCACCGTCGGCGTCGAAGAAACCGACAACCGGCAATTCCAGCCCGTGCTGGACTTCACGCCGCGCACCACCGGCACGGTCACGCTCGGCGTGATCGCCTATCGCGGCAACGTCGCCAGCCAACCGGCCACCGTACAGGTCACCATCCGCGATAGCGCCTCTGCCGTCACCGCCACGCCGATTCCCGGCGGCAATCAACCGGTCATCAACCCCGACGATCCCAACTGTCGCGCACTGGTCAATACCGGCTTGAACTTCCGGCGCGGGCCAGCCACCTCATTTGACATCATCCGCACGCTCGGCGCGGGCGAAGTGCTTCAGGCCGTCGGACGCTTGCCGGATAATACGTGGTGGCAGTTGATTGACCGTAGCGGCACACGCGGCTGGGTGAGCGCGAATTTCATCACGCTGTATGACGGGCGCGTGTCGTTGTGTCGCAATGTCAACATCATTCAGCCACCGGCCACCGCCACGCCACCGGCTACCGCTACGCCACCACCATCACCGACAGCCACCGCCACGCGCACCGCCACGCCGACGCGCACCGCGACGCCGACTGCCGTCCCGTTGCCGGATTTGCGCGTGTCTAACGTGTTCTGCCCGACGGAACTGGTTATCCCTGCGGGTGAGCCTGACGTGACCGCCGAATTCAGCTTTAACATCACCAATTCCGGCGGGGTGGTCAACCAGCAATTCTCGGCGCGGGTGCGCGTGGTCAACGGCGATACATTCGACGCCGGAACATATAGCGGGCTGGATGGCGGCCAGACGTTGAGCGCGACAGTAGACATCACCATCGCGCAGACCGGCGAAGTAGCCGTTATCTTCGCCGTCGATCCGGATAACGAGATCACCGAGAGCGACGAGACCAATAACGAGCGCACCTGCACGGTGACGGTTACCAACGAATGAGAATGACCTCTGCTTTGTTCGATGATTTGTCGGGGCGCAATGCGGTTGCGCCCACGCTGAACTGTGTAAGTCCTGACGGGAATAAACGGTAACGGGAAACGATGGCGAAAGCATCTATACGCTTTTTGATCTTGCACAAACAATTGAGCTTTTCGCTCAATATCAAGCACACGCTGGAGGCGCTGGGCGGCTTTGATGTCGCCCCGTTCACCACGCCACAGACCGCGCTTGATTACCTGCAAGCGCACCCCCAGCACGTCGCGCTGATTGATTTCGCATTGCCCGGCGTGGCCGGAAGCGAAATCGTGGAGGCGTTCCGCGCCTGCCAGCCCGATTTGCTGATGATCGCCTCGCCGGATTTGCCGCGTGTGGTCTCCGTCGCCCGCCAGATGAAGCTGAATGGCGTCGCCGACGCGCCGACCACCGCCCGCGCCCTGATTCCGGTGTTGCGCCGCGTGCTATCGCGCATGGACGATCTGCCGGACGCGACCCGCGCCACGCTACAGATACCCGCGCCGCCGATTGACGATGACGAACGCGCCATTTCTGCGTCTACTGCCACGACGGGATCGCGTCCGCTAGACCCCGAATCGCAGGCCAGAACGATTGAATTCGTGTTGAAGGCCGATGTCGAGAACCTGCGCGATAGCGGCGAAATCCCGGAAGGCATCAGCGATGAAGTCCTGCAATCGTTCAAGCGTCTGGCCGCCGAAGAACCGCCGATGCCGACATTGGCCGAAACCGGCACCGTACACGATCTGCGCGTGATCGTCGCCGATGACGGCGGCACCACCAACCAGCAACCCGCCCCGCCGCGTGATGTGCCGACTGCCGACGACTCCAGCCCGCGCTTCGTGGAGAGCGCCCTGCGCGTTGTCGAAGATGACACCATCCCGCTTGAGCAACTGCGCGACGCGCTACAGGCCGAATTCCCCAACACACGGGAGGGCGAGCCGCTTCCGTCGTGGCTGGAAAACGTCGAGCGCTACGTCAACGAGCCGGATTTTCTGGACGGCGTGACGCCGCGTGACCCGTTGGCCGCCTACGTTGACGGCGACGACACCCCGCCGCCCGACAGCTTGCCCGGACAGCAACCGCCACCGCCTGATAATCTGCCCGGACAGAAGCCGCCGCCCGCGTTGCCCGCCTATGAGTTCCCGTCGCCCGATCAACCGCAAGCCCAGCCGCAGTCGCCACAGGCCGAACCCGAACCCGCCCGCGATTCGCTGGACGATCCACAGATCGCGCAGATGGCCTTGAACCTGACGCAAGCCGCCACCGATTTGACGGCGGAAATGGCCGTCCTCGCCCGTGAAGGGCAGATCATCGCCCATGCCGGAATCCTGCCCATCGAAGAGGTTGACGGAATCAGCGATCTACTGGCCGATGACTGGGGCGCGGATTCCGGCGAAGCGCGTATCCGCTTCATCACATTGCCCGATAGTGGCCGCGATTACATGGTGCATTCGCGCCAGACCGACGACGGCCTCACGTTGTCGCTGGTGTTCGCCGGTAATATGCCCCTGCGCGTGATGCGCTTGCAGAGCGACAAACTACTGCACGCGCTGACCAGCGTGCCGGAGTTGCCCGCGCCCGGCCAGAGCTTGCTGGACGCCCTGCAAGCCCGCGAAATTCAGTCGCTCGAATCCACCGCCGCGCAGGAATTTGAGGCCGCCGTCAACAGTACCGCCGAAGTCGCCCGCGAACACGGCGAACAGGCCGTAAGCGATCCTGAAACCGACGCGCCGGAAGACGCCCCCGCGCTGACCGCCTACACGGTGGTCTGGATGCTGGCCGACCCGCAAGCTGTACTCGCGCCGGAGGCCAGCCGCGCCATCCGCGAGCAACTGGAACGCGACCTGACCGCGCTCGGCTGGGTGGTGGATAGCTTGCAGGTGCATGAGGACTATATCTATCTGCTGGCCGATGTGCCGGTGGGCGATACCGCCTCCGATGCCATCGTCGCCGACCTGAAAGAGCGCGCCGCGTGGATCGCGCATGAGGCCGCGCCCGATCTTGACCCGTCGGCGCTGTGGGCGGATGGCTACTGCGTTCTGCTTCCCGGACGCGACCTCGACCCCGATGAAATTCAGCGTTATATCAACTTCGCCCGCCTGTGATTGGCACAGCGAGCATGAACGAGAGGACAACATCGCATGGCTGATAAGCCGGTATTTTATTTGATTGATGGTCATGCTGTGGCCTACCGCCAATATTTCGGCCTGCCTGCCCGCAGTTTCAACACATCATCCGGCGAACCGACCAACGCCACATACGGATTCACCCGCATTTTGCTCGACATCCTGTTCAAAGACCGCCCGCAATATCTGGCCGTCAGCTTTGATGAAGGGCTAAGCGGACGCGATGAACTTTACGCCGACTACAAAGGCACGCGGGCGAAGATGGAGGACGATCTGCACCGGCAGATGTCGCGCATCCGGCAGATGGTCGAAGCGTTCAATATCCCGATCCTGTCGCTTGAAGGCTACGAAGCCGACGACGTGATCGGCACGGTCATCACGCAGGCCGATGATGTGCATTGCCACATCATCACCGGTGACCGCGACCTTCTGCAATTGCTGGATGAGCGCGTCACCGTCGCCTTGCCGTCACGTCAGGGGCCGGATACCGTCTACGATATCGCCCAATTTGAGGAAAAATACGCCCTGCGTCCCGATCAACTGGTCGATATGAAGGCGCTGATGGGCGACCCGTCGGACAACATCCCGGGCGTGAAGGGCATCGGCGAAAAGACCGCCACCACGCTATTACAGACATATGATACGCTGGACGCCGTTTACCACAACATCGAATCCATCAAAGGCGCGACGCGCAAGCGGCTGGAAGCGGGGCGCGAGATGGCCTACATCAGCCGCGATCTCGCCCGCATCCGCCGCGATGTCCCGCTTGAGTTGACTCTGGCCGCCTGCGTCGCCGACGACTTCGACCATGAGCGCGTGTTGGAATTGTTTCAAGAACTGGAATTCC
>REDR01000075.1 GCA_007693385.1 Anaerolineaceae bacterium
CTTCTTCCGGCGCGGACTCTACGGCGGGCGGCACATCTTCAGCGATCGGCATCATGTAATATTCGTCCAGATCGCCCTCCGCCGACCAGCCTTCGACCAGCGAGCCGTCCGGCTTCGTCCAGCGCACCAGCCACCACAGATAGCCGTTAACGCACGATGCGCCGCGCCGGATTTCGCCGGTCACGCCCACCGCCATCTCGTCAATCTGCACGCCGCCCGCCGTCGCCCGCACGCGCAAGGGCGCTTCGCCGATCACCTGCACGCGCTCGCCAATGCTGACACGATGCGCGGGCGTACCGGGACACGGCGGGATGACAGCGATCAACGGCGCGACAACCGGCACGCGCACCTGTTGCAACGTCGGGGAGACGCTGACGCCGATGATCTGCGGCGGAACCGCCCGGACGACATCCGGCAGAGGCGGACGATAGACCGGCGTCCCCTGTGGCGCCGCTAGGTTGCTGACCGCGTGAATCGTGCCGTCGTCGCGCACCGCCAGAAAACCGTCCGGCGTACCGGCTAAATCCAGCACCGCGCTGGATAACACCGCCTGCGGACGAATCGGCGGCTCGTCCACGCGGATGATCTGCCAGTTGGCACGATCATCGCCCCGCGCCAGAAAGCCGACCCAATCGCCACCGGCCAGCCAGCGCACCGCCGTTTTTGCGGTCTCGCCATCGCCATAAATCATCTGCGGGTTGATGGCATCGCCGCGCCCTACCGCGTTAGCGCCACCGGTGACTGCCGGTAACGTGCGGTTGTTGAACGTGAAAAGCGGCTCGCCATCACGCGGGGAGAAATCCGCGCTGATGTCGGCCAACGGACTCGGCTCTAATACGCCGTCGTCGGGATACCACGCGAAGGCGGTGTCCGGTGCGGAGCGCTCGTCGGCGGTCAGGTGAAAGTGGATGACGCCCCGCGCCGCATCGAAGAGCAGTACAAACGGCTGGCGCGGCGCGGGACGCTCGGCGGCGGTCTGGGCGGGGATGGCCGCCGCTATCGGCGAGTCATGGCTGAGGATGCTCTGCGCGTCGCCGGTGGCGTAGTCGAAGCTGATGATGCGCCACGCGCCGGTGCCGATGGTCGCAAAGCCCAGCGCCACCTGATCGCCGCGCCCGTCCGCCGCGCTGTATCGGGCGACGCGCTCACCGGCTTCGGTGCGGTGTACCTGCGTGAATTCGCCCGCCGCGAAATCATAAAAGCCGATGCCCTGCCGACCATCGGCTAAATCACTGACCAGCACCATGTATCGCCCGTCCGCGCTGAGGCTCATGCGCGGATCGCCGCCGAAGACCTCATCGGGCAGGATGGGGCGCTGGATAGTGGCGACGGTGCCCGCCGCACTCACCCAGTTCAGCGTATCTTCGCCCGCGTCCCAGACCACCGCGTACCAATCGGCGGGTGGCAGGGCGAACGCTTGTTGTTGCGCGTGGGCGCTCGCCGGAAGCAAGCAGACACCCGCGCATAACCAGACCAGCCAGCGACGCAACATCACAAACGCAACCCCTAGCGGGCGAATCCCTTGTCTTTGAATGTGCGGATCACGCCGACCAGAATCAACGAGCCGATCACACCGGCGATCACCGTGCCGATCAAGCCGCCCAGACTAACGCCAGCCAGCCCCAGAACGAAGTTGCCGACAATCGCGCCGCCCAGACCGAGCAATGCGTCGTACATCGGGCCGTAGCTCCTGCCGCGCAGTAATTGTCCGGCAATCCAGCCGATGAACATCCACACGACGATCATCAGGATGAAGCCGAACACGGTGAACGTCAGGCTGACGACGGCCGTCAGCACCAACCATGCCAGAAACAGCAAGCCAAGCAAAATCAGAATCTCAAACATGATGTCCTCTCTCGAAACTCGTGAGTATTTTCATCATTCTATACGCGGCAATTCGCCGTCCGGTTGCAAACCCCATCTAACGCGCCAGCCCGACGACGAACAGATCAAGCGCCAGTTCCGGCGTAATCTGGCCGGTTTTCATGCGGAAGTCGGCGTCCTGCAAGCGGCGATACACACGCGCCAGATCATCAAAGATGAAACTCCGCACCTGCTCCCCGACTTTCTTCGCGGTGTACGGATGGCACTTCAGCACACGCGCCAGATCGCCCGTCGAGCCGCCGGTGTCCAGATGTTCCCGCGCCTGCAACAACATGCGGAATTGCCGCACGATCATTCCGAACAGCTTGAAGGCGTCCTGATCTTTCTCGCGCATCAGCTTATGAAGCAAATCCAGCGCGACGCCGCCGCGCCCGTTCGCCAGCGCATCCACCATCTTGAAAACGTCGGCTTCCGGCACGTAAGGCGTCAGCGCGGCGACATCGGCTTCGGTGATCGGCTGGCCGTCCCCGACATAAGCGGCCAACTTCGCCAATTCATTATCCGCCCGCCGCAGGTCATCGCCCACCACCAGCGCCAGCGCCGCCGATGCGGGCGGCTCGATCTTCGCGGAATGGGCGCTTTTCGCCCGCTTCTCGATCCATGCGCGGCTGTCTTTCGGCGCGTTGAACGCTTTGACGAAGCCGGATTCATGCGCCGTCGCCAGCTGAACAAGCGCGTTTTTGTCGCTCAACGTCTCGCGCTCCACGAAGATCAAGCGGGCGTATTCCGGCAACTCCGGCAGGCTGGCGGTCAGGCGTTCGACGGCTTCTTTGCCGGTCTGCCCCGCGCCCTTGCGCGTGATCCAGCCGATCATGCCGCGCACGATCACCATGCGTTTATCAGCCAGAAACGGATACGACATCGCCGCGTTCAGCACTTCCGGCACGCTGGCCGTCTGGCCGTCGAATTCGCTGATGTTCATATCGGCTTCGGTGCTGTCGCCCATCTCCGCCCGCAGACGCGCCAGCGCCTCGCCTAAGCTCAGGTCGTCGCCGCCGTGTAGCAGATAAAACGTCGTGACCATGCTCAGGAATCAATCGCCCGACACGGGTTACTGATCTCGCCGATGCCGTCAATCGTCACGCTGACCGTATCGCCATCAGCCAGAAAGCGCGGCGGGTTCATGCCCTTACCGACACCGGCGGGCGTGCCGGTCAGGATCACGTCGCCGGCGTTCAGCGTGAGGAAGTGCGAAATATGCGCGATGAGCGCCGGTATCTTGTGGATCATCAGCGCGGTGCTGGCCGATTGCATCGCCTCGCCGTTGACTTTGGTCGTGATCGTCAGGTCGTGCGGGTCGCTGATCTCATCACGGGTGACGACACACGGCCCCATCGGGCAGAACGTGTCCATGCTCTTGGCGCGAATCCACTGTTCTTCACTGGCCTGAAAGTCGCGGGCGGTCACGTCATTGACCACAGTATAGCCGAACACATAGTTCATCGCGTCGGCTTCGTCAATGTGGCGGGCACGCTTGCTGATGATGACCGCTAGTTCGCCCTCCCAATCGACCTGTGTCGTGTCGGCGCTATCCCACTGGATCGCCTCGCCATCGCCGATGACGCTACTCGGAAATTTTGCGAACAACACCGGCAATTCGCCGCTTGCCGCGTTGCCTAATTCGGCGGCGTGGTCGGCATAGTTGCGCCCCACCGCTACGATCTTGCCCGGCATCAACGGCGCTTTGAATGTGATGTCGCTGAGCGGGTGGCGCTCGCTGGTTTTGGTCGGCAACACGCCGCGCCGGATTAGCTCCAACATGCCGATCTCGAACGAGATGCGGCTAACGGTGTCTTCTTCGACGATGCCCAACTGTGGGCGCTGGCCTTTATACGAATAATTGACGATCTTCATGGCCGGATTTTGTCCTTGTGTTGTTTATCAGTTGATCGATTCATGTGTTGATTATACCGCGCCTGCCCGCCAGATTTAACCGTCACCCCCGCTAGTGAGTACGCCGAGCAAAGCGCCCAGCAACGCCAGCGCCACCCCGCCCACCGTCACGAAGAAGCCGGTATCGGTCAATTCGCTCAATTCGACGCCATCCATGCCGAACAGGAAATCGTTCAGCACACTGACGAAATCGTTCACCGTGACGTAAAACCAGACCGGCGCGGCCACCGCCGCCAACGCCAGTACCACCCCCAACAGCCAGAAACCGCGCCCCGATACGCCGCCCAGCACCCCTAGCACGCCGAACAACACCAGCAAGCCTCCCGCCGCCGCCGTCAACGCCGGACTATACGTGACCGGATTGCGCGACAGATTGACCATCGAGAAATTACCGCGCATGATGTCGTTGAATACCGCGATCTGCGACAGCGTGACCGCCACATCGTCGGTATTGTTGAAGATGTCCAGCCCGCTATATTGCGGGCTTTCGATAACCGCTCCCGGATCATCGAACAGAAACGCGCTTCCCGTCGGAAAGACCAGCCACGGGAGCAAGAATCCAGCGGCCATCAACGCGCCGCCGATCACCATGAACAGCGCCATCAGCCGCGATTTTCCGCCGCCCCCGCCGCCTTCAGCGCTCCGCGCCGCTTCTAAGTCCATCGTCAGGGCGCGGTAGATGGCTTCGTCTTCGCCCGCACCACCGGCGATCTGCAACGTCAGCCCGCGTGTGTATTCGTCTTCGCGCAAGCGCGGATCAAGCTCTAGCGCCTTGCGTAACGCTAGGATGGCTCTGCTTCGTTCGTCGTGCATGTCATACGAAATCGCCTGATCCAGCGCCGCCTTTGCGCGTTCCGCGTTGGCCCCGCTCACTTTGATCGTATCGAGATCGAGTTCCAGCAAGGGGTGAGTCCGCGGTTCAGCCGGTTCAGGTTCTGGCGTCGGTTGCGGGGCGGCCTTCGCTTTCGGCGCGGGGGATGGCTCATCGGGGGCGGCCTCCGGCGTGAAGTTGTGCTTATTGCGGCGGATGTAAGCGCCAGCCTTACGCGCCATCTCGCGCACGTCTTCGTCGGGATCGTTGCGGTAGACCTTCGCCAGAATCGGCAAGGCTTGCGGATCAAGTGAACGACCCAGCGCGGCAACCGCCTTCTTGCGCTGGTCAGAATTGCCCTTTTCTAATGCCTGCAAGATACGCTCGTCAGCCATACGCGGATACCCTTATGATAGAATCTATGGACATTTGAGCGTCATTATAGACCGAAAACGACTTCTACGCTTGCACGAGATTAAACGGATGAGGATTTATCCATACGGTTGTTGCGGACGCGGCGTCCGCGTCACAGCGTTTCGAGATGGGCGTCCACCCATGCGCGATACAATTGATGCAGAGCGCGAGTTTTGCGTCCGGGCACGCCCGCGCCGACGGTGTGGCCGTCGATCTGCACGACGGGAATGATGCCGCGACTGCTACTGGTGATGAACGCCTCCGACAAATGCACCACATCAGAAATGTGTACCGGATGACCGACTACCGGCAACACGTCCGACGCGACGGCGAATACCACGCGCTGGGCGATGCCAGCCAGCACGCCCTCCGTCGCGGTGCGGAGCGTGCCATCCAGTATCGCGTAGAAATTAGCCCCCAGCCCTTCCAGCAGACGCCCGTCCGCATCTAGCAAGATCACATCGTACACGCCTTCCGGCATGGACTCCGTGAAGCGGCGGCGCTGGTGCATCCAATCCGTTGTCTTGGCGCGGGCTTGATGGCGGGCGCTATCCGGCGCGGTGATGACGCGCACGCCGTCGCGCACGAGTTCCGCCGGTGGGCGCTGGTACGGCTCTATGGAGATGATGAGCGCATCACTACCCCGCGCGGCGGTGATGCGAAAGCGCACATCGCCATAATCCGCTTCGGCGATCATGCGGCGCAGGGCGCTTTTGATCTGCGGGCGATCCAGCGTCAACGAGATGCCGACCTGCACGGCGGAGTCTTGCAGGCGATCCAGATGATCGTCTAGCTTGAGTGTTTGAAAGGTGTTGTAGGTATTGCTGACGGTGTAAACGCCATCGTGCGGCTCGTGGCGGACGGCATCGGCCAGCGACTCCGCGCTGTAATCAACCGTCTGCAAGTCGCCATCTTTGAGGACGCGCACCATGCAGGCCATCAGTCCGCCGTCGTCAACTGGTGTTTACCGGCCAGTTCATCCAGCACGGCGGCGAAATCGTCCAGCGCTTGCGGCGTGTACAGCACGAAGCGCACCAGCGAGAAAGCGTCGGCGGGGGTGGTCGTGGCGCGGATGAAGTCGATGATCGTCTCCAGCGCGATCGCGGCCGCGTCGCGCATCGGATAGCCGTAGATGCCGGTGCTGATCGCCGGAAATGCCAGACTGCGGATGTCGTTCTCCAGCGCGATTTCCATACTGCGGCGGTAAGCACTGGCGAGCAATTGCGGCACGAGCGGGTCGTTGGCGCGGTAAATCGGCCCGACGGTGTGAATGATGTATTGCACCGGTAGGCGGTGGCCGCCGCTTAGTTTGGCGTCGCCGGTCTTGCAACCGCCCAGCGTGCGCGTCTCCTTCAATAGTTCCGGCCCGGCGGCGCGGTGGATAGCGCCGTCAACGCCGCCACCGCCCATCAATGAGCTATTCGCCGCGTTAACGATGGCGTCCGTCGTCTGTGCGGTGATGTCGCCAGTGACCAGTTCAAGAACCGTCTCGCGCACCAGCAAGCGGCGATTCTGCGGCTCTGGATTGCTATTACGAGAACGTCGTGTATTGACCATCATAATTCCCATACCAGCCTATTTTAAGATTACGTTATGAAGTATCCCCACAAACCCCCAAAAAGTCAAATCCAACGCCGGATTTTCGTTTGGATTGGGGGGGCGCTACGCCGCTACATCTCACCGGCGGGCGTGGTCGCTTCTAACCGTAATCCGCCCAACAAATCCAGCAGACGCCAGCGCCATAGTTCATCGTCATCACGCGGGAACGTCACCGCCACGCGGGACACTTCCACGTCATCGCCCAGATGCTCCGCCAGCACGTCCCGATTGACGCGCCCCAGATACGGCAATCTGATCTGGATGCCGTCGTCACGGGCGATGATGTGCGTCGCGTTGGCCGCTTGCGCCAGCAATTTGACCTCAATCTGATACAGCATGTTATCCACCGCCGCCGGTAGCAAGCCGAAGCGATCCGCCAATTCATCGCGCAGGGCGGCCACCTGTGCGCGTTCGGTCAACGCACCGATGCGCCGATAAATCTGTAAGCGTAACGCGATTTCCGGCATCCAGTCATCGGGGATATAGGCCGGAAGCGGCAGATCAATGACGATGCCCGCCGCCGTCGCCGTGTCGCTTTCCGCCGCGCTCGCCCCCGTCTTTAGCTGGCGGATGCTATCGCTGAGCATCTGCGTGTACAGGTGCAGGCCGACGGCGCTCACCTGTCCGGTCTGGCGCGTGCTGAGGATGTCGCCCGCGCCGCGAATCTCAAGATCGCGCATGGCGATGTCGAAACCGGCGCCCAGATGCGTATTTTCGGCCAGCGTCTGCAACCGCGCCGACGCCTCATCGGTCAGCTTGCGCGAATGAAACAGATAAGCATAGCCCTGCTGGGCGCTACGCCCGACGCGCCCGCGTAGCTGGTACAGTTGCGCCAGCCCCAGATAATCAGCGCGGTCAATGATGAGCGTGTTGGCGTTGGGGATGTCGATGCCGCTTTCGATGATGGTGGTGGCGATCAGCACGTCGGCCTGTCCCCGCGCAAAAGCGCTCATCACCGCTTCGAGCTGGCGTTCCGCCATCTGCCCATGACCGACCAGCACCCGCGCTTCCGGCACGATTTCTTGAATGCGATGGCGTAGCGTGTCGATGGTCTGCACGCGGTTATGCACGATGAACACCTGCCCGCCGCGCTCTAGCTCGCGCAGGATAGCGGAGCGCACCAGATTTTCGTCGAACGCGCCGACGTGCGTCACCACCGGCAAACGTTCTTCCGGCGGCGTTTGAATCATGCTGATGTCGCGCACGCCGGTTAAGCTCATGTACAGCGTGCGCGGAATCGGGGTGGCGGTCAGCGTCAGCACGTCAACCTGTGTGCGGAGCGCCTTGAAATGCTCCTTGTGCTTGACGCCGAAGCGCTGTTCTTCGTCGATGATGACCAGCCCCAGATCATGAAAGGTGATGTCCTTTGATAGCAGGCGATGCGTGCCGATCACGATGTCTATATCGCCGGACGCGATGCGCGGCAGGGCGCGGCTTTGCGCTTCTTTGTCTCGAAAGCGCGATAGCATCTCGATCTTAATGGGGAACGGCGCTAAACGCTCGCGGAATGTATCGTGATGCTGTTGGGCGAGTACCGTCGTCGGCACCAGTAGCGCCACCTGCTTACCGCCCATCACCGCTTTGAACGCCGCCCGCAAAGCGACTTCGGTCTTGCCGTAGCCGACATCGCCACAGATCAGGCGATCCATCGGCACCGGCGCTTCCATATCGCGTTTGACCTGCTGTACCGATGCTAGCTGGTCTTGCGTCTCGACATACGGGAATGACGCTTCCAGTTCGTTCTGCCAGTGATCGTCAGGGGCGAAGGCGTGCCCCGCCGCTTTCGCCCGCGCCTGATACAGCGTCAGAAGTTCCTGCGCCTGCTCTTGCACCGCTTTCTTGACGCGCCCTTTGATCCGCGCCCATTCCGGCTTGCCCAGCTTGCTGAGTTCCGGCGGGCGCTCGTCCGCGCCGATGTACTTCGTCAGGCGGTCAGCTTGATGAATCGGCACGTAGACCGCGCCGGAGTCGGCATAGCGCACTAGCAGATATTCGCGGAGCGTGCCGTCCATCGTGCGATGCACCAGCCCGCCGAACGCGCCGACGCCATGATCGACATGCACCACGAAATCGCCTTCACGCCAGTCGGCATAATCGCTTTCCGGCGTCTTGCGGCGCTGACGGGCAACGCGGCGGCGTGGCTCTGGCCGACTCCAGCCGAATATCTCGGCATCGGTCAGCAGATGCAACGCGGGCGAATCGGGCACGCGAGCCGACCAACCTTCGCTCAATGTGCCGTTGACGAACGTCACAGAGGCGGGCGCGGGCGGCGCGGCGATGGTCTGGCTAGTCGGCAGAAAATCGGCGGCGCTCTCTTGCCATAATTGCTTGAGGCGTGCCGCCTGCGCGGTGACGACGACCAGCCGTTCCCCCGCCGTGAGCATGGCGCGGAGGTCGGGCAACAGGCGGCGCACCTGACCGCCCCAGCGCCCACCCGGACGGAAAACGCCATCCAGCGCGGCGGGCGCATCCGGCGCGGCGCGTCCCAGACTTAACACGGTATGGCGCGTCAGATCGTCGGCCAGCATCGCCCCATCGACATACGGCGTCGGGAAATCCGGCGACAGGCGACCATCGGCGATGTATTCGGCGCGGCGGCCTTCGGCGTTCTCGATGATCTCATCAGTCACCGCCCGCCACTCGTCGGCGTCCTCCACGATGACCAGCGCCCCCTGCGGCACATAATCCAGCAAGCTGACCGGATGCGGCGTGATGTACGGCAGATAATAGCCAGCAAGCGCAAAATCCGCGCCATCTTCCAGCGCGGCGCGGTCTTCATCGAAGGCCGGATTAATGCGCGGCGCGGCCTGAGCCAGCAAAGCGGGCAACGCCTCCCGCGCCGGTGTCAGCAAAACATCTTCCAGCATTTCGGCGTGGCGGCGCTGGGTGGCCGTGTCGAAGTAGCGCAGGGTGTCGATCTCGTCATCGAAGAAATCGACGCGAATCGGCGCGGCGGACGCCACCGGAAACACATCCAGCACGCCGCCGCGCCTGCTGAACTGGCCGGACGCGGTGACAATCGTCTCCGGCACGTAGCCCAGCGCCAGCAAACGCGCCAGCAGATCGTCCATGCGATGCCGTTCACCGCGCCGCAGGCGCAAACAATGACGGCGGAAATCCGCGACGGGGAGCGTGCGTTGCATCAAAGCGCGGGCTGATGTCACCGTCAGGGCGCGGGCGTCGTCGTCCATGAGTACCGCGAGCGTCTCGGCGCGATCTCGCGTCGCGTCATCGCCCCATGCGGCGCGTTCGTAGAATTGCGGCGCCGGTTCGCTGAAGCGCGAAAGCGGGCGGGCGTCATCGGCGGGCAACCACACCGGCAACTGCTCCGCGATGGTGTATGCCCGTTTGATGCGTCCGGTGATGACCACCACCGGCGCAGGCCATACCGCCGCCAACGCGCCAATCAGATAAGGCCGCGCCGGACGCGGCACGCTCGCCGTCGCCGATCCCGCCGCGTGCAATTGATCCAGCAGGGCGGCGAAAGCGGCGCTATCGCGCAGGATGTCGCCCAGCCCATACAGATTCACCGGCGCGTTGCTGGTCGTGGCCGGTTGGTTCGGCGCGTCGTCCGTCACGCGGTTTGCCTCCTCGTAGAGATGAAAAGATTCTTGTTCTTTTTTGTAAAAAAGAACCAAAAAACTTTGGCTCTTTTCATTTTCCATCAGCCAATAAACACTATTTTGAAGTTTTTTGGCGCTACCTTTTTTCAAAAAAGGTAGCAAAAGAAACTACCTGAGCAATTACAAAAGGTGAGAAAAAGTCCTTACACGCTTTCGTAGGCGACCACATGCGCCAGCACGCGCTCTAACGTCTGGATGAAGCGATATTCGCCATTCAACGACATGGCCGCCACCACATAGGGCGTCTGGCCGACCAGAATGATACCGGCGTCATTCACCACGCGCACATTCAACGGGGTATCACCGGCGGGCAATACGCCGTCCTTGCCGATGTAATTCCCCCATGCGCGTTCGATGGGCGATTGATAGCCGGAGGCGGGAATCGAGAATAGCTCTAGCGTCTGCGCGACGGCTTCTTCCGCCTGCCGCCAGCCGTACAACGGGCGCAGAGTGAGCAGATACGACCAGAAATCGGCCAGATGGCGCGGCTGGAACACGTTGCCGACGGCATACGCCGCCCCGCGATGCCACACCGCACGCTCCGGCGTCGGTGCGAAGCGGCGGTCATTCCAGCCGACTGTCGGACTGCCCTCCCAATCCCAGCTATACAGCCCAACATCCATGCGGAGCGCTTCGCGTGTCCAGTTGTTGAACTTGACAATCGGGTTAGCGCGTCCGGGATAGTGGGCGGCGGTGGAATCCAGCAGATCGCCGGTCAAGCGGTTGTTGCTGAATACCGCCACGCGATACGCGGACGAATCCGCGCCGACCTCCCACAGATCACGCGGGGTCATCGCCAGATAGTACAGCACGGTCATCGCTTTGAATGTGCTGGCCGATGGGTAGTAGTTTTCGGCGTTGTGCTGGATGCTGAAATCAACCGTGCCGCGATTCCAGTTGATGCGGCGCAAATCCAGCCCGACGGCCTCCGCGCCAATCGTCTCACGGATGCGGGCGGATAGCAGGCGCACGTCGGGATCGTCGCCCGTCGTTTGCGCGTTGACCGGCCACACGCGCCCCGCCAACCAGCCCGCACCCAGTCCACCCAGCCCGCCTAAAAATGCGCGACGGCTGATCTTCACGCTCGCCCTTTCTTGACCTTCATCTTATCCAGATACCAGCGAGCGCCCGCCCACGCTTTCAGCAATTCCGGCAGACCTTCGTAGGCGACATCCGGCCAGATGGCGTTATCGGGGTCGGTCAGGTCTTGCGGCGTCGCCACGCCGGTGAACACCAGCGCGGTCAGCAATCCGGCATCGCGCCCGCCGCAGATGTCGGTCTCCAGACGATCCCCGATCATCAACGTTTGTCCGGCGTCCGTGCCGGTGACGGCCAGCGCCGCGTCGAACATCGGGCGGGCAGGCTTGCCGATGATGACCGGCTCGGCGTCGGTGGCCGCCGTCAGCGCGGCGATGATGCTCCCCGCGCCGGGCACCAGACCTTCCGGCGTCGGGAAGGTGCGATCCGGATTCGTGCCGATGAAGTCCGCACCGGCGCGGATGCACAGCGTCGCCCGCCGCAGATCATCATACGATAGATCAAACTTGACACCGGCGACTACCACATCGGGCTGACCGTCCGCGATCACATCGAATCCGGCGTCGTCCAGCGCTTCGCGCATGGCGTCCATGCCCAGCGCGTAGACCGTCGTGCCCGCCGGATAGCGTTCGGCCATATAGCTCGCCGTCGCGGTGCTGGATGTGACGATGCGTTCCGGCGCGACATCGGGAACGCCCATGCTAGCCAGTTTCGCGGCACACTGCGCCGGAGTTTTACTGCTGTTATTGGTCGCCAGCGCGTACGGCGTCGCGCTCTCGTCCAGCCACTCGAAAAGCTCGGCTAATCCCGGCAACGGTTGATCGCCGCGCCACAATACGCCGTCCATATCCAGCACCACACCTTTTACATTTGCGTATTTCATCGTTATAGTCGCTTCATTATGTAACTATGCGAGCAGATTTTTTCTCACCTTTTTGAAAGAATGCAAAAGTCTTTTTTGGTTCTTTTTTCTGTAGAAAAAAGAACGAAGAACCTTTCGTTCATCCATCGCAAGCGCTCCGATGCGGCCATGCGCCCGCGACGGATGACATTATAGCGGCGTGGAGTGATGCCTGTGAAGATACACCCGTTGATGGTGATGGCCGTGCTGATGATGGCTTTCGCGTTGCGTCTGGGCGCGGCGGTGGATGACGTGCGCCTGCATCCTGACGAAGCGCTGTACAGCACCTATGCGCGTTCGGCGGCGGTTTTCGGCGCGTGGATGCTGGATGGCCCGGTGGATAAGCCGCCGGTCAGCCTGTACGCCAACGCGCTCAGTCAGCATTTCATCGCCGCCCGCCACACCGAATCCGGCGTGATTGATGTGCCGCTACGGGCGGGCGAATTCGCCGCCAAGTGGCCGAACGTCGTCGCCGGTCTGCTGGCGGTGGCGCTGGTGATGGCGTGGGCGCGTTCGGCGGATGGTCTGCGCGGCGGATGGCTCGCCGCATCGCTGATGGCGGTGGCGGCGTATCCGGTAGCCTACAGCGCATCCGCCTTCACCGATATGCTGATGGTGACGCTGGCGCTCGGCGGGATCATCGCCGCGCATCGCGGGCGGGCGGGATTAAGCGGGCTGTTGCTGGCGTTGAGCATAGCGACCAAACCGCAGGCGGTCTTTTTTCTGCCGTTGGTGTGGTTCGCGCTGAGAGATGACGGAGCGCGGGCGCGGGCGCTGTTATGGTTGGCGCTGGGATTGGTCGGGCTGGTGCTATGGGATGTCGCCCGCCCGGAAGATAGCCTGTTCGCGCTGGGATCAGCCAACATCGATCAAGGGCGCTGGCTGGCCGACCCCGCCGACTGGCCGCCCCGCGCCGCCGCGTGGCTAGCCCATGCGGGCGGGCTATTCGGCCATCCGGCGCTGAGTCTGTTCGCCGCGTTCAGCGCGATGTGGGGTGTATGGCGCGGCGGGATGGCGCGTCTGCTGGCGCTGTGGTGCGGCGCGTTCTTCATCGGCCATATAATCAGCGCCCTGCCGACATTTGACCGCTACCTGTTGCCACTCGTGCCGCCGCTTTGCCTGCTGATGGCGTCCGCGCTGGTGACGATCCCGCGCCGGACGCGCTACGCCGTCGCCGCCGTGCTGGTGATCCTCGCGCTGGTCAACCCGCACGATCCCCGCGCCGATGTGTTCCGTCCGACTAGCGAAGCCGCGTTCATCCAGACGGCGGACTGGCTCAATAGCCGCGAGATGGGGGCGATCATCTACGATCATTGGCTGGGCTGGCAGATGGGCTATTACATGGGCGCATGGACGGACAAGCGGCGCGTCTACTATCCGGATGCGGATACGTTCGTGGCTGATGCCCGCAATAATCCAGACCGCGCCCCGCGCTATTTGCTGGCACCGCACACGCCCGCAAGCGATGTCGCGGTGTGGTTGGCGGCGGCGCGGGCGGACGGTTGGCGCGTATCGCTGGCCTATGCCAATGACGGCCTGCGCGTTTATCGTTTGTGGCGGGGGGATTGGGAGTAGCCGCTTAGTCGGTTGTTGTGGTTGGCGGCTTAACGTCGCTGATGATGCAAAGCCAGTAAATCCTGTATGGTGGCAATCAGATTATTAGCGAGATAGGATTTCGTCAAATAGCGATCCGCGCCGATTTCCAGACCTTCGCGGATTTTATCGTGGTCGGCGATGGCCGATAATACCACGACGCGCACCGTGTCGAATTGCGATTGCTCGCGCAGTTGGCGCAGGAAGTCCAGCCCGCTTACATCGGGCAACATCATATCCAGAACCAGCACATGCGGCAATACGCCCTGTTCATGCGCTCGCTTGAGCAAGTCGGCGGCCTCAACAGCCGATTCCGCGCTGATGATTTCCATTTCAGCACGGGTCAAAAGGGTGGAAACCAGCCGTTGCAGGGCGTCGTCGTCATCGACCACCATCACACGCGGCTTCTCTTGCGGTAACACACACGAACCTTTCTCATCTAACAGACTCGATCACGTTATTAGCATACCACAAATCAGCATGGTCTACACCTTTGCGAAAGTCTCCGATTAGATGTATCCTGATAGCATAGGCATTTGATAGATTGAGCATCACCGTGCAAACGAAGGCAAAGTTAAGATGTCGCTCAAACGGCTCATAGTGATATTACCCATTCTGGCGCTGGCGCTAACCGCCTGCCTCAAGCAGGCTAGCCCGCCCGTCGAGGTCATCGCGGAGGCACAACAGGCCGACGCACAGCAGGCCGTCACCATCGCGCCCGCTACCGAGACGCCCGACCCGGACGAATTGACGCTGATTACCAGCACGCCCGCCATCCGCGAGGCAACCGACACACCCGACCCGACGCCGACACAAGAGACGCTTTTCACCGAAGCGCCACCCACCGATGAACCGGCAGACATAGACGAACCCACCGATCAACCGGCGCAACAACCGACAGCCGACGACATCGTACTGATTACCGCCACACCATTCACCGGCCAGCCGACGACTAGCGGCGCGGTTGATCCGGTACAGGTGCAAGCCACCAGCACGCCATTCGTACAGACCACGCGACCGGTCATCACGCCCGGCTCACCGATGGGCGGCGAGAGCGCCATCGCTACGCCGACTCCGCCCGCCGAAACCGACCCGGAAGCCGTCAGCACCCCGTCAGGGCTGGTCACGCCGACGGACGCCTTCTTCCCCGACGATCCCGCCGAAGTACCGGAAGAATGTATCTATGTGGTGCGGCGCGGTGATACGTTGTTCCGCATCGCGCTGAACAACAATACCACCGTCGCTGAAGTTCAGGCGATCAACCCCGGCTTGAATCCGAACCTGATCCGCCCGGGACAGGAGATCATCCTGCCCGACTGCGAAGCCGAACCCACCGCCGCGCCGCCCGCCCCTGATGGGCAAACCGGCACATCCGCCCAGCCGGTACCGCTTGGTGGCACGCCGAGCGCGGAAGATGGCGGCATCACCGCCGGTATCGAAGCCACCCATGTGGTGCAATCCGGCGAGACGCTCGGCGCGATTGCGCGGCGCTACGGCGTGACGATCAACGCCATCGTCGCCCGCAATAACATCACCAACCCCAACGTGCTATCCGTCGGGCAGGAACTCATCATCCCCGCGCCGGGTGGATAATCGCTCAACGACGCGGGACGGGATAATCCAGAAACAACACTTCCAGCGCCAGACGTAAATTCAAATTGTACGTCAGGCGCTCTAATAGCGTCTGCGTGGCGCGGAGCGCGGTGAGCGCCGCCTGTGGCGTCACATCATAGGCGGTGCGCTCAATCGTCGCCCGCCGGTCTACGTTGCACAGCCGTTCCGCCCGCCCTTCCAGATACAGCAACAGATCGCGCCAATAACTCAGCCACAGCGCCAACAACGGCGCCAGCGCCGCCTTATCACGGGCGAGAGCGCCCGCGATGTCAAAGCGTTCGCTGAGTCCGGAGCGTATGATGTGGTCGAGTTGGTCGAGCGCTTCCTCACGCCCGCGCAGGATGTCCGGCTGATGCAGGGCGTCAATCGCCCAGCCCGGACGCCCGCCGCTAATCCGGCTGAGCAATTCGGCGGAGTCGTCGTCCGCGCCATAATGACGAATCAGCACATCGCGGATGATGGACGGCGCGACGGGGCGCAGATGGATGATCTGACTGCGGCTGGTGATCGTGCTGAGGATCGGCTCTAGCGAAGGCGTCAGCAAGATCAAGACCGCGTGCGGCGGCGGCTCTTCCAGCGTCTTGAGCAAAGCGTCCTGTGCGCGGGGCAAGGCGCGTTCAAACCCCTGAAAGATGGCGATGCGGTAGCGGCCTTCGTAGGGCTTCATGGCGATGCGCGATGTGACGGCGCGGATCGCTTCGATTTTCAGCACGCCGGTCTTGGGGTCGTTTTCGCCGTAGATGATGTCGCTGTGGTTGGCGCTCATGATCTTCTTGCAATCACGGCAGACGCCACACGGACGCGCCGCCATATCCGGCGACGTGCAATTGAGCGTCATGGCGAAGGCGTGCGCCAGCGTGTTCTTGCCGACATTAGGCGGCCCGGCGATCAGGTACGCATGGCGCACACGCCGGTTGAAGATACCCTTTTGCAGATAGTCCACCGCCCAATCGTGCCCGAAGATCGGCCAGATATGCTGATTCATCGTCGTCGCGTTCTGTTGGTACATAGCTAGCGGGCGCTCATTGCAGGAAGGCCGGTAATTCGCCGGTCTGGTTGAATTGCCAGATGAAATAGGCGATCACCGCCAGCACGATCAACGAGATCACCCAGCCGATAATGCGCCCCCGCGTTAACGGGCGTCCGGTGATGAACTCAAAGACGCCAACCGGCTGACCGCGATTCAGTTTGTATTGCACGCGCCGCCGGTTGTAATGGCTCATCGGCATGTAAGATAGCACGATGCCCCACAGCGTCCCGCGCACCATACGCCCCGCCTCTTGCCGCATAAGGCCGCCGAAATTCTGGTTGAGATACGAGCCGAGCGCCTGCGGGGTGAATTCATCCGGCAGGGGAGCGGTGCCCGGCGACATCTGCCCGCCGAAATTGTCGTTGACGTAGCGTTGCATCGTCTGCGGCGTGATTTCATCCGGCAACGGTGGGAAATCTTCGGGGAGTTGGGCTTCCAGTTCTTCGCGTGAAATTTCTTGTTGTTTGTCCGTCATCATCGCTCCGTGATAGGCTAGCGGTCATCATGCTGATGATTCTATCACATCACCGAGCGAAAATTCGCGCCCGATTCTAGGCGCGTATGGGCGTAGTCGTTAAATCGTGGTGTTTAATTGCACGCTACGCCCCTACAAACATCTACCGGATTGATCGCGCCCGCATTATGCCCGTGATGATTCCGCCGTTTCGACAGGCGGCGGTGACCAGAACGCGCTCAGGCGGCGGGTGAGGAAATAATCCAGCCCGTAATAACCGGCGATCTTCCACGCGGCCAGCAAGCCGAACGTGATCGGAAACATGATGCCATTATTGCCGGCTGATCCCGCCAGCAGATATGACCAGTGTAGCACGATGGCGGCTAGCGCGGTGAAGCCGACAAACGCGCCCAATATGAACAGTACGCCGAACATTAACTCCGCGATGACGATAGTCGGTGCCATCCACTGGTACGCGCCCGCATCCAGTAAGGTTTGCAGGAAATCACGATACCAGCCGTAGGTGATCGGCGCGGGACCGGCCTCCGGCACGCGCACCTGCATCTCCCAGAAGCCGCGCACCACCGCGCCGGATTGCATCCAGCCCGGATCGCTCAACTTCGGCAGGGCGATTTCCAACCACTTCAGGCCGATCAACACGCGGATCACCGTCCAGAACCCCGCCATGCGCGGATCGTTGAAGATGAAGCGCACGATGCCCGGATTTTTGACTTCCGCGCCGGATGGTGTTTTGACTGCTTGACGTTGCATCAGGTTCTCCTATGATTTATAACGTTTACGTGATACTAAACATTATAAATCCTACGTGCCGTGATGTGAATATCCTTTCAGCAAAAGCTCACGTCGCGGCGAATTGTGATATAAATAAGGACGGTTGACCGCGAACACGAGACATCACAACGGATTATGCAGTTCACACTCTATTCACAAAAGACGACGCGGCAATGCGTCAAAGACCTGACCGAGCGCCTGCAAGCACGCGGCACAAAAGCCAACCCCGCGCTGGGCGGCTGGGTGAACAAAGACGGCGGCTTCAGCCTGACGCTGACCGCGCCGGTGCTGGGGCGCTTCAACCGCACCACACGCTTAAGAGGTCGCCTATGGCGCGAGACCGGCGTCACGGTGATCGAGGGCTACGTCCCTGACGGCATCAGCCCGTTCTGGATGCGCGTGCTGGGGGCGTCGCTGATCGTCGGCAGTCTGCTATTGGCGGTCAGTTACGGCGTGTTAATCGGGCTGGTGATGGTGTTGTTTGGCCTGCTGGCTTATATCCCGTTGCGTGGCGACTACCTCAACAGCGATCAATTGCTGGTCGCGATTGAGCGCACGCTGAAAGCTGACCCTAAGCCGCCGAAGAAGTGACAGCGGACGGGATGGACTCCACATCGGCGCGATTTCTGTGATAGCATGGCGGGATTTGACATTGCCAGAACGCAACAGCGTAGAAAGTCACCATGACCCGCCAATCGTTTGATCGTTCTATCGCAGTCGCCTTTCTCGGCTTCATCGTTCTCGGCTTGCCGGATGGCTTGCTCGGTCTGGCGTGGCCGTCCATTCAAGCACAATTTAACCTGCCTGCCGCCGCGTTGGGCAGTTTTTTTGTAGCCGGAACGATAGGATTCGTGACCGTCAGCCTGTTTAGCGGGGCGCTCTCGCGGCGGTTCGGCATCCGGCATCTGCTGATCGGCGCGTATAGCTTGCGCGGCACAGCGATGGTTCTGGTTTTCTTCGCGCCGTCATGGGAGATAATCGTCCTGCTAGGTTTCATCGCCGGTCTGGGCGATGGCGGCATTGATACCGGCTTGAATCTGTACGTCGCCGGATACGACAACCCGCGCTTGATGAACTATTTGCACGCCTTCTTCGGGCTAGGCGCGGCGTTTGGTCCGTTGTTGATGGTCGGCCTGTTCAGCATCGGGCTATCATGGACATTCGGCTTTCTGATTGTCGGCATGGTCAAAGCGCTGATGGTCGTCTTGTTGCTGTTCGTGCGCCTGCACGATGTCAGCATCACCCAACCGCACGGGGGAGAACCGGCGGCATCGCTCGTCGGCTCGATGCGCGTGCCGATGGTGTGGATGGGCGTCTTCGCGTTCTTCATCGCCACCGGTCTGGAGATGAACGCCGGTCAGTGGTCGTACACGCTATTCACGCAGGGGCGCGGCACAGACCCGACGACTGCCGGTATCTGGATCAGCCTATATCGGGCGATGTTCACCGTCGGGCGCTTCTTCTTCGGCTTCATCGGCGATCGCGGTTCAATCGTTCTACAGATGCGCGGCAGTCTGACGCTGGCGGTGCTGGCGTCGATACTGGTCTGGTCGAATATTTCGCAGACGATCAGCGCCGTCGGATTAATCCTGATGGGGTTGGCAATCGCGCCACAATTCCCGCTTTTGATGGCGGGCACGGTGCGGCGGGTGGGGTTGCGTCATGCGGCTAACGCCATCGGCCTACAGATGGGCGGCGCAAGTCTGGGGGTGGGCGTATTTCCCGGCCTGACCGGATGGCTGGTACAACTGAACGAGAACGCGGTAATGCCGCTACTCAAAGCGCCGTTTCCATTCGATCAACCGGCGTTGCGTTTTAATCCGGCGCTAGAAACCGTCGCGCTGGTCTTTGTGGTGATGTCTGTCGCGCTATTCATCGTCTACGAGTTGATGACTCTAGCAATCCGCCGCAACTGATTCAAAAAGTGTGGGAGCGCGGACACACGGCGCTCCCACATCGGATTGCTAGCTATCCGATTTTGATTTATCTGCCGATTCTTGCAGGGCGATCACCAGAATCGCGCTGAAAAGCGCACCGGCGATCAATCCACCCAGCAACGCGCCGATGAAATCACCCAGATCAAGCCCGCTTGAGAAGCGGAAAGCGTTGATGATGCCCGATCCGGCGGAGGTGAACAGCGTCATGGCGATGGCGGTCAGGATGAACATATTGCGGTTCAGGCGCGGCTCGCCCTGTGAAGGCACGAAGCGGTTCATGTTGGCGAAGGCGTAAGCGACGCCAATGCCGAATATCGCCCGCGTCAGCCACGCCAGCACCAGACTGCTATTGGCGAAAGTGAAAGACAATCTGCTGTCAATCAACATCAGGAAGAACGTCAAGCCGGTCGTGAACCCAACGAAGATGAAAAACGTGTTGCGCGGGATGGTCGGGAACGAAAGCGACAGCGCGAACGATAGACCATACGTGAATAGCGCGGTCACGGCGGTGGCGATGATCGCATAGAGGAACGTGTTCACGTTCCCGCCGCCGAAATAGCTGTACTCGATGGCCGAGCCGATGCCGTACAGGATAGCGCCGATAGCGACCACGCCGCCCACCTTGCCCAGACGATCTATAATCTGCTCTTTGACGACATCAGCAATTTGTGGCGGCATGGGCACGGTGTAATCCGTCGCCGCTCTGGTCGCCTGCGGTCTTGGCGGTTGCGGTGCGGCTTGCTCCTTCTGCGGTTGCGGTGTCGGTTGGTCAGTCTGCGGTGTTTCTTCCGGTGTTGGTGTCGGGTTGTCGCTCATAGTTGTTGCCCCTTTGCTCTCAGATTCAATATGCTCCGCCTGCTGACTGACATCCGCTTGTGCGGCGTCAGTATCCGGCGGGAAGCGTTCGTTTAATTGCGCTAGCCACTTCTGCGCGGTGGGATGATCCGGCATGGTTTCCAGTATCTCCCGCGCCTGCTGATGTTGACCACTTTTGACCAACTCCTGAGCATCCTGTAACCGTTCGTTTTCATCAGCCATTCGTTGCTGTCTCCCCTCTGTCTATTGGCGAACGTGTGACTCTTTACTATTTTAGCATATTCCGCAAAATGCGCCGGATGGGGGCATGTATGCGAATCTGTAGGGGCGTAGCCATGCTACGCGCTGAGTCCATCTTTTCAGCATCCGGCGCGGGGATGGTACAATCTACCGTGTAGACGTTGACGCATTGTGTAGGAGAAAAATTCTTGTTCGACCTGAAAGCACACCTGAAAAGACTGGTGGAAGCACACGCGCCATCCGGCCACGAAGCGCCCATTCGCGGTATCTTGCGCGAAGAATGGGCGGGCTACGTGGACGAGTTCCAGCAGGATAAGCTGGGTAGTTTGATCGGCGTCAAACGCGCCACCCAACCACCATCAACGCCGCGCAAGATCATGCTGGCCGCCCACATGGACGAGATCGGCCTGATGGTGCGCGACATCGTGGACGGCTTCATCTACGTTCATCGCATTAGCGGCGTGGACAACCGCGTTATGCTGGCACAGCCGGTCATCGTACATGGCACATCGCCCCTGCGCGGGGTCGTAGCCGCCATCCCGCCACATCTATTGACTGACCGCGAACGCAAACGCTACCCGACATTCGACCAGCTTGTGATTGATGTCGGCTTGCCGCACGACGAAGTGATCGCACAGGTCAGCCCGGGCGACCTCATCACGCCGGACGCGCCGCTTGTAGAATTACAGGGGCGCAAGGTGGCGGCCAAAGCGCTGGATGACCGCGCCTGTGTCGCGGCGGTCAGCGTTTGTCTGGATGCGCTGAAGGGCATGTCGCATGTGTGGGACGTATACGCGGCGGCCACCGTGCAGGAAGAGACCGGCCTGCTCGGAGCGACCACCGCCGCGCACCACATCAACCCCGACATCGCCATCGCGCTTGATGTCACCTTCGCTGACCAGCCCGGCGTAGGCGAAAATTCAGCCGGCGAGATGAACAAGGGCGCGGTCATCGGCATCGGCCCGAACTTCCACATTAAGCTATCCGAGCAGATCGAAAAGACCGCCAAGTATCACGAGATTAAAGTGCAACACGAGGCGCTTCCGGGCAGAAGCGGCACCGATGCGTGGGCGATACAGGTCTCCCGCGAAGGCGTGCCGACGGCATTACTCAGCATCCCGATTCGCAACATGCACTCACCGGTCGAGACGGTTGATCTGGGCGACATCGAGCGCACCGGACGCCTGCTGGCGCATTTCATCGCCGGACTGGACGCCGATTTCATGGGCGTCATCGACTGGGACGACAATAAAGATCAAGAAGCGGAGGGCGCGTGATGTATTTACAGCAATTATCGGACGCGGTGGGCGTCTCCGGTCAGGAGGACGCGGTACGCCGCATCGTGCTAGACGCGATCAAAGATCACGTCACCGACATAAAAATTGACGCGCTAGGCGGCATCACCGCGATCAAGCGGGGCACGGGAGCGACGACGGACGCGCCGCGCCTGATGATCGCCGCCCACATGGACGAAATCGGCTTCATGGTCAAAGACATCGACAGCAACGGCCTGATCCGCTTCGTCAATGTCGGCGGGGTGGATGACCGCATCCTGCCCGGCCTGCGCGTGAAAGTCGGCGCGGACGGTCTGCCCGGCGTCATCCTGTGGCCGCCGATCCACCTCAACCGCGAGCAGAACGTGACCGCGCTCAAAAATCTACGCATCGACATCGGCGCGAGTAGCAAAGAATCGGCTAACGGCAAGGTCAAAATCGGGGATCGCATCGCGTTTGATAGCACCTATACCGAACTCAGCGAAACGATGGTGCGCGGCAAGGCGTTTGATGATCGCGTCGGTTGTTCGCTGTTGATTGACGTGTTGCAGGGCGGGCCGTATCCGGTGGACATCATCGCCGCGTTCACCGTGCAGGAAGAAGTCGGCCTGCGCGGGGCGAAGGTCGCCGCGCAAAAACACGCGCCCGATGTCGCGCTGATTCTGGAAGGCACCACCGCCCACGATGTTCCCAACCCGAGCGCCGAGCCGGACGACGAAATCGAGAATAACCCCGGATGCCGCGTGAACGCTGGCCCGGCACTCACCGTCATGGATCGGAGCATGATCGCCCAGCCGCGCTTCCTCAACTATCTGCGGCAGACCGCCGAGCAAAACGGCATCCCCTATCAGCTTAAAACGCAACTGGGCGGCGGCACGGACGGCGGGCAAATTCACATGGCGGGCGGCGGACGGCCTACCGGCGTTATCTCTATGCCGTGCCGCTACATCCACAGCCCCGCCGCCATCCTCAGCAAGACCGACTATCAGCACACGCTCGATCTGGTCAAAGCGGCGGTGCATGGCCTGACGTTCGAGGCGTTCCGCTATGAGTGATCCGACGCCCGACGGCAACGCCGACGACATCGCAGACCGCATCCGCAAAGCGTGGCGCGAGGAATCACCGGCGGGCTGGTTCGAGCCGCTATACGCCGAAGCCAAAGCGGGACGGGCGCAGGTGCCATGGGCGCTGATGGAGCCGAATCCGCAGTTGGTCGCGTGGCTGGACGCGCATCCGGTAACGGCGGGCGAGACGCCTTCCGCGCTGGTGGTCGGGTGCGGGCTGGGCGATGACGCGCAAGTGCTGGCACAGCGCGGCTATGATGTCGTCGCGTTCGACATTTCGCCGAGCGCGATCGCGTGGGCGCAAAGTCGCTTCCCGCCCCATCAGCGCGTGCAGTACACGGCGGTTGATCTGTTTGAAGCGCCGGAATCGTGGCGCGGGCGCTTCGATTTCGTGTTCGAGTGCCGCAACATTCAGGCGTTGCCGCACACGCTGGCCGATTCTGCGATGAACGCTATCGCCGGATTCGTCAAAGCGGGTGGCGATCTGCTGGTGTTGTGTCATGGGCGTGAGCCGCACGAACCCAAAGACGGCATCCCGTGGCCGCTTTCCCGCGCCGAGCTAGAGACGTTCCGCCGCGTCGGTCTGGTGGAAGTCCAATTCAGCGAACAATTGCTACGCGGCAAGCGTCGCTTTGCCGTCGAATATCATAAACCGGACGATGACACCATTTCAAAAACGGAGAGAGAGTAACGTGAAAGAGCTAGTCAGAAAACTAACCGAAGCGTGGGGGCCTTCCGGCTACGAACACCACATCCGCCAGATCATCCGCGAAGAAGTGGCGGAACTGGCCGACGAAATCACCGTTGATCCGCTCGGCAATTTGATCTGCCGCGTGGGGGATGGCGAAAAGCGCGTGATGGTGGCCGCCCACATGGACGAGATCGGCGTGATGGCGACCTACCGCGAGAAGAAAAGCGGCTATATGCGCTTCGCCAACATCGGCGGACTCAGCCCGCAGACGCTACGCGGCAACCGCGTTAAGTTCGAGAATGGCGTGATCGGCGTGATCGGCGTGGAAGGTGGCAAGGGCGATTCGCTGGATCAGTTCTTCATCGACACCGACGACGCCAGCGGCGAGCAGACCGTACCGGAAGGCAGTCCGGCGGGTTTCTGGCGTCCGATGGACGAACGCGGCAAGCGCCTTGTCGGTAAGGCGATGGATGATCGCATCGGCTGTGTGGTCGCCATCGAGACGATGCGTAAGCTGAAGAAGAAAAAGACGCCCAACAGCGTTTATTTCGCGTTCACCGTGCAGGAAGAAGTCGGCCTGCGTGGGGCGCGGACGGCGGCGCACAACATCAACCCCGATGTGGCCGTCGCGCTGGATGTGACGCGCACCGGTGATGAGATTCACGGCGCGAAGATGTCGGTCAAGCTGGGCGGTGGCGCGGCGATCAAAGTGCATGATCCCGGCCTCGTCGTGCCGCCCGCCGTCGTCGATTGGATGGTCAACCGCGCCGAAGCAGACGGCATTCCGTATCAGCGCGAGTTGCTATCCGGTGGCACGACGGACGCCGCCGCCATCCAGTTGACGAATGCCGGTGTGCCGAGCGGGTGCATCTCCATCCCGTGCCGCTTCATCCACACCGTCAGCGAGACGGTGGACTTGGACGACGTGCAGGCGTGCATCGACCTGTTAAGCGGTCTGGTCAGCAATCCGGTATCGTTGTAAGTCCTGCTGTGTAGGGGCGCAACGTGTTGCGCCCCACAAAATAAACGGTACGCGCTAATCCTCAAGCGTGCTGAGGTCGCCGACCGGCAAGCCTTGCGCCTGTGCTTTCAACACGCGCCGCATGATCTTGCCGGAGCGCGTCTTGGGCAATTTATCGACGAATTCGATACTGGTCGGCACCGCAATCGGCCCGACTTCGTGGCGCACATGCTCTTTTAGCGCTTTGATGAGCGCATCGTCCGGCGTCGCGCCACTGACCAGAATGCAGTAAGCGTGAATCACGTTGCCGCGCAATTCATCCGGCACGCCGATGACCGCCGCTTCCGCCACATCTTTATAACTGACCAGCGCGGACTCGATCTCCGCCGTGCCCAGACGATAGCCACTAACCTTAATCACATCATCAATGCGGCCAATCACCCAGATGTAGCCGTCCTCATCGCGGCGGGCAGAGTCGCCGGCCAGATACCAGCCCTGCTCTTTGTACGCGCTCCAATATTGCGCTTTGTAGCGCTCCGGATCGCCGTAGACGGTGCGTAACATGCCCGGCCACGGCGTCTTGATGACCAGCTTGCCGTCCTCGTTGGGGGCGCAGGTGTTGCCCTCCTCATCGACCACATCCACCACGATTCCCGGAAATGGTCGCGTGGCGCTTCCCGGCTTCAGCGCTACCGACGGCAACGGCGTAATCATGAAGCCGCCGGTTTCGGTCTGCCACCATGTATCCATGATCGGACAGCGCTCTTTACCGATAACCCGATGATACCATTTCCACGCCTCCGGGTTGATCGGCTCGCCGACGCTCCCCAGCAGGCGCAACGTCGAGAGGTCGTGACGGTTCGGCCACGCATCACCGAAGCGCATCAGGCCGCGAATCGCCGTCGGCGCGGTGTAGAGGATGGTCACGCCGTATTCTTCAACGATCTTCCACCAGCGATTAGGATACGGATAAGTCGGCGCTCCCTCATAGATGATGCTGGTCGCCCCTAGAATCAGCGGCGCGTACACGATGTAACTATGGCCGGTGATCCAGCCCGGATCCGCCGCGCACCAGTAGCGGTCTTCGTCTTTGATGTCGAAAACCCATTCCAGTGTGGTTGACGTGTACACCTGATAGCCGCCGTGCGTGTGCAAGATGCCCTTCGGCTTGCCGGTGGTGCCGCTAGTGTATAGGATGAAAAGCGGGTCTTCGGCGTCCATGACTTCGGTTCTGGCTTTGTTGCTGGCGACGGGGAGCGACATCAGATCGTGATACCAGTAATCGCGCCCTTGCTCCATGTTGATCTCGTGGCCGGTGCGCCGCACCACGATGACATGCTCCACCATCGGCGAGCGTTCCAGCGCTTTATCGACATTTTCCTTCAACGGCACGATCTTCCCGCGTAGCCACGCGCCATCACTGCACACCAGCACGCGGCTCTTGGCGTCGTCAATGCGATCCGCGATGGCCTGCTCACTGAATCCGCCATAGATGACGCTATGCACCGCGCCGATCTTGGCGCAGGCCAGCATAGCGATAACGACTTCCGGCGTGCGCCCCATGTAGATCGTCACCGTGTCGCCTTTTTGCACGCCCATGCTACGCAGGACGTTAGCGAACTTGCACACCTCCTGACTCAAGCGCCAATAAGAGAGCGTGCGCTTTTCGCCGTCTTCGCCTTCCCAGATGATCGCTAGTTTGTTGCGGCGTCCGGTGGTCTGGTGGCGATCCAGCGCGTTTAATACGATGTTGGTCTTGCCGCCGACAAACCACTTGTAAAACGGCGCGTCGCTATCATCCAGCACCTTGTCCCATTTTTGATACCACGAGAGCGTCTCCGCCCGTTCCGCCCAGAACGCGAGCGGATCATCCACCGCTTTCTGATAGACCGCCTCATAATCTTTGATGTGGGCGGCGGCGACGGTCTCCGGCGATGGGTGGTAGATGTCGCCGGTGTTGGGGTTAAAGCCATCGTTACTCATAAGTTGTCATCTCCAAAAACAAAATTTGTTTATGCACAAACAATATATCGGCGCGAATCCGTTCAAAAGATACCGCGCCTTGATTATATGCGCTGTGACAAAATACGCAAAATGTCATCATGCGGCTATGATGATTGTCACTATGAGGCGTCAAATGTCGTCGGTTAGACTCAAGTTAAGAACAGGGCTAGATACGCCGCCCCACACAGGGCGCGATAAGCCCATCGGCGAGTGTAGTTTAACAGTCGTGTGTACACTATCAAGGGGTGTGGACATGCAACCTCAAGTGAGCCTTCAGGATGAACAACTGCGGCGCTTGCTCCGGTTCGTCCAGATCGTCTCGGTGCTGGGGTTTTTGTATAGCATCGCGGCGCTGACGCAAGGGACCGCGCCTAACGCGGCATGGTTGCACGTGCTCTATACCTCTTGGTTCTTACTGGCGATAGTGAGCGCACAGGCGGTCATCTATCGTTTGAAGGCAGGCGCTATCACACTGGCTATCGGCACGATAGCGGTGATGATTGGTGAACTGGTTGGCGGTGTGGCGTCGATAGGTGGCGCTAGTTTGGGGTTATTCGTGGCGTACCTGATAATCGCCCATATCCGGCCAATCTGGGGAACGTTCGAGTAGAAGACGCACAAGATACGCTCGAACATACGCATCGGCTCACGGGGGCGCGTTAAAGTTATCACAGGGGGACGCGCCCCCACCTCGTTCGCATAAGATTTCTGTAAAATCGTTAAAGTTTGACGAATCCGCCCTGAACAAAACGGGGCTTTTTGCGTTTTATAGGTTATAATGGGGTTGATAATCTGGAAAATTTAGGGTGTCGTAGGAGAGAATAAAAAGATGGCTTTCTATAATCCAAATGACCGTAACCAATACGGCCATGAGGCCACTATGCAACAATCCAGCCCGATTGACATGCCGCGCATCGAGATCAACACCGTTATGCGGATGGTCTACGTGTGGATGGGACTGGGCTTGCTGGTGACCATGTTCACGGCTTACACCGTCGGCAACACACCGGCGTTACTGGAGTTGGCGGTGGCCCCCGGCATGGGGATCATCTCCATCATCTTCCTGTTCGGGTCGGTGATCGCGCTTAGCGCCGGTCTTAACCGCAACTGGCTATCGCCGGGCGGGGCAATCGCGCTGTTCTTCGTGTTCGCGGCGATTATGGGCTTCACGCTCTCGGTGACGATGGTCGCGTACCTGTCGCCGACGATCACGCTGGCCGATGGGACAACGCTGGTCAACGACTTCTATAACCCGCAACCGGTCTATGCGGCGGCGGCGAGCGCGGCGGGTCTGTTTCTGGCGATGACCGTCGTCGGCTTCACCACGAAGGCCGACCTCACCAAGATGGGCACGTACCTGATGATCGGGCTGATCGGTATCATCATCGCTATGGTGGTGAATATCTTCCTGCGTAGCGACGGCCTCAGCTTCATCATCAGCATTCTAGGCGTGATTATCTTCACCGGACTCACCGCGTATGACACGCAGAAGATACGCGACATGAGCCTGAATCCGGAAATCGCACGCGGCGGCAACGCGGCGGTTAAGTTCAGCGTGATGGGCGCATTGACGCTGTATCTCGACCTGATTAACCTGTTCCTGTTCCTGCTGATGATCTTCGGCGGGCGCGACTAGCGTCTAATCAACACGCAAGACAAGACGAAGCGCGGGCGATGATGTCCGCGCTTTTTGATTCTGCGACGCGATGAATCAGGCGCGATGCATTGCGCCCCGCCGCCGCAAACTTTCATCCGTCCCCGCCACCTGATAAAATGAAATCATGCGACGATTTGCACTTGTAGGGGCGTCGCGCATGTCGCCCGCTATCGAAAATAGATTATTTTAATAGAGGGAATCACACGATTATGACCACACAAAACGCCATCATAGGCCGCAATGACCTCCGCGCATGGGAGGACGGCAAGCCGGATAACTTCTTCGTGGCGGATGCCAATTTGCACCACGTCCTACTGCGGACGCTGGGCGAAGGGCGCTATGCGGAAATCGTCAACGATCTGACGTGGTTCGGCGGTGAATGTGCCACCACGATTGACACCGGCATGAAAATTGAGGATCGCAGGGGCAATCACCCGCGCCTTGAGCGCTATAATGGCATCGGTGAGCGCGTCGAGCAGATTGAGTTTCACCCGAACCATGACGCCATCGGGCGCATCATCTGGAAAAGCAAGATCATGGCGCTACAGGCGGAACCCGGAAACACCGTGCATCAAATGGCGCTGTTCTATCTGCTGAACCATACCGCCGACGGGCACTCGTGCGGGCTGGCCTGCACATCGGGCTTAATCCGCGCTCTACAACAGGAGGCCGACCCCGCCGTGCGCGATAAGTTCTTGCCGCCGTTGCTCAATCCCGATTACGACTCCATGCAACACGGGGCGCAATTCCTGACCGAAGTGCAAGGCGGGAGCGATGTCGGCGCGAATGCCGTCGTCGCCGTCGATCACGGGGACGGCACATGGCGCATCACCGGCGAAAAGTGGTTCTGCTCCAACATCAACGCCGATCAATTTCTGGTCATGGCGCGGCCACAGTCCGCATCGGACGGCACACGCGGGCTAGCCGCTTTCGTCGTGCCGCGCACGCTGGATGATGGCACGACCAACGGCTTTTATCTGCGCCGCTTGAAGGACAAGCTGGGCACGCGCACGCTGGCGAGCGCCGAGCTAGACTTCATCGACGCGGTAGCCTACCCCGTCGGCGCGATTGATCGCGGCTTCAAGATCACCGTTGAACTGGTGTTGAATACATCGCGGTTGATGAACGCCATCAGTTGCGCCGGATTCATGCGCCGCGCCTATATCGAAGCGGCCAGCTACGCCTGCAATCGCCGCGCCTTCGGGCAGGTCATCGCGGAGTATCCATTGGTGCAGGAGGCCGTCGCCGACATCCTCGCGGAGTCCACCGCCGCCGTCGCTAGCGGCTTCATGCTGGCCGATCTGCTGGACAAGATCGAGACCGGCGCGGCGGGCGACGATGAACGGGCGATTTATCGCATCTTCGTTAACCTGAACAAGTACATCACCAGCGTGCGCGGCTCGGAGAGCATCCACCGCGCTATCGAAGTGTTAGGCGGTAACGGCGCGATAGAGTCCTTCAGCATCCTGCCGCGCCTGTATCGGGATATGGTAGTGCTGGAAAGCTGGGAGGGGGCGCATAACGTGTTGTGCTTGCAGGTGCTACGCGACATCGGGCGCTATGGCGTTCATCAGCCGTATATCGCCTATCTTCAGCGCACCCTCGACGCCGTGAGCGCCGACCAGCTCAAAGGGCTGGCCGATACGGTGCGCGAAGCGATCAACCGCGCCATGACGCTATTAGGGCGCATCGCAAGCGCGGATTCCGCGTACCAGCAGGCGCACGCCCGCCGGTTGGCCGACGCGCTGAGCCATGTGGGGCAGGCGGCGCTCTTGCTGGCTGAAGCACAATGGGAGATCGACAACGCCGGGCACACCATCAAGCCGGATGTCGCCGCGTATTACATCAACCGACGACTGGTGCCCGGCTATGATCCGATGGACGACGCCGACTATCTCCAGCGCCTAGCACGCCTGATGACCGCGTATTAATCGCGGGCGCAATGAATCGCGCCCCTACAATCCGATGGAAGTCTGTAGGGGCGTAGCGTACTACGTCCGCATGTGACCGTTTACTGCCGTTCATCCCCCCTCAATTGTCGCCGTCGCGGTGGCGGTGGCCGTCGGCGTCGCGGTGGCGGTGGCTGTCGCGGGTGGCGGCGTGGCCGTCGGGGGCGGCGGGGTATCGGTTGGCGGCGGCAATGGCGTATCCGTCGCGGGCGGGATCGGCGTCGCGCTGGGGATCGGCGTTAGCGTCGGCGCGGGCGTCGGTGTTGGCAGGATGAACGGCGTCGCCGTCGGCAGGGGTTGCGTCGGGACTGCCGTCGGGAAAGCCGATGTCGGGATGATGAACTGTGGCGGCGGCACGATGCTAGCTACCGGCGTGCGCGTCGGCTGTGGCGTCCAAGAGGCGATAGGCGACGGCGTGGCGCTGTTGTCCCCGCCGACGGGCGTAATGGTGGCGATGGGCGTCTGTCCGCCCGCGCCGCGTCCACCGGCGGGCGCTGTACCCCACAACACAAAGCCGCCAATGTAAAATGGCACCGTCCCCACGATAATCAAGAAGAAGATGATGCGGAGCGTCGTGCGGCGGCGCTCAAATGGATCGTATGCGTTATCTCTCATGCGCCCTCTCCGGTTTCAGCCTCATTTAAGATCATGGTCATCACGTCAGCGTCGATGTTGCCGCCACTGACCACCACGCCGACGCGCCGCCCCGCGCCGGATACCACGCCGGATAACAGCGCGGCCAGTCCCAGCGCGCCGGATGGCTCAACCACCATCTTCAGGCGATAGAACGCGAAGCGCACCGCCGCTTTGATCGCGGCTTCGCTGACCGTCCGCATGTCGTCCACATGGCGCAAGACCAGATCAAACGTGTAATCTTCGCCCAGTGACGGCGTGCGCGTGCCGTCGGCGATGGTCGGCGGGTTATGGATGGTGACCAGTTGGCCGGTGCGGAATGAGCGCGTCGCGTCGTCGGCGACTTCCGGCTCTATCCCGATGACGCGCACCGCCGGATTAATGCCCTTCGCGGCGATGGCGCAACCACTCAGCAGGCCGCCGCCGCCGCAACACACCAGCAGATCATCAAGATCGGCGACATCTTCCAGCAATTCAAGCGCCGTCGTGCCCTGTCCGGCGATCACATGCGGATGATCGTAAGGCGGCAGGACGAAATAGCCGCGCTCGGCGGCCAACGATTCCGCCAATTCGCGGCGGTCTTGCTCCCCCGGATGATATTCGATCACCGTCGCGCCATAGCCCTCTGTGGCGGCGCGTTTGGTGCGCGGCGCGTTCACCGGCATGACGATAGTCGTCGCCACGCCGAACAGCCCGCCGACGAGCGCCGTCGCCTGCGCGTGATTGCCCGATGAATAGGTAATCACGCCGCGTTCGCGCTGTTCGTCGCTCAGTTGACTGATCGCGTTATACGCGCCGCGAAACTTGAACGCGCCCATGCGCTGATAGTTCTCGCACTTCAAGAACACATCGCCGCCCACCCGCGCCGAAAGCGTGCGCGAGGTCATCACCGGCGTGCGGTTGGCCGCCCCTTCTAAACGGCGGGCGGCGCTCCGTACATCATCAAACGTGACTGTTTCCATCATCTCCCAAACCTATCCGTCGCGCCGATAAACTTCACGGTGCGCTAGAGCAGAGCGGCGAGCCACCCTCATCACACGGGATGCCGTTCCCGTCGTCATCAAGCGCCGTGCCGCCCGCCAGATAACAGGCGACAGCCTGCCCGCATGTGGACAGCGTGCCGTCGGTACACATGGCCGCCGTCGCGGTGGAGGGGTCGGTTAGCGGACACGTCGAGATGGTCGGGTCGAGTGTCGGCTGGGCAATCGGCGGCACCAGCACCGAATCCGGCAACGGCGAGAAGTCGCCCAACAACGGCGGAATCTGAATCGGCGGACCTTCGGGGAACGGGATGAATACCGGCGCGATGATCTCGCCGGTGATCGGGTCAAGTTCCAGTTCCGGCGCGTCGGGGTCGTTGAAGTATAAGCCGTATTCGCTGTGCAGGAACGTACCCTCAAACGGTTCGCCGACGTTGCTCACCGTGATGAGATAGCGTCCGGTACGCGGGATAATCACCGTGCTGACGCGCAATAGCTGATCGGGTTGCCCCATGCGCCCCACCGCGATGAAGTCTGTCGGGTCGTCTAACGGGCTGACCGTCAACAACAGGCGGCCATTACTGCCCGGACGCTGTAATAGCTGGAAGGCGAGACGCTGTTCGGCGGTGCCGTCGAAGCAGTAGCCCGCCGCGAAATTACGCGAGTCGATGGCGTCCAGTACCAGCTCGCCCAACGGCACGACGCGCAGAATATCCACCGCGCCCTGAAACGCGAACAGGCAATCATCCGGGCCGGGCTGTGATGGTTCGGGGATGAGCGCTTCCAGTTGCGCCAGCAGATCATCTAATTGACGTTCGGCCAGACTGACGATCTCCAGAGCGCCCTGTGCGGTGGCCTGTCCCACCGGATTGACCGTGCCCGGCTGTTCGCACGCTTCAATGAATAGATCAATCGCCCGCCGAATATTGAACATCGCGTCGTTGAAGCGCACGCGAAGCGGCTCTAAGCGCTCGAAATACACGGCCAATAGCCGGTTAGGAATTTGTATATCGCTGGGGCGCGACGGGTACGGCTGACAACTGGCGCGTCCGGTCAGCGCCGCGTCCGTCCAATAAGTGCGGATGGTGGTCAGCGATGGCCGCGCAAAGCCGATGCGATCCCGCATCAACAGCAGAACGTCGATGAAGTCCTGCCCGCCGTCGCCCAATGGCGGCGCTTCGGCGATGATGCCATCAACCGGCAGGCTGTTCACATCAAAACCGGCGGGCATTATCAGCCATTCCACCGCCACCCAGCCCAGCACACCGGCGAAATTCACCTGAATCCATGTGTTGGCCGCCGTGCGTCCGAGCAGGATGACCGGCGTATTAATCGGCGCGTTGGCGATGATGACATAGCCGATGCCCGGCCCGGAACGCACGCGCAACCAATCGCGCACGGTGGCCTGTGGCCCGCTTTCGACGCTAGTCGTGCCGGAGCGCGGCGCTTCAAAGCCGCCGTAGGGGATACTGCGCGGGTCGGCGACGGGTAACGTGCTGATGTCGCCCTGCACGATGGCCGATGTCGTCACATTGATCCAACCTTCTTCGCCGCTAAAATCAAAGCGTAGCCACTGGCCGGTGGCATCGCGGGCGTTGGGGTTGTAGAAGAAACCGGCGGGCACTTGCCCGAGTACCGTCGAACCGAGCGCGGGGGTGATGCGGACGTTGGCGACCTCATTGGTCACAACCGCCTGAACGCCCTGCGCGTTGGCCGGTAGGGTCAGCCAGCCCATGATGAACAAGAAACATATAAAACCAAGCCGCCGCATAAATCCGTCCCTCCCTTTCTGTGACACGGGATGGTGTGCGTTATCACAAGTCATGAATAGCACAAGTATAACAGGGGATGGGATTCTGCACAGTTAGCATCGCCTTCTGGATCGTCCCGCCCGCATCATGCCATCGCGTCGGCTTTGATCTGCTGGAAAGGTTGGATGAAGTCGCCGTCATCAGTCGCCACCAGCACCCCCGTCAGCTTGTTAATCACCAGCTCGCCTAGATGACTAATCAGATGATCGACTTGCTGTGACATAATCGTCATCACATCATCCCAGCTCACGCCATCCGGCAATTGCGGCTCGCGGAGCAGGCGCGTACTGCCGATATAGTCGAGTATCGGCTGGCTTTCGGTCAAGACCAGTTTGCCGGGCAGGTCGCGGCGCATCACCGCGTAGAAATGGCGGGCAAGCTGGCGCGTGCCGTTTTCCAGCGCGAAGCTATCGCTGGCCGGTACCGGCGGCTGTATCTGCGTGGAACCCGTCCGCGCCAATAGCAAGATCGCCCGCCGCATCAACACTTGAAGCTCGGGCATGGTCTGTACGCTGTTCGTCGCCACCAGAAGCACGCCATCAGGCTTCAGCACGCGCTTGAACGTGGCTAGCGCCGCTTCGATGTCGGGCAGGTGATACAGCATGTGATTCGCCATCACCACATCAAAGTGATTGTCGGGGAATGGCAAATGAAGCGCGTCGGCTTGCAGACGACGGGATGCCGGATTTTTGCCTAGCATCCCCATCGACAGATCAAGCGCGATGTATTCCGCTTGCGGATTAATCGCCATCAGTGGCGCGTGATAAACACCCACCGCCGAGCCGACATCCAGCACGCGCTCCCCGCCGCGCCACTCGATGCTATCCAGAACCCAGCCGAAATAATCGACCTGTGGCACGGTGTACTTGTCGTGGATTGCCTGCCGGATCAGCAGGTCTTTATCTGTACGATACTGCTGGCAGATCGTATCGCGGTTATTGGGTGCTGACATCAGCTCTTTCTCGTTGATATTGTTTGCACAGTCTTTGACTTAGACTATATCAAGCGCCCCCATTACGCAACTAGAAAAAATAAACTGGGGTATATTTTTAGATTGTCGCCGGTTTATTCGACAGGTGGGCGTAGCGCCCTACGCCCACTATAACGCCGTCATGACGTTGCCGGCCAGCTTTCCTCAATGGCGTCATAATACACGGTGATGATCTCCTCGACCATCTCGGAGGAGGCGCTATCGAAAACGTTATATTGCACCTGCCCCACCCATGCACCTTTAACCACCCAGCGCCGCGTCTCCGTGCCATCATCCACAGCGCGGATGGTTAGTTCACGACGCGGCCTATTCGCATCGGGCGCGACGGTCTGCCGCAACCAGCGATTCACCGCATTCTCTGGATCACGTTGCACCATCTTGACCAGCCGGAACGGTTCGTGAACGCGCTCCCCCGTTGCCGCGTCCCATTTGAACGTGATGAAGTTATCAATGCGAAACACGCCGCTCACCGTTTCGCCCTCAATGCTGACTTCAAATTCGTTGCCTACCAGACTATCTAGCTGGATCATCGGTTCGGTCATGTGTCTTGCTCCTCTCGTCAATATCGAACATCGCTATGCTACCAATATACTACTGCTTGGCTAATCTTGCATCACCACACTATAATCAGGGTATGATACCAGTGACAATTTTTGATCGGTGGCTTGATTGATTGAAGATAACCATGAATAGAATTTTGTATCTGTGGCTAGTGCTGGCCGGTTTGATCGTGGTGGCGTGTGCCCCGCCGGATAGCGGCACGGCTGAACCGACGCCCGCCCCGACTTCCACCGCCGAGCCGAGCGCGACGCCGGTCTATAACAACCTCAGCGATGCCGAAGCCACCGCGCTGACCTTCCTCGATTTCTGGGAGCGCGGCGACTACGAATTCATGTACAATTTCATCAGCCCATCCAGCCAGCAGGCTTTCAGCTACGATAGCTTTCTGGCGGCCTACACACTGAGCAACCGCGAGATTCGGCTGGAAGGCGTGACCACCGCGCCGCGTGCGCTCACGCGGCAGAGTAGCCGCATCGTCACATTGACATACGACGCGACGTTCGACTCCGCGCTGGTCGGCCAATTCACCGACAATGACCGCCAGCTTCAACTGGTGCTAGACCACGAGTTGCAGGGCTGGCGCGTGGCGTGGTCGCCGGGCAACATCTTCACGGAGATGGGCGGCGGGGCGCGTCTGCGCATGGACACGGTGCAACCGCAACGGGCGGCGATTTATGACCGCGAAGGCCGCATCCTCGCCGATATGAACGGGCGCATCGTGACGGTTTTCGTCATCAAAAATGAAATCCCCGACGAAACAGCCTGCCTCAACACATTGGCGCAAGCCTTCAACCAGCCGACTGACGAGATACAGGCGCGGCTAGATCGCAATGATCCGAACTGGCTGGCCGATCTCGGCTGGATTGAGGCCGACTCCTTCCGCACTTATGAGGCCGATCTGGTGCGCGATTGTGACGCGCAATTTGAAGGCCGCGCCACCCGTCGCTACATCCACGGCGAACTATACGCGCATATCATCGGCAATGTCGGCTATCCCGAACCGGCGCAAGTGCCGCGATATGAGGCGCTCGGCTTCCGGCAAGATTCGATCATCGGCGTCAGTGGCATCGAAGCGACATGGGATAGTTACCTGCGCGGGCGGGCGGGCGGACGCCTGACGCTGGTCAACCTGAACGGCGATATATTGCGCGTGCTGGCCGAACGCGGCACCGAACCGGCGCACAGCGTCCATCTGACCATCGACACCGACCTACAGCGCTACGCGCTCCAGCGCATGACAGAAGAATTTGCGACATACGCGGGCGGCTGGGGCAGTACGTCGAAGGGCGGCGCGGTCATCATTCTGGATGTCAACAGCGGCGAAGTGCTGGCGATGGTCAGCTACCCGTCGTTTAACGCCAACGCTTTCACGCCGTTTCCGGTGATGGGCATACAGGAAGCGGAGCGCATCGTGCGGGCGGCGGAAAACGACAGCCGCGAAGTCTTGCTCAACCGCGTGACGCAGGGCACGTATCCGGCGGGCAGTACCATGAAGACATTCAGCGCCATCGCCGCGCTGGATAGCGGCGTGTACGACTTCGGCACGCGCTACGCCTCTACCGGCATCTGGAATCGTGACATCCCGCGCCGTGACTGGCTGGCGGGCGGACACGGCAACCTCAACCTGACCGAAGCGCTGACCCACAGTTGCAATACCTGTTTCTATGAAGTCGGCTACCAGATGGACAACATCGACCCGTATTTGATGCTGAGTTACTTCGAGATGATGGGCTTCGGCGATGATGTCGGCCTGCGTGACCTGCCCAGCGCTACCGGCTTTGTCGGCTCGCCGGATACCAAAGACCGCCACCATCCCGAGCCGTGGTCGTTCTCGGATTCGGTCAATATCGCTATCGGTCAGGGCATGGTCGAAGTGACGCCGCTACAGATGGCGATGGGCTATATGATGATCGCCAATCACGGGCGCTACTATCGCCCGCAACTGGTCAGGCAGGCCAGCTTGTTGGGTGAATCCAGCTACCAGATGCAACCCGATCTGATGGAAGTCATTCCGGTGCGTCCGGAAATCTTCGACTATCTGCACATCGGCCTATGCGACGTGACCACCCTGCGCTGGGGTACGGCGTCGCACATCTTCCAATGGGCGCCGCGCCTGATGGAAGAATACGGCGTATGCGGCAAGACCGGCACGGCGGAGCATCCGCGCCGATTGCCCCATGCGTGGTTTGCGGGATGGGCGCCCGCCGATGAGCCGGAAATTCTGGTCGTCGCGCTGGTCGAAAATTCCGGCGATGGTTCGGCGTATGCCGCGCCCATCGTGCGCGATGTGATGCACTATTATTTCTACGGCGAAGCGCCGTAACGTATCATCAGATGACGCCCAGCGCCTCGCCGGTGCGCTTGAAGGCGTCTAGCGCTTCTTCCAGATCGGCCTGAGAGTGGGCGGCGGTGTTCATCACGCGGATTCGCGCCATGCCACGCGGCACCGTCGGGAAGGCAATCGCCATCGCAAACACGCCCCGCGCCATCAACTCGCGGCTGAATTGGCGGGCGGTGTGCGCCTCACCGAGCATCAACGGGATGATCGGCGTCGTGCTGTGGCCGATGTCGAAGCCCATCGCGGATAGTTCGCGCTTCATCATGTCGCCATTCGCCCACAAACGTTCCACCAGATCGCCCGACTCCTCCAGCATCTCCACCGCTTCCAGACAGGCGGCGACATCGGGCACGGTCATCGCGCTAGAGAACAAGAACGGGCGGCCACGCTGTTTGATCCAGTCGATCAGCGTCTTGTTACCGGCGACGATGCCGCCCATCACGCCGAACGCCTTGCTCATCGTGCCGACTTCAATATCGACTTTCCCGTGCAGGCCGAAGTGATCGACGATGCCGCGCCCGCCGCGCCCCAGCACGCCCTCGCCGTGCGCGTCATCCACCATCAACAGGATGCCATGCTCGCGGGCGACTTCGTGCAGTTCCGGCAACGGTGCGATGTCGCCGTCCATGCTGAAAACGCCATCGGTGACGATCAAGCGCCGCCCGTATTGCCCGTCGCTCTCCGCGATTTTCCGGCGCAGATCGTCCACGTCGTTGTGCGCGTAGGGGATGATCTTGGCGCGGCTCAGGCGGCAACCGTCAATGATGCTGGCGTGATTCAGCGCGTCGCTGAAGATCGCGTCGCCCTTGCCGACCAGCGCCGGAATCGTGGCGAGATTAGCGGTGAAGCCACTCTGCAACGTGACCGTCGCCTCCGCGCCTTTGAACCGCGCCAGCCGTTCCTCTAGTTGATCGTGTAGCGTCATCGTTCCGGCAATCGTCCGCACCGCGCCCGGCCCGATGCCGTAGCGGTCAATTGCATCTTTGGCCGCCCGCTTCAAGCGCGGATGATTCGCCAGCCCCAGATAGTTGTTGGCGCAGAAGTTCAACACTTCGCGCCCGTCAATCGTGATACGGCCATCCATCGCGCTCTCGATGGTGGGAATAGTGTTATATAGCCCCTGCTCGCGTAATTCGTCCAGTTGTTCCGCTAGATACGCGGTATTGTGGTCAGATGTCATCAAAATATCCTTTTTGTATCCAATCCGGCTAACATTTTTTGCTTATGGATAAAAGAAAACAAGTTGTCGTGGTTGGCATATGAATATTGAATTTGCACATCCTTTTACCGCGCCGGACTAAAGCCCGGCGCTGAGCTGTCCAAGCCGCCTAAAGGCGACTCTTTTAGGCAGGCGCTTTGAACAGTCCCCTTGAGGGGGCTTGTCTTTTTGTAGCCGGATGGCTTTAGTCTCCGGCGCTGAAGCGGCCCTTACACCCATCGGCATAACATCAGTCAAGAAATGGCGACATTGCTAATTCGATTCTCCATTATTTCACCCTTTTTTTGATTCTACCACGCCTCTGATACTGTTCTCATTTTCGGTCAAGGTGCGGATGATACGGTATAAGAGTAATGGCAAACACAAAGGGAAGTAAAAATGACTGACATGCAAAAAGATCAGGTTAAGCTGATTAAACCCGACGTTGCCTTGACCGACGACGCCATCCAAAAAACTGTGCTAGCATTGCAAACTCTGCTGGCTGATGAACACGTGCTGTACATGAAGCTACGCAACTATCACTGGAACGTGACCGGCCCGAACTTCATCACGCTCCACGAGCTTTTTGAAGAGCAATACACCGCGCTGGCCGACACCATCGACGACATCGCCGAGCGCATCCGGAGCTATGGCGTCCGCGCCATCGGTACGCTGAAAGAGATGCAGGAATACGCACGGCTCGACGAGACGCCCGGCGCTCTGCCGCCCGCACGTGATATGGTCGCCGATCTGGTATCCGACCACGAAACGCTGATGCGTCACCTGCGCGCCGCCGCCAACGATATGGGCGAAGTCGGCAACATGGGCGAGGAAGACCTATTCATCGGTCTATTGCAGGATCACCAGAAAAAGGCGTGGCTACTCCGCGCTCATCTGGAAGGCTAGACCGCGCTATTAATTTGCAAGATCAAGAGGGGCGATTAATGCGCCCCTTTTTGATTCCAGCGATGACACAAGGTTTTTATGAATAAAAGAAAACAAGTTGTCGTGGTTGGC
>REDR01000051.1 GCA_007693385.1 Anaerolineaceae bacterium
ATCGAGCGCGACGCGCTACACGCTTTTCGCGGGAGAAGCGGCCAGCATCACGCATCCAGCCACCGTACACGGTGCGATTTTGAGTGGCTGGCGTGCCGCCGATGAGGTCTCGCGATGAGTGGTATCTGGAATAAAAATACAGGCGATTCAAAGCCGCCGCGTTCATCATGGCGCTTTTGCTGTAGGGCGAGGATTTCACATCGCGATTTTATTCTGCAGGACAACAATTAGTCTACCTAGTTGATTATTGTTTGCACGGTGCGTTATGAGGTCAATCGCTCTGATAGCAAAACGAGATCGCCAATGTCCACCGGCTTGATCAGGACAAGATCGGCATAATCAGCTTCCGGTGCTTGTGCGGCCATCACATTGCCGGTGACAACCACAACTTTAACATCTTTCGTCCGTTGATTCTCGCGCACGTAACGCAAAACTTCAAAGCCCGACACATTCGGCATGTTAATGTCTAGAATCAATACGTCCGGCAGTCCATGCTGTAAATAGACTATCGCTTCTGCGCCATCGGATGTGACATGAATTTCAAAGTGGCTTTTATCAAACGCATGGGCGAAGATTTGCCGCAAATCGATGTTATCTTCTGCTATCAAAACCTTCTTGCGTTTCGGTTCTTGTTGGTCTGCTTGCGCATGGTCTCTCGAACGCTCTTCGATGGTAAAATTCGTGTAACGGCGTACACCGTCTAGTATCAAAAAGTGCTTGACCGGTTTGTGAATGATATCGACACAACCTACTTCAAAGCACTGTTTCTGTGTTTCTTCGGTGGTGTCGCCTGTGATGGCGATAATTGGTATGTGTTGTAAATCAGGTGATGCTTTGAATTGCTTGATTATATCGATGCCACTGACGCCCGGCAGGTGGATGTCCATAAAGATCAGATCAGGCTTCTCTTGCAGGGCAATTTCAAAGCCTGTTCTGCCGTCATGCGCGGTCAATAAGCTACAATCCACCATCGACAACATATCTGCGATGAGTTGGACATTTTTTGCATCATCTTCTACATACAGTATGTTCGATTGCATACTGATTGCTCCATTCTTTTGTTGTTTTGTTGAGCGCGTTAATCGCCAACAATCTCACGCATCCGTCCGACGAATGTCTGCGGGCTAATCGGCTTGGGGAAATAGCCGTCGAAACCGGCTCTCATGGCGTCTTCGGCCACATCTGCTGAGTGATAAGCGGTGATGGCGATCACCGGAATATGCGCCGTATTGATATCGGAGCGAATGGCGACCAGCGTCTGCCAACCGTCTTTATTGGGCATGGCAAGGTCGGTAATGATGGCTGTTGGTTGAACTTGATGCAACATTTCCAGACACTCGTTACCATCCTGTACGACGATCACTTCAATGCCGTGATGGGTTAAAATGCGTGAAACTAACTGCTGATCGTCGTATGTATCTTCAACGACGATCACTTTCCACTTGTCGATATTGTCCATTATGTCGTCTCCTGTGATCCTTGACGGCGCTCGATGGCCGCCATAGTTATTTTCTGTATGTTTTGTGCGAAGTTGAATACGTCAAATGGTTTTGAGATGTAGCCGTCAAAGCCCGCGTCCAGAATTTGCTTACGGTCTTCCTCCATGCTATAAGCGGTGATGGCGATGATTGGCGTGGCGCTCATTTGCGGATTTTCGCGGACTGACTTAAACATCGCCCATCCGTTCATTTTGGGCATCCGAATGTCCAGCAAAATCACCGTCGGGTGAATTTCGGTTAGCGCTCGCAAGCCTTCTTCGCCGTTACCTGCCGTGTGGACGGTTGCACCGTGAAACTGTAGTGTTGTTTTGGCGACGATCAAATTATCGGGCGTATCATCAACGATCAGGATCACCCAACCAGACATCAAACCATCATTATTGGCCATGCGTCGTATCCCCCATCATAATTCGTCGTGTGCTATCTCGGTTTCGTCGTCTTCGTCATGCTCGGTGATGATCGGAAAAGTGACGACAAAAGCGCTCCCTTTCCCCAACTCACTGTTCAGGCGGATATTGCCCCCCATCATCAAAGCTAGTTTGCGCACGATAGCCAGACCTAGCCCCGTGCCCCCACGTTCCATACCGGTTTCCGCTTGCCGGAACTCGTCGAAGATCGTTTCCTGTAAATGTGGTGCGATACCGATGCCGGTATCTGCGACGGTGATGCGCCAATTTTGTCTGTCGTAAAGCGCGACATCAACCGTGACCGAGCCTTCATCGGTGAATTTGATTGCGTTGGATACCAGATTGATGATAATTTGTTTGATGCGTCCTTCGTCGCCGACGATGGTTTCCGGCAAACGTTCGTCAAAGTTCAGGATGAACGCCAGATGCTTGTCGTCGGCCAGAACGCGGTTCTGTTGCATGATGCCCTCCACGCAGTCGCGCAGATTGAACGGCCTTTGCATCAACTCCAGACGACCCGCTTCGATCTTGGATAAGTCCAGCACTTCGTTAATCAGCATCAACAGGTGGTTAGCATTAGCTAGGATGCGCTCTTGAAAGTTATGCTGTTCGGGGCTTAATTCACCAACCATACCGGCCAGTTGCAGTTGTGCGTAGCCGATCACCGCGTTGAGAGGGGTGCGCAGTTCATGCGACATCGTGGCTAAAAACTGGCTTTTGAGTGTGCTGGCCGCTTCTGCCTGCCGCCGCGCAACCGCTAATTCACGGTTCGCCTTTACCAGCGATTCGTTTTGTGTTTGAATTTGCTGTTCAGCACGCTTGCGATCCGTTATATCGCGGACAATCAGTAATGCGTTGTCGTGCCCGCTTTGTGTGATACGTGCCTCAAAACTATGTATGCCATCTTCTTCCGGCAATTCGTAATGAAATAACTGCTCGGTGCCGGTTTGGATAGATTGTTCGATGGCGTGGATCGCTGGTTCGGCTAAGGCTGGTAAAACATCCTTGATGTTTTTGCCTAGAAACAGCTCGGGGGGCATTGCCGCCTTCACGTTCTGTGACGGTTTATATTCTATGAAGACACCTTCAACGGTGATCTGAAATAACATATCAGGGATGGCGGCAAATAATGATCGAATTTGCTGTTCAGCACGCTTGCGATCCGTTATATCCTGTGTAACCCCTTGCATCTTGAGCGGTTGGCCGTTTGTATCGTATACAACTTGTCCGCGATTTTGCGCGTAGCGGATAGTGCCATCGGGCAACACGATGCGCGACTCGATGTCATAGGGTGTGCCACCCAGCGCTTGCTCGACTGTTTTTTGCACCATGTCGCGCTCGTCGGGATGGATGAACGAGAGCCATCCCTCATATGTTGGCGGCACACTGCCCGGTTCCAGACCGTTGAGGCGATAGATCTCATCCGACCAGTACAGTTCACCGGTCTCGATGTTCCATTCCCAGTTACCCATCTGCCCGATAGATTGGGCTTGATCCAGCAGATCATAAGTTTCGCGTAGTTGCGCTTCCGATAACTGGCGCTCAATTGCCGCTCCGATGTTGTCCGCCACACTTTGCAGTAAGTCAATTTCAACGTTGATCCACTCGTGTGTGTCGCCGCAGTCATCGAAGCCGAAAGCACCCCACAACTGCCCCTGTACGAAAATGGGAATAATCAGCAGGTAGATCACATCGTCGCTCAACAATGCTCGCTCGTCTTCGGCGAAATCCCGCGTGAGGCCGCTGATAACCTGCTTCTTCTCGACCATTTCCGCCCAGCGTGGCGCGAGTGCCGATAGCGGTAAGTTCTGCATGATGGGGTTATCAATATCCGGTTGCACGCCCTCGGCCACCCATTCATAAGGCATATCGACGACGAGACCTTGTTCTGATGCTTCGTGCTTCTTGCGGAAAATGAATGTCCGACTCAGGCCGATTTTACTGCCTAGCGTCTGCAGGACTTCCTGGATAGATTGCTTCCAGTCGGCTACCTGAAACAGCTTATCATAGCTAATGGCTACCGCCTGCAAAATAGCGTCGCGCCGCTTGAGTTGCTCTTCAGCACGCTTGCGCTCGGTGATGTCGCTACTAATCAACAAGGCCGAGACGACTTCATCGCCTTCAATAATCGGTGCGACATTCGTGACGTGCCATCGCATACTGCCGTCGTCCGGGCTGATAGATTCGGCTTCATACTGTGTAGGGATGTTTTCAGTGAAAACACGTCGTAGCGCATTGTGCACAACCGGGCGATGATCTTCGGCTACGAAGTCAATTAAACTCTGCCCGACAATTGGTTCCAGTAACGTTATATCATCGATTTCCGGTATCCGGATGAATTCTATCAGGCCGTCGCGATCGGCGCGTGTAATGACCGAGGGGGAGTTATCCAGTATGGAACGGAAATTTGCTTCTGATGCCTGCAAGCGTGTTTCAGCTATTTGACGCTCTAGCATCATGCTAACCCACTGCGCCATCAACTCAAAGAATTCGCGGTCTGCGACTGAAAAAGGTTGTGTACGGGGGACGGCACTGGAAAAATTGAGTGTGCCAAAGCGTTCTGAGTTGACTCGGAGTGGTATGCCGATATACGTTTCTAAGCCGAATGCGTTATAACAAGGGTGTCCACTATGGCTAGATTCTGCCATGTGTTTAATATACACAAGCTCATCGGCTTGATATGCTACATTGCAGTATGTTTGCTTGAAGTCAAACGTCTGCCCCGTTTGCAAAGAGCCATCGGGCGAATGACCGTATAGCACCTTATAAGTATTGCCTTCAATCTGACTGATTATACCGAGATCAAGCCCTAAAATCTCAGTACCGATTCGCAATGCCTGCTCTAATTGTTCGTCGATGGTCATCTGAGGTTGTGCCATCACGGTGTATAGCGCTTGAATTTTTTCCTCAGCTAGCTTGCGCTCGGTGATGTCGCGCACAATACTCTGGAAGCCCAGCGGCATACCATCTTCACTGATGCTGAGCGATGTTTTCTGCTCCACCCAGCGCGTTTCTCCACTTGCCGTCACGATTGGGAAAGATGCCGTCGATTCCGGTCGGTATAGAGAGAGTTGCTCGCTGTATAGGTCGATTAGCTTTTGACGCGCTGACGGTTCGACCAGTTCAGTGAAATGCATCCCGATTAATTTCGCTTCGCTGTAGCCGGTCAGGATGGATGCGGATGGGCTGACGTAAGTGAAATAACCTTTCGTATCCACGCGATAAATGATGTCGCTGATGTCTTCGACTAACTCCCGATAACGCTGTTCGTTCTCACTCATCGTTTCGCGCTGTTCGACCAGTTCAATATTCTGCTGTTCGACCTGACGCACGTACCGATTACGAAGCCCCGCTCCTGTTGCCAGTAGGCCGCCGGCGACACCGAACAGCGCCGCTAACCAACCAATATCCGAGATGTTGACCTCTGGCCGGATAAATAACAAGCTCAATGTCAGACCGACCATGACCAGCGTCATCACGCCTGTCACCCAACCCTTTGACCAGATGCTGACCAGCACCAGCACCAGCACCAACCAACCAAGCGAACCGACCGTGCGCCACGGCTGAGCGATCTCTTCCGGCCCAAGCGCTACAAAAGATACGGTTGACGGTATAGACAGTGCGATGATGACCATTATTTTGCTGACCTGATAGTAACTCATACGGCTGAGTATGTAGCCGACGAATGAGGCCGTGAATGCGAACCAACTGGCGAAAGCTAGCATAAAAGTCAAAAAGAGGAGCAGGCCAGAGACTAGCCGGGCGCTCTGTCGCTCGTCATCCGTCATGACGGATGACGACGGTTCGATAAGCCACTGTACAACCTGTATGACAATGCGACGGATATTATTGTATGACGAATTCATATATTATTGCTCTCGACGTCTGCACTCATGATATAAACTTCCAGCAATTAATGATGATGTACGGTGCGCTTCTTCCACGAGAAAGCACTGTAGCATCTAACGATGTCAAAGTACATTAACCTGATAGCTAGTCTTTTATGTCAAAGCGACTATCCACGTGGTTAGTTTTATGCGATTTCGCCCTGCAAACTAGCCAGTTGACCAGCTACTACACTAGCCGCTATAAGGATACAAAATAGCGATTTGATCGCTTAAAATAGTAGAAAATTGAGTTTAGTTACCTAGCAGGACGATCATGCAAAAAAGTGCGCGTAACTTCAAATGGCTCGACGCCATCACGCGGGCGATCTTCGCGCCATTAGCCGCCGAGATGGACGATCAGTTGCGGCGCAGTATCCGCATGATTATCGTCATGAGTTTGTTCAACACATCCTTAACTGTCGTGGTCAACATGATTTATCTGTTGCGCGGCCAACTGCATCTGACAACGACAGCAAATTTTCTATTCCATCTTGGCATCTTGTCGCTGATTTATCGCGGACGCCTACGGGCGGCGCTCGTCATTTTTGTCGGCGTCTCTGTGCCGATCTATCTCATAACATTGCCTTTCTCCACGATGACAGCAGTCATGTTCATGGCGACATCATTCGTCGTCGTCAGCATGTTGCTGAACTACAAACAGCGCATCGGGTACATGCTGGTTCTTGTGCTGTTTGTTCTGCTGATCGGCTATCTGACTGCCGACAATCCGCAATACAGTACGGTACGCCATGATGCTGTCATTTCATTTACGGTTATTAGCCTGTTGAGCGTCACTATCGCCATGAGCCTGTTGGATAATGACCGCGAAGCAATACGTCAATCTCTGCACGAGAATCAACAGCGCGTGGCGGAACTGCAACGGACACAACAAGCGCTCACACGTCGCAATCAACTTCTGACATTACTGCACGACATTCAACTTGACCTGCTGAATCGGCGTGATACTGATGAGCTATTACACGCATTGACGAACAACGTTTTAGAGATTGTGGACGCGCAATACGCGCAAATTCTTTTGAGGGAAGGCGATCAACTAGTGGCGGTGGCAAGTTCAAAGCCTAGATTCCCATTAACGAAAGAGCCGCCGACATCTATTTCCCGATTTCCTCGTGGTGGGCAAGGCGGGCATCTGGCATGGCAAGCACACGATACCCGTCGTCCGGCGATTGTGGAAAATTATAGGCTTTGGGAAAAGCGCAACCGCATTTACGACCCGTTCAACCCGACTGCGGTCATGAACTTGCCGGTATTGATCGGTGAGCGTTGCATCGCCGTGCTATCGATCGGGCGCACTCACGAGAATTACCCGTTTGATGAAGATATGATCAACATAGGTATGATGTACGCTAATCTGATTGCGCTCATCCTGGACAATAACATCCAATATGAATCCGCCCTGAAAGAAATTGAGCTTCGCAAGCAAGCTGAAGCCGATCAGCGACGCCTGACCACCGAATTACAGGCTACCAACGAAGAGTTAAAACATTTCGCCCATGCCATCTCGCACGACCTCAAAGCCCCCTTACGTGGGATTACATCCATCGTCGATTGGCTGGCTGATGACTATGGCGAACAGTTCGACGCTGAAGGTCAGGAATTGTTGGACTTATTGCAGGGACGCACCCAGCGCATGAGCGTGATGATTGACGGCGTGCTGGCTTACTCGCGGTTGGGGCAGGCGGTAGATAGGAAACCGGTAGACCTCAACGCGATAATTACGGACGTCATTGAGGATATCGCGCCGGACGGACGGTGTACTATCACTGTGGATGGCACACTGCCGGTCATCATGGCCGATACTTTCCAGATGCGGCAGGTCTTTCAGAACTTGATCGACAACGCGATCAAACATAACGACAAGCCACAATGCGCCGTCACCATCACCTGCACGGCCACCGACGACGAGCGCTGGCGCTTCAGCGTCGCCGATAACGGGATGGGGATTGATGCGCGTTATGCAGAGAAGATATTCGACCTATTCCGGACACTCGCACCTATTGACGATAATGCTAGCACCGGTGTGGGGTTGGCGATTGTCAAGCGCATTATTCGCTCAATGGGTGGCGAAATATATGTAGAATCAATTATAGGGCAGGGCAGTGAATTCATTTTCACATTACCCGATAGTGATAAAGGGTGAGCGTGATGGGTTATGTATTGCTGGTTGAAGATGATGAACTGGATGTGTTAGCTTTCAGACGGGCGTTGCGTTCGATGCCGACGCAATATGCTCTGAAAGTAGCCTCAACTGGTGAGGAAGCGCTGGCATTGCTGGAGTTGGCTAAACTGCCATCATTTATCCTAACGGATTTGAATATGCCGGTCATGGATGGCATGGAGCTATTGACCGCATTGACCGCGCATCCGGTATGGCACGAGATTCCGGTGGTGGTTTTCACCACGTCAGCCCAACCGGACGAACGTGCGGCTTGTCTGCGTTTACGTGCCGCTGATGTGTTGGTCAAACCACTGGCCTATACCGATTTTGTGGAATTGATACACGACATCATGCGGCGTTACGCCTGACGTTCGCTGTTCTAACAGGCTGTCGGAGAAGGTGCAAGCATGAATACGCCGATCCATATTCTGCTGGTTGAAGATGATGCCATTGACCGGCAATCTTTTGTGCGTGCCGTCCGCAAACAGAGACTGCCTTATCGCTATGTGATCGCCGATGATCTCGAGTCGGCGCGACGGGATATCGCGGAGAAATCATTCGACATCGTGATCTGCGACTATGTGTTGAGCGATGGCACCGCGCTAGATTTCATCAATCAGCACCGCGATTTGCCGGTGATCGTCGTGACTGGTGCGGGCGATCAAAAGACGGCGGTTGATTTAATGAAGGCTGGTGCGAAGGATTATCTGGTCAAAGATATTGATAGTGACTATCTGAAGATCATGCCGAAGGCGATTGAAAACACCCTCCAGCGCCTTGAGTTAGAGGCTGAGCAGAGGGATCAGCGCATGTTCACGGATCGACTGCATCAGATCGCCCGCGTGTTGAATAGCACACTCGATATAAGTGAAGTGCTACAATTGATTTTGGAGAATATCAAAGCAATTATCCCGCACGATACCGCCAATATCATGTTGATCGAGGATGGCGTGGCGCGGATCGTACGTCATAGTGGTTGGTCGGCAGAGAGGATCGCCGCTTTTGCTGATTTTGAATTTCATGTCGCATCTATCGAGAATCTGGAAGCTATGTACCGCACGGGCGGCGTGAGCATTATCAACGATGTCGCCAGTTTTGCGGGTTGGATTCACTTGGATAGCACAACCGATCCGGCGTCTTATCTCGGTGCGCCGATCCGCGTCGATGGTGAGGTGATTGGATTTGTCAATCTGGATAGCAACCAGCGCGACCACTTCATCGACGCACACGCTGAGAAACTACAGGCATTCGTCAGTCAGGTGGGCATCGCGCTGAAGAATGCGCGACTTTACCAGCAGGTCGCGGAATTATCCGCATTTGAAGAGCGTCAGCGATTAGCGCGAGACCTGCACGATTCGGTATCGCAGACGTTATTCGCAACGTCGGTGATGTCCAATGCGCTCATCAAGCGCTGGCGGCAGGACCCGGCCAGCATCGGCGAGCAGTTAAGCGAATTGCGCGATCTGACCGTCGGTGCATTAGCCGAGATGCGAACGCTTTTGTTTGAACTGCGCCCTGATGCGCTTTTGCAATCTCGCCTTGATGAGCTACTGCGTCAACTGCTGGAGACAATGCGCGGGCGTACCCGTCTGAAAATTGATTTTGTGACCGATGGTGAATACGCGCTAGCGCCGGATGTGCATACCGCTTTCTTTCGTATCGCGCAAGAGGCGCTGAGTAACATCATCAAACATGCGCGTGCCACTCATGTGACGGTGCATTTGCGCGGGGATGCAGAGGCGGTGACACTACACATCACCGATGACGGACGCGGCTTTGATATGGTCGCAAAGGCGGCGCAGAATTTTGGATTAGACATCATGCGCGAGCGTGCGCTGGCTGTTGGTATTGATCTAACCATCAGCAGTCAGTCCGGGCACGGTACAATGATAGCCGTCGTCTATGCACGGGATGGAGGAACTTTGTTATGATTGATGCGACAAATTTGATTCGTGTGCTAGTTGTTGATGACCACGACATGATCCGTCGCGGCTTGAGTATGTTTCTTGATGGCTTCGATGATCTGATGATCGTGGGTGAAGCCGCCGACGGCGCAGAGGCTATCGCGCAATGTGAGGCGCTACAGCCTGATGTCGTGCTGATGGATTTGGTGATGCCCGGTACTGATGGCTTGACGGCGACGCAGGTGATCCGCGAGCGCTTCCCGCATGTACAGGTGGTCGCGCTGACCAGTTCCAGCGATCAGGAAATCGTCTCGAAAGCGATGCAATCCGGCGCTATCAGCTATCTTATGAAGAACGTCTCCGATGAACAACTAGCCGACGCCGTCCGTGCCGCGCATCATGGCAGTTCGACGCTCGCGCCGGAGGCGGCGCAGGCGCTCATCAACTTCGCCTCCCGTCCGCCATCGCCCACGTACAGTTTAACCAAGCGCGAGATCGAAATTCTTAAGTACATGATCGACGGCTTGAGCAATCCCGAAATAGCACAAATCGTTTATCTTAGCCGCGCAACGGTCAAGTACCACATCCGCAATATTTTAGCAAAACTGAACGCCGCCAACCGTGCGGAAGCCGTCGCTATTGCCCTCAAAAACAATCTCGTGTGAGGTTGAACTGCCCAGCATTTAGTGGGCTGTGAATTTGTCACGGGCATAGCCCCGCACGTTCGCCCGCGTCGTCAACGTGTAGATGACGCCGAGTAAACTATCCGCTACCGTCGATCAACGCTCGTCGAACGACACCATTTTTAGATAACTTGCGGCGTGTTTCTGCTCAATGTCGGTGTGATGTTCAATGTAATCCTTTTGAGCTTGGTCAGCAGATCAATGTCGCTATGATAGGCTAACCAGCGCAAAAGTAGCGGCGGGCATTTACATCTGCTAA
>REDR01000045.1 GCA_007693385.1 Anaerolineaceae bacterium
CTCCAATAGCGTGACGGACTTTGCAATTCTCATTATATGGGCTTTTGTGAAGTCGTGCAAATGCGCTGAAATTGTCGCCGCGCCCGCACGTCATGAGATCGCTTCGCGTTCCGTCGCCAGCAACGCATCGGCCAGCGCTTCGATGGCGGCGCTCTGTTTGCGGTACAGCGTGGCTTCACCGATGTATAGGCGGCGGGCGGTGTCGCGTGCCTTCTTATTCTCCACGAAGCGCAGGGTGAGGATATTGTAGAACAGCCATTCTTGACTGCGGAAATCGCGCTCTCCATCCGGGCGCAGGCGTTCCAGACAGTCGGTGAGGACATCGCGCAGGGCTTTGACGCCGTTATTCTCGTTTTCCGGTAGGCGATTCTGCACCGCCTGTAGTTCCAGCAGGCGGCTACTATTCAATCCCGGCCCGCCCCACCAGTGACGCAAGGCGGCGTGAACCTGCTCGATGACCTGTTCGCGTTCCGGCAACACCGAAAACATCTGAGCGTTACCGCGTCCTTGCCGGTATTCAACCACCGCCGCATCCAGACGGGTGAGCGTGAATTGCGGCAGAAGTCCTTCCAGCGCGGCGTAGACTTCGGTCTGCAATAGCAAATCGTCCACCGTGCGGGCGGCGCGGCGCGTGAACACCTTCAGCATGATGTGGTCTTCGCGCTCGGTTTCTAGCTCGTCGCGGTTGGCCTGCACGCCCATCATGCCGATCAAAGCGCGGGCATCGGCTTGCTGGCTGACCGGGCGGCCACTGTAAAGCGGCACCACCCAATAATCATCATAGCGCTGGGCGACATACGGCTGATCGCGGTGAAAGCGTTCGATCAAATCATTGATGTCATCCTGCAAGGACGCTTCGGAGAGCGTTACATCACCCACCGACTTGATGAACTCCGGCGTGCGATCCGCCAGCAGAGCGACGAAAGCTACCTTCACGCGGAAGTAATCGCACACTGATTCCAGCGTCGCTTCTAGCAACTGTAACAGGTCGGTGCGCGTCAGCAGGCGCTCGCTGAGGTTCTGCAATTGCGCGAGTTGTTCATCGTTCTCTTGATTGTAGATCAGCAGGCGTTCCAGATAGGGCAGGCTGACATCGACGCCCCATTGCCACACAAGGATGACAGTGACCACCGCGAACGGCATGAAGTCGCGCCCGATGACGCCGACGATCTGCGTCGCCGGTTCGGTCAGCAGGATAACCGCCAGCGCCAGCATCCCCGTCGCCGGGCCGACCAGCATGAAGCGCAATAAATCCGCCTTCACGATGCGATCCGGATGGCGCGAGCCGAAGAACGACAACGGATAAGCCAGCAATAACAGCATCAAGATGACGATGATATTCGATAGATTGACCAGCGTCAGCGCCCCTAGTGTGAATTCCTGCGCGGGGGGCAACAGCGCCGAGTAGGGGAATATGCCGATCCCGGGCATCAGCAACGCCACCAGCAGATAAGTCATGCGGCGCTGGGTACTGCGCGTTAAGCATCTCTGCCGTGCCCGCCATGTGTTGAACATCGCCGCCGCGTTTGCGCCGATGAAGTAGGCGATGTACAGCGCGAAGAATCCGTGCGCCTGCAAGCTGACCACATCTTCCACGATGATCGGCTCGATGAGGTTATCCGAAAATAACGCCAGAAACAGGAAGACCACGCCGAAAACATAAAGCAACCGCGCCACGCGCCGCCGCCGCCCGCGTGAGGCTAAGCCGGTTGTCGCTAGCAGGGCGTCCGATAGGTGGAACGTCGCCGCCGGAACGAAGGCCAGCCCCAGCCATTGCAGGCGCTTGATGTCCTGCCATGTTTCCAGCATCGGATCGAGGCCGGTCAGCACATCGCCGATGTAGACCACCGTCACACAGCCCAGCACGATAGCCGACACGCGGGCGACGCGGTTCATCAGATTGCGCGTCAGGTTGTATAGCAAAAGAGACGCGGAGACGATGACGATGGTCGCCGCTAGAATATCATTTGTCGAAAAAAGCAATGCGTCAAAAAAGTCACTCATCAGTGGCGCTTGATCTGTTTGTTAAGGTCAACGGATGGACTTGCCGAAGAAGATGGCAATATCCCCATTGCGAAAGTATTGGTCATGGTAGCCGCAGAACGCCAGCCCGTGATGGCCGCAAAATGTGATGGCCGGATGGTTCTTGGTCTGGATTTCAAACACCAGTTGATCCAGATTTTGCTCTACTGCCCAGCGCGTCGCCACTTTGAACAAGCGCGTGCCGATTTTACTGCGGCGGTACGGGCGCGATATGACTAAATCCTGCACCCAGCCGGATTGATGCACCGGATCAGCCCGCATGGTCAAATAGCCTAGCGTCTCGCTTGCGCCGTCTTCATCGCGGTTGATGGCGACCAGAAAACACTGCGCGGCTTCTAGCGCCAGATGCAAACGACGGCTGTCTGCTGGATACGTGACCGGCATCGGACGCGGCAAGCGCTCCGAGCGAAAGACCACGCCGCGCCCCATCGTTTCCGGCTGGACGTGCATCTGCCAGACGTGGGTCGTCTCGTAATCGTGATCCAGCGCCATACAGGACGGTATATCGTTGGTGGTCGCGTCGCGGATTTGTAGCGTCATCTGTTTTCCTGCGTGGTGGGCAAAACACACACCGGACTCACGAAAGCCCGGCGCACTACTTCTGATTATCGTGCCGAAAGGCGGCCTGTCAAGTGTAGCATGATTCGCCACCGGTCATCACCTTGACATAAACCGCCGCTAACGCCTATAATCGCATGTCTTAATGTGGATAAAAACGAGAAGGGAATCGTCATGGGGCCGCTACCGAAGCGCAAAATCAGCAAGACCCGCCGCAACAAGCGGCGCACGCACGATAAAATTTCCTTGCCCAATCTGATCTATGATGCCAACACTGACGAGTATCGTCTGGCGCATCACGTCGGCAAGACTTCCGGTATGTACAAAGGTCGTCAGGTCATTGAGCCGGAAGACGAAGATTAGCCCAACATCGGGCATACAAAACAGATGAGCCGTGCCCGCGTTCCCGTTGGCGCGGCTTTTTTTTCGCTTTTTAACGTCAATCAAACCGTGAGGAGGACGTGATGGACTGGTCGCAGACCGCATTTATTTTTCCCGGACAAGGCTCGCAGAAGGTCGGCATGGGCGCTGATTTCTACGCGACATCGCCCGCCGCTAAAGCGATATTTGACGAAGCCGACGACGTGCTAGAAACCGGCTTCAGCGCGTTGATCTTTGAAGGTCCGGCGGCGGAACTGGACGACACATACAACACACAGGCGGCGCTGTATGTGTGCGGCGTGGCGGGGTTGGCCGCGCTACAGGAAGCCATCCCGACGGCGCGGGCGATCTGTCTGGCCGGTCACAGTCTGGGCGAATTCACCGCATTGACCGCTAGCGGGGCGCTATCCTTCGCGGATGGTTTGCGGCTGGTGCGTGAGCGTGGCCGCTTGATGCGCGAAGCCGGTCAGCGCAACGCGGGGGCGATGGCCGCCTTGCTGGGGGCGTCGCTGGATGTCGCGCATGAAATCTGCACGGCGGCCACCTTACAGACTTCTGCGCCGGTCGTCATCGCTAACGACAATTGCCCGGGACAGGTGGTGATTAGCGGCGCGATACCCGCCGTAGACCGCGCCATCGCGCTGGCCGCGCAGAAGGGAGTCTCGCGGGCGGTCAAGCTGGCGGTCAGCGTCGCCGCCCATTCGCCTTTGATGGCTTCCTCTGCCGATGCTTTCCGCGAAACGCTGGCGCAAACGCCGATTAATCCGCCGCAGATTCCGGTCTATGGCAACGTCAGCGCCGCGCCGTTGGCCGATGTGGACGCCATCCGCGCCGAGCTAGACCGGCAGTTGACCGAGCCGGTACGCTGGACGCCGAGCGTGCAGGCGATGATACGCGATGGCGCGGTGAACTTCGTGGAGATTGGTGCGGGGAATGTGCTGGCCGGTCTGGTCAAGCGCATTGAACGCAAGGCGGGGCGCTATGTGGTGGAGGATATGGCGGGTGTCTCCGCGCTGGCCGGATGACCGCGCCGCGCCCGCTTTCAACGCGAACGCTCATTTATCGCAAAGCGGCGTTTAACGTCAATGCGCTACGTTTGGCGGACACACGTTATCAAAAAGTATCCGCAAAGGAAAATGCACTATGTCCGCACAAGCATCCGCACCTGATGCGCCGGTTGATGCGCCGGATAGCGTCTTTGAAGGCTTAAAGCGCTTTAACCTCATCATGGGCGTGTTCCATCTGGTACAGGGCATCGCTATGATCGTCCTGAGTACCGATTTCACGTTCACCGTCACGACGCTGTATCTTCGCGCTGTACAGCCGGAAGAAGGTCAGCTATTTCTGGAGCAAAATCTACAGGACGCCTTCGACGTGCCGTTCGGCCCGGCGGTGGCGTTGTTCCTGCTGATTTCCGCCGTCGCGCATTTCCTCATCGCCACAGTCGGCTATGACCGCTACGTTAAGGGACTCAAGAACAACATCAATCAAGCGCGGTGGTACGAGTATGCGCTCAGTTCGTCGTTGATGATCGTGCTGATCGGGATGCTGGTCGGCATCTATGACCTGTCCACGTTGATTCTGCTGTTCGGCCTGAACGCGATGATGAACCTGTTCGGCCTGATGATGGAACTGCACAACCAGACCACCAAGAAAACCGACTGGACGGCGTACATTTACGGCTGTATCGCCGGTCTCATCCCGTGGATCGTGATTATCCTGTATCTGGTTGGCGCGGCGCAGTCCGTCGATACCGAAGTCCCGGGCTTCGTGTACGCGATCATCGCCTCGATTTTCGTGTTCTTCAACATCTTCGCGCTGAATATGTTCTTGCAATATAAGCGCATCGGCCCGTGGAAGGAATATCTGTTCGGGGAGCGTTCGTACATTGTGCTTTCGCTGGTGGCGAAGTCGGCGCTGGCGTGGCAAATCTGGTTCGGCCAGCTACAGCCCGCCTAGAACGCGGCGCGTTGCGTCAATAATCGAAATAAACATCAGATGCGCGGGGACGGCCTGACGGTTGTCGCCGCGCTGTGTTATCATCTGGCATGATCGAATCAATCGGACGAACGAAAGTATAGAGACACTCATGCAATTGCATTATGCCGAAGAAGTGCGCGACGCGCTGGCCGAAGGCCGTCCGGTGGTCGCGCTGGAATCGACTGTTATCTCACACGGTTTGCCGTTCCCGCACAATGCGGAAATCGCCGCCAACATGCAATCCGCCATCCGTGCGGAAGGCGCGGTGCCGGCCACGATCGCGGTATTGGGCGGTAAAATTCACGTCGGGTTATCCGACGAGCAAATCCATCATCTAGCAACCGCGCCCGACATCCGCAAATGTAGCCGCCGCGATTTCAGCATCGCTGTCGGCCTCAAGCAGGACGCGGCGACCACCGTCGCCGGTACGATGATCGTCGCGCATCAAGCGGGGATTCGCGTGTTTGCGACCGGCGGCATCGGCGGCGTGCATCGCGGCCACCCGTTCGACGTATCCGCCGACCTGATCGAGCTAGGGCGCACGCCGGTCGCGGTGGTCTGTGCGGGCGCGAAGTCCATCCTCGATCTACCGCTAACGCTGGAAGTGCTGGAAACGCAGGGCGTGCCGGTGCTGGCTTACGGCGCGGACACGTTCCCGTCGTTTTATACCCGCGAGAGCGGGCTGGCGGTTGATGAGCGCATCGACACGCCACAACAGGCGGCGGACATCATCCACGCCAGCTTATCGCTAGGGTTGGGGCATGGCGTGTTGATCGCGGTGCCCGTCGCGCCGGAATACGAGATGCACGCGGCGCAGGCCGAAGAAGCCATCCAGCAGGCAGTAGCCGAAGCTGACGCGCAGGGCATACACGGCAAAGACGTGACGCCGTTCATCCTGTCGCGCATGGGCGAATTAACCGATGGGCAGGCACGAGCGACCAACACCGCGCTATTGCAGAATAACGCCCGCATCGGCGGGCAGATCGCCGTCGCGTTAAGCGCCCGCGACGCTTGATTCAACCGATGGACGCGATACGCATCGTTGGCACGGGCGCGGTTTTTATTGACGACATCGTTCTGCCGGATGGTCAAACCCACATGGGCACGCTGGGCGGCGGGACGGTTCACGCTTTGCTGGGTGCGGCGCTGTGGGACGAGCGTCCGGGGTTATCGGCGTTTGTCGGCGCGGATTTGCCGCCGGATGTGCGCCCGTTTCTGGCTCAACATCTGAATCTGGATGGCCTGATCGCGTTGCCGACGCCGCAGGCGCGAGCGTGGCAGATATTCGAGCATGACGGCACGCGCCGCGAATTGCACCGCGTCGAATCGGCGCATATGACGCCGTTCATCAGTGGCACGAACCCCGACCATCTACCGGCGCATTATCGGCGGGCGGATGGCTATTTCCTGCTACTCGGCTTTGATGATCCGGCTGTGTGGGGCGATCTGCCCGGCCTCAAGCTGTGGGAGCCGAATCAATTGGCGATGCTATCCGGCGGGCGCGATGACGTGTGCCGCGTCCTGTCGATCCTGTCGCCGGATGTGGTATCGCCCAACCTCAGCGAAGCTCGCATGATCTACGGCGAACGCTCGCCGCATGAATTGCTGGATTGTCTGCTGGCGGACGGGGCGCGGGCGGTGGCGTTACGCATGGGGCGGGATGGTTCGCTGGTGGTGGCGTGTGGCGGGACGCCGGTGCATGTGCCCGCGTTTCATGTGGAAGCCGTCCGCGATGAGACCGGCGCGGGCAATACATACAACGGCGCATTTCTGGCCGGGATGGTGGCCGGACGCCCCCTCACGGAATGCGCGGTGATGGGCACGGTGGCCGCCTCTTTTTGTGTGGAGCAGGTCGGCGTGATTGATCCGGCACAGATCAGCCACGCCGAACGCTCTGCGCGTTATCGTCGGCTTATGCTTTCGCTTTGAGCAAGCGCAACGCGGCATCAACCATTATTGCCGCGCCCAGTTTGAACGGCTCTTCGCTGATGTCAAATATCGGGCTGTGGTGCGGGCGATGTACGTCGTCCAGCTTCGCGCCGAGTATGAACATCGTGCCCGGCGCGGCCTGCGTCATGTACGCGAAGTCCTCCGCGCCCATCATCGGCGGGATTTCGTACACTTTCTCCGCGCCGACGTATGTCGCGGCCACCTCGCGCACCAGATCAACCACCGCCGGATCGTTGTAAAGCGGCGGGTAGCCGCGTTCGATCAGCAGATCGTAGTCGCCGCCCAGCGCCCGCGCCACACCGAGCGCCGCGTCCAGTTCCGTGTGAATCTGGTCGCGCAGATCGGCGTCAAACGTGCGGATCGTGCCTTTGAGCTTGACCTCGTGCGGGATGACGTTATTCGCGTCGCCGCCATTGATCGCGCCGATGGTGATGACCGACGCGCCGAGCGGGTCGGTGCGCCGTGACCGGATGCCCTGTATCGCGTTGATGACCTGTGCGCTGATGAAGATGGGGTCAATGCCGGTGTGCGGCATCGCGCCGTGTGTGCCCACGCCTTTGATGGTGGCGAAGAACGTATCCACCGCCGCCGCCGCGTATTCCGGCGTTATGGCGATTTCGCCCACTGGACGCATACTATCGACGTGTAAGGCCAGCGTCGCCGTCACACCGTCCAACGCACCATCTTCGATCATCCGTACCGCGCCGCTTTTGATCTCGGTATCCCAGCGTTCTTCGCTCGGCTGAAACAGCAGGCGAATCTCGCCGGGCGGACGCTCGGATTCCGGCATGGCCGTCAACAGCTTGGCGACGCCCAGCAGAATCGCGGTGTGCGCGTCGTGGCCGCAGGCGTGCATCTTGCCGGGTATGGTGGACTTATACGGCGCGTCTACCGCTTCATGGATGGGCAGGGCGTCCATATCGCCGCGAATCCCGATGACCGGACTGCCACTGCCGATGCTGACCACAACGCCGGTTCTGCCGACGCCGGTCTGCGGTTCTAGGCCGAGCTTGCGTAACTCGTCGGCGACGATCTGCGCGGTGCGCGTCTCCTCGAAGCCGAGTTCGGGGTGGGCGTGGAAGTCGCGCCGCCATTCGATCATATCTTCTTCGATGGCGCGGGCTTGCTCCAATAGTTGCATGGTCAGTTTCTCCTGTGTGTATTGTATGTCGCCGTAACTACCCGGATATTTTCTTTTGCCTTGCATCAGACCGAACTTCGCCTCTGTGTAGCGTCGTGGACGGCATTCAGCAAGATTTTTGAGCGCGTCGCGTAGTAAACATGGTAGTAGTCGCCATCAATGAAAGCGTTGTATATCTGGCGCGATACCTGAAATCGGACTTCGTTGATGATGATTTGATACACTCTTGATCTGTTTGAGCCTGTCACGTGGCGGCGGATGTGGCCTGCTTGGACTGCTACCGCGTCACTGCTCAAGTCGTTGGAGATCAACGAGATGGTGTATGTCTTGTACGCGATGATGCCACCGAACAACACCAGCATGATCAATTCTATCAGGCCGACTTCGCTTAAACTTGATGGAAGATCGTCCCGGATAAGCCATATAAAGCCACCCACGAGCAACACAACCACCACATAGAATAGCAGAGCGAGCCGCCGTTCGCGCCGCAAGATGTCCTTCTGGCGGTCACTCATGCGGCCACTGCGATTAAACAGCATGTCATCCTGCGAGACGCCGAGCAGGTTCATCACGTCATCCGGGCCGGGCGGTGTATTGCTGAACAGACGCATCATAGCGCAATCTCCCGTTTTCTACCGCCTAACGTCTGGCTAAAAAGTCCAGCAGGTCAATCTGGGTGATGATGCCGACGACGCGCTTATCGTCCGCTTCGCCGTCGGGCATATCTTCCGTCACCAGCGCCAGCTTAGCGGTGCTGAATAGGCTCATCATGGTCTCTAGCGGCGTGTTGATGCTCAGCGTCTGCGCGTTGCCGTTGATCGTGCCGGTGGCGTCCTCCAGTCGCGTGGTCGTGCCATCGCCGGATGTCATCAGCAGGTAGTTCAGCAAGCTGACTTCGGTCACCACGCCGAGCAACTGCCCGCGCCGCCCGACGACGGGCAACTGTGACACGTCCGCCGCTTTCAGCTTGGCGATCACATCGCCCACCGCATCCTGACAACTGGCGGTCAATATCTCGCGCTGGCCTTTGTGATCCAGCACGGCGGCGATGGTGGTGTCCGTCCAGTCACTTTCAAGGAATTGATTCTCGCGCATCCAGTTATCGTCAAACACTTTGCTCAAATAACGGGAGCCGCTATCCGGCAATAGCACGACGACCATCTTACCGCTTTCCAGATCGCGCTCGTGGGCGTATTTGAGCGCACCGGCCATCGCCGCGCCGCAACTGTTCCCGGCGAAGATGCCTTCTTCACGCACGATACGCCGCGTCATCAGCATGGATTCTTTATCGCTGACGCGCACTACGTCGTCAATCACGCTGAAATCGTAGTTAGACGGGATGAAATCCTCGCCGATGCCTTCGGTCTTGTAGGCTTGTGCTTCGCCCATCTTGCCGGTATAGAAGTATTCATGGATGATTGACCCCACCGGATCGACGCCGACGACTTGAATCTTGGGGTTCATCTGCTTGAGGTAGCGCCCGACGCCGGTGATCGTGCCGCCGGTGCCCATCCCGCACACGAACACGTCGATCTGTCCGGCGGTCTGCCGCCAGATTTCCGGGCCGGTTGTCTCGTAGTGTGTCTGCGGGTTGATCGGGTTGTGATACTGGTTGGCGAGGATGCTATTGGGCGTCTCCTCGACGATCTGGCGGGCGACGCTGTAATAACTGCGCGGGTCTTCCGGCTCGACGTTGGTCGGCGTGACCACCACCCGCGCCCCGTAAGCGCGTAGCACGCGGATTTTCTCATCGCTCATTTTATCCGGCATGACGAACACGCACTTATAGCCCTTGAGGATGGCCGCCATCGCCAGCCCGACGCCGGTATTGCCGGACGTGGCCTCTACGATGGTGCCGCCGGGCTTGATTAAGCCGCGCTTTTCCGCGTCTTCGATGATGGTGATGCCGATGCGGTCTTTCACGCTACTGCCGGGATTGAAATATTCGACTTTGGCGACGACCTGACAGCGCAGGCCGCGAGAAAGCCGGTTCAGCCGGATAAGCGGCGTATTGCCCATCGTGCCCAGCACATTGTCATGAATCTGCGGCTCGGCGGGCAGGTCGGTGGCGTCCTGCAAAATAGGGTCAGTAGTCATCAAAACTATCAGGCGCTCATCGTACAGCGCCTCCTCCTTTCTGGTTATCTGGCTCAACTTGAATGGTCAAACACTATACTGAATTAAAGCACGAAACCCGCCGTAAAATCAAACCACAATCGGCGGGTTGGGTCTATGGTATTTTCGGTAGTTCCGGCGCGTCCGTTAATTCAGATCGCGCTTGCGGCGTAAACGTTGCGGCGATTCGCCCGGCACGCGCTCGATGATGTCGCCAACTTCCAGATCGACCTTGACGATATTCACGTACCAGCGCACCGACCCCTCGAAATCCGCGCCGACGATCTGTTCCACATTTTCCGTCACGGTTTCCAGCGCTACATCGTCTGCCGCGTCGTCAATCGTCTTGAGGATGGCCTCGCGAACCGCCCAGTATTTATCGGCGTCAATACGCATCCCCTGCTTACCGTCGAGATTGCGCGTCGTGATTTTGCCCTCTGCATCGGCGGCGACGGCGAATTCGTCCGCGCCCCGCTTGAGCGTCTGCGCGGTGTCGTCTACCGTCCCGCGCAGATCATCGGCGGCCTGCTGTGCGCCATCGGCCAGCGTGTCGCGTAGTTCTTCGGCGGTGGACTGCACATCCTCCGCGACATCTTCCGCGCCTTCTTCCAGCGTGTCGCGCAGTTCTTCGGCGGTGGATCGTACATCCTCCGCGACATCTTCCGCGCCTTCTTCTAGCGTATCGCTGGCATCTTCGGCGGCGTCGCGGATGGTGACGCGCTTTTTGCCGGATGATTTCGACTTGCGCGGTGGCTTACCATTGGCCGATGACTTATCCGCCTGCACCGAGAGCCGATACTGCGCTTCGATGTACGTCTGCCATGCGAGACCGATAGTTAGTGTCGAAGCGCCGGTCATCGTGCCCGCTATCGCCCAGCCGATGAACGGCACGGCATTCAGGAATTCATTCACAAGCCCTTGCGACACTTTCAACGCGCCGTAGCTGACCACGCCGCCGGTCATCACGATGACGCCCGCGTTGCCCAGTAATTCGTGCAAGCGTTGCGCGGATAATCTCTCGTCGTAATAGATGCGGTAAATGTCGTAAAACATCCACGCATCGGCGGCGGCGATACCGATGTTTTTAGTCAGTTCTAGCGCAGGGGTGGGCACGGCGGCGGCTAGACCGGTGCCGAGCATGGTCTGCGCGATGCGGATGAACCCATCCGCCCGTTTGCGCTCGATTGATTTCGGTTCAACTGTCATCAGTTGTCGTCCTTTTAATATCCATAATCGAATCTGTATTCAATTATATCATGTTTTGCGCGGTTCTCACGGTCTGTTAAAATCGGAGCGGTGCGTTCACGACAGGGAGAAGCGATCTTTGAAGACGATAACCATTTACACCGACGGCGGCTGTAAACCGAATCCGGGCGCGGGCGGATGGGGCGCGGTGTTGATCTACGATCAGCACCGTAAGACGCTGAGCGGCGGCGCAGAACAGACCACCAATAACCAGATGGAACTGACCGCCGCCATCGAAGCGTTAGAGGCGCTCAAAGAGCCGTGCCGCGTCCATCTATACACCGATAGCCAGTACGTGCGTAAAGGCATCACCGAATGGATTGAGAATTGGGCGCGTAACGGCTGGAAGACCGCCGCGAAAAAATCGGTCAAGAATCAGGCGCTATGGCAAAGACTACACGCCGCCACCGAACGCCACGACATCACATGGCATTGGGTGAAAGGCCACGCCGGTGACGAGTACAATGAAATGGTCGATCAACTGGCGGCGGAAGCCCGTCAACGCTACGGACGATAACGCGCCGTCGCTCATTGCTTCAGCCGTGCCAGCCGCCGCGCCGCCTCGTCGATTTGCTCGTCGTGCTTGGCGAACGAGAAGCGGACATGATTTTGCCCTAGATGGCGATGCGCCGCATGGTAGAACGTCGTCGGCGGGATGACCGCCACGCCGATCTCCGCCACCGCATAGCGGCTGAAGGCGATGTCGTCGCCGTCGAACACCGCGCTGAAATCGCCCATCACAAAATACGTGCCCTGCGGCGCGGTGTAGCTGATCCCGGCGCCGTCCAGCGCCGCCATGATGCGCTGGCGTTTGCCTTCGTACACGGCGCGATAGTTCGCGTAGTAATCATCGCCTAGCTTGAAAGCGTGGGCTACCGCGAGCTGTGCGGGGTGGTTGGTGGCGAAAGCGATGTACTGATGCGCCGACCACACGCCTTTAATCAGCGCCGTGTCCCCATACGCCCAGCCGATTTTCCAGCCGGTCATGCCGAATGTCTTGCCCGCGCTCCCGATGGTGACGGTGCGCTCGAACATGCCGGGCAACGTCGCGATGGGGATATGCACATTGTCACCGAACACCAGATGCTCGTAGACCTCATCGCTGATGACGGTCACATCATACTGCTGACACAATTCCGCGATCAGCGCCAGTTCTTCGCGGGTGAAGACGCGCCCGGTGGGGTTGTGCGGCGTGTTGATGATGATGGCGCGGGTGCGTTCGTTGAACGCGGCGCGGAGTTCGGCCTCATCGAATGTCCAGTCCGGCGCGTGCAACGACACAAAGACCGGCGTCGCGCCCGCCATCAGCACGCCGGGCACGTAGCTATCGAAGAACGGCTGAATGATGATGACCTCATCACCGGCATCGACTAGCCCCATGATCGACGCGAACACCGCTTCCGTCGCGCCCGGCGTCATCACCACGCCTTGATCGGGGTCAACCGTCAGCCCGTAGTGTTTTTCGGCATGGTTCGCCACGCCCTGACGGGCGGCGGGTGCGCCGGGGCCGGGCGCGTACTGGTTATGTCCGCCTTGCTGTAGCGCGTCGATGAACGCTTGCACCGCTTCCGGCGGGCCGTCGAAATCCGGCTTGCCCTGTCCAAGATTGACGGCGTTATACTGCGCGGCTAGCTGATTGATCTCGGTGAAGATAGTCGTGCCAAAAGGCATCACACGCTTGGCGATTTGTGGCATGATAGCGCATCCTTGCTGTTTGCTTACGGGTACGCCGCCCATTGTAACGCAAGCGCGGCGCGACAAACAGCGTACTGCTATTCCGCGCATTTTGCGCTATAGTTGGCGGTGCGGATTTCGCCTGATTGGGGCGGCTTTCTGTCGCTGGCGCGTCCGGCATAATGGAGGAGTAAAAAACCATGTTAAAGGGACTTTTCAAGACATTATTGCATCTTTACGCTTTGAACCTGCGCGTGCAAACCGTCGTCTTTCTGGCGATCTTGATACGCGCCCGTGCGGAGCGCACCTTATCCGAAGAGCAGAATCAGGCGGCGAAGGGCAAGCAATTTGACCGGCGGCGCGATGCTGAAGATTACACGGTCTATCACACCATTGAGGACGGCATCGAGCGCGTGACGTTCGAGCCGAAAGAGCGCAAATTCGACACGCCGATCATCTTTCAGCATGGGATGTGGCAGGGCGCGTGGGCGTGGGAACGCTGGGGGCCGCTTTTCGCTTCGTGGGGCTGGCAATCGCACGCTATCAGCTTGCCCGGCCACGCCGGATCATTCAAACAGCGCCCGTTATGGCGTTGCACGCTGGACTATTATCTGGCCTTCCTCAAAGCGGAAGTCGAGCGCCATCCGGTGAAGCCGGTCATCATCGGTCACAGCATGGGCGGCGCGTTGCTTCAATGGTATCTGAAGTACGTCGGCGATGATCTACCGGCGGGTATCCTGTTGTCGTCGATGGTGTCGCACAGCGCGATAGCTGACGGCTTGCCCTTGCTGGCACGTCAGGACCCGATGGGGATGTTCCTCAGCACGATCACATGGAATTCAAAATCGTGGGTGCGCGATCCGTACTATCTCGCGCAGAAGGTATCGTCGCCGAATGCGCTGGTCAAGCCGGTTGATCTGCACGCCAAGCTGAGCGACGGCTCACTGCTGGTCAGCTTCCAGCACAACCCGCCGTTCTGGTCGCCACCGGAAAACGTGCAGACGCCGCTTCTGTGGTTGACCGGAGAAAATGACGCCATCGTGACATTTGAGGGACAGCGCAAATCCGCCGAGTATTACGGCGCGGAATTTATGCCGCTTGCCGACACCGCACACGACATCCCAACCGAGCCAAACGGCGAGCAGGTCGCCCGCATGATTCATGATTGGCTGGTCGGGCGCGAAATTTCTTGATCTGATTACGATTTTGAGGATAGAAAGCCACTGATTTATGGGTACGTTCTTTGTCTATGTTTGCTCCGCGCTGTGTTTACTGGTGTACATTCCGGTTGTATTGAATGGGGCGCGGGGCTTGATGACACGAGAGGCGAAGTTCAATTCGCGCTTTATGCTGGTCGTGTTTAAGGGCACACCGGCCATCATTTTCAGCATCGGCCAGACGGCGGGCGGCGCGTTGTCGATCTATGGCATCATGCTAGCGGTCAGCAACAACAATCTGCTGTACATCCCGCCGTTTGTGTTGCTGGGCGCGGCGGTGTCGATGGCGGCGCTGTTCATCGCCCGCAAGACCGCCACCGGCGAACATCAAATGCAGTTCACACAGCCGCACATTCGCATCAACCTGCAAAACATCCGCACGCAGTACGGCGGAATTAACTATCCGGGCACGGGGCAGGCGCAACCGGCGGACGATGACCCCGACGTTATCACCATCGACGCCGAAGACGTGAAGCCGGTTGAAGATGACAGCAGGCGCGACGATGACGACGACTTCATCGTGATTGATCGTGGCGATGGCACGCCGCCTGACGACGACGGCAGGCCGTCCGGCGACTATCGCGCTTAAAACCGAATCGCCGTTAGATTATAGTACACACTGTAGGAAAACAGACTCGTTATTTCCTTCACAATGCGGTGGGAAAAACCGGCCGCGTCAGGTAAGCTGAAGGCATCGTGAAAAAGCACACATGCTTGAAGGAAATAATATTATGTCTATTTTGATACTTTCCCCCCTTAAAAGGCTATACAGCGTAGCGGCCTGCGCCGCGATTATCGTATAGCCTCATCTTCATAAACTGTACACCACAATAGCAATGACCAGCCCCGAGCCATCGCGCTCAGGGGGAGGCTTCGTACACTCTGTTTAACATCGTATCTGCGGCGCGATGCGCGTTATCCGCCGCAAGACACATGACGAAAGGACAAACGAATGACGACGACATCCAGCACGATTGACATTCGCGGGGCGCTGACTCCCGAATATGAGGCGATACTGACGCCGCAAGCGCAGGAATTCTTGACCATGCTGGCGCGGCACTTCACCACGCGCCGCAACGAGCTACTGCGTGCCCGTGAGGAACGACAGGCGCGGATCAACGCGGGCGAACAACCGGACTTCTTGCCGGAAACCCGCCACATCCGCGAAGATGACGGCTGGCGCGTCGCGCCCGTCCGCGCCGATTTGCAAGACCGCCGCGTGGAGATCACCGGGCCGACAGATCGCAAGATGGTGATTAACGCGCTGAACTGTGGCGCGAAGGTGTTCATGGCTGATTTTGAGGATGCCAACGCGCCGACGTGGGATAACATGATGAACGGGCAGATCAATCTGCGCGATGCGGTGCGCCGCGAGATCGACTTCTACGATGAGGGACGCGGCAAACAATACAGCCTCAACGAGCAGACCGCAACGCTGATGGTGCGCCCGCGTGGGTGGCATCTGGACGAGAAGCATTTCATCGTGGACGGAGAGCCGATTCCGGCGGGGTTGTTCGACTTCGGCCTGTATTTCTTCCACAACGCGGCGGAATTGATGGAGCGCGATAGCGGGCCGTATTTCTACCTGCCCAAGCTGGAAAGCCATCTGGAGGCGCGGTTGTGGAACGATGTTTTTAATCTGGCGCAGGATACGCTGGAAATCCCACGCGGCACGATCAAAGCGACTGTTTTAATCGAGACGATCCTCGCCGCGTTCGAGACGGAAGAAATCCTGTACGAACTGCGCGACCATTCCGCCGGTCTGAATTGCGGACGCTGGGATTATATCTTCAGCTATATCAAGAAATTCCGGGGCAATCCGGCAATGATCCTGCCAGACCGCGCACAGGTGACGATGGCGGTGCCTTTCATGCGGAATTACACGCTACAGGTCATCAAGACCTGCCACAAGCGCGGCGCTCATGCGATGGGCGGCATGGCGGCGCAAATCCCGATCAAAGGCGATCCCTCAGCCAACGCGCAAGCGCTAGAGAAGGTGCGGCAGGACAAACTCCGTGAAGCGCAAGAGGGGCATGACGGAACGTGGGTTGCCCATCCCGGGCTGGTGCAGACCGCGCTCGATATATTCGACCAGTACATGCCGCAGGCCAATCAGATTGACCGCCAGCGTGATGATGTGCAGGTCACGCCCGCCGACCTGCTGAACCCCAGCGAAGGGACGATCACCGAAGGCGGCCTGCGCTGGAACCTCAAAGTTGGCATCCAGTACCTTGAGGCGTGGCTGGGCGGTAACGGGTGCGTGCCGCTTTACAACCTGATGGAAGACGCCGCCACCGCCGAGATCAGTCGGGCGCAGGTGTGGCAATGGCTACATCATCGCGCCGAACTGGATGACGGGCGCACCGTGACGCCGGACTTGTTCGGCCAATTTCTCGAGGAGGAGATGGACGCCATCAAGCAGGAAATCGGCGCGGAGCGCTTCGCGGGCGGCCATTTTGACAGGGCGGCGCAGTTGTTCGACCAGATGATCCGCGAACGTGATTTCGTCCCGTTCCTGACTCTACCGGCCTACGATTATCTGTAAATATCAATCCGTTTAGATTGTCTCTTATACACACGAAAAGGATGAAAAAGATCATGACCCACACAACCGAACTGGCTATGAAACACGATTGGCAGAATAACCCGCGCTGGTCAGGCGTCACGCGCCCCTATGCGCCGAAGGATGTTTTGCGCCTGCGCGGAACGATCAAGATTGAGTACACGCTGGCACGCATGGCGGCGGAGCGCCTATGGCAACTGCTCCAGACCGAAGATTACGTCAATGCGCTGGGCGCGATCAGCGGCAATCAGGCGGTGCAGATGGTGGAGGCCGGACTCAAGGCGATTTATGTGAGTGGCTGGCAGGTGGCCGCCGATGCCAACACCGCCGGTATGATGTACCCCGACCAGAGCTTGTATCCGGCGGATAGCGTCGCCAAGTTAATTGAACGCATCAACAACGCGCTGATGCGTGCCGATCAGGTGCAACACATCGACACGCCGGACGGCGAAGGCCGCTACTACTTCGCGCCGATGGTGGCCGACGCCGAAGCCGGATTCGGCGGCAACCTCAACGCCTTCGAGCTGATGAAAGGCATGATTAAAGCCGGTGTCGGTGGCGTGCATTTTGAGGATCAGCTATCCAGCGCCAAGAAATGCGGCCATCTGGGGGGCAAGGTGCTGGTGCCTACCAGCGAATTCATCAATAAGCTGATCTCGGCGCGGCTGGCGGCGGATGTGATGGACGTGCCGACGCTCATCATCGCCCGCACCGACGCCGACAGCGCCACGCTGTTGACCAGCGACATCGACAACCGCGATCAAAAGTTCCTGACCGGCGAGCGCACTTCAGAGGGCTTCTACGGGGTGCATCATGGCATGGAAGCGTGTATCGCACGCGGGCTGGCTTATGCGCCGTATGCCGATATGATCTGGATGGAGACATCGCGCCCCGATCTCGACGAAGCGCGGACGTTCGCGGAAGCCATTCACGCCGAATATCCTGACCAGATGCTGATGTACAACTGCTCACCGTCGTTCAACTGGAGCCGCAATCTGGACGCGGCCACGATCGCCAAATTCCAGCGCGAACTGGGCGCGATGGGCTATAAGTTCCAGTTCATCACATTGGCCGGATTCCATTCGTTGAATACCGCGATGTTCGAGCTGGCTTCCGGTTATCGTGATAGCGGCATGACCGCTTATTCCAAACTGCAAGACCGCGAGTTTGATCTGGCACGCACCGACGGCTACCGCGCCGTGAAGCATCAGTCATTCGTCGGCACCGGCTATTTTGATCTGGTGCAACAGGTGGTCACCGCCGGACAATCCAGTACGACGGCGATGGCGCATAGCACAGAGGCTGAACAATTCACCGACGACGCCGATCCCCAGCCCGCGCAAGCGGTGGCGGGCACGCCGACGGACTAACGCGCCACAACGCACGACAAACGCATTAAACGATGGGCGCTCATCCCGGTGCGGGATGGGCGCTCATGATTCGGCGGCTGAGTCCGTGTCGTCATCTGCGGGCGCGGACGCTTTCAGCACGTAAAATGAGCCGCGCTTCTGCCCCAGCTTATGCAGGATGTCCTTCGTCACCAGATCGGCCAGATCGCGGCGGATCGTCTCGGCGTGGACATCGGGGAACATGCCCTGTAATTGGCTGTTGGTGATGCGCGTGTTGCCGCGCCGCTTCAGATAGATCAGCGCCGCTTCCTGTCGTGGATTCAGCAGGACGTGGGCGTATTCGTCCAATGTGATCGGCTCTTCTTCCGGCTGGTCATCCGCCGCATCATCCGCCAGCGCATCAAACGAAGCGTTGTATAGCTTGACGCGAAAGCCGCTGTCCGTCTCGCTGAATTCCGGTTCGCGCAGATCGTTCTCGGCCATCAGGTCAATCATGCGGTCAACGCCATAGCCCAGACGCTCGATGAACCCCATGTCGGATAGTACCTGCACGATGGCCGGATTGCGGCTGAAGCGCTCGTCTTTGATGTTGGCTAGCGTGACCGGGCCGGGCAACCGTCCCGGGCTGTTGACTTCCATGCGGTCTTTGAACAGGAATAACCGGATGCCATCGCCTTGAATGCTGTAATCGCGGTGGGCTACCGCGTTGACCACCACTTCGCGGGCGGCCTCCATCGGATACTCCGGCTGTTCGGAACGTGCCATCGTGCCTTTGAGCGCGACGCCTTTCCGCATGTGGTCGAGCAGAAATGTCTCGGCGCGGCGAATCTGATCCGGTAGCGTGCCGTTGATGTCCTGCCGGCTGAACGTGTCGCCCATCTTCTCCCCCGCGAAACGCACGGCGGTTATCTCCGTGCCGCGTATGTGCGGGGCGGGGTCTTTGCCGAATAGCAAAATACCGGCATTGGTCGGGCGGAACTCGTCGCCCTGTTTGGCGAGGCATCCACGTTTATACAGCAGATTCTCCGCATCGTTCTCCGCGATGCGGAGCAGGCGGGCGTAGTCGTTGACCTTATCCCAGTCCAGATCGTCCAGTGTGGCGCGGGGGGCGATTTCCGTCTCAAAGCTGATTTCGCCGCGTTGCAAGATTAGCCGGTGTAATTCAGTCGGCTTGAGGACGATGTTCTCCGCGCCCGTCCGCGTCAGATAGCGCCCGTCGCTCAGGTAGATGTACGGCATACCGGCGGGCACTTCCACCGCGATGATCGTCTTGCCCGCGATGTCTGCCGGTGTCGGTAGCGGCGTGATAAGCGGCGGCGTCAGCGCCAGCGCCGCATTCAACAGCGCCTCAATGGTGGCCTGCGGATCATCCACGCCGAGCGCTTGCGGCGTCTCCGCGCCGACCACGCCGATCAGCAGATGCCCGCCTTGCGCGTTCGCCATCGCCGCCAGCGTATCGCCGATATGCGATCCTCCGGTGGTATCGCGGAACCAGTCCAGCCGTTCGTTGCGTCTGTCATCCAGCAACGCCGAGAGATCGTCGGCGGATAGTTCGGGCGTGACGCGGATCATGAGTCGTCCTCATCTTCGACATCCTGCTGGTCGGCGTCGCGCAGGCGTCCGCCCTCCGGCGGGTCGAGCAGTACCGTGTCGATGATGGTCTGCATGTTTTCCACAAAGCACACGTTGAGGTCTTTGAGCGCCTTCTGCGGCACGTCCTCTAAATCTTTGCGGTTGTTTTCCGGCAACAGCACGTTATAGATGCGGTTGCGATGCGCCGCCAGCAATTTCTCTTTGACGCCGCCGACGGGCAACACGCGCCCGCGCAGGGTAATCTCGCCGGTCATCGCCCAGTTAGCGCGGACGGGGCGCTCGGTAAATGCGGAGATGATGGCGGTGGCGAGCGTCACACCGGCGGAGGGGCCATCTTTGGGGATCGCGCCTTCCGGCAGGTGGATGTGGACGTCGTAATTGTCGAAGTCGTCGCTGGACACGTCCAGATCGGCGGCACGCGCCCGCATATAGCTGAGCGCGGCCTGTGCCGACTCCTGCATCACGTCGCCAAGCTGACCGGTCAATAGCAGGTTGCCTTTGCCGGGCAAAACCGATACTTCGATGGTCAGAATGTCGCCGCCGTTGGGCGTCCACGCGAGGCCGGTGGCGATGCCTACCGCGTCCTGATCGTTGGCGCGAAGTTCGAGGAATTGCGGCGCACCCAGATAGCGATTGACCAGCGTCGGCTTGATGCGCTTCGGATGGCGCTTCTGCTCCGCGATCAAGCGGGCGATCTTGCGACACATCGCGCCGATTTCGCGGTTCAGGTTACGCACGCCAGCCTCATAAGTGTATTCACGGATGATCGTCACCAGCGCGTCGGTCTCAAAGCGGATGTTCGCGTCGCCGATGCCGTGTGATTCGAGTTGTTGCGGGATGAGATACGCCCGCGCTATCTCTAGTTTGTCGTCTTCGGTGTAACTGGGGAACTCGATCACCTCCATGCGATCCAGCAGGGCGGCACCAATCGGGTACAGATCGTTCGCGGTGGTGACGAACATCACCCGCGATAGATCATACGGCGCGTCGATGTAGTGATCGCTGTATTCGCTGTTCTGCTCCGGATCGAGCGCTTCCAGCAGGGCGGCGGCGGGATCGCCGCGAAAATCCGCCCCTAGCTTGTCGATTTCATCCAGCATGAACACCGGATTGACCGTACCGGCGTTCTTCATGGTCTGGATGATGCGACCGGGCATCGCGCCGATGTAGGTGCGGCGGTGGCCGCGAATCTCGGCTTCGTCGCGCACGCCGCCCAGACTGACGCGCACGAATTCGCGCCCTAATGCGCGGGCGATACTGCGCCCCATCGACGTTTTGCCGACGCCGGGCGGCCCGACGAAGCACAGGATGGGCGTTTTCATCTTGTCGTGCGCCAGCTTGCGAACGGCGATATGCTCCAAGATGCGGTCTTTGACGCGGCGCAGGCCGTAATGCTCATCATCGAGTATCTTCTGCGCCCACGATACATCGAGATTGTCTTCACTGCGCTCGTGCCACGGGATCGCCACTAGCCAATCCAGATAACCGCGTATCACGCCGACTTCCGGCGCCATTGGCGGCGTTTGCTGTAGCCGCGCCAGTTCTTTCATCGCTTTGACGTTGACGGCGGGCGGCATGTTGGCGGTTGCGATTTGCTCGCGCAATTCGTCGATTTCCTGCGCGTAGATGTCATCGTCGCCTAGCTCACCCTGAATCACGCGCATCTGCTCGCGCAGATAAATCTCGCGCTGGGTGCGTGCCATCTCCGCGTTTGTGCGTCCGGTGATTTCGTTGTGCACCGCGACACGATCCAGCCGTTCGTCTATCTCATCAATGACGATTTCGAGCCGGTCATCGACGGCCAGCGCCTCCAACACCTGTTGCCGCACGTCTAGCGGCATCGCCAGCGAATTGGCGACGAAATCGGCCATCCAGCCCTGATCGCCCTGTAAGATGGCATAGTCGAGCATGTCATCCGGCAGACCTTGATCGAGTTGGGCGGCTTCTTCCAGCAAGTTGAGCAGTAAATCTTCCAGCGCGAGGATGCTATCCGGCGAATGGAATGTCTCTTTACAGATGCGGGCGCGGGCGATCAGATACGGGCTGGTCTGCTTGAATTCGATGATCTCCACGCGCCGCCGCCCCTGTCCAAGCGTGGCATATTCGCCACTAGGCAGGGCGATCAACCGCCCGAGCGCGGTCTCGGTGGCGAAGTGGTGAACGTTCTGCGCTGTGATGTCTTCATCTCCGTTGCGTGCCAGCGACACGATCACCGTGCTACCGGCAGATTTAGCGGCCTTCATTGCCGAAATGCTGATTGGGTTGTAGCCGTTAATGGGCGAAACCAACGACGGAAAGACCACCGTATCGTCCACCACAATGACCGGCAGTTCTATCGTGTCATCCTCCGCGACTGGTGCGTTCTGGATCGTTTCAAAGTCGTCGGCGCCGTTGGGGTTTGTCAACGTTGCATCATCCTCAAGATACAATTCCGATAAATGTTGGGATTAACTTTTAACTATACATCAACTGCCCACAATGCGTAAGTTAGAAAAAATCGCCGCCGCGCCAACCGCTTCTAACGGGCTTTCAAAACAGGGGGGGCTGGTCTAAAATGGCGTGACGGCGGCCTGAGCCGCGAATCATTTTGACAAACCAACCATAGAGGTTTTTGCCTATGCGTTACCCAATCGGCTTGATCGTTGTCTCTGCCGCGCTCGCGCTCGCCCTTGTGGTGAGTGGTGGCGTGCTATTGCTTGACCCGCCGCGTGATCTGATCGTCTCGGCGGCGTTCGAGCCGGCGACTATATCGCCCAACGCGGACGGCGAAGACGACGTGACCCGCTTCACTTATGAGATTTCGCGCCCCGCGTGGGTGTCGCTGACCTTCACCGCCGAAGACGGCGAAGAATTCATATTCCGTGATCGTCAACCCCGCGACGCCGGACGCTACAACGTGCTATTTAGCGGCGTGGTGGACGGCTTCACGTTGCCCGATGAGGACATCACCGGCGAAGTCGTGCGCCGCCTGATACCGGATGGCGTCTACACATGGCGCTTGACAGCCGAGCCGCAGGGCGACGGCGACCCCGCCGAGCAGACCGGCACGCTGACCGTGCAGGATGGCGCGGCGGAATTGCCCTTGCTGGTCGAGTTCTCCGTTCAGCCGGATGTGTTCATGCCCAATCAAGACGGCATCGCTGACCGCACGCAGATTAACGTGTTCGTCAATGTCGATCATGAGCAATTGAACGTGTTCTTGCTCAATGCGGACGGCGAACAACTGCCGGTTGTGCGCCGTGAAGAAGGCCGCCGTACCGGAGAAGCAGGCCGCCATTTGTATGATTATGAGGGCGGCGTGGACATCGGCGCTGATCCGCCGCCGGATGGCGTGTATACCGTCGTCGCTGAAGTGCGCGATGCTGTCGGCCAGATCACACGGCGCACCGCGTCGCTAGAGATACGCAACGGCGGCAAGCCCCGCGCTGAGATACGCGGCCAGAACGTCGGCGCGACGGTGGTCTTTGTGGCGCGGCCTTACGATGAGCGCTACTTCAGCGATAGCAACGGCTGGGGCGAGCGCATCGCCATTCCCGACGATCCGGCCGATACCAGCGCGTTGCCGGTCACGATGCCGCTAGGCGATATGCTGGTCTTCAAGCTGACCGTCGATAACTACGGCCCGACGCCGATTCGCACCAGTGGCCCGCCGCCGGGCACGGTGTACCAGTTTTCACAACGCGCCTCATCGCTGGGGGCGCTGGAACAGTCCGGCGTGTGGCGCGTCGGTATTGACTGCGAGACGGCGGAAGAATCCTATCGCTGGCGCTGGGGACTGGGCGATGAGGAAACATTGCAGACTATCGAAGACCCCGTGACCGGCAATACTTACCTGTATCTGCCGCCCGGCGAGCGCATTGTGGTGTGGGGCGGAATCCGCATGACGGAGTTCAATCCATTCGCTAATCCGCAGGTGTGCTGGGCGGGGCTGATTCATGAAGATGTCGCTATCACCCTGCGGAATAACAATGTCGGGCGGCGTGAAGTGCGAATTTTGCCGGTGGGCGAAACGACGGACGGAGGCGAATAAATGGGCGCGATGTGGCGGGCTTTAACTGTGGCGCTGTGCTGTGTGCCGCTTCTGCTGGCGTGCGGTGGCGGCGATTCTGATGAGGCGGCACCGGTTGAATCCGACGCCGCGCCGACTGCCACGCTGGACGCATCAGCGCGATTGAGCGCGACGGCGGGCACGGCTGACAATCCGTATGTGATGGCTTTGCGGGCGGTGGGCTTGATCGACGAGCAAGTGCCGGTCATGCTGGCCGATCTTGGCGCGGACGATGTGCCGTCGTCGGCGTCTTTGCGCGATGATCTCGGTTTGCGCGATGACCTGCGCGATCTGGAATTGGCGCTTATCGCCCATTTCGGCGTGGACATCCCCGACTATGAGCGCGATGACCTGCAAACCGTCGCCGACCTTGCGCCGTTCGTCTACCGGCGGGTGAGTGCCGCGCTCACCCGCGCCATCAACGAGCGCACCGGCTTATTCATCGAGATCGCGCTGGTCGAGAGCTACGCGGAAGCGCTGACCGCGCTGTGCGCGTCGGATAGCGGTCTGGTCACGATGGCATGGCTGGACGGCATCGCCTACATAGCGGCGGAGGCGCTGGCCTGTGGCGATCCGGCGTTGCGCGTCCAATTAGCCGACGATAGGCCGTCACCATTCGCGGATGTCGCCTTTGACCGCGACGCGCTCACCGCGTTGGATGACGAAGCGGACGACGACGAAGAAGAAGAAGAAGAAGCGGCGGACTCAGCCGACGAATCCGCGCCTTCCGTGATTGCCGCGCCGCCGCATGTGACCGTCCGTGCCGCCTCTCTGCGCTCCGGTACGGAGGGCGTGCTGATGATCGCGTCTGATCTGGGCGCGACCAATCCCGCCGTGCTGGAAACGCGGGCGTTCTGCCGCCTGTCGGCGACGGATTTCTTTAGCTGGTTCTTGCCGTCGCTGATATTCAGCGCGGAAGGCGTCAGTCCGGCGGAGGTGGTCGAGATGGAGTCGCCGCTTGATATGTTGCGGGCGATTGCTGATGGCGATTGTGCGGGCGCGATGTTCTCACGCGCTCAACTGCGCGAGCTGGAAGACCTGCCCGAATTCGACGATATGCGCGTATCGCGCACCACGCCGACTCTACCGTATGGCGTGCTGACCTATCCGCTAGAAGTCGATGTCGGCGTGCGCCTGAGTCTGGACGATCACTTGATCGAATTGGCCGCCGATGCGGTAGACGGGCGCTATTTGCATCTGCTACTGGGGCATCATGTGCTGGCCGAAGTGAGCGCGGACGATTTCGCGGCGTTGCGGGCGTTCATCGAAGAATCCGGCTATGATCTGGCGCAAGTGGGCAACTAGCCGATGTTTGATCTTGCGGTAGTTATCGTTACATGGAACGTGCGCGAGATGGCGCTGGACGCGATCCGCACCGTCATCGAAGACATGGCGAATAGCGGTTTAGATGGTCGCGTGTATGTGGTCGATAGCGCGTCATCGGATGGCACGGCGGAGGCGGTAGCTTCGGCCTTCCCGCAGGTAGACGTGTATGCCAGCCCGGACAACATCGGATTCGGACGCTCCAATAATCATGCGATCCAGCGCGTGATGGCGCTGTACGAGCCGCCCCGCGCCGTGTATCTGCTGAACCCGGACACTATCACCCGCGCCGGTGCCACCCGTGCGCTGTATGATGCGCTGATGGCTGATGAGTCCTGCGGGCTGGTTGGCGCTCAACTCGAATATGGTGATGGCGCTTTTCAGCATGGCGCGTTCATGTTTCCGGGCTTGCGCCAGCTATGGATGGAGCTATTCCCCGCGCCCGCCCGCCTGACGGAGACGACATTCAACGGACGCTATCCGCGCCATCTGTACACGGTGGGCGAGCCGTTCGGCGTGGATTTCACGCTGGGCGCGACCATGATGCTCAAGACCGAAGTCATCCGGCAAACCGGCATGTTTGACGAAGACTTCTTCATGTATTGCGAAGAAGTCGATTGGGCGTGGCGCATCCGGCGGGCGGGCTGGGATGTGCGGTGCGTGCCACAGGCGCGGGTGGTGCATCTTGCCGGCCAGAGTTCGGGGCAGGTGCGCCCGCGTAGCCTCATCAACCTGTGGGAAAGCCGCCTGAAGTTATTCCGCAAACATTATCCGGCGTGGAAGTTCCGCGCCGCACGCTGGATGATCGCCGCCGGTATGCGCCGCAAAATTCGGCAAGCGGACGCGCTCCCACCGGATGAGCGTCCGGCCATCGTCGCCGCCTATCAGCACATCATGGAGTTAGCCCGCCATGCCTAGCATCGTCGCCGTGATCCTCACCTACAACGAATCCGCCCACATCGCCGACTGCATCGCTAGCGTCCGCTTCGCGGATGAGGTGGTGGTGTTCGATAGCTACAGCACCGACGACACCGTGCAGATCGCACGCGATTGCGGCGCGGTAGTCCTGCAAAATCCGTTTGAGAATTACGCGCAACAGCGCAACGCCGCGTTGAAAGCGATGGAAGACCGCGCCGACTGGCTGTTATTCGTCGATGCTGACGAGCGCATATCGCCGGAACTGGCGGCGGAAATCCGCGAGGCGTCGGCGCAATCCGGCTATGATGGCTGGCGTATTCCGCGCCATAATTACATCTTCGGCAAGCTGACGCGGGGCGCGGGCTGGTATCCGGATTATCAAACGCGCTTGCTACGTCTGGGCGCGGCGCACTATGACCCGCGCCGTAAAGTTCACGAGATCGTCTTGCTGGACGGCGGCGACTCGCGGCTGGGCACGCTGGAAAATCCGATCATCCATTATAACTACACGGACGGCGTACAATTCGCCGCCAAACAGCGCAAATACACCGCTTACGAGGCGAAGATCATGCACGAGCAGGGCATCCGCCCGCGCCCGCAGAATTACATCCTGCAACCGTTGCGGCATTTCCGCTGGCGTTTCTTCACGCTCAAAGGCTACCGCGACGGACTGCACGGTTTGCGTCTCAGTTTGTGGCTGTCGTGGTATGAATTCCGCAAGTATCAGATTCTGCGCGGCTTCTGGAAGCGCTGAGCAATGCGTAGGCGGGGGCGGGGACGCTTGAGGGCGTCCCCGTTGTATCGTGTGTCTAGCCGTTCGCGGGTAATAGCACGCCGTAGCCGCCACCATCGCGGATGTATACCACGTTCACATTGCCGGTCTGATCGTTGAGGAACATGAAGAACTTGTGCCCCAACAATTCCATTTGCTCGATGGCTTCTTGCTCGCTCATCGGGCTGAGGTCTAGCGCCTTGCGCCGCACGATTTCGTCCGCCGTTTCATCATATGCCGCGTTATATTCTTCGGCGATTTCTTCGTAGTGCGGCACTTCTTCAGCGATGTCCAGTTCTTCCTGCGTAGCGATGAAGCGCTCCGCCGGTTTGCCGGAACGCCGTCTGCGATCTTTGACCTTGCCCTTGAAGCGCTGAATTTGCCGGAACATCTTATCACAGGCGGCATTGACCGCTTTCTTGACCGCCTCTTGATCGTCGCCGCTGATGCGCTCTTCGGCGCGGAGGATCGCGCCACGAGAGTGACGCAGGGTGATCTGCGCGATGGTCAGATCAGCGCCGCGCTTGGCGTTCTTGCGCGACAGTTCCAGCGAGAGATCGGTGATATTCGGCAGATAACGGTCTAGCTTGCCGAGTTTGTTTTGGGCGAACTCCTCAAGATGTGGTGGTAAATTTATATTTTGGCTACGAATGTGTAGTTGCATTATTCTTGCTCCTTCTTAATGAGAGTTCCTCAAAGAGTCATCAGTGACGGCGGCGGAATCCGCGACGGTCACTGTGAGTCCGTCAATGTGTGTCGCGCCTGCGGATTGCAGGGCGGCGGCACAGTGCCACAACGTCGCGCCGGACGTGCTGACATCATCCACGACGACCACGCGCAGACCGGCGGAATCGGGATGCGCGGCGAACGCGCCCGCCACATTTTGCAGGCGTCCGGCGCGGTCTAGCCCGACCTGTGCCCCCGTGTGGCGCTCACGTTGTAGCAGGTCGAAGCGTGCCGGTATGCCGGTCTTCTGCGCCAGTTCCCACGCCATCAATGACGCTTGATTATAACCGCGTTCGGCTTCGCGTCTAGGATGCAAAGGCACGGGCATGATGCAATCGGCTTGCAAACCGGAATCCGCCATCACCCGCGCCAGACGCGCCGCCAGTGGTTGATAGAGCGTCGTGGCGTTCTGATACTTAAAAGCGTGGATGGCTTGCGCCACGATCCCGTCATGCTTTCCGGCGCTGTAGACTGCCATCTGCTCCGCGTGTCGCTTGCATGTCTGCACCGGCTCGATTTCCAGTGTGTGCAGGCAACGCCCGCACCACACATGATCGACACGCCCGCAGGATTCACAGCGCGGCGGGAAAACCAGATCGAGCGCTCCGTCCAGCAGACGCGCCCACCGTGATCGAGACGCAACAAGCCCCGCGAAAGGTTCTCTCAGGGCTTGCCGGTCATTGTCGTTCGATAGCATCCAACCAGCCTCCGTCAACGGGTGGTCTTGTAGGACGATGGCATCGGCGCATGTCAACGCCGTGTGACCTCATTATACAGCAACTTTTATCTGGGGATAATTCACGCTTGCAGGCGTAGCACGCTACGCCGCTACTACAGATTTTCGTTCAGACTGTAGGGGCGCAATTCATTGCGCCCAAGATTTTCGGTATCGCACGGGCGTTTAGAAACGCTCGAACGCGCCGGACTCCATCACGGCGAGGATCGCCGGGCCTAGCAAAACGATGAAGATCGACGGGAAGATCAAGAACACCATCGGGATCAACATTTTGACCGGCGCCTGTTGCGCTTTTTCCTGTGCGCGTTGGCGACGCTTGACGCGCATCTGCTCCGACTGAATACGTAACACCTGCGACATACCGACGCCGAGTTGGTCGGCTTGCACGATGGCGGCGACGAACGTCGTCACGTCGGGAACGTCCATGCGCTCCGCCATGTCGCGCAGGGCATCGCGCCGTAACTTGCCGAGCTGAATCTCACGCAGGACACGCCCGAAAGCTAGCGCTAACTCGTTGTCCCACTTCTCGTACACTTTGCCCATCGCCATATCGAAGCCCAGACCGGCCTCCACGCAGATCACCAGCAAGTCGAGCGCGTCCGGCAAAGCCCGCAGGATGCTCTCTTGCCGCCTCTGAATCTTGGTATTTAACTGCGACATCGGCATGTAGTAACCCATCGCCGCGCCACCGACGAAGAACATCACGGAGGTCTGGAACGTCTCTTCGAGTATCTGCACCGCGATGAGACCGCCACCAACGGCGAAGACCACAGTCAGCACGATGCGCTGAATGAAGAACTGCGACGGGTCGGTTGTCATACCGGCTAATTCTATCTTCTGCCGCACCGTCTCTAACTGCTTCTGCGGCGTTAGCCGGATGACGACCCCCGCCACGCCCCTGAGGAACGGCTCGATCACGCGCTCTTTCATGCCGATAGACATTTCGACTTCTTCTAGCGAAGTCGGCAATTCGCGGTCACCGTATTGCTCGAGGATGTCGGCTAGCGGGTCTTTTTCGCTGTCCTGACGCAGGCCGATATAGACCATCAGCCCCAGCGCCACCACAACGATGATTAAAAAGATGAGTATATTTACGGGAATCGGCATCGGGTTATCGTCCTATATGTCAATGTCAACGATCTTTTGCACTACTGCCGCGCCAATGCCAATCATCGCCAGACCGACGCCGAGCAACGGCCAGCCACACGCCCGATTATCAAATAGCGGGTTGATGAAGCCGGGGCTAACGACCTGCAAGAACAGCGCCAGCACGATAGGCAAGAAGCTAATCAGATAGCCGGTGATGCGCCCCTGCGCGGTCAGCACGCGGATTTCACCTTTTAGCTTGATGCGCTCGCGGATGGTGTGGCCGATGACCGCCAGAATCTCCGCCAGATTACCGCCGACTTCGCGGTTGATGTTCACGGCGGTGATGACCAGATCGAGGTCTTCGCTCTCCACGCGATCAAGCATGTGCTGTAGCGCGTCGCCCATGTCGATGCCGAGCTGTACTTCCTGCACCACGCGATGAAATTCGGTCTTGGTCGGCTCGCTGGAGTCGCGGGCGATGGCTTCCATTGATTGCAGGGCGCTATAGCCGGAGCGTAGCGCGTTCGTCCACAGGCTGAGCGTGTCCGGCAATTGCGTTTCAAATTCACGCAGGCGCGAGCTAATCTTGCGCGAAACGTAAATACGCGGGAACAGAAAGCCGACGAAGCCGCCGATGATCGAGAAAACAATATCGCCACTGAAAAGCACGAAGTACCCGACGGCGAAAACGCCCAGCGTGCTGATGATATGCAACGCGGCGAACTCTCCAATAGTCAGCTTGAGGTTGGCGCGTGCGAGTTGAATACGCCATTTCTGGCCGAATTTGCGATTTGCGAAGAAGCTGTCTAGCGCTTCAATCGCCCGCCCTTCGCCCTTATCTACCGCTTGATCGTCTTCGTCGCCGTATGTCTGGAAGCTGTCGTTCGTCGCTTCTTCAAGGCGACGCTCAACAAAGTCTTCATCAGAGCGTGCGGTGAAGATGCCGATGGCGACGATCACCATAGACAACAGACCCGCCCCGCCTAGAATTAGTAATTGCTCCGTACTCATGGCTCTATCCCGCTATACTCGAACAAGTCCGTCTACGCTTGATTGTAGTCGGCGGCGGTTTGTGGCGTCAACGCATCTGACAGGATACAAACCGCCTTATAACCGGCGTGTGCGCGGCATTAACGCCGCTTGCCCAGCCCGAAGGTGGACGGCGGCAGGTGAATACCGGCGTCTTCGATCTGCTCGATGAATTTTGGCCGGATGCCCGTCGGTTTGATGCTACCGACGATCTTGCCCGCTTCATAGCTGGTCTGCTGGAACTCGAAGATGTCCGACATGGTAATCATCTCGCCTTCCATGCCTTGCACTTCGGTGATGTAGAGAATCTTGCGTGAGCCGTCGCGTAGGCGCGACTGCTGGCAGATGACATCAACGGCGGAGGCGATCTGCTCGCGGATGGCGCGGGTGGGTAGTTCCATACCGGCCATCAAGCACATGACTTCCAGACGCGAAATCGCGTCGCGGGGGGCGTTGGCGTGCAAGGTGGTCAGCGATCCATCGTGGCCGGTGTTCATCGCCTGAAGCATGTCCAGCGCTTCGCCGCCACGACACTCACCGACGATGATGCGCTCCGGACGCATACGCAGACAGTTAATCACGAGGTCTTGAATGCTGATCGCGCCTTTGCCTTCGATGTTGGAGGGGCGGCTTTCCAGCGTGACCACATGATCCTGCTGAAGCTGTAGCTCCGCCGCGTTCTCGACGGTGATGATGCGCTCGTCGTTGGGGATGAAGCTGGATAGCACGTTGAGCAGGGTGGTCTTGCCGGAACCGGTACCGCCGGAGACGACCATATTCAGGCGGGCGATGACGCAAGCCCGCAGGAAGTCGGCGATCTGGCCGGTCATCGAGCCGAACTTAATCAGGTCATTGACCGTTAGCGGATCAACCTCAAATTTACGAATGGTGATGGTTGGCCCGTTGAGCGCGATGGGGCGGATGACGATATTCACACGCGAGCCGTCTGGCAGGCGGGCATCCACTAGCGGCGAGCTTTCGTCCACGCGACGACCAAGCGGCGCGACGATGCGATCAATGATGCGGAGGACGTGCGTATCATTATCAAACGTCAGGTTGACGCGGGATAGCAAGCCTTTGCGCTCTACATAGATCATCTTGGGGCCGTTGACCATGATTTCCGACACCGCCTCATCGCGCAAGAGCGGGTCAATCGGCCCGAAGCCGATGATGTCCGACACGATAGAGTCGAACAGGCGCTTCTTTTCCTGTCGGGAGATCATCACGCCTTCTTCGGCCAGAATCGAATGAAAAAGTTCTTCGATGTGGCGGCGGATTTCGTCTTTCGACTGCGTTTCGATGTCCTGATTGATCTCACCTAGCAGGCGATTTTGCACCCGTGTCTTGAGGTCGGCATAGCTGGCTTGAGTCGTCTTGCCAGCCGGTGCGCCGCCGGTATCGCCCACGGTGCGGTTGGTGCGTCCACCGCCGGACGGTGGCGGGCTTTTATCGCCGCCTTTACCTTTGCCGCCTGACGGGTCTTTGTCGCCTTTTTCGATGCGCTTTAGCAGAGACATAACGATAAATTCTCCTCAATCAATCACTTCTAGCGGCCAAATAGCGCGGTCAGCAGACCGCCTTTTTTCTGCTTGGTCTGCTTTTCGGCCTTCTGCTGGGCGATGGCCTCCGCTTCTTCTTCGTCAATTTCCATCAACTCATTATACAGGCGGGTTGCCAGTTCGTAGAATTGACGGGCGGGCGGGCGATCCGGATTACGCTCCGCCGCGATGAGCGGCACGCCCTTATTGACTGCGCTCAAATACGTGCGGTCATCCACCGCCGGTATCTGCGCCAGAACTTTCACCTTCAGATACCCCTCGACGCGCTCGACGGGCACAGTAGGGATTCTCTTGCGGCGGTCTTCAACCACTTTGCTCAATACGATGCCGGTCTTGCCCTGTTCATAATCCAGCTTGTCGAAGATGTCCAGCACCAGCCGCATATTCTTGACGCTGACCAGCGTCGGCGTGCCGACCAGCAGAATCCGCGATGCTTGATCGAATATGCCCAGTTGCATCTCGTCCAGCCGCGTTGAGGTATCGACGATGACGAAATCGTACAGGTTACGCACCTGCTCGATGATGCGCCCCATCGTGTCGGGGCGGGCGACCACCGGATCGGCGGCTTCGGGGCGGGGCGGGCCGAGCAATACTTTCAGCCCGCTATCGTGTGTGGTGACGATGTTCTCGAACAATTCCAGATCAATGTCGTCAACGTCCTGCGCGACTTCCACCACGCTCGATTGCGACTTCAGATTGAGGAACGTGCCCACGTCCGAGAATTGCAAGCTCGCGTCGATCAGCAACACGCGCACGTCCTCACGCATCAGCGCGGAGGCGAGGCTGGTGGCGATGGTGGTCTTGCCGGTGCCGCCCTGCGGACTGTAAACCGCGATGACGTGTCCGGCACGATCCCCGACTGTTTCGCCCGGCTCGCCGACGTTGCGGATTTTCTCCATAACGCCCTGTTCCATAGCGGCGTATTGGCGGCGCACCTGCTCGTGATTGCGGTAAACGGCGCGGATGGTGTTGTACAGGTCGTCCATTGAGGCTGACTTGCCCAGAAAATCCCGCGCACCGGCGCGGAGCGCCTGCCGCATGTAGTCGGGGTCATTCTGCACCGACATGATAATCACGGCGGCGGTGGGCACTTGCTTGGTGATGATGTTGGTGGCCTGCAAGCCGTCCATGTCGGGCATGTTGATGTCCATGATGATGACATCCGGTTGCAGTTCTTTCGCCATCTGCACGCCTTGACGACCTGTTTCGGCGTTGCCGACGACTTTCAGATCAGCCTCAAATGCCAGTAGCTTGCCGATGTTTTCGCGTACTTCACGGATGTCATCGACCAATAAAATGGTGATGACATCCTCCTGTTGATCCTGTGTTGGCTTGCGTCCACCACTCATGATAAGTCCCTATCTCTGCATACCTAAGATGTTGCCCTGCCCGCCGGTTAATGCGCCTGTCGTCGATTAATCACCACTGCCCAATGTGATGCGCTGGCCGGCGATCAATTCGCGGATACTGCGGATTGCCGGTTCAATCGCGTAGTCGTTACGGCGCGGCACGGTGATGTCGTATTCGGCGATGATGTAGTCGATGGTCACCGGATCGCTGGGCTGGCGCGAACGATCCGCCGCCCCGCGTAGCGCGAATGTGATCGGCACACGCGCCTCAAGTAGCCATGTGACGATGGCCGCTTCTTGTGGCGTCACCGCGAGCGTTACGATGTCGGGGCGCGGCGGTTGCGGTGTCGGGAATTCAGCCGCCTGTTGTTGTTGCTGTTGCTGTTGCGCGTCTGCTGGCACGACTGGCGTCGGTGATGCTACTTCTTCAAACAGGCGGCCATCCGTCGGGAAGTCGCCCACCCAGACCACCTGCGCGTCGAGGATGGTGCGATGCGTCAGCAAGCGCGGGCGCGGGGCTTCTGATGGCAGGATAGCGACGGGATAATCCAGCAGAGAGGTCGAGACGCGCACGCTCCCCGCGCCTAGCTCCAGAAACGGAATCGGCACGCGGCGGGTATCAAAGCGACCACTGATGTTATCACCCAGCGTCAGATTCAGGCTACTGGCCTGCTCGCTATCCCCGCCAAACGCGGCGGAAATCAAGCTGACCTGATTGGGTAGGGCGCTCTGGAATTCTTCATCGAGATCAACGAACAATAGCGAAACGATGATGTCCACGCTGTCGCCCTGTTGCAAGGCATAGGCGACGCTGGTCAGGCGATCCATCGGCAAGGAGATAGCGACGGTGCCCGGCGGCAAGATAGCGGCGGCGTCCGAACCAACCGCCGACAATTGATCGAGCGAATCGACCAGATACGACGACAAGACCGGCTGTTCACTGAGGATGTCCACGCGGGCGATGCGTCCGGCGATGTCGTCAATGTCGGTGATGTGGCTAAACGGCAGGGCGTCAAACGGCCATGGCCGCAACTCGACGGCTTCCGGCGGGATGGTCGCACCGCGTGAGATATTCTGCACGGCTACCGCGATCAGGCGTAATTCCTGCGTGGGGATGGCTGTCGCCGCCGGATCAGTCGGCACGGCGGTTTCTGCCGGTTCTTCTTCGTCTTCCTGTACCAATTCTACCGCCGGTGACGGCTCTTCTTCGTCGTCGCTGTCACCCGTGCCGATCAACAAGACCAGACCGACGGCGGCGACGATGATGACGAAAGCCACCAACAGCAAAAGGCGTGTACGTGTACGGTTGTCCATTCAATCCCTCCGAATGTTTTTAGATAACCCACGCCATCCCCCCGATGGTTCTGGTCGTGCGTCGATTCCGCGTCAATGCGCCGCATCATCGGGCGCACAAAATCCCTCAACACTGCATTTATTGTATAGCAAGTGAAAGTGTCGATCAGTTAAGACTGGCCGCGCCAACATCTGCTGATGCCTCTATTGTAGCGTCACGCGCATTTTACGGCAACGTCTGGCATGAAACCCGAATGCACTGCGCCGCCGCTAACTGACCGGAAGCTCTAGCCGCACTTTCGTTCCTTCGCCTTCGTCACTGCTGATGCTGAAATTGCCTTTGACCAGTTCAAACTTCTCTTTCAGCGTCAAAAAGCCCTGAGCGCGGGCATCCTGATGATCGTCGCGTGACATCAAATCCTCAACGTCAATCGCCCGTCCGTTGTCTGATACCTGAATCAGAACCGGATTATCCTGAAAATCTATGCGAACCTTAATCTGCTGACTGTTGGCGTAATCACGCGCATAGCCGACTAAATCCTGCACAGCGCGGAAGATCATCACCTCTTTATGTTGTTCTTTCAGCCGTCGTTCTTCGCCCAGTATGGTCAGGTCGATGTTGATCGCGTTCTTCTCGCGCACGGAATCCACCCAGCGCTTGATCGTCGGCACGACGCCGAGATCGTCGAGCATCATCGGGCGCAGGTCGAAGATGAAGTCGCGCACCTTCTGGAATGTGACGCTGGCCGCCTCTTTGAGGTTGCCGAGTTCCTCTCCGGCGCGTTCCGGGTTGCGGTCAAATAAGCGCTGGCAGATTTCCGCCTGCAAGATGAAGTTCGTCAGCGATTGTGCCGGGCCGTCGTGCATCTGCCGCGCAAGGCGCTGGCGTTCTTCTTCCTGCGCCTGCACAATGCGTACAATATTAATCGTGCCGCGCTCCGGCTCGTCGTCCTCTTCGATCTCGAAGCTGTGGACGCCCTGCACCTTGCTCATGATGTCCGATAGGAGCGCTTGCTCCGCCTGTAGTTGCTCGTATTGCGCTTCAAACTTCTCGTACTGGCCGCGCATCGTCGCCAGCCGGAAGCGCACATCAAGCGCCTCTTTGTACTTGTCGCGGATTTCATCACGGGGGCGGCTCTCTAACGTCGCCTCGATGGTCTGGATTTCAAAGGCGATGTCGGAATAGCGATCCTGTTCGCGCTCCACGACCTGCTGTGTCTGGCTGATCTGGTTTTTGAGTTCGGCCAACTGACTTTTAATCTCGCCCATGCGCTTGGTGACGCGCTCGATGATAGCCTGACGCGGATCATCGAATAGTGTATCGTGTGCTAAATCGGCCATCTGCTTTTTAATCCTCTTCTCTCATATCGGTCTGCGTCGCCTCGTCGGTCACACGTTCATCGCCTGTTGTGGGGTTATCGTCGTGCAGGCGCACCCAGCCATGCCGGATAGCGGTCACAGCCGCCTGTGTGCGGTCACGCACGTTCATCTTATGCAAGATAGATGTCATGTGATTCTTCACCGTTTGTCGGCTGATGCCAAGTGCCAGACTCATCTCTTTGTTGCTCATGCCGTGAATAACCGCGTACAATACTTCGGTTTCGCGTGGGCTTAACGGCGTGAAGCATCGCGCGGTCATGTCGTCGTCGTATGTGCCGATCAGCGCCTCGATCCGCGCTTCGACCCATTCCTGCTTCATCTGCTCATTCATCGCCTGCCCGTTAATCACGTAGCATCCGCCCGCCACCGCGCGGATCGTGCCGGTTAGCGCATCCGCGCTGATGTCTTTGGAGCAATAAGTTTTTGCGCCAGCCTGTAGCGCGTACAGCACATGCTCTTCTTCGTGGTAGCCGGTCAGGATGATAACATCGGTATTCGGCGCGACGACTTTCAGCGCTTGCGTCACCCGTAGGCCGTTGATGTCCGGCAGGTTCATGTCCACGATAGCGACATCCGGCTGTACTCTGCTGACCAGCTTGACGCCGCTATGACCGTTCCCCGCATAGCCGACAATGCGGATGTCCGGCTCTAGGCTCAGGGTTTTCGCTAGCCCTTCTCTGAAAATTGGATGATCTTCGATGACGGCTACCGTAATTTGTTCAACAATAGGATTCGTCTGATTCATTGAATTCTAGGTCGGACGGCGGATCACTTCAACGCGCCAACCGTTACCATCTCCGTACACAGAACACATCGTTATATATCTGGCTCTATTGACAAGTCATGGCAGGCTTGGCAACATTAGCCGCACTGAGTCCGCACAAGTGTGACTTGCAAACACACTATAGCATAAGAAATTGAAATCGCGCCAATTGCCTATGATTGCTCAAACATATAATCAACTGAAATACTATCAATTCCCATCATTCATCGGGATCAATCACGGAATATTCACCCGCAAGGGCGGGGTGAGTGCCGCGCCGTATGGCGAACACAACGTCGGCGGTACGGTGGGCGATGACCTATCTGCTGTGCGCCGCAATCATGAGTTGATGTACGAAGCGCTGGCGGTCAATGGCGAGCGCTCCTGTACCGTGTGGCAGGTTCACGGCGCGGATACCGTCATCGCGCATCGTCCGATCAACGGGCGGCGCTGGGTAGCGCTGGCGGATGGCATCGTCACGGATCGGCCAGACACGCCGCTTGTCATGCGCTACGCCGACTGCACGCCGATTTTGTTCTGTGATGCGGTGCGCGGCGTCATCGGCATCGCGCACGCCGGTTGGCGCGGCACGGTATCCGGCGCGGCGCGGAGCGTGGTCGATACCATGACGCGGGCTTTCGGCTGTCGTCATGCCGACATCCGCGCCGGTATCGGCCCCAGCATCGGCCCGACGCGCTATCAAGTCGGCGAAGAGGTGGTGAGCGCAATCTGTGACTATTACGGCACGCTGACCGGCGACATGCCGGAAGGCGACTTGATCCGCCGTGATCCCGCCGACGGCACCGCCTACCTGAATCTGTGGGCGGCCAACCGGCTTGATCTGGTGCGGGCGGGGCTGGCGCAGGAACAAATCCACGTCGCGGGGATGTGTACCGCGTCGCGCACGGACGAGTGGCACTCGCACCGCGCCGAGCGTGGTAAAACGGGGCGCTTCGGCGTGGTGATGTCGCTATGATAAAGACATCTATCGCTGACAACATCGCGGAGGTGCAGGCCAATATTGCCTCTGCCTGTGACCGCGCCGGACGCTCACCCGACGATGTGACGCTGGTCGCGGTTAGCAAGCGCCAGCCGCTAGACCGTGTGATCGCCGCCGTGCAAGCCGGTCTGGTGCATCTGGGCGAAAATCGCATCGACGAAGCCGAGATGCGCCGCGAGCGCATCATGGCGGCGGGCGGCGGGTATCTGGTCTGGCACATGCTGGGGCGCGTTGAACCGCGCCGCGTGCGCTATATCCCGCGCCTTTTTCAGCGCTTTCATGCGCTGGATAGCGTCCGGCTGGCCGAAAGGCTATCGGATTTGATCGTCGCGGGTGATTTGCCGCCGTTCCCCGTGTGGGTGGAGGTCAACATCACCGGCGAAGCGAGCAAGGCCGGATTCGACGCGCACGGCTGGGCGCACTCTGCGACGGTTTTCGCGGAATTACGTACTGCTATCGGGCGGATTAGCCATCTACGCGGGCTTGACCTGCGCGGGCTGATGACGCTCGCGCCATACGTTGCCGACATGGAGCAGACGCGCCCCGTCTTTGCCGGTTTACGCCATCTGCGCGACGCGCTGACCGACTCGCTCGGCGTGCCGTTACCCGATCTCAGCATGGGCATGACCAATGATTATCCGGTGGCGATTGAGGAGGGCGCGACCACGGTTCGCGTCGGACGGGCGATCTTCGGGGAGCGCGATTGAGCGCGTTTTAGCGTCCCCTCATGCGTCGGCGGTATCTTTTGAAAGAAACAGTATGGTACGGTGTTATATGTTTCGATTAATCGAGAGGATGAAGTAAATGGCCGCAATTGCGAATCTGTTGTTGATCTTTCTACAGCTTTACTCGTTTATCATTCTGGCGCGGGTGTTGCTGAGTTGGTTTCCCAATGTAGACCCGGATAATCCCATCGTGCGCTTTTTGTACGAAGCTACCGAGCCGGTGTTACAGCCGGTACGCAACTTCTTGCGCCGCCAGTTTCCGGAGATGGGGATGCTGGACTTTAGTCCGATTGCCGTCTTTCTCGGCATTTTCGTCCTGCAAATCTTGATCCGTAGCGCATTCTTCTAAATCGCGGATGGTGCGGGCATGGTGGATCGGGTGCAATTCATCGTGGGCGCGATTCATGGGCGCAATCCGTCGCGCCCTATTGCGCCCGCGTTTGTCCGATTGGCGCTTTCCGGTGTAAGATAAACGGTATAATCGCAAGACAACAACGCCTAATGAATGACAGAAAGTGAAGAACCGTGAATCGTGAATTCAAAATTACAGACGCAAAAGGCGGCGCGGCGTTTACCGTGCGCTGTGTCACCCGTGCCCAGCGCACGGAGGTTGTCGGCGTGCAGGATGACGGCACGCTGAAAATTCGTTTGCAGGCATCCCCGGCGGGCGCACCGGAAGCGAATGATGAACTGGTCGCGTTTCTGGCGGACAAGCTCGATGTCGCGTCGGACAAGATCGAGATTGTGGCCGGACAGGATGGCCGCGAGAAGCTCATCAGCGTGGAGGACATCAGCACCGCCCACGTTGAGTCGATGTTGGGCGGTAATCTGCTGGCTGATGAATGAGTGAAACCGGCTGATATGGGCGTGCGCTGGGGGTTGTTGCTGGCCTGCGCGTGGCTTCTGGTCGCGTGCGCGTCCGCGCCGGATGCGGTGCGGACGCCGTTCCCGACGCTGACGCTGATCGCCTTGCCACCGACGGCCACATCCGCGCCGCCCACCGCGACGCCGACATCGGCTGTGTTGATTAGTCCGGCAGACCTCATCACGCCGACGCCCGCCGGAAGCAGTCAGGCGCTGGTCGAGATGGCGCGGGCTGATGTTGGCGGGCGCGATGATCTGGCGCGGGCGGATATACGGCTCGCCCACGTTGCACCGCGTCGCTGGGCTTCGGCGGAGACGCTGGACTGCCAGCCCGCCGAGACGGACGACCCCCGCGCCATGATCGACGGCTACGAGATCATCCTGACCGGCGGCGGGCAGGTCTACATCTATCACAGTGACCGGACGCGGGTGCAACTGTGCGCCGCCATGCCGCTTGACCAAGTGCCCGGCGATGTGCTGGTGCGTTTCGACGCTATCGCGGCGGACTTCCTGCGCGTGGCACGGCGCGATCTGGCGCGGCGGCTAGATGTCGATACATCGCGCATCGCCCTGCACGAGATGGGCGTCGTCGTCTGGCCGGATACCAGCTTGGGCTGTCCGCGCCCGAACCAGACATACACCGAAACCCGCACTACCGGCTATCGCATTCTGCTGACGGTAGATGGCGTCGAATACGCCTACCACACCGATTATGACCGCGTGTTGCTGTGCCCGTCGGCTAACTGACGCTGATCGGCGTGGGTAGCGCTTCGCCCATCTGCATCTGAATATCCCCTAGCGCCCGATAAGCCGCTTCGCGCACGTAATATTCACGGTGGCGCAGGGCGCTGTAGATCGTGCCCATTTGCCCGTATGCCGCTAACTGGCCGAGATTGCCCACCGCCAGATATTGCACCTCCGCCGGGCCTTCTTCCAGCGCACGGCGCAACAGGCGCTCGCCGCTTTCGCGCTTGCTGGCGAGATCGCCCACGCTATCCACCCATCGCTTCAGCCAGTCGATCTGCTCCGGTTGCGGGTAGCGTCGCGGGCCACTCGCCGCGATGCCGTATTGCAAATCTAAAAATGCCTGCTCCGCCGCCGATTTGACGTACCATTCATCATCAGCTAGCGAGACATCATGCAGATAGATCAGCGCCCACGGTGCGCGGATGCGGCGCAGGCCGAACACCGCCGCCCGCCGGAGCATCATATCCTCATGACTCACCGCGTCGAATAGCACCGGATAGCCTTCGTCGGGGATAGCGGCGAACGACTCCGCGATGGTCTGGCGCATCGTCTCGTGTCCCTGCGTGAACATGACCGCCATCTCCTCTAGCGCTTCGTCCGTGCCGATCACCCCGAGCGCAAGACCGGCGGCGATTTGCACTTTCGGATCGGAATCGCCCATCAGCGCCGCTATCGCCCCCACATCGTCGCCGTGCCGCAACGCGCCCAACCCCAGACACGACAGGCGGCGCACGGTGGCGTCGGGATGGTTCAGCGAGCGTTCGAAGATGCGAACCGCGTTACGATCTCCCGTGCCGACCAGCGCGGCGGCGATGCGTTCGCGGGCGGTGGGGTATTGCTTGCGGGCGGCGAACAGCTTGCCCAGCGTCCGCAACAGGCCGGGCACCCATTCCACCTTGCCCCCCGCGTATCGTATCCACTGCGCCGCGTCGAGTAGTTGATTGAGCAGAACGTCAAGCGGGGCGTCCATGCGGGCACGCACCACATTATCAAGCGGGGTATGCGCGGCGGCGAAGATGAACGCATCGCGCCATGTGGGATCGTCAGCGCGGGCGATTTGCTCGTCGTCGTCCATCTCCGGCAGGGCGAAGCTGGCGAAGTAGGCGGCCACCATCACATGGCTGAACTGATAGCGCCCGCCGCGATAGCGCCGCAAAATCCCCGCCTTGACCATCTCCTTGAGGAAATTCAGCGCTTCGGCGCTCAAACGCTGATTCTTCTTGTCGTCCAGCGCCACCTCCGCCGGAACTTCGACGGTGCCGGACGCTTCACCCTCCGCCGGATCGTCGCCGCGCAAGGAGTCTAATTCCATCTCGAAATCGTCCAGACGGGCGCTGATGTCGTCCGGCGTGTCGTCGTCATCCGTCGGCAGATCGTCGGCTTCGGCGCTCTCCACCGGCGCGATGAGGCGGCTCAGCGCTTCCGGCAGGATGTAGCCCTGTTCCAGTTGAAGCGTCGCCGCCCCGACGAGACGCTCGTGCAGGGTGTCGGCGTCGGCAGAAGGGGCGCGGGCGGTCAGGTAGTTCGCCAGCCAGTCGGCGAGTCCGGTCTTGGTCGGGGAGTCGTAGATGCTCCACGTCCGCAGGGTTTGCTCGAATGGCGTGCTGTTGCGGCTACGCCCGCGCACCTTACGCATCGTCTCCGCGTCGATGTCGGCGGATTGGCGGCGTCCGCCCCCGCTTAGCTTGCGCCAGTTCTGCGCCCACAGGTCGGTTAAATTCGCGCTCTGCTCATCGTGCCACGGGCGCACGAAAACCGGCGTATATCCGGCACGGCTCAGGCCGCCATAGCCACGCGGGGAAGCGGTCACGATGATGAAGTTCTGTTCGCCGTACATCTCACGCAGACGCGCCAGCCAATCCAGCTTACGCGCCCGTTCTTCGGTGGGTAGTTCGTCCAGACCATCCAGCAATAGCAACGCTCGCCCGTCATTGAGGCGCTGATAGATGTTGCGTGCCATCTTCATGCGCGTGTTGTAGCTGACGTAATGTTGCAGAGCGCGGACGAGTGGCTCGGCGGGGTCAACGCGCCGCCCGAATTCGGCGACGCTGATATTGACGTTGGCGAGATGGGTATACATCGGCGTTAGCTGGCGGAAGGGCAGGCCAACCCGCGCCGCGTCAGCGTTGACGCCGGCATCGTCGCCGCCTTTGCGCCGTTCGGAGAGCGTCTGCTCGGCGATTTCTTCCACGCGCACCCGTTCGGTGTAACGGCGGGCGCTGGCTTCGCGGGCTTTTAGCTGACTGCGTTCCTCTTCTTCCATGCGTTGCTGGATGGCGTCTTTGGGTGGCTCGAATTGCACCATGCCCAGACTCCACAGCGCGATAGCGTGTAGTGCGGTAGTTCTGCCGCTTCCGGGCAAACCGAGCAGGGCGACGGCGCGATCTCCGTTATCCAGATCGTCAATCGCCAGCGTGTGGATGTTGTACGGCGCGTGCAGATAGGGGTGGTCGTGGATGTGGGGGACGGCTTCAAACACGTTGGGCACGATTGGCTCTTCACGCGGGGCGATGAAGTCCGGCGCTTTGATGAAGCGCGGCTCGACCAGTACATCGCTCAGCGAGATGCGCCCGCCCGCCAGATGATCGGCCTGCACGAACTTGACCAGATCGTTCAGATAACCGGCGTCGGCGCTCCGCACCGCGAATTCCCGCGCCTGTTGTGTGCCGGAACCCAGCGAGCGCCGCGCTTCGCTGATGAAGTTCCGCGCCCGATAGGCCGCGTAAGCTGTGCCCCATCCGGCCAGCAAGCCAAGCCCGAAGTTCTCCGGGCTGAAGTTGAAATTCAGATCAGTCATGGGTTTCTACGCTCCGATTTTTCAGACGATCACCAGAATCCGCCCGCAGTTCTCACAATTCACCATTTGATCGCCACGCCGCACCGCTTCCTCAATCGCCATCGTTTGCTCGACGCCGCAGGTGGTGCAGGTGCGCCCGCTCATGGTGGAGATCGGACGGTTGCCCTTGCGTGGTTTCATCGTATCGTATAATCGGCGATTCTGTTCCGTAACGTCGCCCAGAACGCCCTGTCTATCGCTTTGCAGTTTGCTCAATTGCGCTTCTAAACGCTCGCGTTCGGCGACGAGATCGCTCTGTTGGCTCTCGGCTTCCGCCGTGACCGCGCTCAATTCGGCTTGCGCCGCCGTCAACGTTTCCTCAGCCGCTTCAAGCTCGATCATCAATTCCAGCATGTCGTCTTCTAGCTGGCCGTGCCGGTTCTTCAGCGCGGCGACTTCGCTCTGGATGTCCTGCAATTCTTTGGGATTCTTCACCGCGCCGCTATACAGTCGCGCTTCGCTGTTGGTCGCCTTTTCGACGTTGGCCTGTATCAATAGTTCCAGATCGCGGTAGCGCGTCCGCAATGGCTTGAGCGCTTCCTCCGCCGCGCTGACTTTCGCCTGTGCCCCTTGAATCGCGGCGCTGTCGGCCAGTTGTTCGGCGATGGCTTGCAGGCGTTTCTGATGTTTCAGGCGCTCAAGATCAATGGTCTGTAAACGGAGCAGGGCTTGTGCCTGTGTGTTGGTCATAGCGTGATCCTTCTAAATTCATCGGTTTCGTGCATCAGGCCATGTGTTACTATAAGGACAGCGACGATATAATCTATATTAGAACATATTGGGCGAAAACAACCAAAGGCAGGTTTCTTGAATATGCGACCAGCTTTTACTGGCTATATCGAGCCGAGAGAGTGGCGGTGGGTGTTAATCATCAGTTGCGGTCTGGCACTGCTGGCTTTCTCACCGTTTTTCTGGATTAGTTATCAGAGTTTGGCGGGCAACACGGACTCCGCCTTCATGGGGTTGTTGCACGGTCACATTGACGGCTCGGCGAATCTGGCGCGGATGTCGTCCGCACAGGATGGCGGCTGGCTGGTGAATTACCTGCACACGCCGGAGCCGCACGACGGCGCATTGACCGACCTGATCTATATTTTGCTGGGGCGGCTGGCCGGTATGACTTCGCTCTCGGTAGTGGTCATCTATCATGTCGCCCGCGTTTGTGCCGCCGTGTTCATGTACATGACGATCTATCATCTGGCGGCCACGATATGGAGCCGCGTGCGGACGCGCCGCTTCTTCTTCATGCTGGCGTCGATGGGTAGCGGGCTGGGCTGGTTGTTCGGCCTGTGGACGGATGGCGCGGCTTATCTGGATTTGACCGAGCCGGGCGGATTCGCGTTCTATAGCTCATTGACCAGCGTGCATCTACCGTTGGCGATTGCGTCGTTATGCTTGCTGGCGAGCGTGGTCATCACCGTCACGCGCCCCGACGAAACGCCGCCGCCGACGGTCAACAATGGCGGGGTGACGGTTTTCTGTGTGTCGCTGGTGCTGGCCTTGCTGTACCCGCTCGCGTTTCTGCCGGTGGCGGTGGCCTTCGCGCTCAATATTCTGTTGAACTGGACGGGCGATAAACGAATTAATACGCCACAGGCGCATTGGTTACTGTGGTTTTTGGTGCCGCCTTTGCCGGTCTTGATGTACTATCTGCTGGTGTTGCGCCACGATCCGATTGTGTCCGGCATCTGGACTCAGGGGCTGGTCATCGCGCCGCCGTCAATTGCCGCTTTCCTGATAAGTCTCGGGTTGCCGTTGTTGATCGCGGTGCCCGGACTATACCGCGCGGTGCGCCGCTTCGAGCGTGACGGCAATCAGTTCATGTTGATCTGGCTGGTGATGATCGTCCTGCTGATTTACCTGCCGGTTGGTCCGCAGGTCAGCTTCATAGTCGGCGTGATGATTCCGGTATCGTACTTCGCCACCCGCGCCCTTGAAGATGTGTGGATGGACTATCTACCGGCTAATCCGCGTTACGCGCTGTTGATCGTGCTGTTTCCGCTCGTCTTCGTCAGTAATGCGCTGGCGCTGGTCGCGCCCATTCGCACCATCTACGACGATACGGAGATGGGGGATACCAGCTTGCATTTGCCGTTTGAATACGCCGACGCTTTCCGGTGGATTGCCCAGCGTGATGAGCCGGACGTGATCGTGCTGGCCGCGCCCGATGTCGGGCTGTGGTTGCCGGTGTGGGCGCGGGTGCGCGTGGTCTACGGCCACCCGACGCAAACGCTGGACGCATCGCAGAAGCGCGACGCGGTGCTGGCGTGGTATTCGGCGGAGACGTGCGATCTGGACTTCCTGCGCGGCGAATCGGGCGATTATCGCGTGCGTTATGTGCTGTATGGCCGCATGGAACGGCGCATCGGTTCCGCGCCGTGTCTGGACTCGCTGACGCGGGTCGCCAACTTCGCCACATTGGGCATTTACCGCTATGACGGGCGCTCGTCGCCGTGACGCTGAAATAAAAGGCGGGCGGAGACTCTCGCCGCCGCCCGCAGGGTGCCAATGGTATTGAACGGCTTTTAGAAGCCGAAGTCGTCAAAGCCCAGATCACCGCATACGCGCCAGTCGCCATCTTCGACGACCATCTCTAGCGTCTCCGGCGTGCCCTCTCCGGCGGCTGGTTCGGTGAACTCTTGTCCCATCGCCGAGATGGTGACTTCGCCGCCGATGGTCACGGTAGCGCTATCGTCGGTACGGTCAGATACCGTATAGGTTACGTTGCTCATATCGAACTCGGCTTCGCCCATCATCGCCTGCATTTCGGCCATCATGTCGCCCGAGCCTTCGAGCTGAGCCTCAAGTATGGTGCGTTGTTCGGCGCACAGCAGAGGAAGTGCGGTGTCGAAGTCAAACGTCATGAGCGCTTCGAACGCCTGTTGAGCCACCGCTTCCGGGTCGCCATCATCGCCCCCTCCACCGCAGGCCGCCGCTACAATTGAAATGACAATCAACGTGCTAAAAATTGTCAGTCTGCGTAGGAATTTCATTTGTCTTGCTCCCTTTGTTGAATTGGATAGCTTGTAGTCCTAGACTACGTATATTCAGTATAGACCAATTGACCAGATACGCAACCGCCCGCATAATGACTACTAGAGATAGGCCAGTCGGGGGGCTGATGGTTGGTTCTGTCGGGTGTGTGCGTTAAGTGAGGAGTCAGGATATAATATGTCAGGGTTATTTGATAAACTCAATGTGCTTTTAAGGTCAGGTGTTAATCATTTTCTGGATGATGTCGCTTCGTCGGTTCCGCGCTCAGATGCACCGCGCAATGAATCGGCTACCGTCGATTCTCTGCGCGAGCGTATCAACCGCGCTGTGGAATATGAGCAGACGCTGACGCGGCAGATTGACGGTTTAATTACCGAGATCAACGGCCTGAATGAACAGGCTGACCGCGCCATCGCCGCCGGACAAGAGGCGATGGGACGACATCTGATCGCCAAAATCAAACGGCGTGAACAATACCTTGATATGCTCCGCGCTGATCTGGCGATGCACCAGCGCATCGCTGAGGATTTGATTTTGCAGGTTAATCAACTGGATGCGGCAGTCGCCAGCCATCAGCACGCCGAGCAATCCGCCGCCACGCCCGAAGACGACGGCACGGCGACCAGCGACGCGGCACAGGACGCGACCAACCGCTTCCGCCGTGTACTGGACGAGGCGCAAGGCCGCATTGATTCGCTCGGTGAGAAGTTGCGTTCGCGGCAGGAGGTGACGGCGGATGCGCTGGATGATGAGCCGACCACACAGGCCGATAGCGCGGCGGTTGATGACGAATTAGAGGCGCGTCGGGATCGTCTGGCGAAGCGCTAACCAGAGCGATGACCGCTATTGAACGGGATGATCGGGTGGATTGAATGGACAACAAAAAGACGTATAACCTGCTTTTAGTCGCCGGAGATTACGAGATTATTCAGCAGGTGAGTCGTGCGCTTGGCTCGGCGCGTTTCTACGTACAGAACGCCTTTAACCACCGCGAAGCACAATACATGCTGACGCACGGTGAATTTGATGTCGTGCTTGTCGATGCCGCGATGATTGACCGGCACACCGGCGCGGCCACACTGCCGATGACGACATCAGCCGTCAGTGATGTGCCGGTCATCGCCTTCGCGCTGGATCACAACGCGCAGGCCGTCGTGGAGCAAGTCGGCGTTCCGGCCATCAATATCACCGAGATCGCCGTCATCCGGCGCACCTTGTCGCGGGTGCTGGGCATATCGGTCTATCATCAGACCGGCCTGCTACCACCACAGGCCGATGATCCGATCTTATCCGGCCAGTACGAACGCTTTAACACGCTATTCGCGCTCAGTAAATCGCTGACCGAAGTGCTGGACTTGAGCGAAGTGCTGAATCGCGTGGTAGATGCGGCGCGGCAATTAAGCGGCGCGGATGAGGCGATGATCTTGTTGCCGGAAGGCGACGAGCTATATCTGCGGGCGCGGGTGGGCATCGGGCTGGATGTCGCGCAGAATTTCCGCGTCAAAACCCGCGACACGCTGGCCGGTCAGGTCTTCTTCACCGGACGACCGGTGATGATCGGCAAGGACGGGCCGCACAAGGTCAAGACCGAGTATTTCGTCAATGCGTTATTGTACGTGCCGATCATGATTCGTAATGAAACAATCGGCGTGTTGGGCGTCAATAATCACAGCAAAGGCGAAGAATTCACCGACAATCACCGCCAATTTTTGGAGGCGCTGGCGTCATTCGCGGCGGTCGCCATCCAGAACGCGCGGACTCATACCGAGAGTCTGGCGCGTAACCGTGATCTCGAAACGCTGGTCAGCGCTACGCAAGCGCTCAACGCGCCTTTATCGCTAGAAGAGGCGCTGAGCAACGTGGCGTTACAGATGGCGCGGACTTTGCGCGTTGAGCATATCCAGATATTCGAGTGGAATCGACTGGATGACCGGCTGTATTTGCAAGCATGGCATGATGATAGCGTGTGGCCGTTCGGACGCGGCCCGCTTGTCGATATGGAAGAATTAGGCGCGATCCGCGCCATGATCGCCAACGAAGGCCGCCAGCGCGGTTATTGCTGGGTGACGCCGGATGTGCCCAACGACGAACAGACGCGGCGCTGGTTGCCGGAAATCGGCGCGGACACGGTGTTGATCGTGCCGGTATATGCGGAGCATCTGCTGGGCGTTTTGCGCCTGTTCTTCGTGCAAGCGCCGCATGAACCGTTTGACGGTGAGCTGATGGATGATATTCGCCAGCGTGCCTTGCGCGTGGTGGCCGACCTGCTGAACAATTCCGAGCGCCCGTTAACGCTGGCGATCCGCAAATTGATCGACCACATCCGGCAACGTTCCGGCGCGGATTGGTGCGACGTGTTATTGCCGGTGCGCGGCGATAGTGCGCTGGGTGTGGCGCTTCGCATTGGCGAGGCGGCATGGACGGGGCGCCCTCAGCCGAGCATTGACCTCAGCGCTTACCATGACCTGCGCGATTCCCTGCAAGCGGGGCAACCGGTTGAAGCGCGACAGAGTACACGACAGAACACGGCGGGCGGCGCTCATCTGCTGGCGCGGACGGACTCCCGTTCGATTCTAGCGGTGCCGATGGTGGATAAGACGCGCACGCGCGGGCTGGTGGTCTTCGGCTGTACCGCGCAGGAGCGACACTTCATCGGGCGCGATGTGATGATGGCGCGGGCTATCGTCAGTCAGGGCGCTATCGCGCTGGAGAATGCGCGGCTGGTGCATGATCTGGAGAGCAGTCTGGGCGAGTTGCAGGTCACACAGGAGCGTCTGGTGCAGACCGCACGTTTATCCGCGATGGGCGAACTGGCGTCCGTCGTCGCGCATCAGATGAACAATCCGCTAACCACGATCATCGCCGACACCGAATTGATGCTACTCGACGAACCGGAAGACTCCCCGCGCCGTGAGGCGTTGCTGGCGATTGCGCGGACGGGCAAGCGTGCGTCCAGTGTGGCGCGGCGTCTGCTGGCGATTGCGCGGCCATCGGAGGAATCATCGGACTATATCGACGCGGTGGATAGCTTGCACGGCGTGCTGGCGTTGCTATCCGGCTACTTGAAGCAGGCCGGAATCAAGCTGGATGTCACCGTGCCGGACGAAAAACTGCCGCCGGTGCGGGCGGTGCGCGGGCGTCTGGACGACATCTGGCTTAACCTGTTGATGAACGCTTATGAAGCGGTGCGCGACGCGCCCAAGCCGTGTGTCATCGTGGATGTTGCCCATGACGACGCCCGCCGCGAGCTATACGTCAGCGTCGCCGATAACGGCGCGGGCATTCCCGATGACCTGCACGATAAGATTTTCCTGCCGTTCTTCACCACGAAATCGGGCGGGGAGAGTACCGGATTAGGCCTGCACATCAGCAGGCGCACCGCCGAAAGCGCCGATGGTTCAATCCGTCTGGAATGCGCTGACGGGTGGACGCGCTTTGTCGTCACCTTGCCGACCCATACAACCATTGTCGTTGATTGAGTTGCCAGTTTGCCTTGATCGGTTTACAATCTTTATAAACAAAAGTGATGTGACTACAATGCTTCGTTGATCGTCTGGTGACGTTTCGCTTCGCTTTGAATGTATGCAATTTTTGTGAACACTTTGAATTATTCGGAGGCAAATTGGATCATGGTGACTATTCTAGCCGTTGACGATGATCCCGATGTACTCGGTACGTTAGAACGGGTACTTGATCGTGAAGGCTTTGATGTTGATACGCTTGAATCCGGTGCTGAAGCGCTGGATTATCTGCAAGACAAGACGCCCGATATGGTGATACTCGACATTATGATGCCGGAGATGGACGGCATCGAAGTCTGTAACAAACTGCGCCATAATCCCCGCTATATCGCTCTGCCCATCCTATTCTTGACCGCAAAAGGCACAACCGACGACATCGTGAACGGCCTGAACGCCGGTGCGGATGATTATGTCGTCAAACCGTTTGAATTGGCGGAATTACGGGCGCGAGTGTACGCCTTGTTACGGCGTGGCGCTCGTGGTAAAGAGATCAAGCGCGTGTTGAAAATCGGTGATCTACAGTTGGATTCCGACACGTATCAGGTGACAGTCAACGATCAAAGCGTGCAGTTGACATCGACTGAACATCGCCTGCTACGCCACTTCATGGAGAACCCGAATCAGGCGTTGTCGTTGCCGCACCTGTTGCAGATGGTGTGGGATTATCCCGCAGATGCTGGCGATCCTGATCTGGTGCGGGCGCACGTACGGAATCTGCGCTGTAAGATCGAACTGGACGATGCGCGGCGCTATATTCGCACCGTGCACGGCGTCGGCTACATGATTAAAGAGTGAAAGCGGCGTTTAGGCCGTCGAACTTCATAATAAATTCATAAGGTGATGACGCTGAATTGACATAGTTGGCGTTATAATAGGGATGCAAACAACGATGAAGACCTTATGGATAGGATCGCTTTATGTATCATATTTTGTGCGTCACCCATGACCGGACAATGTGCCAGATGCTTCAGGATCAACTGCAAGTGGACGGCTATCACATCATTCATGCAGATTCCGCACAGATCGCTAGAGAATACATCACCGAAGATCATTTTGATCTGTTCATCATTGATCTTGATTTAGGCGACAATAGCGGCGAAACCGGCGCTCAGTTATGCCGTGACCTGCGCGAGCAGTTAGAAGCGTTGGACGCGCCGATCATCCTGACGGCCAGCCCGCTTAATACGCAGATGGCGATTAACATGCTGGAGACGTGCGGCGACGATTACGTGCGTAAGCCATTGGTCACCCGTGAGCTGGTCGCCCGCATCCGCGCTCAATTGCGCCGTGTGGCGGTCAATGCGCGGGTAATCGGCCTGTTGCGGATTAACCCCGATTCGTTCTCGGTTTATATAGATGGCCGAAACGTCAATCTGACGCGCATCGAATTCGACATCCTGTATTTTCTCATCAACATGCCGCAAGAGTGGGTGACGACAGGGGAGATACTATCCGGCGTGTGGAACTATCCGGCAGAAGCCGGTGATGCGGCGCTGGTACGCAACCATATCCGCAACATCCGCCGTAAGGTCGAGGCCGACCCGGAACGCCCGCAGATTCTCCAGTCACGGCATGGACGCGGCTATAAAGTCCACGCGCATATCGAAGTTGAACACGCTGTTTAGTTGTGTTAACCCCCTTGCCAATTGAGCGAATTGCGTTTATCATGCGCCCAGACAGACTAAGACGAGGCGCATGATGTAGCGCCTTGCATCGCGCAAATCGTGTGACGAGGAGGTGTACAGCGCGAGATCATCGGGGCATTGGATAGCGCAAGGACCTGAATAGATTCATCCGGTTCAGGTTGACGAGGTGACGGTTGGCGCGAGCGGTCGCGCCGAAAATCGAGAGATCAGCGGATGCCGTCAGGGTGATGTCCACCATCCTTTGTCTAGTTCCCCCCGCATAGCAAAAGCCGACCACGAAAACCAGCAGGTAACTGCTGGCACAGGTGGCGCGGCAAGTGGACAAAAACCGGCGCGTTGGCGTCGGGCGTGGTGTGCCCCTGCTTCGCGCAGTACGGGGCGCTCCTATTTCATCAAACCTTATGACAATTGAATGAATAGGAGTGAACGATGTGCGGAATCGTAGGTTATATCGGCACAGCTGACGCGACGGCGATCATCGTGGATGGCTTGCAACGTCTGGAATATCGCGGCTACGACTCGGCGGGTGTCGCCGTGTTGAATGGCAAGGGCATTGAAGTTCGGCGCGATGTCGGCAAGCTGAGCAATCTCCGCGCCCGCGTGCAGGCCGACCCGATTCACGGCACGCTCGGCATCGGCCATACACGCTGGGCGACACATGGCATCCCCTCACAGCGCAACGCACACCCGCACGTCAGCATGGCGGGCGATTTCGTGGTGGTGCATAACGGCATCGTGGAGAACTATCTCGAACTGCGCGAGCAGTTGATGGCGGAGGGCGTCAACTTCGCCAGCGATACCGACACGGAAGTTATCGTGCAGTTGATCGAGCGTTACGCGCACGCCGAAGTCGAAGTCGATTTCGCGTCTGCGGTGCGGCAGGCGGTGCGCTGTTTGCGCGGCGCACATGCGATTGTCGTCATCCACAAGCACGAGCCGAACCAGATGATCGCGGTTCGCATCGGCAACGCGGGCGGCGTGGCGCTGGGGCTGGGCGAGGGCGAGATGTACGTCGCGTCCGACATCCCCGCCATTCTGGAGCATACGCGGCGCATGGTGTTTCTGGAAAGCCGCCAGATGGCGCTGATCTCCCGTGAGGGGTACGCGCTTTTTGATCTGGACGGCCAGCCGTTAGTCGGCGATGTGCAGACTATCGCATGGGACCCGGTGAGCGCGGCGAAGGGTGAATATAAACACTTCATGCAGAAAGAGATTTTCGAGCAACCCCGCGCCATCACCGACACGCTAGGCGGGCGCATCGACTTCGAGCATCACCGCGTCCACCTGCCTGACCTTAATCTGAGCGCCGGTCACGCGCTTGAACTGCGGCGGTTGGTGACGGTGGCTTGCGGCACCAGCTACTATAGCGGGCTGGTCGGTAAATTCTTCATCGAGCAAATCGCCCGTTTGAACGTCGAAGTCGATTATGGCAGTGAATACCGCTACCGCGACCCGATCATTGACCGGCAGACCGCGATACTGGCGATCACACAGAGCGGCGAAACTGTCGATACGCTGGCCGCGATGGAAGAAGCCCGCGACAAGGGCGGGACGGTGTGGAGCATCGTCAACGCTTTCGGCAGTCAGGCGATGCGCGTCGCCGATGGCACGATCACCATGAACGCCGGGCCGGAAATCGGCGTCGCCAGCACAAAAGCGTTCACGTCGAGCATCGTCGATCAATACCTGCTGGCGATCTATCTCGGGCAATTGCGCGGCACGATCAACGATGAACAGCGCGTCGCGCTGGTGCAGGATGCCTCACGGATTCCGGCGCTGGTCAGCAAGGCGCTAGAACTGGATGAGCAGGTGCATCAACTGGCCGGCGAGCTATATCACTTCACGGATTTTCTGTTTGTGGGGCGCGGGCTGAATTATCCCATCGCGTTAGAAGGGGCGCTGAAGCTCAAAGAGATCAGCTATATACACGCGGAAGGCTATCCCGCCGGTGAGATGAAGCACGGCCCTATCGCGCTGATCGACGAGAACATGCCGGTTCTGGCAATCGCGCCGCGTGATGGGCTGTACGAGAAGATGATCTCGCAGATCGAGCAGGCCAAAGCGCGGGGCGGGCTGGTGATCGCCGTCGCCACCGAAGGCGATACGCTGATCGCGGGGAAAGCCGACCATGTGCTCTACATCCCGCAGACCGCCGAATTGATTAATCCGGTGGTGTCGGTCATCCCGTTGCAGTTACTCGCGTACCACATCGCGGTATGGCGTGGCGCGGACGTTGACCAACCGCGCAATCTGGCGAAGAGCGTCACTGTGGAGTAGCGGCGTCATCCATCTCATATAGCGGCAAGGTCAGCGTGAATGTCGTGCCCTCATCGGGCGTGCTGGTCACGCTGATCTGTCCTTCGTGTTGCTCGACGATTGATTTCACGATGCTCAGGCCGAGTCCCGTGCCCTCTTGATGGCGGTGTTGATCTTCGTTCACGCGATAGAACTTGTCGAAGATATGCGGGAGCGCGTTCTGCGGGATGCCGATGCCGTTGTCGCTGATGACGATTCGCCAGTCCAGCCCGTTGGTCGCCACCGCTACGCGCACCGCGCCGCCTTCCGTCGTGTATTTGATGGCGTTGCTCAGCAGGTTACTGATCGCTTGCCCCAGCCGTTCCGCGTCAATCATCACCTGTATATCGGCGGCGGGCGGCTGATAGTCTAGCGTGATGCGCTTTTGTTGTGCGTTGAAATCGAACGGATTCAGCGTGCGCCGCATGAAATCATCCAGCGATACCGCCTGTCGGTCTGGCGCTTGCCCCGTCTCGAACCGCGCTAGATCGAGTAAATTGGTGATGAGGTCTTGCATCTGCTGGACGTTGCCTTCTAGTATTTCGAGATATTTCCGCCCGCCGTCGTCGTCAATACATCCGTGTTTCTGCAATAGATACAGGGCGGTCTTGAAGTTGTTGAGCGGATTTTTGAGATCGTGCGATGTCATCTGTAGCACATCATCCTTCATCTCGCTCAATCTCTGGTAATTGGCGCGGTCACGTTCGCGCATGGCTTCCATTTCGCGGCGCTGTTGCTGAATGGTCAGATGCGCGTTGACCCGCGCCAGCACCTCACGCGGGCGGAAGGGCTTGCCGATGTAGTCCACGCCGCCGACGCTGAAGCCGCGCAGGATGTTGTCGCTGTTGGTCAGCGCGGAGACGAAGATCACCGGCGTTAGACGTGTTCTCGGGGATTCGCTCAATCGTTGGCAGAGTTGGAACCCGTCGAGGCCGCCGGGCATCATCACGTCAAGCAAGATCAAATCGGGTATGTTCTGCTCGATGACCTTCAGCGCTTCTTCGCCGCTTTGTGCGGTGTCTATCTCGTGACCTTTGCGCCCCAGAATGCGGGCGAGTACCTGTATATTCTCCGGCAGATCATCGACAATCAGAATTCGGCTGGGCGGTGCGGTTAACGTCATGGTGCCATCTCTCCACCTGTAGCGATGCTATGCGCTGATTCTATCATAGTTTATTCTTTTCGTGCGTGTTAATTGGTACGTCCGCGTGCATTTCAACATTTTGGCGTTGTGTCAATTGAGGGCGCAGTAGGGCATAGCACGCTACGCCCTTTGTATCGACAATATGATTATCGCCAATAATCCGAAACGCCATTCGCGGCCATACCCTCCCCTAGACGATGCCCGCACTCTAATTTATACTGTTAAGTCGTTCATTCGTCAGTCAATCAGAACCAGAATGAGGTTTTAAGATGTCAACAAAAAGAACCTACCAACCGAAGATTCGGCGGCGGGCGCGTGTCCATGGTTTTCGCGCTCGCATGAAGACACGCGGCGGGCGGACAGTGCTCAAGCGTCGTCGGGAACGTGGCCGTCACAGTCTGGCGGTATCGCCCACGCACGTGAAGAAGATCAACTGGAATGCACGCTAACGCATCGCCCCGCTAGACGGGGCTTTGTGTGTTCTCACCATGTCGATAAAGCGGCGCTATCGACTGCGCCGACCACAGGATTTCGCAAGATTACGGGCTGAAGGGCAAGTAACCAGACACGCCATGATGATCCTGAGCGTCGCGCCCAACCCATTGACACATAATCGTTATGGGATTATCACCGCGAAGCGGCTAGGCAACGCGGTCAAACGTAACCGTGCCCGCCGACAGGTGTCGCACGCGCTCCGCGCATTGCATCCGGCGTTACCCGCCGGTTTTGATGTGGTGTGCATTGTGCGCGGCGCGGCCATTGGCGCAGAACAATCTGCGATTATGGCGGCGCTACGGCAAACGCTACGCCGTGCCGATTTATTGTCAGAGGATGAACTATGAAATGGCTTGCTCTGGGTTTGATTCGCTTCTACCAGAAGCGGATTTCGCCCCTGTTGCCGCCGTCGTGCATTTACGAACCGAGTTGTTCGCAATATACTTATGAAGCCATCCAGATACACGGCGCTTTGCGCGGTTCGTGGATGGGGTTCAAGCGTATATTGCGCTGTAATCCGTTCGCACGTGGCGGCCACGATCCCGTCCCCCCCAAGAAGGAGAAAAACGCTAAATGAGCAACTTGGCATATAAACGCGCCCGCCTGCTCGCTCTGTCACTGGTCGCCCTGTTGATTTTGTTGGGCTGTAACCAGCGCATGGGCGTTAGTTGGGCGAGTATGTCGCTTGTGACCACCGCGCAGGATATTCTGGTATCTTACGAAGAGCGCATGGTGCTGGTCAGCCGTACCAACGGATTCGTCGTCACGCGGGATTTGCAGGGCACGACTACCGCCCGTGATTCGGCGGACGCATGGCGCATTGACGGGCGCGACGTGGACGCGGAATTCTACACCGCGCCGTTATTCTTCGATTATGGTGGCGAGCGCCTGATGCTGGTGGCCGATTATAACAGCCGTCGCCTATTGACAATCAATTTTAACCGCGCTTGCTTCGCTAATCGCGTCGGCGCGTGCGTCGGGCAGGACCCGCCCTTTGTGGAATTATCCGGACGGGTGCTGGCCGATATGGGGCAGGATGAAAGCCGCATCTATGTTCCGCTTAACGATGAAGATGGCGTGGTGGCCTATAACAAGGGGCTGTACGAAGAAGGCTGGGACATCGAGGACGCCGACGAGCGCCGCCGCCGCTTCGATGAGACGCTGACCGTCGCGTGGACTTTCGAGACGGAGCGTGGCGTCTGGGCGCAACCGATTGCGCTGAACGGCACGGTTTATATTCCGGCGATGGATCACCGTTTGTATCGCGTGTCTGCTGAAACCGGCGAAGAACTGGCGCGGCTGGAGCTGGGCGGGGCGCTGGCTTCCGGCGTGGTCGTGCATGACCGCACGCCAGCTACCGACTTTGATGACCTGACCGGCCCGCCGGAAGACGCCGAGATTAATCTGGAAACGGCGCGGTTGTACGCCGGAACTTTCGGGCGTAGGATTTATCAGATTCCGCTAGATTTCCAGACGGGCACGGAGGACAGTCTGCCGTTCTTCGAGGCCAATAACTGGGTTTGGGGTGCGCCGAAGATCGTGGATAATACGCTATATGCGGCTGATCTCGGCGGGTACGTGTACGCGATTGACGTATCCGACGACGAATTCCGCGAGTTATGGCGCGTGCAGACCGAAATCGGCGGCATCCGCGCCACGCCACTTGTCACCGAGAATCATGTCATCGTCGCCTCGCGTGAGGGGCAGGTGATGTGGCTTCGCCGTGAGGATGGCTCGACATTCACCCAGCAAGATGTACGCAACGAAGTATTGAGCGAATTAATGCTGATCCCCGGCGACGAGAACCGCGAGACGCTGATTATCGTCAGCACGGTGAGCAACAGTCGCATTATGGTGGCGTTTACGCTTGAGGGTGCGCCGCGCTGGACGTACCCATCGTCATAGCGGGCGTGATGGATTCGTTAAATACGGTTTAGCAGAAACGAGGCGTTATGTTTGAGACTTTTATCGTCAATCCACTCATCACCGTTCTGGCGCTGTTTTATAGCTTGCTGGGCAATAACATTGTGCTGGCGATCATCGCGCTGACGGTCATCATCCGTCTGGCGACATCGCCGCTTCTCATCCGGCAACAACAGGCCACCGCTAAGATGTCGGAATTGCAACCGCGCCTGAAGAAGTTGCAGGAAAAACACAAGAATGACCGCGAGAAACTGGCGCAGGAGCAGATGAAACTGTACCGTGAGGAGGGCGTCAATCCGGTAGGCGGTTGTTTGCCCATCTTCATCCAGTTGCCGATTCTATTGGCGCTGTATCAGGCGATTTTGTTCGGTCTGGCGAGTACGCCGTTTCAGGTGGTGGACTTGTCCGGGCGCTTCATGGTGGCCGGTCTGGGCGATTTAGTGCCCCTACAAAACAAATGGGCGGGCATGGACTTGACGCTTTCGCCCACGCTGAATCCGGCTTACGCGCTACTGTTTCCGGTGGTGGTCGGCGTGACGACGTGGCTACAAACCAAGCTGACCATGCCGACGCCGAAGCCAACCGGCGACGCTAAATCCGATCAGGCGATGCAGATGACGCGCAGTATGACGACGATCATGCCGATCCTGTTCGCGTTCTTCTCGCTGTCGTTCTCCGTCGGCCTGTCGATCTACTTTGTGGTGTCCAACGTTGTCGGCATTGTGCAATATACGCTGATGGGCAAGGCGGAATGGGGTAAATTGCTGGGGCGCGAGAAAGACAAAGACGAAAAGCCCGCCGCCAGCAAAACCGCCGAAGGCACCGCACAGCCCGCCATCGCCGCGCAGAGTTCATCCGGCGGCAACGTGGTCAGAAGTGGCGGCGATGTCGTCATCGAATCCGCGCCGAAGCCGAAAGCTGAGAAGCGCAAAAGCAAGAAGATGCGGCCACGCGACAAAAGAGAATAAGTATCGGTTGTGGGGGGCTGTTCACAATGCTGACGGGCGGAATGGATCATTTCGCCCGCTTTGCGCTTAGTCCATCACGAATTTTAAGCAAAGGATTTAGACGACATGGAAGAACCGCTTGAATTTACCGGCGAAACGGTTGACGCCGCGATTGCCGCCGGTTTGGAGCAGTTAGGCGTCAAGCCCGGCGATGTGCTGGTCGAAGTGTTGGAAGAACCCTCACGCGGGGTTTTTGGAATCGGGGCGCGTCCGGCACGGGTGCGCTTGAAGTTGATGCGCCCGCCTGTGAGCGAGCCGGAGCGTGAGCCGTCGCCGGAGTCAGTCGCGCCATCCGCCTCAGCCGAAGCGCCGACCTCAGCAGAGGACGCGCCGCGTGTGGTGGCTGATGTCTCGCCGGAAGATGCCGACAACGCCGGCGCGATTGCGCGTTCGGTATTGCTGGAATTGCTGGACAAGATGAACATTCGCGGGCAGGTGACGGTTGAAGACGCGACAGACGACGACCAGCCGGTGACGCTCAATATCGAAGGGGCGGACGCGCACATGCTGATCGGGCGGCGCGGCGATACGCTCAACTCGCTACAGTACATCACCCGCTTGATCGTCAGCAAGCGGCTCGGGCGGCGGGCGAATATCATCATTGACGCCGACGGCTACAAATCCAGCCGCGTTGATCGTCTGGAGCAGTTGGCGCAACGCATGGCCGATCAAGCCATCGAGACCGGGCGCGTCGTCGCGCTGGAGCCGATGCCAGCCAACGAACGCCGCATCATCCACATGACTCTGCGTGGACGTGACGACGTGGAGACGCGCAGTTCCGGCGAGGGCGACGGCCGCAAGGTGACGATTGTCCCGCTTTAGTCGCGGGCGCGGGGTGGCGGCTTAGATGACCGGCATTGATTATTTACTCGTCGGCCATATCGCATCGGACATCGTGCCGGAAGGCCGCGCATTGGGCGGCACAGTCGCGTATGCTGTGTTCGTGGCGCGTGCCTTCGGCTTGCGTCCGGCGTTGCTGACCAGCGCCGCCCCCGACGAGCCACTCCTGCGTCAGTTGCCGCCGGATGTCCCCGTCCACGTCGTCCCCGCCACACACACGACCACCTACGAGAACATCTACACGGCGGCGGAGCGCGTGCAGTATCTCCGCGCCGTTGCCCATCCGCTAACCCCCGGCGATGTGCCCGTCGCGTGGCGTGCCGCGCCATTGTTGCATATCGCGCCGATTGCCGATGAGATCGACGCGACGCGGCACGCTGACTATGCGCCGCAGGCCGCCATCACCTTGACGCCGCAAGGGTTTATGCGCCAGCAAGAAGCCGACCAGCGCGTGACGCCGCGTCGCTGGTTCGATGCGGACGCCCTGCGCGGGGCACAATTGACCATCCTCAGCGAGGACGACATCGCCGCCGAGCCGACTATCGAAGCCGACTATGCGCGGGAAGCGCCTTTGCTGGTGGTCACGGATGGCGCTAAGGGTGGCCGCTATTATCTGGCGGGGGAGCGTCATGATTACACGGCGCATCCGGTGACGGCGGACGATCCCACCGGCGCGGGCGATGTATTCGCTGTGTCGTGTACGGCGGCCTATCACCTGACCGGCGACATTCACCGCGCTATCGACGTTGCGGCGCGGGTGGCGGCATGGTCAACGATGCGTTCCGGCCTGCCGGATTGCATCCCCTCCCCGGAGCGCATCGCCGCGCTTTTATGACCACCCTCTATCAATAAATCGCCCGCCTGCTGGTACAATGGGCACATAGACTATCAACCGGAATTGGATCAGGATTGCACGATGATCGAGCGTATTTTGTTCAATGGCAATATCTACACGCAACATGCCGACCAGCCCAACGTCACCGCGTTGGCGATCAGTGGCGGGCGCATCGTCGCCTACGGACTGGACGAGGACATTCTGCCGTTAGCTACCGCCGGGACGATCCAGCAGAATCTCGATAAGCAGACGGTCATCCCCGGCCTGACCGACGCGCATATACATTGGCAATGGACGGCGCGTTCGCTTTCTGAAGTCGATGTGTTTGAAGTGCCGACGCGCCATCATGCCGTGCAACGTGTCGCGGAGCGCGTGGCGACCACGCCGCAAGGCGAATGGATCACCGGCTATGGCTGGTCGCAGGAATTTTGGCCGGATAAATCATTCCCGACTGCCGACATTCTCGACGCGGTATCGCCGGAGCATCCGGTTTATCTACGCTCCAAAAGCGCTCATGCGGTGTGGGTAAATAGCGCCGCGTTGCGTTCGGCGGGCATCACCGCCGACACGCCCGATCCGGTGGGTGGCAAGATCGGACGCGACGAATCCGGCCAACCGAACGGCATCCTGTTCGAGACGGCGGCGCAGATGGTCTTTGACTATGTGACGCACCCCACCGACGAACACATCGCTGACCAGATGCGCGACCTGCAAAAGCTGGCGTTAGCGTCCGGCTTGACCGGTGTGCATGACTTCGACGGGCCGCGCTGTTTCTCCGCGTTGCAGTTGCTACACGGGCGCGGCGACTTGCATCTGCGCGTCGTCAAGAACATCAATGCGCCGTATATTCACCACGCGCACGAACTCGGCTTGCATTCCGGCTTCGGCGATGACTTTCTGCGGTTGGGCGGCCTGAAGATATTCGCCGATGGCGCACTCGGCCCGCGCACCGCGTTGATGATCGCGCCGTATGAGGGCGAGCCGCACAATAACGGGATGCGCGTCACGGCTCAAGATGAGATGTACGCGCTGGTCAGCCGCGCATCACTGGCCGGTTTCCCGTCCACGATCCACGCTATCGGCGATTTAGCGGTGCGCGAAGTGCTGGACGTGTATCAGGCGGTGCGGGCGGACGAAGCGAAAGTCGGCATCAAGCCCGACCAGCGCCGCCACCGCATCGAACATTTGCAGATCATCCATCCTGATGACGTGAACCGGCTGGCCGAACTGAACATCATCGCCTCCATGCAACCGATTCACGCCACGTCCGACTGGCACATGGCAGATCGCTATTGGGGGGCTGAGCGCTGTGAACTGGCGTATAATCCGTTAGCGCAGATTCAGCGCGGCGTGGTCGTCGCATTCGGCTCGGATTCGCCGATTGACCCGTTCGATCCGCTACCCAACATCTACGCGGCGGTGACGCGGCGCAGGCCGGATGGCTCGCCGGGTGCGGCGGGCTGGTATCCGCAGAATAAGATCAGCGTGGAGGCGGCGGTGCGCGGCTTCACCATCGGCCCGGCTTACGCGGCAGGCATGGAGGATCGTCTGGGCAGGTTGATTAACGGCTATCTGGCCGATCTCGTCGTGCTAGACCGCGATATTTTCACGATCAGCGCCGATGAATTGCTCGACGTGGAAGTGATGGCGACGATGGTCGGCGGTGTATGGCGCTACGAGGGCATCTCATAGCGCCGCGTTCAATCTCACGATCCGGTGATGCCGTCGTGTAATGTCTGGGCGCGTTTGCGGTACGTCTCGAACTTGACCTTCTGCTCGGCGTAGCGCTTATCCAGCACTTCCAGCCGACTGAAGATCGGCGTCAGCACTTGCTGGCCGTATTGCGTCAGGCGGGCGCGTTCTTTGGCGGTCAGGTTATCCAGTGCATCATGATAGCTCTTGACCAGCGTATCCATGCGGGCGTTGAAGTCGTCTTTCAGTTCGCGGGTGATGCGGCGGTAGTGGCGCAGGGCATACACCCCGCCGACGGCGGCTAGTGGCGCGGCGATGGCGAACGCGGGCAGGGCGAACGGTGCCGCCCCCGCGCCGAGTAGCGGTCCCGGCGTCCCGATGGAGGCCAGCAACGCGATCACTGTGCCGCTGATTCCGGCTAGCGACCATGTGGTGAAGCCGCTCATGCTGACGTTGAATTCACGCTGAAATTCATCGACCACCGCGCCGCTTGAGTAACTCTTGAGTTCGCTCTCCGCGATGCGGATAGCTTCTTCGAGGCTCTCGCGCTGTTCGGCGTATGTACTGGCGTCCAATCCGGTGATTTCTTCCTGTTCCAGCAATTCGACCAGTTTATTCAGGCGGTCAATCACGCTTCGCCAGTAGATTCTGCTCTGGTCAATTACCGCGTTGATGTAGCCGTTGCTGGCTTCGCCGATGTCGCGCAATGCCCGCCCGACCACCACATCATGAAACTCTGCCCGCAGTTTCTCCCGACTGGTACTGCGCCCCAGTTTCCGCATGGATAGGTTATTGTCGATGAACGTCAGCCCGCGATCACGCATCCCGTGTAGCACCGCGTCCACTTCGGCGCGGGCGGCCTTGAGTTGCCCGTCCAGCCCCAGTGATTGCGCCTTTAGCTCCGCCTGTACCTCTTTGACGCGGGCGGTATCGGCGCGGACGAGATCGGCGCGTTGCTGAATGTGATCGTAGTAGGAGTCGACGATCTTGCGTCCGGTGTCAAGCTGGGCGATTAACTTCTGCTTGGTGGGCGGGGCGCTCGCCAGATGCCCGCGCAAATGCGCCCGCACCGCGTCCACGCCGCCGCGCTCCACTTCGCCCGCCGCCTGACTTTCCAGCGCTTGCTTGGCGGACGCCATGAATATTAGCGGCTGTATATTCAGATGTTCTTTGACCTGTTGCTCGATGAAGCGGCGCACCGTCTTTTGTTCGTCCGCGTCTAGCAGGTCGATCTGGTTCACCACAAGGATGATCTTCTTGCCGTAGTTCTTCGCCATCTCCAGATACAGCCGTTCGGTATTGGCGAAGGCGCGTTTAGCGGAAAGCAAAAAGATGACCAGATCGCTACGGTGCAGGAAGTCTTTAGCGATGCGCTCGTGCTGTTGAAACACCGAGCCGGTGCCCGGCGTATCCACGATAGCGACGCCCGGCGCGCCGGTGTTGGGGTGCGCCCATACGCGCAGGCTACCGCCTTCTTCGACTTTCGGCTTGAGTTGCGGCGTTTCGCTGTAGCGGATCAACTCGATGACTTCCGTCGTCGGCGTGATGCCGGTGGGCAGGACTTCCGCGCCCAGCAGAGCGTTGACGAATGTCGATTTTCCCGCGTTGAATTCCCCGATGATGACCACTAAATAGAACATCTCGCGCAGGTCGCTGTTGACATCTTTCAACCGCTTGCGATCCGCTTCTGACATCTCGCCCATCTCCGCCAGCGTCGCGGAGACATCGGTCAGAAGGTCAATCACGCTTTCGCGCAAGGCGGCCAATGGGCCGTGCATCACCTGAACATCGTGACTCATGTGCTGTCCTCTTGCTTCAATCGGTCTAGCGCCCGAATAGACGCCGTTTTCCCAGTTTGGTTAATTCGCTCTCGATGTCGATTAACTCGGCTTCGATATGGCGTAACTTCTGGAATTGCTCGGTCTGAATTTGCGTCTGCGTCTCCACAAGGCGCGTCAGTGGCGCGACGACATCGCCGCGTAGCTTCATGCCATAGTCAACCTGTTTGGCCGCCGCTTTGTTGACGATCTCGATGTATTGCTGGCCGAAGGCGTTCATGCGGTTCTTGTGCGCTGTCGCCATGAAATAACCGACGATGGGCATGGCGAACACGCCGAGCATCGTCATCACCAGCAACACCGCAAACGCGATCAGGTCGAAGCCGGTCAGCAACATCACGATTAGCCCGCCGATCACCACCAGCAACCACACCGCCAGCGCGAAACGCACCGAACGCACGCGCTCGTCCAGCTTTTCCGCTTCTTGTTGGCGTGCCGCGTTCTCGATGGCTTCTAACTGCGGGCGGATTTGCTGTAGCGCACTGCGATCATACGTCATCGGGGCGCGTACTTCGCCGATCACCTTATCGCGGATGGCTAACGGCAGGGATGTGATCTCGCGGTTGGCGTATTTTACCAGATCATCCGCGTCTTGAATGTCTTTGCCTTCCAGACGTGGCGCTAGCCCGCCGGTGATTTCCGGCAATTCTTCGATGGTCTGGTACACCTCAAAGCGCTCGAAGGCTCTGCGGGCATATTGCGGCTTGGCATCGCGCCGGAACAGTCGCCCCAGCCCCAGCAAGTCCAGCAGGCCGATGCGGAATGAGCCGAACGTGCGCGACATCTGGAAAATATCGCGCAGAGCGTCTGCGCCGTTCTCTCCGGCTTGCGCGAACTTCGCTTCGATGCTGGCGTTGTGGTCGCGCACCGCCTTCTCTTGCTCGCGGCGATAGGCGGCCAACTGCGCCGCTACATTCTCCGCGATGCCCTGATACTGGTCTAGCACCGCCTGATTCTCTTTGACCGCGCCGGTGGCGATGCGGTGGACGTTCTGCGCGATCTGTAGCGGTGTCTGGAGCTTCTGGCGCAGGCGTTGCACGTCGTCCAGTTGCTCGTCGATGTAGCGCTCGAAGTGATCGAGGCCGCTTTCCGTCCACGCTTCTAAATCTAGCTCGCCGCTAGCGTCCCGCGCCGCCATGCCATCGCGGGCGGAGACCAGCCACACCTCCGGCTTAGATTTCAGCTTGTCCTGACTTTGCTCCAGCACGTAATCGCGCACTTGCTCGCGTTCCGCTTCGGATAGCAGATCGGCTTGATTGATAGCGATGATGACCTTTTTGCCGTATTCGCGTAGCTCCTGCATGTAGTCCAGATTGCGCTGGGTCATGGCTTGCGTCGCCAGCATGGTGAGGATCACCACGTCGCTACGGTGCAGGAATTTGCGTGTGATCTGCTCGTGTTGCTCGAACACCGATTCAAGGCCGGGCGTATCGACAAAACTCACCTTACGCAATAGCGGCGACGGATAAAACACCGTCTGCACATCGCCGCCTGCCTCCATGCGCTGAAGTTCGTCGCCATAGCGCAGGATGCTGATGCGGTCTGTGGTCGGCACCGGGCCGATGGCGAGAAGCTCTTTTTTGCCGCACAGCGCGTTAATCAGGCTGGATTTGCCGGAGCTAAACGGGCCGACGAATACCATCAAAAACGGGTGATCGGCGTGGAACAGCGCGTCGCGTACCTGATTGACGCGATCTTCGCCGATGGCTTCGATCTTGGGCAGTAGCACCAGCAGGTCATTAATCACATCATATTCGCGCTGGCGGATGGCATCATAATCCGCGACCAATTTCTGCTGGTCGGCGGTGGGTGTTCCTGTGTCTTCCGTCAAATTAGCACCTGCTTTCTTTCGGCCTGTACAAACCGCTTGATAGCGGCTGGCGTACCGTGTGGTTCGTCTACCTTAATATACACCATTCCGGCGCTGGCTATAACGCCAGAATACGCGCCGCGCCCCGTTTGGGGCTACCGGCTAATGATCGCCGTCGCTTTCTCATCAGATTATCAGTAAAGGCGATGATGTCGTTGTTATAATGCTGAAATCAAACCGTATCCACAAGATGAAGGAGAAACAACGATGACCCGTCCCGGTATGATGGTAGGGGATAATGAACATACTGTACAGCATGACATGCTGGAAGTCGGCGCGGACGCGCCCGATTTTGTGCTGATCGCGACCGATCTCACTATGCGCTCGCTGTCGAACTACGAGAGCAAGGTCAAGGTCATCAGTGTGGTGCCGTCCGTTGATACCGGCGTTTGCTCTGCACAGACCGTCCGCTTCAACAAAGAGGCCGCCGCTCTCGGTGACGCCATCGCGGTACTGACCGTCAGCGCTGATACGCCGTTCGCGCTCAAGCGTTACTGCGGCAATGAGGGCATCGAGAACAGCGAGACGCTGACCACCTACCGCGATATGAAATTCGCCGACGACTACGGCGTGCATGATGTCGATTGGCGCGTGTGTCAGCGTGCGGTGTTCGTGCTGGATAAAGATAACGTCGTTCAGCACGCGGAATATGTGCCGGTCATCGGGCAGGAAGTGGACTTCGACGCCGCCTTGCAGAAGGCGCAAGCGCTGGTCTAGGGTGGTCTTATCGACTGCCGCATCCTGCGGTAAAATAGCCGCATAAGATTCAAGTTAAGCCCTGCTGTGCGGGGCTTTTAACTTGGGCATAATCAGCAAGCAAAAATCATTGAGGAAGGGCGATCATGACAGATATTCGCATGGAACGGTTAGCGCGGTTGCTGGTCAACTACAGCGTCAGTGTGCAGAAGGGGGAATGGGTGGGCATCGCCACCGATGTGAACGGCCTGCCATTGGCGCGGCTGGTCTTCCGCGAGGTACTTGAAGCGGGCGGCCATCCGTCTTTGATATTCAACGACGAGGCGATGCAACGCGACTTCTTCCGCCGCGCCAGTGACGATCAACTGGACTGGATGAACCCGACGCAAAAGCTATTCATGGAGCAGGCCGACTGCTACATCAACCTGCGGGCGACCAGCAACACCCGCGCCATGACCAGCATCGACGCCAAGCGCATCCAGCGCGCCGCCGCCGCCCGCCGTCCGATCATGCAAACGTATATGTCGCGTGCGGCGAGTGGCGATTTCAAGTGGGCGTTGACGCAATACCCCACCGAAGCCAGCGCACAGGAAGCCAACATGAGCCTTGAGGAATACGCGGATTTCGTCTACAGCGCGACGTTCTGTGACCGTGAGGATCCGGTGGCGGAATGGCGCAAGGTGGACGCGCACCAGCAAGGCAAGGTCGATTGGCTGAAGGGCAAAGACCGCGTGACGCTCAAAGGGCCGAATATCGACCTCAGCTTGAGCATCAAAGGCCGCGTGTTCATCAACGCCAACGGTAGCCGCAATATGCCCGACGGCGAAATCTTCACCGGCCCGGTAGAAGATAGCGTCAACGGCTGGGTGCGCTTCACGTATCCGAGCATCGTTAGCGGGCGAGCGGTTAGCGGCATTGAGCTAAAGTTCAAGGATGGCAAAGTGGTTGAGGCCAGCGCCGAGCAAAACGAAGACTTGCTCATGGCGCAACTGGACACCGACGCCGGTTCGCGCTATCTGGGCGAATTCGCCATCGGCACGAACTTCGGCATCCAGCAATTCACCGGCAACATCTTGTTTGATGAGAAGATCGGCGGCAGTGTCCACATGGCAATCGGCCAGAGCTACCCGGACACCGGCGGCAAGAATCAGAGCGCCGTCCACTGGGATATGATCTGCGATATGCGCGATGATAGCGAAATCCACGTAGACGGCGAGCTGTTCTATCGCAACGGCGAATTCGTCATCTAGTCCAGCACCAGACGCACGTCGTCGCCCTGCTTTTCGGCCAATGTGCCGCGCAGGTCAAACAGTTGATCGCGCAGGGCGGCGGCTTGCTCGAATTCGAGACTTTGCGCCGCCTTTTTCATCTCTTTTTCCAATTCTTTAATCATGCGATGCAGGTCATCGACGGGTAGCTCGTGCGGGTCAATCGCTTCGCGTGCCGCCGCGCTGTCGGATGTCTCCTGCACCATCGCTTTTACGCGGTCGGTCAGGTCGCGTATCTGCTTGACGATGGCCTGCGGCTCGACATTGTGCGCCACGTTGTAATCGTGCTGAACTTCCCGACGCCGTTCGGTTTCGGCCAGCGCCGCCGTCATTGCGGGTGTCATCTTGTCGCCATAGAGCAATACCGTGCCTTCGATGTGGCGTGCCGCCCGTCCGATGATCTGGATGAGGGCGCTCTCGCTCCGCAAGAATCCGGCCTTGTCCGCGTCCAGAATGACTACGAGCGATACTTCCGGCAGGTCGATTCCTTCGCGCAACAGGTTGATACCGACGATCACATCATACACGCCCAGCCGCAAATCGCGCAGAATTTCAACGCGCTCGATGGTGTCGATCTCCGCGTGTAGATATTGCGCTTTAATGCCCATCTCGTTGAGGTATCCGGCCAATTCTTCGGACATGCGTTGCGTCAATGTGGTGATGATGGCGCGTTGCTTTTGCTTGACGCGGCGGGCGACTTCTTGCAGAACGTCCTCGATCTGGCCTTCGGTGGGGCGCACTTCGCACACCGGATCAAGGATTCCGGTGGGGCGGATGATCTGCTGGACGATCTGCTGGCTGTGCTTCATCTCGAATTCGCTCGGCGTGGCGGTGGTGTAAACGCTCTGATTCACCCGTCCGCGAAACTCCTCGAACGTCAACGGGCGGTTGTCCAGCGCGGACGGCAGGCGGAAGCCATAATCGACCAGCGTCTGCTTGCGCTGGCGGTCACCGTTGTACATGCCGCGCACCTGCGGCAGGGTCATGTGGCTCTCGTCCACCACCAGCAAGAACTCGTCGGGGAAGTAGTCGATCAGCGTGTGCGGCGGGCTTCCGGCTATGCGTTGATCGAGATGGCGCGAGTAGTTCTCGATGCCGGAGCAATAGCCAACTTCGCGGATCATTTCGATGTCGTAGCGCGTGCGCTGTTCGATGCGTTGCGCTTCGACTAGCTTATCGTTATCCCGAAAATGCTTGATCTGTTCTTCCAATTCGCGCTCGATGTCGGTGAGCGCCTGCCGCAGTTTGTCGTCGTCGGAGATGAACTGCTTGGCCGGAAAGATGGTGATTTCGTCGAAGTCGGCCAGCACTTCGCCGGTCAGTGGCTCGAATTCGGTGATGCGCTCGATCTCGTCGCCAAACATAGCGACGCGATACGCGGTTTCCGCGTAGCCCGGAAAGATTTCCAGCGTATCGCCGCGCACGCGGAACGTACCGCGCCGGAAGTCGAGATCGTTGCGCGTGTACTGAATCTGCACCAGTTTCCGCAGGATGATGTCGCGGCGCAGGGAGACTTCACCGACTTTTAACTCGACGCTGGCCTTCGCCCACGCTTGCGGGTCGCCGATGCCGTAAATGCACGACACCGACGCGACGATCAGCACATCACGGCGCGACATTAGCGCGGCGGAGGCCGCCAGCCGCAGACGGTCAATATGCTCGTTGATCTGCGTTTGCTTCTCGATGTGCAGGTCGTGGCGTGGCACGTAGGCTTCCGGTTGATAATAGTCATAGTAGCTGACGAAATACTCTACCGCGTTGCGCGGGAAGAACTGCTTGAATTCGCTGTAAAGCTGGGCGGCCAGCGTCTTGTTGTGCGCCAATATCAGCGTCGGCACCTGTAGGTTTTGCACTACCGAAGCGACGGTGAATGTCTTGCCGGTGCCGGTTGCGCCCAATAGCGTCTGGTCGATGTGGCCTTTGTGGTAGCCTTCCGTCAACAGCCTGATGGCTTCCGGTTGATCGCCGGTGGGTTGAAATTCGGATACTAGATCAAATGGTGGCATGATTCGCGCCTTATCACTCGGTATCGCTCAGGATAGAACGGGAGTTCGTTATTATAGCGCCTGCGCCCGCTTCCGTGTAGCCCGATGTCGTCCGGCTAGTTGTCCGGTTGATGGTATAATCAAATCGACGTTGGTTTCTTCGCAGACGCTATCACATTATAAGAATTAAAGGATTTTTGACATGAATAAACGCACCAGTTTCGCCACCACCACACGCGGCCTACGCCGTGATACGCCGCCGATGAAATTATTTGAGAAGGCCAAGAAATACGGCATCTGGAATCCATCCGACATTGACCTGACGCAAGACCGCGCCGACTGGCTCGGCCTGAACGACGATGAGCAGGATATCATCCTGCGCTTGATCGCGCTATTTCAAGCCGGTGAGGAAGCGGTCACGCTTGATCTGTTGCCGCTTATCATGACCATCGCCTCCGAAGGCCGCATCGAAGAGGAGATGTTTTTGACCACTTTCCTATGGGAAGAAGCCAAGCATACCGACTTCTTCAGCCGACTGTTGACCGAAGTCATCGGCGATCCCGGCGACCTGACGCGCTATCACAAGCAGAATTACCGCACGGTGTTCTATGAGGCGCTCCCCACCGCGCTAGATCGCCTGCGCGTGGATAGTAGCGCGGAGGCGCAAGTCGTCGCGTCGGTCACGTATAATATGATCGTGGAAGGCGTGCTGGCGGAAACCGGCTATTACTCGTTTTATACCGCCCTGCGCGATAATGGCTTGATGCCCGGCGCGACATACGGCATCGACCGGCTCAAGCAGGACGAATCGCGCCATATCGCCTATGGCATCTATTTGATCTCGCGCTTGGTGGCGGAGAATCCGGCGTTGTGGGATGTCGCCGAGCAGACCATGAACACCTTGTTGATGCCCGCGCTGGGCGTGGTGACGGAAGCCTTCGAGCCGTATAATCCGGTGCCGTTCGGCCTTAGCATCGACGCTTTCACCAGCTACGCAATCATGCAATTTCAAAAGCGTTTCGAGCGTATCCAGCAGAGCAAGGGCGCGGCATTAGATCATGTTGAGGCGATGACACACGCCGCGATTGAGGCCGACGACGCCTAGAATCGCCGAACCTACCGTTGACAGCCTCATGCCTGCGTGCTATGATGCTGTCAAGTATTGCGGGGTAGAGCAGTGGCAGCTCGTCAGGCTCATAACCTGAAGGTCGGTGGTTCGAATCCGCCCCCCGCGACTTTTTCATTTAAGGTGATATAGCTCAACTGGTTAGAGCGCACGACTCATAATCGTGAGGTTGCAGGTTCAAGTCCTGCTATCACCACCACAAGCAAAACTCCCGCACGGGAGTTTTTTTGATTCTGCCATGCCCGCGCCTGTCATGTTGAAATGTGATCTTATTCATCTGGTGAAAATTTTAAGATAATGTTAAATTTAGAATAGTCGCATTTAACATTCAGGAGTTTTAGGAGCGATGTCATCATGACAATGGTCGATCAACTGACGATTATCTTCTACGTGCTGATCGCGGCGATGCTGTCCGCTTTGATCGGTCTGGAGCGCGAACGGCGCAGTCGTTCGGCGGGATTACGTACGCACATGCTGGTTGGCGTCGGTGCGTGCCTGTTCACGTCGCTCTCCGCGATGGCCTTTCCGGGCGGCGACCCGACCCGCATCGCGTCTAACGTGGTGACCGGCATCGGCTTTCTGGGCGCGGGCGTGATCTTCCGCAACAAGAACGCGGTGCATGACCTGACGACGGCGGCTAGCATCTGGGCGACGGCGGCCATCGGTATGGCGGTGGGCATCGGTGCGTGGCTATCGGCTTTCGGCGTGACGGTGATTATCTGGCTGATTCTGGCGCTATTGCGTAAGCTACCGATCTATGAGCAACACGGCAAAAAGAAATTCCACTCTAAATGGAAAGCCCGTGCAAAGTCATCAGACGACTAATCAACGGCGCGATGTCGATTTCTCGCCCGCCCGTGACGCCGAACGGATCGCTGATTTCATCCTCACCGAGCAGGGCATGGGCGATGTTGCGGACGCCATGCGCCAGCACATCGGTATTGTAACCACCCTCCATCGCAAACACGATCTTTCCGCCGCATAGCACATCCGCCATGCGGATCAATTCTCGCGTCAGGTGTGCGTAACCGTGCAGACTCATGTTCATCATGGCGAGAAAGTCGGCATGGTGTCCGTCGAATCCGGCGGAAACGATGATGAGTTCCGGCTGGAAGCGTCGCGCCGCCGGCCAGACGATCTGCTGGTAGATGGCGGCGTGTTCGGCGTCGCCCATACCGGCTTGTAGCGGGATATTCAGCGTATAACCGCGCCCGCGCCCGCGTCCGGTCTCGTTGATCGCGCCGGTGCCCGGATAGAACGGGTATTGATGCGTGGAGATGAACAGCACGCTATCGTCGTCGTAAAAGATGTCCTGTGTACCGTTGCCATGATGCACGTCATAATCGACGATTAACACGCGCTTGAGGCCGTGTACGCGCTGAGCGTGGCGGGCGGCGATGGCGACATTACCCAGAAAGCAGAAGCCCATCGCCCGCGCTGGTATCGCATGGTGTCCGGGCGGGCGCGTGACGGCTAGCGCGTTATCCGCCGCGCCGCTCAAGACCGCCTCCACCGCGCCCAGCACGCCGCCCGCCGATAGTCGGGCGATTTGCGGCGTCTCCGGCAAGGCCAGCGTGTCGGCGTCGAAGCGGATGCCGTAATCGTGATTGTCGGCATGGTGCAATAGATTGATGTAGTCGGCGGTGTGGGCGTAGCCGATCTGCTCATCGTTGACCGCCTGCGGCGTGATGGCGCTCATCTTATCCAGCAGATTCGCCCGTTTCAGTTCTGCCCATACCGCACGGACGCGATCCGGCCTTTCTGGATGGCCGGGTACGTCATGCACGATATAGTCGGGGTGGGTCAGGTAAGCGGTAGGCATGGCCGGACTCTCAGCGTAACGGCTCGGCGCGGGGTACCATGATGATATAGCTGAAGCCATTCATGGTCACGCGCTCGTCTTCTTCATAAAACGCGGTGATGGCCTGATTGACCGCCACCGGATAGAATTGTGCCCGCAGGATAATCAGCCCGAACGCCTGCGCTTCGATCATGGCGACAAGCTCACCGCTATCATACGCGCCGACTTCATCCAGTATCTTCAACACAACCGGATTGGTGATGATCTGCCGTCCGGCGGCGAAGCTGAATCCGGCTTCTTCGCTGAGTACCGGCACATCGTCCGGTATCTCGCGGATGCGCTCGACGATGCGCTCGCCGCCCGCCCGATCCGCGTCGGTCAGCAGATGGCCGATCTGCGCGTAGGCCAGCGTGATGTAGCCGTCGGGATCGTGGAAGTTATAGCCGGTGTTGTCCTCAATGCCGAATACATCCGCGATTTGCCCGAATACCGCGCCGCTGGTCGGCATGTGGAACACGCCGCGCCCGTAACCGATGTACAGCAACGGCACGACGATCAACAACGCCCGCCCGATGATCGGCGTCAGGCGGCGTAGCGGCGCGATCAATCCGTTTGATAGATAATTCGGCGCGAAGCGCCATGTCGCATTGAGCGAACGCGCCGCGAAGATGCCGCTCAGCACGCTCATCGCGGCGACAGCCGTCGCGTAGTAGCTATCGCCCGCGCCCCATGTCCCCGCGCTGAAGGCGTTCAGCCCCAGCACCGCGACGAACCACACGCTATAAATCGAGAGCCTGTCGAAGTAAATCTCGTACACCACCATCAGCGCGGCGGGGAGCAATAGCCAGAAGTGCGTCCGGACGAATGTGCGAAGTAAGCCCTCCGCCTGCCCGAAGTTGAAGTCTTTGACGTTGGCGGTGATGGTCTGCGTCCACCAGTGACCGCCGGTGGCGATGGTCAAAAACAGGAAGATGCCGCCGCCGACCAGCGCGAAGCCCGCCCCCCACATCACGGCGCGGCGCGGATTGCGGATGAACAGGAAAACCAGCGCTGAAATCGCGGTGAACGCGGCTAATTGCTTGGTATAACCGGCGCATAACAGCAGGGCGAATCCGGCCAGCAGGACGCGCCGCCGTCGCTTATCGTCGGCCATCTCGTTAACGTGGGCTAAAACGACGATGGCGGCAGTCTCGAACATCACCATGCTGATGTGTTGCCGGAATAGCGGGCCGATGTGATAGACGATGTTCGATCCCAGATAGGCCAATCCAGCCAGCACCGCCACCCACAGCGTCAACCGTCCGGCGGCCTGCGGCGCGCCGCGTACCGTCTCCCGATAGACCGCATAGCCGATCAGATACGCGGTGATGAGCGTGCTGACGAAACTGAAAAGCCGCCCGTACCAGTATTCCGCGCCGAACAGCCAGTAAAACGGCACCAGAAACAGGTGATAAAGCGGCGGGTAGATGCTCCCGTAAAACGGGAATGTCTCGATGTCGGCATACGGCCATTGAAATTGACCGAACAGCACCACGTCGTACAACTCGAAGCCTTCGCCCTGATCGTAGTCGAACGGGAATTGAATCAGGTTGACCGCGTAGACGACATAAACCGCCAGCAGATAGCCGAGCAAGATCAGCGCGGCCAGCAATAAGGCGCGGTTGATGCGGTGCAAGGTGCGGTCAATCGCCGGATTTGTACCCGCGTTCTGGTTGTGGTCGTCGGTGTGCGTCATGGTGGCTATGCTAGATCGTCCTTGATGGGGAGCAACGACAGGCCGAGCAGAACCAGCGCCAGCGTGAGGCCGAGCGCCAGCCGTTGCGCCGGGCCGATACCGCCTTCGCGTCCGGCGTCCAGAATATCAACGGATAACACCGCGACGAAGCCGACAATGCCGACCACGACGCAGATCATCCCTAATTCGCGTTTGGTGAGAGGTCTATTCGGTAACATGACGGCCAGTATAGCACATCGCAAAATTTCCGGTCAATGTATGCCGCAGTCCGGCGGCGTTATATCGCTTCATCCCGATAGACCGTCTCTTCGTCGGATTCGTCGTCCGTGTCTGTGTCCGCGTCGTCTTTCTTCGGCAACTTCCACGCGGAATAATCGCAGTCGGGGTAGCGTGAACAACCGTAGAAGGTGCGCCCGCGCCGCGTCTTGCGCACGACGACTTCGCCGCCGTGTTGCTCGCCGCACGTCGGGCAGGCGATGCCGGTCAGCTCCAGATACGGCTCGGTATGGCGACATTCCGGATAGTTGTTACAGCCGATGAACTTGCCCCAGCGCCCGTATTTGATGATGAGTTGACCATCTTCGCACGCCGGACAATCGCGCCCGACGTATTCCACCTGTTCCATGCGTGGCATGTTGTCGCGGGCGTTGCGTAGCTGTTCCTCAAATGGGGCATAGAATTCATGGAGCATCGGGCGCCATTGATGATTGCCCTCCGAGATTTCGTCGAGATTGTCCTCCATCTTCGCGGTGAACTCGTAGTCGAGAATGCCCGGAAAGAATTTGACCAGCAGATCATTGACCAGCTTACCGGTTTCGGTGGGGACGAGGCGCTTGTCCTGCTTCTCCACATAATCGCGGTCTTGGATGACGGCCACCGTCGGCGCGTAAGTGCTGGGGCGTCCGATGCCGTATTCTTCCAGCGTGCGAACCAGACTGGCCTCCGTGTAGCGCGGCGGCGGCTGGGTGAAGTGCTGTTCCGGTAGCAGTTGCATCAAAGCCAATATTTCGGCTTCGGTCATATCCGGCAAGATGCGGCCTTCGTCTTCATCCGGTTGTGAGTCTTCGTCGCGTGTTTCCTCATAGATCGCCATGAAGCCGCGAAACTTGATCGCGCTACCGGACACGCGGAATAGATACGGCGTGTCGTCGGCGTTGCGTCCGGCGCGAACTTCGACGCGGAGCGTGTTATAGACCGCGTTTGACATCTGGCTAGCGACGAAGCGCTCCCAGATCAGCGTATACAGCCGGTATTGATCGCGGCTGAGGTGCGGCTTCATCTGGCTCGGCTCGCGCATGACGCGCGTCGGGCGGATCGCTTCGTGTGCTTCCTGTGCGCTCTTGGATTTTGTCTTGTAGTTGGGCGCTTTGTCCGGCACGTAATCGCCATCAAAGCGGTTGACGATATACTCGCGGGCTTCTTTTTGCGCCTGCTCGCTGACGCTGGTGCTGTCGGTACGCATGTAGGTTATCAAGCCGACGGTGCCTTCGTCGCCGGTGTCGATGCCCTCATAAAGTTGCTGGGCGGTTCGCATGGTGCGCCGCGCATTGAAGCCCAGTCGCCGCGATGCTTCCTGCTGTAGCGTGCTGGTGGTGAATGGCGCGGAGGGGCGGCGCTGGCGCGTGCCGCGCTTGACGGAATCCACCATGTAGACGCCATCGCGCAGGACTTCCAGATGTGGCTGTACGTCGCTCTCCTGCGTGAAGCTGAAGTCCTCCCCGTTGATCTTGACCAGCTTGACGACGAACGGCGTTTGATCGTCGGCTGTCTTTTGCAGGCGAGCTTCCAGCGTCCAATATTCTTCGGCATTGAACGCTTCGATCTCGCGCTCGCGGTCAACCACCATGCGCACCGCGATGCTCTGCACGCGCCCCGCCGATAGCCGGTTACGCACGCGATCCCATAGTAGCTCGGTGATGTTGTAGCCGACCAACCGATCAAGGATGCGGCGGGCTTGTTGCGCGTTGACCAGATCCATATTCACTTCACGCGGATGATCGAAGGCGGCGGCCACCGCTTCATCGGTGATTTCGTGGAACACCACGCGCTTGATGCGCTCTTGCTCGATCCCGGCGGCGTGTACCAGATGCCACGCGATGGCTTCGCCTTCGCGGTCCGGGTCGGTTGCTAGGAAGATTTCTTCCGCTTTTTCGGCTTCTGCCTTGATCTCTTTCACCGTGTCGCGCTTGTCGTTGGGCACACGGTACTTCGGCTCGAAGTCGTTTTCAACATCGACGGAAAGCTGAGTCACCAGCAGATCGCGTACATGGCCTTTTGAGGCGCGGACGGTGTACTCTGCGCCGAGAAAGTTGCCGACTGTCCGCGCTTTCGCCGGCGATTCGACGATCACCAACTTACCGCTACGCTTGCGGCTCTTGGCGGCTTTGCCCTTACTGCTCTTGCTTTTACCGCCGGATTTCTTCGCTTTCGCCCCGCTTTTCGCTTTCGCCCCGCTTTTTGCCGTTTTCTTGCGCTTGCCAGCCGTGACCGGCGGCCGTTCCAGTCCGGCGTGGGCGGCTGTCTCGCCCATGCGAAACAGCGTCGTGCCACACACGGCGCATTTGCCCCGCGTGGCGGGCGTCCCGTTGGCGGTGAACACGGCTTCCGTCTCCACCATATCGCGCTTTTCACGACATTTCATGCAATAAGCCTGTATGGGTTCGCTCATACCTGATCCTTAGACCTAGCGCTTAGGTCGATTTATTCGCGTTCAGACATCAAAATAAGGGATTATTGTTTTATTAAAGATATTCGTCGCGCCCTGTATCGCGCAGGCGGTTGACGATTTCGCGTACATCTTGCGAACGCGCCCTATGACAGACTAGCAGAACATCATCGGTATCGACAATGATTAAATCTTCCACGCCAATCGTCACCACCATGCGATCACTGTAGGCTAGCGTGTTGCACGTATCGACTAATACGCGCTCGTCATCGCCCGCCCCGCGTGATAAATTGCCGGATTCGTCCGCCGGATGCACCTCAAACAGCGCTTCCCAACTGCCGACATCGTTCCATTCGACATCGGCCGGAATGACCGCCATCTGTTTGGCATTTTCCATCACGGCATAGTCCAGCGAGATTTTCGGCATCTGCGGCCATAACTCGCGCAGTTGATCGTTGAAGCGCGGTGTATCGACGCTCGCCTGTATCCGCGTCAGCAGATCGTACATCGCCGGTTGCTGATGCTGGAATTCTTCCATCGCCCGCGCCGCCGTCCAGATGAACATGCCGCTATTCCAGCTATATTGACCGGACGCGATGAACGCTTGCGCGGTGGCTTCGTCCGGTTTTTCGGTGAATCCGCGTGTGTGATAGCAGGTGAATCCGTTGGCGACCGCTATCGGTTCGCCTTGCCGAATATAGCCGAATCCGGTGGCCGGATACGATGGCGCGATGCCTAGCGTGACGATGTAGCCGCGTCCGGCCATGTGTCCCGCCGCCGTCAGCAGATCGAGAAACGTCTGCGGCTTGCCGATGTGATGATCGACGGCAAGCTGGGCGATGACCGCTTGCGGGTCGCGCTGATGAATGATCGCCGCGCCTAATGCGGCGGCGGGGGCGCTATCGCGTCCGGCTGGCTCTACGATGAAGTTCTCCGCCGGAATATGCGGCGTCTGCTCGCGCATCGGCTCGACATACGCTGAGCCGGTGACGATGTAAATACGCTCCGGCGGGAATAACGGCGCTAACCGGTCTACGCTGACCTGAAACATCGAGCGTTCGTCAATCAGTTGAAGTAGCTGTTTCGGGCGGTCACGGCGGCTTAAAGGCCATAAGCGCGTACCGCCGCCGCCTGCCAGAATCAGGGCGTAATAATTCTCGGTCATGTCGGGATTTCTCGCTTTATAATTACCGCTAACTGATGGACTGCGTGCGGCTATATTGCATGTGACCCGTCATTTCCGCAAGCCCTTTTAATTCCAGCAGGGTTAAAGTGCTGGTGACTTCAGCGACGGACAGGCCGCTGATGCGGATGATTTCATCAATGTGGATTGGCTCCGCGCCGAGCAAAGCCAGCAATGCGCTCTCTTTGTCGTTGGCGGGGGCGACTTGCTCGGTGTGGGCGCGTGTTTGCCGCTTCTCGTGGCGGATGTCTAGCTCGTCGAGGATGTCGCGCTCGTCCATGACCAGCTTCGCGCCGTCTTGAATCAAGCGATTCGTGCCCGCCGCCATCTTGTTGGTGATACTGCCGGGCAGGGCGAACACTTCGCGCCCCTGTTCCAGCGCGAGGTCGGCGGTGATGATTGCGCCGCTAGCGACTGGCGCTTCGGCCACCAACACGCCGAGACTCAGTCCGCTAATGATGCGATTGCGGCGCGGGAAGTTCTTGCCGTGTGGTGGCGTGCCGATGGGAAACTCGCTGATGACCGCGCCATTGCTGACGATGCGCCGTGCAAGGTCGCGGTTTTCCTCCGGATACGCCCGATCTACGCCATTGCCCAGTACCGCGATGGTGCGCCCCCCGCCAGCTAATGCGCCCCCGTGCGCGGCGGTGTCGATGCCGTGCGCCAACCCGCTCACGATGGTCAGCCCGTTCTCCGCGAGGCGGCGACATAGCTCATAGGTGACATCGCGCCCGTGTTTGGTCGCTTTGCGCGTGCCGACGACGGCCAGCGCCCGCGCATCGGCTTCTTCTAGTGTGCCGCGCACATACAGCAGGGGCGGCGCGTCGTCCAACTGGCGCAGAGTCTCCGGATAGCGCGGATCGTCCAGCCGCAACAGCCACGCTTTGAACTGATCCAGCCGCGCCATCTCCGCGTCGAGGTCGATACCGCGCCGCGATTCGACGATCTTCTCCGCGATCTTGGCCGATAAACCCGCCCGCTTGAGTTCAGCCTCCGGTGCCCGCCATGCGTCGGCCAGTGTCGGGAAATGCGCCAGCAGTTGCCGGATGCGTCCGCCGCCGATGCCGGGCAACAAGCTGAAGCCGAGCCAGAAGCGCGTATCCGACATCGCCCACTATCCGGAAAGCGCGACCACGACGGCGACGAACGTCGCCACCATCACGATCAAGCCGACGATCAGCAGGGCGGGCGGGGCGCTGATGCGCCATGAGTCCGGACGCGGCACATAAGGCGGCACGCCGAGCGAACCGAGCGGGCGGCTACGCGGGTTATACCCGCCGTCATCGCGGGATAGCTTGATGATCTGTGGGGGTTTGGCGGCGATGCGCGTCGCGTCGTCGTGGGTGGGGGCATCCGGCGCGACGCTGTAGCGCTCGATGTTCTCGGCGCGGAATTCGATCTCGGTATCGCCCAGCACGATCAAATCTTTGTGATAGAGCTGGCCGGAAGTGATGGTCTGCCCGTTGAGGCGCACGCCGGATTTACTGCCGAGATCGTCGATGAAGAATTGGCTGTCGCGCTGGCTGATGCGGGCGTGTACCCGCGACATGCGCTCGTCGGGCACGCTGAGCTGACAGTCGCTACTGCGCCCGATGCGGAAATCATCGCCGTGTATCGGCGCGATCATGCCGCGTCGCTTGCCGTTACGGACATGAAGTTCCGCCTCCGCGCTCATTGGCCGGTTTCCGGTAGCAGGCCATCCGGCAGGCGTACCGTCACGCGGTTGGCGTCGGGGTCGGTGTCGATGATTGTCTCGTCGGTGGCCGGTATCAGCACTTCGCCATAGCGTCGGCTCTGCACGATGTAAACATCATTCGCGCCGGTTTCCAGCACTTCTTCCAGCGTGCCGAGCAGTGTCCCGTCTTCCAGATAGACCGCCATGCCGATCAACTGGAACAGGTAAATCTCGTCGTCGTCAAGCGGGATGGCGTCCGCCGTCTTGACCATGACGAATAGCCCGCGCAGGGATTCGGCGGCGTTGCGGTCACGAATGGACTCGAACTTGATTAGCGCATAGCCTTGATGCATTCGCATGTGTGCGGCGGTGTAGGTCTTTGGTGATTTATCATCCGTGCCATTCCCGATGAATACCGCGTCTAGCTCCGCGATGCGCTCCGGATAATCGGTCAGTACGCGCATCTTGATTTCGCCGCGTATCCCGTGCGGGCGCAGGATTTCACCGAGTAGTAGATATTGCGGGGCGTTGGCGCTCATCGCTAATCAATATCGAGGATCACGCGGGTGTCGTTTTTCTGTCCGGCGACTTTGAGCAGTGACCGGATGGCGTTGGCGACGCGCCCTTGCTTGCCGATGACGCGCCCCATATCAGCGCGGGCGACGTTCAACTGCACGATGACCGAATCGCGTGCCCGCCGCGAACGAACGCGCACCTTATCCGGCTCGTTGACCAGATTCTCGGCGATGTATTGGACTAAATCTTTTTCCATGTCGGGCTGTCCTTATCCTGTAGCGCGGTCAGACATCCACACCGCCGGAAAGCAGGACGCGCTCCGGCGGGTGGTTGATGATTATACTGTGCTTATTCCGCCGCTTCTTCGGCTGAGGCTGGCGCTTCTTCAGTCTTTGCGGATTCAGCGGCCGCTTTTGCGGCGGCGGCGCGTTCCTTCGCACGCGGCCCCTTGCCTTCGCCGGGCGCGGGGGACGGGTACTTGGTCTTGGGGCTGACGGGCGGCGCGGCGGCTAGCTCTTGCTCGCGCTCGGCGGCCAGTTCCTCGATGCTCTCGCCAGCACGCAGGCGGGCGAAGCGGTCAGTTGTGCCGGTGCGCTTGAAGATGCTATGCACCGCTTCCGAAGGCTGAGCGCCGACGCTCAACCAATATAGCGCCCGCGCCTCATCTACGACGTCGGTAGACGGACGGGTGCGCGGGTTGTGATGCCCGATGATCTCAATTTCTTTGCCATTACGCGCCTTACGCTGATCGGTGACGATGATGCGATAAGTCGGCTGGCGTTTTAGCCCGACGCGGGCTAGACGAATACGAACCATGCTTCTTGTGCTCCCTTTAACGTGCGTATTGGGCGATGCGCGTCTGCGTCATCGCGTCATTTACGAAACGACAGCAGGCGGGCGAAACGCGGGAAGGAAACAACGCGCCCCGTAACCCCGACGGCCATCGGATGAGGGTTGAACCCGTTCAGAAGATTTTGCCCAGACCGGGGATGTTGGGCATCCGGCCACCTTTAAGCTGTTGCATCATCTTCTGCATTTGCCTGAATTGCTTCAGGACGTTATTCACTTCGCTGACCACTACGCCGCTACCGCTAGCGATGCGCCGTTTGCGGCTGGCGTTCAGCTTGCGCGGGTGATCGCGCTCGTAGGGCGTCATACTGTTGATGATGGCTTCGACGCGGCTGATGCGCTTCTCGACTTCTTCATTGTCGATTTCGCCTTTCATCTGCATCTTGCTCATGCCGGGGATCATGCCCATGATCTGCCCGATAGGGCCCATCTTGCGGATGCGCTGGAGTTGTTCCAGAAAGTCCTGCAACGTGAACTCATTACGCATCATCTTTTGCTGTAGCTTGAGCGCTTCTTGCTCGTCGAATTCCTCTTCGGCCTTTTCGATGAGCGTCATCATATCGCCCATGCCCAGAATGCGATCTGTCAGGCGATCCGGGTGGAAAATCTCAAAGCCGTCCATCTTCTCCGACGTACCGAGAAACTTGATCGGCACATCGGTGACGATACGCATGGAGATAGCCGCACCGCCGCGTGCGTCGCCGTCGATCTTGGTCAGGATCAGGCCGGTAATGCCCACCGCGTCATTGAATCCGGTGGCGATGTTGACCGCTTCCTGACCGGTCATCGCGTCCGCTACCAGCAAAATCTCGGCGGGGTTGACCTTCTCTTTGATGCGCTTCAACTCGTCCATCAGCGTTTCGTCAATTTGCAGACGCCCCGCCGTATCGACCACACAGACCGCCGCGCCCGCTTCTTTGGCCGCTTTGACGCCGTTCACCGCGATCTCGACGGGCGATTTATCCGTGCCCTGTTCGTGATACGGTACATTGATCTGCTTGGCGATGGTCACGAGCTGGTCAACCGCCGCCGGACGGTACGTATCCGCCGCCACCAGAAACGGCTGACGGCCTTCACGCCGCAAATATAACGAGAGCTTACCGGCAGTCGTGGTTTTACCCGAACCTTGCAGACCAACCAGCATGATGACGTGCGGCTTGGTACTGCCGGAGAAGTTCAGCCGTCCGGGTTCGCCCAGCGTGGCCGCCAGCTCCTCATGCACGATCTTGACGATCTGCTGGCCGGGACGTAGGGCTTTGTGTACCTCCGCACCGACGGCGCGTTCGCTCACCCGCCCGACGAAATCCTTGACGACGGGCAAAGCCACGTCCGCCTCTAATAGCGCCATGCGAACCTGTCGCATCGCGTTCTTCACGTCGTTCTCGTTGACCTTGCCGCCGCGCCCGAGCGCGTCAAACGTATCCTGTAAGCGTTGGCTTAAAGTTGAAAACATGGCGTCTTGAGACTTTCAATATCCGTTAACTGGAAAATTGTAGTAGAGCATTTATGTTAACGTCAAGTGCTGTGTTGGCGCGTTCCGCCATCGCACCCACGATAGCGGACGCTCATTTCGTCTTTTCCGACAGAGATATTGCCCATGCTGTGACGGGACGTGCATCCATCGGCCTAGATTGCATCCGGCTTTCCATCACTTCCAGCACATCAGCATCAAAATAGCGATGTCCACAGTGCGGGCAAACCCACGCTGACACATCCTCGAAGATGAACCATTGCCCGCCGCGCTGACGGGTCACTGTGACCTGTTTTTTGACCTGCGGTTGTTCGGTATCGCAAAATTCACAGGGATATTGTCGATCGCTCATCGTTTTACCTCTAATCCACCACGTACACGGTGATGATGATTAATAACGTGCCATCCCGACGAAAGCGGCAAACTACATCAACTTCATCATCGTCCACGTCGCCACGAATGACGTAACGAGTACCTCTCGGATCATCTGTATAAGTCGAATCAAGTTCGCCGTTCAGCAACACATCCAGTATATCATCCAATGTGAGATCGTCGTCGTCCGCTTCTTCTAGTGCATGGTCAGTGATTTGATAACGTTTTTCGCGCACAGCGCTACGGATACGGGCGATAATTTCGGCGCTCATTGCTCACTTCAAAATCGTGTATTGGACGATCAAAAAAGAAAGAGCAAAAATCGTTTGGTTCTTTTTTGCAAAAAAGAACAGGAATCTTTTCGTTTTTGCCCTACCTGAGTATCTACATTATGACTCCAATTGCATTTTGATGCGATAACTGCACCCGACAATCATCGCGTGCTGGTCTGTGCGGCCAAAATCCGACATAATAGAGGCTAGCGTGCGAAATACACTGAGGAGGCGGCGCGATGAACAATCCAGCAGAGCAGATGAAGCAGGCTATCCAGTTGATTAAAAGCGGTGATAAGCGGGCGGCTACCGCCATCATCGCCGACGTGTTGCAGGCGGATAAAACCAACGTCGATGCGTGGTTCTTGTTGGCGAATGCGCTGGATGACCGCGCTAAGCAGGTCAAAGCGCTGGAAAACGCGCTCAAGCTGAACCCCGATTATGAACGTGCCCGCCGTCTGCTGGATACACTACAGGCCGAACCCGCCATTGACCCGCGCTTGACGCAAGCGGTGGCGATGATCGAAGAGGGGCGCGAACGCGAAGCGGGCAAAGTGGCGCTGGCCGTCATCAAGGAGAACCGTAAAAACGCCGATGCGTGGTGGGTGTTGGCGAACGCCGTCAAAGCGGGCGACGACGAGCGCCGCATCAAAGCGCTAGAGCAGGTCGTGCATCTGCGCCCCGATCATCAAGAGGCGCAGGAGTGGTTAGAAGAACTGCGCGGCTTGCGTGCCCCCGCGTCGCATGACTTCATTGATGAGAACTTCGATGATGACGACGACCCATTCGGCGATGTTGGTCTGTATGATGACGACGACCCATTCGGCGATGTTGGTCTGTATGATGACGACGACCCGTTCGCCAGCGTCGATCTATCCGACGATGAAGACCCGTTCGCCGACGTTGATCTCGCCGACGACGAAGACCCGTTCGCCGATGAAGCGGCGGATGAACCGGCAGAGCCAGCCGTCCGCAAATCCGCGCCCGCCCAGCCGCCCGCGCTTTCACGGATGTTTCATATTGTCAGTTTTGTGATCGTCTTCTGGTTGGCGCTGGGTGCGTATTATCTGCTGGCGCAGGTGATCGGCGATCCGGGCAACGCGCTAGACTCTGCGCTGGGCGACATTGTGGCCGGACTGGAAGACGCCGCGCTGGGATTCGGCGATTGATCGGTTAATCCTCATTGACAAAATCATGGGATCGGCGCATGATAGGTGATACAAGGTATCACTTATGAGGTCTGCATGGATATTTTCAATCCTGCTCTGGTTGTGGAGCATTTGTCCGCCGGTTATCCCGGCCATCGTCGCGCTATCGACGATATTTCGTTCAGCGTGTGGCGCGGCGAGCGCGTCGCCGTCATCGGGCCGAATGGCGCGGGCAAGAGTACGCTATTCAAAGCGCTGGCCGGGATCATCCCGCATCAGACCGGCGCTATATCGTTACACGGCGAAGATTGCCGCACCAGTCACATGCTGATCGGCTACGTCCCGCAATCCGACGGCGTTGATTTGACGTTTCCGGTCACGGTGTACGATGTGGTGATGATGGGGCGGGCGCGTGAAATCGGCTGGTTCCGTTGGCCGCGTCGCGCCGACCATCTCATCGTGGCGGAAGCGCTGGAGCGCGTCGGCGTGTGGGATTTACGCAATCGACAAATCGGCCAGCTTAGCGGCGGGCAACGTCAGCGTGTGTTCATCGCCCGTGCGCTGGCGCAACAGACCGACGTTCTGCTACTCGATGAGCCGTTTAGCGGCGTCGATGTCAACGCGGAACACGAGATTATGAACACCCTCAACAGCCTGCAACAGGGCGGCATCACCATGCTCATCGCCACGCATGATTTACATATGGCGTCCACGCAGTTCGACAAATTACTGGCGATCAATCAACGAATGGTCGGCTATGGCGATAGCGGCGAAGTCTTCACGCCTAACGTGCTACAGGCGACGTATGGCGGGCGCGTCGGCATCGTCGGCAATGGCGATGAGCAGATGGTGGTCATCGCGGACGCGCAAGCCGGATAAAACACAGGGCACAGCAAAAAATGGACATCACATTCTGGCAATCGCTCGATGAGCCGATCATTCAACGTGCGCTGATCTCGGCCACCGTTATCGGCATCATGTGCGGCGTGGTGGGGACATTCGTTGTTGTGCGCGGCATGTCGTTCTTCGGTGATGCGCTGGCGCATAGCGTCCTGCCGGGCACGGCGGCGGCCTACATCTACGGCGGCGGCGCGGCGACTCTGCCGCTATGGAGCGACTTCCTGCGCCTGTTCCCGGACGAGAGCGTGCGGTTGTTCGTCGGCGGGTTGGTGGCCGGTATATTTTCGGCGCTGGTCATCGGCATGTTGACGCGGGATAAGCGGCTAAAAGAGGATACCGCCATCGGCATTATATTTGTGTCGATGTTCGCGCTGGGAATCATCATCGTCAGCACCGATCCCCGCGCCTATCGCAGTAACTTACTGCATTACCTTTTCGGCAATATCTTCGCGCTGTCACAAACGCAACTTATCATGACGATCATCTTCGCGGTGCTGGTCTTGCTGGTGATCGCGCTGTTTTACAAAGAATTGATGATCGTCAGTTTCGATACTGATCTCGCCCGCACGCTGAAATTACCGCGAGAGGCGCTCCGCATGTTGCTATTGATCTTGATCGCGGTGACGATTGTCGCCAGCTTGCGGGCGGTGGGCGTGGTGTTGATGGTGGCTCTGCTGGTGATACCGGCGGCGACGGCGGGCTTGCTGGTCAAACGGCTACACATCATGATGGCCGTCGCCTCTCTGCTCGGCGTGCTGGGCGGCCTGCTGGGGACTTACTTCTCGTTTGTGTGGTCGGTACCGGCGGGACCGGCTATCGTGCTGGTCTTGACCGCCTTCTTCGCGCTGGTGTTCACGCTGTCCAGCCTACAGCAGATGATCTTCCGCCGTCATTGATCGTGCAGGAGTAAATCGCGGATGACCGGCGCGATGTCGCTGAGGTCGCGCACGCGCTCGAAGCGCGATTTCTCCGCGCCGATGACCACCGTCGGCACAGCATTTCGCGTGTGGTTCTTGTGGTTGATCGCCTCAATGTTGCCGTGATCGCTGGTCAAGATGACGACGCCTTGCGTGTCGTCCCACGCATCCAGCACGCCACACATCACCGCATCCAGCTTGACCAGCAAATCAACCGCCTGCGGTAGCGTGCCGCGATGCCCGACGACATCGGTCAGCCAATGTGAGAAGAAGGCGAAATCATATTCCCGCGCTAAGGCCACCAGCTTTTGACCGGCCTCGTAAGGCGTGATGATCGGCGTGTCCTCGTAGCCTAGCTCACTATGCCAGCCCGCGCCCGTCCAATCGCCACTCAAAGCCCGCCCTGCCCGCAGATCATCCTCGCCGAAGAAACGCAAACCGGCGCTCCCTGCCGCCAGTTGATAGCTGGATGGCAGGCGCTTGCCGCGCCGGATGACGTGATGCCATGCGGGGGGATACGCTTCCAGCAGGGCGGCGGACTTACCGGCGTTCACCGTGTCGATGAATAGATTGCCCTCGCGGATGATGGCGCGGGTGGCTTCGTCCGGCTTCGGGCCGTAGTGCCCGCCGATGATGCGCGGCACGTTGCGTCCGGTGACGATGGCCGCCTGTCCGGTGCCGCTTTGCGGGCGACCTGCCACATTGAAAGTCGCGTCGGTGGGGATGAATAGGGCGCGTTCGCTCTGCTGATGGGTGGCGTCCTGTGTCCAGACCTGCCCACCGGCCAGCGCGGTTAATGTCGGCAAATCCGCCGCGCAGAACGGGTTATGCGTCGGGTGCGGCTCGCCCAGTCCGACGCCATCGACGAAGATCAGCAGGACGCGCATCAACCATCACGCAGGCGATTGAGTACGGCGACGGTGGGCGGTGCGTGTTCGCGCCATAACTCCTCGCCATTGGCCGCATAAACGATGAATTCCGGCGAAAACGAAAAGCCCAATTCCGCCCGCAATTCGCGCCCTAACGCGCTGTGAATGTCAATCTGGATCACGTTATAGTCGTCCTGAACTTCATCAATGATCTGATCGACTACCGGCTTGAGCGTCAGGCAGAGTGAGCAATAATTACTGAAGAATTCGACAAATGTCGGGCGTCCGTTGCCGATGGTTTCCAGCGCTTCGGCCACGCTATCAACGGTGGTCTGGCCGGGACGCAGGATGATAAAACCGCCGATCAACAGCCCGATGAGGGCGGTCTGCACGGCGGTCGTGATATACCAGCGCACTTTGAAGGTGCGCGTCGTCATCAGGTATGCGACGGCCAGCAGTCCGAAGCCGATCAGTGGATATGAGAATTGGTTGATGATATTCATGGCATCGCTCGCCGTGTAATCTGCCGATGATCGCGCATCAACAGACGAACTAGAGGGGCGGTCACGGGTGGGGTTAACCGGATGATCGCCGCAGGTTGCCGTCTATTATATCATGCCCCGTCATTTTCCTAGATAGTCCAGTATGAACGGGTTGGACTGCCGTTCGCGCCCGATGGTCGTCTCGCGCCCGTGTCCGGTCAGCAGGCGCACGTCATCGCCTAGCGGCATGATCGTCTCGGTGATGGTGGTCATCAACTGTTGATAATCGCCGCCGGGCAGATCAACGCGCCCGATGCCCATCTCGAAGATGCAATCGCCACTGAAAAGCGTCTTTTCATCGCGCAGGAAGTACGCGATGTGGTCGGGCGCATGGCCGGGCGTGTACAGCGTCTCCAGCGTGACCGCCCCCAGCGTGACCGTCTCCGGCGCATCGCCCAGCCAGCGATCCGGCTGGGCGGCTGATGGAAACTGCCCCAGCCCGAAGCGTTGCCCCTGATGCGGGAGCGCCTGTAGCCACGGCTCGGAGGCGCGGTGCGCCACGAACGGCGCACCGGTCAATTCTTTCAGCGCTTTGCTGGCTAGGATGTGGTCGAAGTGCGCGTGTGTGGCGAGTATCAAACCTATTTGCCAACCGGCATCCGTCGCCATCTGTTGCAGGCGCGGCGCGTCGTCCACCGGATCAATCACGATGGCCTGTTTGCTGGCTTCGTCGCCGACGATATAGGCGTTTGTCGCCACGAATCCCAGTTCTGCCGATAGAATCTTGATGCTCATGCGATCACCTCTTTGAGTTCGCTCTTGTCGCGTTTGAAAATCATGTTGAACAGGGCGCGTAATTCCTCCATGCCCATCAACCACGCGGCGATGAAGAACGCCGTCCCGCCGATGCCCACTTCTAGCGATATTTGAATCACGGTGAACATCAAGCCGGTGCTATCGACCAGCATCTGCCAGCCGGTATTGACCAGCACGATAGTCAGCGCCATGATGAGGCTGGCGGCGGTGGTCTGAATCACCGTGCGGGCTAACGCGCTCTCGTTGATGCCGTGCCAGCGACGGCGCAGGATGACCAGCAGGAAGCCGACCTCAAACATCACGCCGAGCGAATTCGCCAGCGCCAACCCGCCGACAAAGCCTGTCCCCTGCACGAAATCCAGTTCCGGCATGAGGCCGAAGTTGCCCAGCGCCAACATACGGCGCATATCGGTGAATGATTCGGCGGCTAACACGTTACTGAATACGAACGAGCCGACCAGATTGATCGCCGCGCCACCCAGCGCCGCGAATAACGGTGTCAGCGTGTCTTTATCCGCGTAGAAACTGCGGGCGATCACTTCCAGCGCACAATGCACGATCAAGCCGAGCGCGAAGAATTGCAATGTGCTATACACGAAAGCCGACGCTGACGCATCGAACGCGCCGCGCTCTAGCAGGCTAATCAGCGGCCTACCGACGAAGATCAAACCGATAGCGGAGGGGATGCTGGCGATCAACACGAAGCGCAACGCGCCCGCCATATAATCGCGCTTGCCGTCCTCGTCGCCTAGCTCACTGAAGGCGGCCAGCGTCGGGAAGATCACCGTGCCCATCGCCGTGCCGATCAGCGTCTGCGGAATCTGCATCAAGCGCCAGCCCCAGTCCAGCGCGGAGACCGACCCCGTGCCCAACCGTGAGGCGATGTTATTCATGATGAGGAAGTTCACCATGAACACGCCCAGACCGCCGACACGCGGCAACATCAAACGGATGACGCGCCACATCTCACGATCAAACAGCCCTAGCTCCATCTTCCACGTAGCGCGGAAGCGGATCAGGCCGGGCACCTGAATCAGCAGGTGCAAGCCCGCGCCCAGTACCGCCCCCCACGCGATGCCGTGAATGCCGAACGGCCCCAGCAGGAAGATGATGCCGAATAGCAGGCCGAAGTCAAACATGATCGGCGCGATAGCGGGCAGTAGAAAGTGATTATGGCTCTGCAAAATGCCCATCACGATACCGCTAACCGAGAAGATCATGGTACTCAACAGCAGAATACGCATCAACTCGACGGTTTGCGCGGTAGCCGCCGCGTCGAAGCCGGGCGCGACCACGTTCTGCACCAGCCACGGCGATGTGACATACGTGATCGCGCTGACTGTCGCCGTCACGGTGAAGATGAAGTTAATGACGTGGCTCGCTAGCGACCATGCGCCGTCACGGTCATCCCGTGCTAGATAACTGCTGAAGATCGGGATGAACGCATGAGCCAGCGCCCCGCCCGCGATCAATGTGAAGATCAGTTCCGGGATGCGGTTGGCGGTGACGAAAGCATCCCATTCCGCGCTGACGCCGAATGTACCGGCGATGATGACCGTCTGCACCAGACTCAACACTTTGGAAAAACCGAAAGCCACCATCACGATCAATGTCGAACGGGCAAGGGCGCGATTGCGCCGACTGGCGGCGTTTTTAGCGTCCTGCTCGGTGATCTGCGCGTCCATCTGCGACTGCGTGACGGCGGCTTCGTTAAGCGGGTCTGGCGGACTGGTTGGCTCTTGTGCTGACATAGCGCCTCCTCAGGGCAGGTGTGCGTTTAGCCGAGTCGCTCTAGCGCTTCGCGGGCTTCGACGAAAAAGCGATTGTTACTCAAGGCACGGTTGAAGGCGTTCCGCGCTCCGGCGGTGTCGCCGCGTGCCGCTAACACCCGTCCTTGCCAGTAGTATGTCTCCTCGACATGACGCCCGCCGACGTTGGAGAGATTAGTCTCCACCAGTTGCATCACATCATCGTAGCGCCCGACTTTGTAGTACGCCTCGAAGATGCCGAACTGATACCAGTACATGCGCCATGGTAACTGACGGAGGTTGGTCGCCTGATCGTAAGCGCGGGCGGCTTGATCGTGCCTGCCGAGTACCGTCAGTGATGTGCCGATGTTAAACCATGCGAAGGCGTCTTCGCGGTTGCGCTGGGCTTCGGCCTGCGCGATTTCGAGCGCATGGGCGGCGGAGTCTTCCAGCGTGGCGCGTTCCCCGCCGAGCAAGCGCATGACCGCCGCTTCTTCATCCGGCGGGAATAGCACGATGAACACGCGGTTGAATTCGCGCCAGCCGTCATCGACTTCTTCATACGTCTCTTGAATCGGCTCGCCGTTTGTGTTCTGCCCTAAGAAGCTATCCATGATGATGAAATTGCGCTCGTTGTCGTCGTAGCCGACCAGCGCTTGATAATGGCCGAGCCATTCGTAGCCGCCGAACATGTGGCCGCGCTCGACGATGACCGGATAACCGGCGGCGATGACGCGCCGGAGCATGTCCAGATCGCCCCCATAGCGCCAGATCGCCCGCAGGTCAGAGTATTCATTGACGAAGCGTGCCATCTCGTGCGGGCTGACGTTGCGATCTTCGCGGTTAGGGCGTATGCGGTCTTGCGCGTAGAATTGATCCCGCGTCCAGCCGTAATAGCTCATGGCGATGGTGATGGTCGTCGGGCCGCAGTTGTTCCAGCGTTGATGCTCCCAGCGATAGCCGGTATTGAGCGCGACAGTCGGCCAATCACGCGGCGGAGCGCTGGTGGCTTCCACTTCGGCCTGTGCGAACGCGGCGGCCACGTCAATCGTCGGCATCAATGTTGGCGTGATAGTGGCCGTCGGCGCGGGCGTCGCGGTGGCGGGAATCGCGGTTGGCTGCTGCGCGGCGACTTCTATCTGCGATTCTTCCTGTGATTCCTCGCCGCTTTCCTGCTCCGCTTCTTCAACGTCCGGCGCTTCTGTTGGCGCGGCGGTGGGTGGCGGTTCGGCAGTTTCGTTAGCGGTTTCGTCATCGTCTTCCAGACCGAGATCGCCGAATAGTAAATCCTGTATGGCGTCCTCATCTACCGGCGCGAGACTGGTCGGCACGGTGGCGTCAGGCGACGGGGACGACGGCAGGAAGGCGTCCATGAACGGCAAAGTATTGACGACGCGCTGTTGCTGAGCGGGCTGTAATACTTCGCGGAATGCGATGATCCCGCCCACCGTGCCGATAATGCCGATGATAAATAACCCGATGCAACCGTACAACAAGAACTTAGGCGGGGCTTTCAGTTCGCTTGCTTGTTGTTGGTGGCCGGATGGATTGGTTTTGTCGGTTGTGTTTGGTTCTGGATTTTGCATTAAAATTTCACCTCATCCCAACAAATTGAGGGCAAGTATAACCCACATCACCGCATTGTTTTACGGTGAAATAACGCCCTGCCCGACGCTTACCCGACGCTACGCCGCCCTGATTGCGGAATGTGCGGGGCAGTGCGGTATAAATTCTAGCGTGGCATTACCCGCCGCGCATTGATAGAATCGCGCCATTCGGTGGCGAGATGAACGGAGATTCATCGCACGATGTATAAATATCGCAAACAACTAGCAACCGGCGCGGTGATCGTGCTGGCGACATACATCATCCTATTGATCGTGCTGGATGCAAGCGGGCAGATGCGTAATAGCGATGGCTTGCTGGATGCGCTGGCGGCGTTCCCGCTATGGTTGATTCCGGTGTTGTGCCTGTTGCAGGTCGGTGCGGGGCTATTTCGTTTCTGGGAATGGCATTACTATCTGGGCGTGATCGGCGCACGGGACAAAATCAGCATCAAAGATAGCGCTATCATCTTCACATCAGCCTTCACGATGGTGGTCAGTCCGGGCAAGGTGGCGGAAGTGCTGAAGTCGGTTTTCCTCAAGATGAAGACCGGAATCGCGGTGTGGCGTAGTGCGCCCGTCGTCGTGGCGGAGCGCGTGGTCGATGGTCTGGCGGTGGTCATCACGCTGACGGCTGTGCTACTGATCGCACCGCAAGCGCTGGTCATGGGCGAATACGGCGACGTGAGTCGCGGCGTGCTGTACACCGCGTCGGCCTTGCTGTTCGGCGGTTTGATCGCGGTGCAGATCAAGCCATTGGCCTATTTCATTCTGGATCGCATCATCAAGAATCTACCGTTTGTCAATCGCCTGCACCAGCCGCTGACCGAATTCTATGAGAGTAGCCGCGAAGTGTTCTTGATTCGCCACGTCACGCCGACCACGATTATGGGGCTGGGCGTGTATGCGTGCAGTACGATTGGCTTCGTGCTGATCTTGCGCGGCTTCGGCGTGCCGATGTCGGGCGATCTGGTGTTGCAGGCGGCTTTCATCGTCGGGGTGGCGTCGGCGGTGGGGGCGTTCAGTTTCGTGCCCAATGGCGCGGGCGTCACGGAGATCACCAATTACGCCATGCTGATGGCGCTGGTCGCGCCGACTGCGCCGACTTTAACGGCGGGAGTCGCGGCGGCGGCGGCCTTGTTGCAGGGCTTCTTTCACAAGTGGTTCCGCGTGCTGGTTGGTGCGGGCGTCGCGTATATCTACCGCAAGCGCCTATTCACCGCCGAACTGGACGCCGCCATCGAATCCATGCAGGACGAGAAGCGCGACGGCGGCCAGATGGTCGAGCTACGGCGCTCCGCTTAGGCTGGCCGATGGTGCGCTCCGATTCATTTACGTTAGAACTGGAAGATGACGCGACGGATTCGCGCTACATTGAGCGCTGGCTGTTACTGTTGTCCGGCGTTTTCGTGGCGGTGAATTTCATCGCGCTGGGCATCGTGCGTCCGGCCAGCATCCCGACCAACGTCATCGCGTTCATCGTATGGACGGCAGGCGCGATAATCGCCCATATCGCGCTGAACCGGCTCGTGCCGCGCCGCGATGTGTTGCTGTTGCCGTGCGTCATGTTGCTGAGTGGCTGGGGGCTGGTCATCATTGACCGCCTCGCGCCGAATTTCGCGGATCGTCAAACGCTGTGGCTGGCCGTCAGCCTGTGCGCTCTGCTGGCCGTCGTCGCTCTGCCGGATGTCTTGCGCTGGTTGCGGATGTACCGCTATCTGTGGCTGGTTTTCGGCATGAGCTTATTCTTCGCTACCGTGCTATTCGGCACAAATCCGAGTGGCTTTCCGGGCACGCCGCGACTGTGGCTGAAATTCGGCACGGTGTATTTTCAACCGTCGGAGGCGCTGAAGATCATCCTCGTCGCGTTTTTAGCCAGCTACCTCGCGGAGCAATATCCGGCGTTGCGGCGCTGGCACGAAGGCGTGCATGGTCGGCTGTGGGCGCTATCGCCGCGTGTGGTCGGCCCGATCCTGTTGATGTGGGGGCTTTCGGTGATGGTGCTGGTGTGGCAACGTGATCTCGGCACGGCGGTCTTGTTCTTCGCGGTGTTCATCATCTTGATCTATACCGCAAGCGGAAGCCCGCTTATCCCCATCGGCGGCGCGGTGTTGATCGCGCTGGCGGCGCTGGTCGCCTATCAGCTATTCGATGTGGTGCAACTGCGCTTTGACATCTGGATTAGCCCGTGGCCGGAATCCGATGGCCGCGCCTACCAGATCGTGCAGAGCTTACAGGCCATCGCATCCGGCGGCATCTTCGGGCAAGGGGTGGCGCTGGGCTATCCTAACTATATTCCAGTCGTGCATTCTGATTTCGCCTTCGCCGCGCTAGCTGAAGAGTGGGGGCTGATCGGCGTGGTCGGCGTGCTGGCGGTGCTGGCGGTTCTCATCTGGCGCGGTTTACGCATCGCGCTATTGCGCCAGAGCAAGCCGTTTTATGTGTTTATGGCGGTGGGCTTGTGCGCGTTATTGCTGGTGCAGAGCGTCCTCATCATGGGCGGCGTGACGCGCCTGCTACCGCTAACCGGCGTGACGTTGCCGTTCATCAGTTATGGCGGTAGCTCGATGCTGGTCAGCTTTATCATGGTTGGCCTGCTGTTGCGCTTGTCGGACACTGAACCGGATGTGATGTTTTAAGGGGCGCTGACCGATGCAATTCACGCGAGAAATTCAACGCATTGTTATCATGGCGCTGATTGCGCTGGGGCTGGTGGCGCTGACCTCAACTTACTGGGTATTGACCGGCGAGCGCGTGCTGAACCGCGACGATAACCCGCGTCTGGTGGAGGCGACGGCGCGAATCATGCGCGGCGGTATCTATGACCGTGACGGCGTGCTGTTAGTCGAGACTAATCCCTCCCCGACGAGCGGGCGGGCGATACGGACGTATCATCATCCGGCGATGCACAGCGTACTCGGCTACTACAGTATGCGCTATGGTGAGGGCGGCGCGGAAGCCGCCTTCAATGAGAGGCTACAGGGCGAGCGCGAGCCGTCTAATCTGTGGCGCTGGTTCGAGCGCTATGTGATGCACCAGCCGCAAACCGGCGACGACATCCGCCTGACGCTTGATCTGGCGATTCAGCAGGCGGCGCATGACGCGCTGGACGGGCGGCGCGGGGCGCTGGTGGTGGTCAGCGTGCCGGATGGCGCGATCAAGGCGCTGGTCAGCCTGCCGACATTTGACCCCAACGAACTCGATGCGCGGTGGGGCGAACTGACACAGGACGCGGGCGAACCGTTCTTCAACCGCGCTTTGCAGGGCGCGTATCAACCCGGCGCGACGATGTATAGCCTGCTGGTGCTGTCGGCGCTGGTCAATCAATTTCCGGCGGAAATCGCCTTCGATTCTGCGACGCGCCCCATCGAAGTGGGCGACGTGCGCCTGACGTGTACCGAGCAACCGCCCGCCGACATCCTCACCATCTTCGACGCGCTGACGTTCGGCTGTCCCGCGCCTTTCGCTGACTTCGCGGAGCAGATCGGCTATGATGCCATTCATAACACCTTGCGCCTCATCCGGCCTGACCTGCCGCCGACGCTAAGCGGCTTCATCACCGAATCCGCCAGTCCGGAGCGCGTGCCGTCGGTCATCGGCCTTAAAGAAGCGCTCGGTCAGGGCGATTTCCGCACCACGCCGCTAGAGATGGCGCTGGTGATGGCGTCGTTCATCAACAACGGCAACGCGCCCGCGCCGGTCACGCTTCAGGCGGCGCGTCCGGCTTATAGTGATGACTGGGTGACTCTGCGGACGGTACAGCCTTCACTGCCGATCACCACGCCGGAGAATGCGCGGCGTATCGCGGCGCTACTGCGTCAGAATGTGGTGCGCGGCACCGCGCAAGAAGCGTTCCATGCTGATTTTGACATCGGCGGGCAGTCGGCGCTCTCCTACGCGGGGGCAGGGGTGCATACGTGGTTTGTCGGCTTCCTGCGCGAAGAGGCGCGGCGCGGCTACGCGATTGCGCTGATATTAGAAGACACGCAAGATTTAGCGCTGGCCGCCACTATCGGCGGGGAAGTGCTACGGGCGGCGGCCACTGCGCGGGCGGATTAACTAGCCGAAGCTCTCCGCTGTTGGCGTCGGCGTTTCGGTTTCCACTTGCTCTGCCGCCTGTGGATTCAAATCCGGCCAGAATTGCAGGTCGGGCGGGATGACCGCCTCAATCCATGTGGCGTTAGCGGCATCCAGCGTCACCGTCTCGCGGAAGACGTTCTGCCCCCAGTACGTGGTAATGATGATCTCGTAGTCACCCGGCCTGATGTCGCCGCGCACGAAATTCTCGCCCCAGGCGTTACTCGAATTCACGGTGTTATTGGCGTATGTGTACGTCTCAAACGTGGTGTTGCCGCCCACGCGCCGGATCAGAACCGGCACTTCCGGCACGCGCTCGCCGTTCGTATCGGTCACCAACCCGACGATCATCGCGGTATCCGGCTGGGGATACAGGTATAGATCGGGATTGCGCGTGTCGAAGAAACTGAACGGATTGCCGACGCGCACCTCAAAATGCAGATGCGGACCGAACGCGACGCCCGTCGCGCCGACTCGCCCGATTTGCTGGCCTTGTGTCACCCGTTCGCCGAGCCGCACCGCGACATCTTCCAGATGACCGTATAGCGTGGAGAACGTGCGACCTTCCGGCGGGCGCGTGTCGTGTTCGATGATGACCAGATTGCCGTAATAGTCGGGATGCCTGCCGATGGTCTGCCCGCGGTCATCCCCCGCGAAGATCACGATGCCGTCATCGGCGGCCAGTACCGGCGTGAAGCGCGACGCCGGAAAATCTGAACCGGTGTGTACCTGCAATACGCCGCGCTGTGTGCCGCCATACGGATACACGCGGTCAATCAAATCGTTGGCCGCCGGTGGGATGGGGCGATGCAGGCTGAAGTGATCGGTGAATAATTGCGGCGTCGGCGTGGCGGTCAGCGATGGCGTCGGCGTGATGGACGGCGTGACGCTCGGTGTGGCGGTGATCGTGGCGGATGGCGTGATGCTCGGTGTAGCCGATGGCGTGGCGGTGCGTGTCGGCGTGCTGGTCTCGGTGGCGGTCGGCGTCAGTGTCGGCGTGCGCGATGGCGGGGCGGCGGTGGCGGTTTCCGTCACCAGCATGACCACCTCATCCGCCGGTAACGTGACGGAAAGCACCTGCACCGGCGGCGCTTCTTCGGGGCGACAGGCACCGGCTAAAAGCGCGATCAACGCGGCGACGGCGAAAAAGATGCGTTTCGATTGATAGTAGGGCAAGGGTTTACTCAAATGTGATCTCCTGAAAGTCGCCCATCATGTTACCGATGCGCTCTTCCAAGATCAAGGCATGAGTTTCCGGCGGTAATTGCAGGCTTTCCAGCGCGGCGGATAGCAAAGCGCGGCGTGGAATCAGGCCGACTAATTCGCTGTGTGTCACGCCGACGCCGTGTTTTGCCGCTTCTTCGCGGACGGCTCGCATGATCGCGTTCAGGCCGGTGCGCCGGAAGTCGATCACGTTCATCGAGACTTGCGCCTGTCCCGCCACGCGCAGGCCGAGCGCCTTCAGCGCGGGCAGACCGCCGCCGGATTCGCGTACCGTCTCCGCGATGGCTTGCGCGATGCGGGCGTCGTCGGTGTCCAGATACACATTGAAGGCGATCAACGGCTGACGCGCTCCGATGGCAACCGCGCCCGCTTTGCCCAGCCGCGCCGCGCCATAGTCGGGCGTCCATGCCGGATCGTGTGCGATGCGCTGGCGCAAGCCTTCATAGCGCGGGCGGCGCACATCGGCTAGATTGCGCCGTTCGGGACGGGTCGCCGCTTCTTCGTACAGATACACCGGCAACCCTAATTCCGCGCCGACGCGCTCACCGAGCCGCCGCGCCAGATGAACGCAATCGGCCATCGTCGCCCCGCGCAGAGGGACGAACGGCACGACATCCGCCGCCCCGATGCGCGGATGTTCGCCGCGATGCCGCGTCAGGTCGATGTGTTGTGCCGCCGTCGCGATTCCGGCGAACGCGGCTTGCTCGACGGCGGGCGCATCCCCGACAAATGTCATCACGGCGCGGTTGTGGTCATGGTCAGCGCTGACATCCAGTAGCGTCACGCCGTCCACCGCACGGATTGCCGCCGCGATAGCGTCGATCACGCGGGCGTCGCGCCCTTCGCTGAAGTTCGGGATGCACTCAATCAACATGCGTTAATCCTCCGTGTCATCCTCAACGAAAGCCGGAGAGCCTTCACCGCGCCGCGCATTTTTAGGGCGGGCGAGCGCATCGTCCAGCGCGACGATCTGCCGTTCGGTCAACACTTTGCCATTATATGCGCGATACATCGCCTGATCTTCCAGACTATCCACCGCGTAACGCCAGCGCCGCCCGCCGACTTCGCGCAGGATTGACCGGCATTCATCACACCGCACGATATGGCGACTGTTGGGGATACCGAGCAACCGTCCGGAGCGCGTCTCGACGTTGAGCTTGCCGCGCTGACACACCGGACAATGGTCGATCACGAAGCCGCCCGCGTACCGTTCACCGGCGATCTGCCCGCGCAGGTACAGCGCGGCGTACAGCGCGATTAACGCCAGAAGCGCCCCGCCGATCAGCAGTTCCGGCGGGATTGCCCGCCCCGTCACGCCGCCATCGTCGCCGCCTAACTCGATCAAAGCGGGCGGCGCATCGGTGGGCGTGGCCGTCGTGGTGGCCGTCACCGTGAGCGTCGGCGTCGGCGTCAGGGATGGCTGGTCAGTCGGCGTGACCGTGACTGTCACAGTCGGCGTCGGCGCATCAGTCAGTGTCGGGGATGGTTCGGGCGTGTGTGTGTCCGTTGGTTCGGGTGTATCCGTCAACACAATGGCGACAATCGGCGCATCAGTGGGCGATGGCGTGACCGTGTCTGTCGGCTCATCAGTAGGCGATGGCGTGACCGTCGCTGTCGGCACATCAGTAGGCGATGGCGTGACCGTCGCTGTCGGCTCATCAGTAGGCGATGGTGTGACCGTGTCTGTCGGCGCATCAGTGGGCGATGCTGTGGCCGTGTCTGTCGGCTCATCAGTAGGCGATGCTGTGACCGTGTCTGTCGGCGCATCAGTGGGCGATG
>REDR01000098.1 GCA_007693385.1 Anaerolineaceae bacterium
CACTTACCCTTTAACCGCGCTTTGAAAGCTGGTAGCCTTCCGATTATGACGGCAAAACAGCAAAGGGGCAGATGATTATGGCGGCATGGTGGCAGACGAGCGTGTTTTATCAGATTTACCCGCGTAGCTTCGCGGATGCGAACGGGGACGGCATCGGCGACATCGAAGGCATCATCAGCAAGCTGGATTATCTCCAATCGCTGGGCATCGGGGCGCTGTGGCTATCGCCGCATTATCCGTCACCACAATTCGACTGCGGCTATGACATCGCCGATTATACCGCCGTCGCGCCGGAATACGGCACGCTGGACGACTTCCGGCGGTTGATCGCCGAAGCGCACCGGCGCGACATCCGCATCGTGCTTGATCTGGTACTCAACCACACCTCACATGAGCATGGCTGGTTCATCGAATCCAGCGCCAGCAAGCACAACCCGAAGCGCGACTGGTACGTGTGGCGCGATCCTGCGCCGGATGGCGGCCCGCCCAACAATTGGCAATCGACCTTCGGCGGGAGCGCGTGGACGCTCGACCCGCGCACCGGACAGTATTATTATCACTTCTTCCTCAAAGAACAGCCGGATTTGAACTGGCGTAACCCCGAAGTCAAGCGGGCGATGTTCGACGCGACGCGCTTCTGGCTGGATATGGGCGTGGATGGCTTCCGGCTGGACGCTATCGGCACGATCTACGAAGACCCCGACCTGACGCCGCACAACAGCCCATATGACTCGATGGCGTTTTTGCGGCGGGCGTGGAGCTGGGACATCGAAAAACCGGAGGGGCTATCACAGGACGATTGGGACACGCTGTTCGGCCTGCAAACCGACTTGCCAGAAGTGCATGACCTGATGAAAGAACTGCGGGCGGTGACCGACGAATATCAAGACCGCGTGTTGATCGGCGAAACCGGCGATCCGGCTTATCTGGGTGATGGCACGGACGAACTGCACAGCGTCTTTAACTTCGAGCTGATGAGCGGCAAGCCATTGACCGCCGATCATGTTCGCAAGAACCTCAAGCGACTGCGCGAAGAATTTCCGGCGGGCGCGTGGGTGTGCAATACGTTGAACAACCATGATGGATCGCGGGCGTATACGCGCTACACGGACGGGAGCGAGCATAGCGCAGAGCAGATACGGCTGGCGCTGGCGACCATCCTCACATTGCCGGGCACGCCGGTTCTTTATAACGGCGAGGAAATCGGCATGACTGACTATCCGCCGCAGAATCACGCGCAGGTGCGCGATTATCTGGCGGTGGTCTTCCGTGAGTTGGAGCGCGAACGCGGCGAAGACGAAGCCCGCATTCTGGAAGGTGTACAGACGCTCTCGCGGGATCGTTGCCGCACGCCGCTACAATGGGCGAACGCGCCGAACGGCGGCTTCAGTCCGGCGGCGGCGGTGACGTGGCTTCCGGTCAATCCGAATTACGCGGCGGGCGTCAACGTCGCCGATCAGGACGACGCGCCGGATTCCCTGCTGAATTTCTACCGGCGGATCATCGCGGTGCGGCAGGCATCGCCCGCGTTGACTCAGGGCGATTTCCAGCGATTGGGCGACGACGACGCGCCGGTAATCGCCTTCATGCGGACGGCGGGCGAGCAGACGGTGATCGTCGCGCTGAACTACAGCGCCGAAGATCAGGACATCAGCACCGGTCAGCGCGGCGACCTGCGCCCGTTGTGGCCGGTTGGCGGCGGCAGTTTTCCGGCGTCCACGTTCCGCCTTGCGCCGTATACGTTCGTCATCGCCGAATTTGACGAAGGGTGAGGTTGCCGGATCGCCATATCCGAACCGGCTTTCTCAATTAGCATCAGCGATTCATCTCGCACGACACATCTATATCAGGAGAAACAATGGTCACATCGCCGCAAACCTTGAAGCGAGAACTGGGCGTCTTTGGCGCGACGATGATGGGCATGGGGTCGATTCTGGGGACGGGGGTATTCGTCAGCATTGGCATCGCGGCGGGTATCGCTGGCCCGGCGGTCATCCTCGCCATCGCACTAGCCGCCCTCGTCGCCATCTGCAACGGATTGAATAGCGCTCAACTGGCGGCCAATCATGCGGTTAGTGGTGGCACGTATGAGTATGGTTATAGGTATCTGAACCGGTGGCTGGGATTCACCGCCGGTTGGATGTTTTTGTTGGCGAAATCGGCTTCCGCCGCCACCGCCGCTTTAGGCTTCGGCGGCTATTTTCTCAATCTAGCGGGGATCGACAGCCGCGACTACCTTGTGCCGTTGGGGTTGGCCGCCGTCGTCGCTCTCACGCTGGTGGTGTTAAGCGGGCTGAGGCGCTCGAACGTCACAAATATCATCATCGTCTCGGTGACGATGTTCGCCCTTGCGCTGTTTGTGGTGGGCGGCCTGCCCGCACTGGTGAGTCAGGGGGAGCAGAACCTGACGCCGTTCTTCAACCCGGACGGAAATCCGATTGCCAACTTGCTTCAGGCGACGGCTTTGATGTTCGTCGCCTATACCGGCTATGGGCGCATCGCCACGATGGGGGAAGAAGTGCGCGAGCCGCGCCGCATCATCCCCAGAGCGATTATCTCGGCCATGATCTTGACGATGATCGTCTATATCAGCGTCGCGGTGACCGGCGTCGGCGCAGTGGGTGCGGAGATATTGGCGGGCACAGCCCAAACACAGGCCGCGCCACTGGAAATCGCCGCCCGCGAATATAACGCGCCTTTGATCGCGCTGGTTGTCGCGGTGGGCGCGATCACCGCGATGCTCGGCGTCCTGCTCAATCTGATTCTCGGACTGTCGCGGGTGTTGCTGGCGATGGGGCGGCGTCGGGATATGCCCGCCGTGACAGCCCGCATCAACACCGCCAATTCGACGCCGTATGTCGCGGTGGCGGTCATCGGCCTGTTGATCTTCGCGCTGGTGTTGATCGGCGATGTTAAAACAACGTGGTCATTCAGCGCCTTCACCGTGTTGATCTACTATTCGATCACCAACCTCTCAGCGTTGCAACTCAGCGCGGAGGAGCGCCTGTATCCGAAGTGGATCGCATGGGTTGGGCTGGCGGCCTGTCTGTTTCTGGCGTTCTGGGTGGAGGTGCAAATCTGGCTGGTCGGGCTGGGCATGATCGCGCTGGGCTTGATCTGGCACGCACTAGCCAGACGGTTCAGCAGTGGGCGCTAGGGCGTTTGTCGTGTAGAATCGTCGGCATGAAACGCTCGCAAGAAGGAGCAAACAAACGTGAGTCAACGCCACCCACTCGGCGCGACGTATACCGGCCAGCAGACCACATTCCACGTCTGGGCACCGAACGCGCAAAAAGTATCCGTTGTATTACAAGATGACCGGCGCACCGTCCCGATGACGGGCGATGCCGACGGCTATTTCACCTGTCATGTGCCGGATTTACCGGCGGGGGCGCGATATGTCTACGCGCTGGACGACGATAAACAGCGCCCCGATCCGGCGTCGCGCCGTCAACCGCAGGGCGTGCATGGCGCGTCGGCGGTGGTTGACCCGACATTCGCGTGGACGGACGGCGGATGGTCGCCGCCCGCGTTGCGAAATAGCGTGATGTACGAACTGCACGTCGGCACGTTCACGCCGCTGGGCACGTTCGACGCGATCATCGACTATCTGCCCTATCTGCGCGATCTCGGCGTGAACACCTTGCAGATCATGCCGGTCGCGCAATTTGCGGGCGGGCGCAACTGGGGCTATGATGGCGTCCTGCTGTATTGTCCGCATAGCGACTACGGCGGCGTGAACGGCCTCAAGCGGCTGGTGAATGCGGCGCACAATCACGGGCTGGCGGTTATGCTGGATGTCGTCTACAACCATCTCGGCCCGGAGGGTAACTATCTATGGGATTATGGCCCGTACTTCACCGACAGGTACAAAGGAAGCTGGGGCGATAGTCTGAATCTGGACGGACCGCACAGCGACGCGGTGCGCCGCTTCTTGATCGACAATGCGATTTACTGGCTAAACGAATACCACATCGACGGCCTGCGGTTGGACGCCATCCACGCGCTGAAGGATGTATCGGCGCGGCCTTTCGTCGGCGAATTGGCGGAACGCGCTCACGATTGGGCGGCGGCCAATAACCGGCGCGTGCATATCATCGCGGAGACGCATCACAGTGACCGCCGCCTGACTCTCTCCCGCGATGCCAACGGTCTCGGCCTTGATGGTCAATGGCTGGATGACCTGCATCACCTGTTACACGTCGCGCTGACCGGCGAGGACAACGGCTACTATGCCGATTACCAGTCGTTCGACCTGCTCCCGAAAGTGCTGGTCGAGCGCTTCGCGTATACCGGCCAGTATTCGCGGGTATTCAAGCGGCGACACGGCACATCCGCCCGCGATATTCCGGCGGATCGCTTCGTGGTGGCCGCACAAAATCACGATCAAGTCGGCAACCGGATGCTCGGCGAACGGCTGACGGCATTGACCGACTTCGACGGGCTGAAATTGGCGGCGGCGCTGGTGATCTGCTCGCCGTATGTGCCTCTGCTGTTCATGGGCGAAGAATACGGCGAAGTCGCACCGTTCCTGTACTTCGTCTCGCACAATGACCCCGATCTGGTGGCGGCGGTGCGGGCAGGCCGTGCGGCGGAATTCGCCGCGTTCCAATGGGACGCCGAGCCGCCCGACCCGCAGGCCGAAGCCACGTTCCAGCAGAGCAAACTCGACCACAGCTTGCGCGAAGGCGGCCAGCACGCGCTATTGTTCAGCATCTACCGCGATCTGCTGGCGTTGCGCCGTGATACCGCCGCGCTGACCAACCCCGCGCCCTCCGCGACCCGCGTCTATCATCATGCCGGTGAACGGGCGCTGTGCATCGAGCGTCACGGCGACGGCGAAGCCGTGCGCGTATGCCTGAACTTTGAGCGCGACGCGGAAAGCACGATCACCCTACCCGCCGACGGGCACGCATGGCGCAAAATCCGCGACTCACGGGCGCCGGAATGGTGTCTTGACGACGGGCAGACGCCACAGACCGCCGCCGATCATTTCGCACGCGGCGCGGCGATGACCGTCAGCCTACCGGCTAAGGGCTTCGCCATTTACGAACGCGACAACACGAAAGACTAAAATCTATGACACCCATCGATCATAACGCCATCGATGCCGCATTGAACGATCTCATACAACCGCCGCGCATCCCGCGTGCGACGTACCGCCTGCAATTCAACGCGAATTTCACATTCCGCGATGCGCTGGCGCTGGTGCCATATCTGGACGCGCTGGGGATCAGCGATGTGTACGCTTCGCCGTTGTTCAAGCCGCGTCCGGGCAGTATGCACGGCTACGACACGGTAGATTATACGCAATTCAATCCGGCACTAGGCACAGAGGACGACTTCAACGCGCTGGCTGAGGCGCTGGCCGAACGCGGCATGGGGCTATTTCTGGACATCGTGCCCAATCACATGGGCGTTAGCACGGAAAATGCGTGGTGGTTTGATGTCATCAAGCAGGGGCCTTCGTCCAGTTATGCCCGCTACTTCGATATTGACTGGCGGCCACAGAACCGCGCATTGGATGACAAGGTGCTTCTGCCGGTGCTGGGCGATCACTACGGGCGCATACTGGAAGCCGGAGAGCTAAAAGTGGTGTACTGGCACGGCGATTTTTACCTGCATTATTACGAGCATCAATTCCCGATGACGCCGGAGAGCTACCGGCACATTCTGGAGCTGGTGCTGGAACATCTGCCGGAAGAACTGGACGAAGCCGACGCATGGGTGCCGCTTGAACTGGCGAGCGTGGTGCGTTCGCTGGCGTACCTGCCCGCGTATACCAACACCGACCCGGACATGATCGACACGCGAAGCCGCGAAGGGACGATCATCCGGTGGCGCGTGCTGGGGCTATTCGACAAGAGCGAGATTTTCCGCGTGACATTGCGTGAGGCGCTCGACATCGTGAACGGCACGCCGGATGATCCCGACAGTTTCGATCTGCTGGACGATCTGCTGGGCGAACAAGCGTACCGGCTGGCCTATTGGCGCGTCGCCACTGACGAAATCAACTACCGGCGATTCTTCGACATCAACGATCTGGCCGCGCTCCGCATCGAAGACGCGCAAGTATTCGCCGACGTTCACGCGCTGGCGTTCCGCTTGCTGGCGGAGGGCAAGATTAGCGGGCTACGCATCGACCATCCCGACGGCCTCTGGGACCCGGCGGGCTACTTCTGGAATCTACAGATGGGCTATCTGGAAGCCGCCCTGCGCCAGCGCCTTGACGATGAAGGCGACTACGGCGGCATGATCGCCGCCCGTCTGGAAACGCTCCGCAACCCGACGAACCAGCTTGTGCAGTGGCCGGTTTATGTGCTGGTGGAAAAAATCCTATCGGAGTCCGAGCCTCTGCCGGATTCGTGGGCGGTGCATGGCACGACGGGCTATGACTTCATGTACATGGCGAATAACTTGTTCGTCAAGCGTGAGGCGGAAGCCGCGTTCGATACGCTGTACGCCGAATTCGTGGAGGACGTGACGCCCCTCGCCGATTTAACCGACTATACGAAGAAGCTGGTGCTGACACAATCGCTAGCCAGCGAGCTAGAGGCGCGAAGCGCGGAATTAGCGCGGCTGGTGGAACAGACGCGGCGCTATCGCGGGTTCACACAGAATAGTCTGGTCTTTGCCATGCGCGAATTCATCGCGGCGCTGGATATTTACCGCACGTACATCAGCAGGCCGGGCGCGGTCAGCGAGCGCGACCGCGAATACATCGAAGAAGCTATCGAGCAGGCCAAAAAGCGCAATCCGCTTGTGCTGGGCACGACGTTTGACTTCCTGCGCGATACTCTGCTGATGGAGAATTTCGACAAATTCGCGGAAGAGCATCGCGGCGCGGTGCGCGAATTCGTGATGAAGTTCCAGCAGATCACCGGGCCGGTGATGGCGAAGAGTATGGAGGACACCGCCTTCTACATCTACAACCGGCTGGTATCGCTGAACGAAGTCGGCGGACATCTGAACCGCTTCGGCGCGACGGTGGCGGAATTCCACGCGCACAACGCCGAAATCCGCTTCCCGAATACCATGCTATCGTCATCGACGCACGACACCAAGCGGAGCGAAGACGTTCGCGCCCGCATCAATGTGCTATCGGAGATGGCCGACGAGTGGGCGCAAGTCGTCCGTGAGTGGAAGCAAATCAACGACCATGCGCGAAGCGAAGCGGGCGACATCTTCGCGCCATCGCGCAATGACGAATACCTGATCTACCAGACGCTGGTCGGGACGTATCAGCCGGGCATTGATGATGACGATACGTTCGTCGGGCGCATCATCGGCTACATGCACAAGGCGATCAACGAAGCGAAAACGCATAGCAACTGGATCAACCCGAACGCCGCCTACGGGCAAGCCATCGCGGATTTCGTCTCCGCGATCTGGGATAACGTCGCTTTCCGCGAGTCCTTCGATGACCTGACGCGGCGCGTGATCCACTTCGGACGCTTCAATTCGCTCTCGCAGACGTTGCTCAAGCTGACGTGTCCGGGGATGCCCGACATCTATCAGGGCAATGAGCTATGGGATTACAGCCTTGTCGATCCCGATAACCGCCGTCCGGTGGATTTCGAGCGCCGCGATGCGCTTCTGCAGACCATCCACGCGGGCGCGGATGACCGTCCGGCGCTGGTGCGCGATCTGCTGGCCTCTGCCGAATCCGGCGGCATCAAGCTATATCTGACGGCGCAAACGCTGGCTTACCGACGCGAAAACGCGGCGCTACTCAGCGCGGGCGACTATCAGGCGGTGACGATAGCCGGCGAACACGCGGCGCACGTCTGCGCGTACCTGCGGACGCACGAAGAATCGGCGGCGCTGGTCGTCGTGCCGCGTCTGATCGCTACGATGACCGGCGGCAGGCTGGAAGCGCCCACCGGCGCGATCTGGGGCGATACACGGCTGGTCATCCCCGACGCCATCGCCGGACGCGAACTCGAAGACATCTTCACCGGCAGGCGCTTTGACGCCGCGCAACATATAGCGCTGGCCGATCTGCTGGAATCTGCGCCGTTCGCCCTGCTGGACTGCGTTTAGCGGTCTTGGGCGCAACGAAAGAGGGCGACGACTTGATGTGACAGTCGCCGCCCTCTTTCACGGAGTCGATGAGCGATGTGTGATTTAATCCGTGCCCGGCTCCATGCCGAGCTTGCGTTCAGCGATTTCTTCGCCGGTGTCGGCTTCTTCGTGATCTTCTTCTAGCTCTTCCCAGCCGGTTATCATCGTCACCAGATTGGACAATAACGTGTGGCCGGTGGTATTCATGTACAGATGCACCAGCAGGAACGATAGCAGGAGGATAGCGCCCGCCACATGCACAAAAGCGATTGTCGCCAGCCCGATTTGCTGGCTGAGGGCGAAATCGCTATAGAACAAATACAGCAAGCCACTGGTAGCGATGACCGGAAAGATCAGCAACTTAAAGCCGAGATAGACCAGACGCTGTAGCGGATTCAAGCGCGAGATTTCCGTGCGCTTGTGCGGGTGCGGTTCGTTGCGGAAGATGCCCGACGTGTAATAACGCGCCTGCGCGATGATGCCGTCCGAAGTCGGGACGTAGTGCCGCCAGCCGCCGGTGGTCAGATGCCAGAAGATGGTGAACGCGACCAGCACCAGCAGAGCGACTGCGGCGTATTCATGCACCCGTGCCGCCAGCTCGAAGCCCAGCACGCGATACGTGCCATGCACCTCAAAGCCGGTGAAGGCTAGCGTGATGATGAGCGAAGCCTGCGTCCAATGCCAGAAACGTTGAAAGAGCGTATAAACATAGCGCCGTTTCATGACGATCCCCCTTCATTCAAAATCGAATCGACGCGCTGTTTACGCCGCCGTCCGGAACGGAAGCGCAATACGCCATGTACCGACGCGCCCGCCAAGCCGCCGCCGATGGACAGCACGCCTAGCACGGTCAGCAACGGGTGGCTGTGCTGGCCGGGGATGTAAACGCCCTCCACGCCAGCCAGTCGCCCATCGCGGGAGTGACAACTGGTGCAGGTCAGCGCTTGATTGGCCGGTGCGACCATGTGATCAATCGGCCAGTACATCACCGTTTCCAGAAAATCCACTTCGCCACTGAACGGCAAACCGACGTAATCCATGCCATATTGCGCGGAGGCGACCCAATCGTAATTGCGCCAGTAAGCGGTCTGGTCATCCGGGCCGGTGGGGAACAGATGCGGTATGATGAACATCTCATTGACCGGATCATACGGTTGCAGGCCGGTGAAAGCCCGCGCCGGCCAGATACGAGCGCCTTCCGCACGCGGTTCGCTGATCGGATCATTGATGCGGTACGGCTCGCCGTCTTCCGGCAAGATCAACGTGTCGCCGATGGTGGCGAAGGTGATTTCGCCGCGTGTCCACAGGTATTCGGGCACGACTTCAAAATCCCACGTGAAGCCGCCCTTCTGCGAGTCGTAGATGACGAAGCCATCATCATCACGTAGGATCATGCGCCCGCCGTCTTCGTTCATCTCGCCAGCAGTAGACCAATCCCACGACATCTTCAACGGTTGGCCGCGCCCATAAGAGGGAATGTGGCACGTCTCGCAGGCTAGCGTGTCGATATGGCGGTTGATGTAATGATTCTCGTGTACATCCAGCGCATGACACGAAGCGCAGGTCGCGTGGTTATAATCACCGCTAGCCGGTGTATCGACGCCGCTCATATCGGCGACGGTTGGCGCGTAACGACTGCCGCCTATTTGATGGTTAATCGCCGAATGGCACACGGTACAATCGAAGTTCAGCCCATCAGCCGCCATGTGAACGTCAAGATCGACACTCGGCGCTAACAGACTGCTGTCAAGGTCAGCGTGCTTGACGGCATCGCCGCCGCCGCCGCTAAAGTGACATGAGCCGCAAGTGGCGCGGCTGGGTGGTCCGATATTTTGCGCGACGTGAACGAGATCGGGCGGGTACCATGTGCGCCCGCCGAAGTCTTGCTCGACGTATGTCGGATGACCGGCGCCGGTGGGGAATTTCTCGTATGTGCCGGTTGTATCGTGGCAGACCAGACAATCGACGTTCGTTTCGATGGATAGATCATACGTGTTATCGCGCCAGCCGTAGCCGACGTGACAGCTAGAACATCGCCCTTCGTTGGATGGAAATGCGACGCAGAAGTTATTGATGGTGTTCAACTTGCCTAACTCCTGCCCGGTCTGTTCGTTGAAGTACGTCCATGTCCAATGCGTCGTGCCCATCACCTGTTGCGCCGCTTCGGTGTGGCATGTCAGGCAGGCGGCGGTCACATCCGGGCCAGTCTCGAACGGGCCTTGCAAGATTTCAAACTGTGAGTGATCGGCTGTGACGGTACGCTGGCGCAGGAACGGCTCGTGCTGGGGTGGCTCGTCGCTCAGTTTGATGCGTGCCATCTCCTGATGGGCGACGAACAACAACAGCAGGGGGACAGTCAGAGCAAATAAAAAAGGTAGTAGCCACTGTTTTAACATTTTCTCACCTGCTTCAAGAGTGCAGGGCGCGATAATGGCAGAACGCACACACGCGACCCTACCGGCTTCAACTATTACAGCGACATCGCCCCGCCAGTCCATGCGGGGAGTAAATAATTTAATGCTTATTTAACAGACTTGCTACTAGTATCACCCGTCAGGGCGAAAAACCCAACGGACGAACATCACAGACGCCGCATGACTTTTATCACATCCCAAAAACGCGAAATGGAGCTTCAGCGCCGGAGACTAAAGCCATCCGGCTACAAAAAGACAAGCCCCCTCAA
>REDR01000031.1 GCA_007693385.1 Anaerolineaceae bacterium
TAGCGGCGCATACTAGCGGCGCTAAAGCTGGAAGCGGTTTTCAAAGATCACGATTTTTCGCTGGTAGCGTTGCGTGTAAGATTTGAGGCGGCGCTCGGCACGGATGAAACGTTCGTTGTGGATGGCCTGATAGATCACGTCCTGCCCTTCGCAGATGAAATCAATCTGCCGTTCGGGGCGATGGTCGCTGACCACCTGCCACGCATAGATCATGTGCAGTCCGAGTTTTTGCATCGTCGGCACGAAGTCCCCCAGAACGTAACGATAATACGAACTGTAGTGCAGGGGGTTGATGTCGTACATCAGCATCAAACGATGGGTTGGTGCAATCACAGTCATAGCCAAAGTCGCCTCATGTCTTCGTGCCTACAGTTTAACACAAGCTGATTAAACATGCACTTGTCTGCGGTGCGGTCTTGCGGTAACGTCATGACGGTGATGTAAGGGGGTGGTAAAGATGGCCGATTTAGCCGGAAGAATTGAAACATTGCGCGGGCAGATCAACGCATTAGCCGAACGCGCCCGCGATGAAGATGTATCGTCAGAGGTGGCGGCGTTAGAACGCGCCGCCCGTGATTTGCTGGCCGATGCCAAGAACACCGCGCAAGAAGCGGCGGCGCAAAGCCTGTTCGCGGAACTCGCCCGCATCAACGCGCCGACATCGCAGACCAGCGCCAATATTCGCGGCCTGTTGCGCCGTGCCCGCATCCGCATCGAGATCGCCGGTGACGACGACGACATCGACGAGGCGATTGACATTCTAGCGCAAGCTATCGCGCTGAATCCCGCCGATGAGGACTGCATCGCGCTGTTGCAATCGGCGGCAAGCAAGACGCCACAGGCGGCACAGCGCGTCGGTGATATGTTCCGGCAATACAACATTGACCGGCCAGCCCGCCCACAGGCCGACGCGCCGACGGAGAAGCCGACATCGCCGACGATCAGCCGCCAGCCAGACGACGCCGCGCCGCGCACATCACCGCCGCCCAGACGCGACGACTCCCCGTCCCCGCCGCGCACGTCACCGCCCGCATCGACGGCATCATCGGCCACGACGCGACGCGATGATCCCGCGCCCCAGTCATCACAGAGCGATGAGCTTGATTATCTGATGTCGGAGCTGGCACAGACGTATTATGCCGGCGATTATCAGCAGACCGTCGAGGCGGCGAATCGCGTCTTGACGATACAGCCGAACAACCCCGCCGCCAAAGACTACCGCGACAAAGCGGAGGATAACTTGATTCGCGGCGTCGTGCCCGATCATCGCATCCCGTTTGATGCGCGGGTGTCGTTCAACCGCGCCAATTCGCTGGTGCGGGCGGGCAATTACGAAGAAGCGGAACGGCTATACCGCGAAGCGCGTGACCTCGCCGAGCGCGGCGGCATCCTCACATGGAAGGACGCGGAGCAGGCGCTACTCGACATTCAGGATTTGGCGCTAGCGCGTGAATTGCTCAATGAGGGGGATCGCCTGATGGCGGCGGATAACTGGCCGGACGCCATCCGCAAATATGAGGGCGCGTTGCGCGTGGTCGCCAACGATCCGCAAGCCGAAGAACGGCTGGAGACGGTGCGCCGCGTCCAGCAGGACGCCGATCAGGTGGCGGTACAGATCAACATGCTGGGCGGCTCTCTGCGGGAGCAAGCCGGACAGTTGCAGACCATTCTCGCCACCGTTGCCCGCGCCCGCCAGCTATTGCCCAATAGTCAACGATTGGGCGGCCTGCAATCGGACGCGCAAACGCGCATGAATAGCCTGAAGGGGCAGATCGCCGAGCAAGCGGAGTCGGCATTGGCGCGGGCGCGGAATGCGTCGTCGATTGACGAGAAGCTGGTGCTGAGTAACGAGACGTTGCGCCTGCTGGAACTGGGCGTCGAGCTAGACCCCGCCGACGGGCGATTGACCGGCTTGATGTCCGAAGTGCGGAGCATGTCGGCGGATATGCAACGCGCCAAGCAGATGATCGAGCGTTCGTCGGCGATGATCGCGCAGAATTTCGACAGCGAGCTATCACAGGCGCGGGGGATGCTGGCCGAACTGAAAGACCACGCGCAGGACGAGCGCTACCGGCTGACGGTCAACGAGCTATTCTCGCGTTTGATGGAACGCGCCGAGATCGCGCTGGAAGAAGGCGACATCCACGAAGCGCAAACGTGGGTGGACACCATGCACGAAGAACCGTTCCGCTTGCTGGGACGGCGGGCGGAATTAACGCGGGTGGAGAATCAAATACGGAGTCTACGCGGGCGCAATCGCATGGTGGCCGGTGGCTCGATCATCGGCATCATCTTGATGCTGGGGGCGCTGGCTTTCGTCACACAACCGCAATGGGAGCCGATCATCAACCCACCGCCGACGGAGACGCCCACCATCACACCGACGGCCAGCATCACGCCGACACCAACGGAGACGCCCACCATCACGCCGACGCCCACCGATACATCAACGCCGACACCGACGGCGACATTCACCTACACGCCGACGCCCACCGACACGCCGACGGCGACATTCACCCATACACCGACACATACGCCCACCGACACGCCGACGCCGACATTCACACCGACGCCCACCGACACGCCGACCATCACGCCGACGCCGGTTGAAATCTGCATCGTGGAGACGTTGCCGGATGGCCCGCGCACCTATCTGCGGCGCGAACCGAACACGCAATCGAGCATCATCGCGCTGATCGACGCCGGAACGCGGCTGAACGTGTTCCAGCAAGACCGCGACAATCAAAATTTCGTGTGGTATCTGGTGGAAGAACAGGCGACGGCGGGGACGTTTGCGCGGGGCTGGTTGCGTGCGGACGGGGCGCAGGTCGTCGGTAGCCGTGACTGCCCGCCTGTGCCTTAAACACGGCGGATGAACCGAAGGAGACAACATCATGCCCGCAGTCGATAAGCCGATTTTATTCGATATGCCGGACGTTTTTTACACCGCACGTTGTATCATCCGCGCCCCGCGCGCGGGCGATGGTCAGGCGATGTATGACGCGGTGACCGAATCGCAGACGGAAATAGCGACATGGCTGAATTGGGCGATCAACTACGGCCCGCCCGACGAACAGGAAGCGCTGGTCAGGCGCGGCGCGGCGCGGTACGCGCTACGTGAAGATTTCTGGTTACTGATCTGCGAGCGCGAAAGCGGGCGATTGCTGGGCACAACCGGCCTGCATCGTCTGGATTGGAGCGTGCCATCGTGCGAGATCGGCTACTGGCTCCGCACCGGTGAGACCGGCAAGGGCTACATGACGGAAGCGGTGGGGGCCGTGACCGACATCGGCTTCGGGCTGTGCGCGATGGAGCGCATCATGATTCGCATGGACGTTGAGAATCACGCCAGCCGCGCCGTCGCCGAGCGTTGCGGCTATCAATTCGAGGGCATCTTGCGGGCGGTTGCGCGGCGCACGCTGGACGACACCGTGCGCGATCACCGGCTGTATTCGCGGGTGCGCCCTGAATGGCGGCCTTCCGGCATCCTGCGTGAGGGCGACGCCTAGCGATGCGCCGCCTGATCTTCGCATTGAGCGCGGCCTTCGCGCTGATTTTAGCTTTCGATCTATACCCGGGATTGCGCGGGGGCGGTGGCTGGCGCTGGACGTATCAGCAGGCGGAAAATCCGTTAGCGCTGGCGGTGCTGGTCGGCGTGCTGGCGGTCTACATCGGCGGGGTGATCGGCTTGCGGCGGCGCGGCGTCGCCTTGCGGCTGGCGTGGGGCGTGCTGGCTGGCGTGCTGATCGCTTATTCCGCCGTCGCGGTGCGCGGCGATGCGCTGGAATTACTGCTGATCCGCACGCTATCGCCGGTGCAGACCGGCGCGAGTACCGTCGCGGTGCGCTACATGGCCGAAGATGGCGTCGGCGAGACGCTGGAACGCTGGCCGGACGTGATGCGCGAAGCGGGCGAACGCAACATCATTCATTTCACCACCAGCCCGCCCGGACAGCCGTTGATTCATTATGCGCTGGCGGGGATCGTCGGGGACGGTGCGTTTGTACAGCAGGCGGGCTACGCGCTGAGAGCGTATCAATGTAGCAATCTGGGCGTGATGATCTACGACGACAGCCAGCTATTGAGCGCGGCGCTGGTCGGCTGGTCAATGCCGTTATGGGCGGCGCTGATGATCGTGCCGGTGTACTTCGCCGCCCGCCGCCTGTTCGATGACACGGCGGCGGCTCTGCAAACGGCGGCATGGTCGCCATTGATCCCGACGATCATCTTATTCGCGCCGGTGTGGAATACGCTGTATCCGGCGCTGATCGCGCTGTGCGTCGCGCTGTTGCTGACCGGTCTGCCCCTGCGCGAAGGCGAACACATGCGCCCGTCGTGGCTGGTGCTGGCTGGCGCGGTGATGTCCGGCGCGACGTTCCTCAACTTCGCGGTTCTGCCCGTCCTGCTGACGCTCGGCTTGTTGACGCTGGGCGTGGTCGGCTTCCGGCGCGGCGTGATCGCGGGCATCGGTTTCGGTGTCGGCTTGCTGGCCTGCTGGATTCCATTCGCCATCGCTAGCAACCTGACGCCGCTTGACCTGTGGGCGGTCACTGCCGAGAAGCACGGCGAATTAGTGGCCGGACGCGACTATCTGACGTGGTTGATCTTGCATCCGTATGACACCCTGCTGTTCATCGGTTGGCCGCTAGTCGCCCTGCTGGTCTGGCGCGTGATGCGCCTGCGGTGGACGACGCGCACGCCGTCCGATGTGCTGGTGGTGGCGCTGGTCGTGACGTTCGTCGCGCTGAACGTCTCCGGCATGGTGCAGGGCGAAAACGGGCGCATCCTCAGCTTTTACGCGCCGTTCGTCATCCTCGCGGCGGGCGGGATGATCGCGGTCAAGTCTGCTGAATGGGGGCTACCGTTGCTGGTGGCGCAGGCCGGATTGTTAGCGGTGATGGCCGGTGTGCTGGCCGTCGTGCCGCAAGACCTCGACAGCCCACCGCGCCAACCACGCGGCGACGTGGCGCGGCTCGACGACTTCACCCTGCATCCGACCTCAGCGCGGTTCGATGCGTCGGGCGAGCGCGGCCATGCGACGCTAGAAGCGCACCGCTTCGTCGCCGATGTCGGCGCACAGGTCATCACGCTGGAAACGGTGTGGCGCGGCGGCGAACGCACCGCCCAGCCGTATTGGATCGAAGTCAGCGCCCGCGCCGAGAACGACATCGACGGCGAGATCATCGTACCGCCGCAACGCTGGACGCCGCAAAACGGCAATTACCTGCCGACGTGCTGGCGCGATGGGCAGACGATCATCGACACGCAGGCGGTACACTTGCCGACGATCAGCGCGCCGGTGGTGTGGACGCTGGAATTGCGGCTGGTGAACCCGGCGACGGGCGCGGTGATGGCGGTCACCCTGCCCGATGGCACGACAGCCGATCATGTCCGCCTTGCACCGGTCAATTACCCGTAGGCGATTCGCGGGTTAAGGCCGTCGCGCCACTGTTGACACCACGTTCAGCGCCCGTGCTACAATTAAGGTGACTGGCTGTGGTTTCTTTATGCTACTTTTTTGAAAGGATGCAAAAGTCTTTTTTTGGTTCTTTTTTCTGTAGAAAAACCCAGAGAAGATCATTTATCAATCGTCCGCTCCTATTTTACCCATGAGCCAACTTATTTCTTGCGGAGATAAAAAAGTCCGATGCGTCGTTCGTTTTTCCTGCTCATAACCTTATGCGCCGGTCTGCTGGTGTCCGCCGACGCCCGCGCACAGGGCGAGAATCTATTGCGTGATCCGGGCTTTGAAGACACCAACATGAAAGTAATCGCCACCGAAATCGGTGAGGGGACGACATTCGCGGTGAATCAAAGCTGGGAAGGCTGGTACACCACCTCCCCGCGTGAGGCGGACTGGCAGAATCGCATCCCCAACGGCACCGGACGCAACAATACCGGCGCGGGCTTCGTGCGTACCGGCAACCGCTCGATGGAGTTGAGTCGCGGCTTTGCCACATTCACCGCCGCCGTGTATCAGACGGTGAATGTGCCCGTCGGCGCGACGGTGCGCGGGAGCGCATGGTACGTCATGGACATCAGCGACGGCGCACAAAGTCAGGCGCGGGTGGGGATTCATCCCAACGGCGGCACCAACCCATTCGATAGCGCGGTGCGCTGGTCGGACTGGGGCGGCAATCAGCCGGTGACGGCAGGCTGGCGAGAGTTGAGCGTGCAGGCGACATCAACCGCCAACCGCGTGACCATCTTTCTATACACCACCCAGCGCGCCCCCACCGAGCGCAACGGCATTTTCTGGGATGATGCGTCGCTGGTCATCACCGCGCAGGCCGACGACGCCGCACAGCCCACCCCCTCCATTGATCTACCGCCCGCGCCCGCCGATGAACCGCGCCCGACGGCGGTGCAGGTGACGCCGGTCGCGCCCAACCCGGACGGCTCTATTGTGCATCCGGTGCGCGACGGTGAGACGACATCATCCATCGCCCGCGCTTATGGCGTCGGGCTGAATACCGTGCTGGAACTGAATCCGGTACTCGGCGACGGTAGCCTGATAAGGCCGGGACAACTCATCACGATTTTGCCCTCAGCGAATACGCAACCGCCGACGCCGACGCCGCGCCCGCCGGTGACGTTCACGCCGGAGCCGACCATCGTCGCGCAGGCCGCCGAGCCGGAAGGTATGGCGATCTGTGTGATGGTGTATGAAGATGTCAACGACAACCGGCTACGCGAGGACGACGAGCCGAACGTGGCCGGCGCGAATGTCCTGCTGGAACATCAGGGGGAGACGATGCAAACCGCCACCACCAGCGACGACAGCGCCCCGTTGTGCTTCGATGATCTGGTGGGCGGGCTGTACACGCTGATCGTCGAGCCGCCGCCGGATTACAGCCTGCTATCCAGTTCGCGCCGCCTGCTGAATCTGCAATCGGACGGGCGCTTGGTGGTCAATTTTCCGGTGGGCGCGATGGCTTCCCAGCCGACGCCCACCCCTGAGCCAACGCCGGAGATGGCCGAGATCATCGAAGCGGAGGCGATGTCTGAATCAGACCGCCGCCTGCAAATCATCGGGCTGATATTGGCCGGGATCGCCGGTGCGGGCTTGCTGGCCGGTCTGGGTATCGTGTATTTTCTGGGAGGTCGTGGTTGATGATGCGGCGATATGGGCTGATATGGCTGGCGCTAGTGGCGATGATCGCCCATCTAGCGCTATTAGCGACGGCGCTATTAGTGACGGCGCAGGAAACCGGCGACGATGACGGCGGCGGTCAGTTCTGCGTGCGGGCGTATGAGGATTTAGACCGCACCGGATCGCGGGCGGTGGGTGATCCCTTCATTCAGTCGGGCGTCATCGTCAATTTACAGGACGCGCAAGGCATCGTGATTGACTCGCAACGCATGGAGGATTCGCCGTCACGCGGGCAAGGGCTGGTGTGCTTTCGCGGGTTGGCGGCGGGGCAATACAGCGTGTTCGTGACGACCAGCCTGTACAGCGCGACGACGGAGGACAACATGACGGCCACCATCGGCGCGGGGCAACTGCCCGCCCTGCTGGAATACGGCGGCCAGCGCATCGAGTCGGAGGCGGTCATCGCCACCACCACGACGACAACGGCGGGCGATACTGACGACGCGGTGCGGCGCGTGTTGATCGCGGGGGCGGGGGCGCTGGCGGCGATGCTGGGTGTCGGCCTGCTGGGGGTGATCGCCTTCTGGTTGGTCGTGCGCCCGCGTTCCGGCCCGGCCAATATCGCGCCGCCGGTTGATCCTGATGCGCCGTTCCGCCCACCACAAGATCGTCGCCGCCAGACGCAGACCACCGAGCGCGAAAAGCCGCCGGATTATGACTCTTTTCAGGACTTCTGACGCGACGTTTTCAGCGCCCGTGCCACGCATCCAGCGCGGGGTCGTTCTTCTCCGCCAGCAAGCGCCCCAGAAAGCGCGGGTTAGCGACCTGTAGCGCTTCGATGGCGGTGGTCTGTAAATGCGCGAACAGCGCGGACGGCTGATCGTCATAGTCACCGGCGCGGATGGCTTGCGCCAGCGCCTGATTGCGCGTATCCAGCGCCGCCTGCAACGCCGAAAGCGGCGCGGGCGGTTCGTCGTGGCGGCCATCCAGTTCGGCCAGCCGTCGCCATTCGGCGCTCGCGTGTTCGTCGCCGTGTTCGATCTCGCGCTGGGCGATGTGTAGCACGTTGATAGCGACTAGCGTCTGAAAGTACAATTTGCGGTCAGCGCGGACAGCAGGCACAATACTAGCCTGTAGATGCAGTCGCGCCGCGTCGATCAGTTGCGTCAGTGTCGGTTTATCGTACATGGTCATCCCGTCCGTGTATCAAAATAGCGTTCAAACAACCCAAAGGTGAAATATTGATGTCGTCTGATAATATGATGTTTTTCAACCCATTATCGCCGGAATTCCGCGCCAATCCGTACCCGTATTATGATGTACTGCGGAATGGTGCGCCGATCTTCTACCTGTCCGAATGGAATATGTGGTTCTGCACGCGCCACGCTGATTGTACCGCGCTGTTGCGCGATAATCGACTCGGCCACGAGATCACGCGCTATAAATCACGCGAGGAACTCGGATTTAACCCGATTGAGGACTTGCCGGAAGCGCATCAGGCGCGAATCCGGATGCAGTCGAATTGGATGCTGTTCCGCGATCCGCCCGACCATACGCGCCTGCGCGGGCTGGTACACAAAGCGTTTACGCCGCGCATGGTGCAGAATCTACGCGGCCACATCGAGCGCATCACCGCGCAATTGCTAGCCGAAGCGAAAGAACGCGGGCACTTCGACATGATCGCTGATTTTGCCGTGCCGCTACCGGTGACAGTGATCGCGGAGATGCTCGGCGTGCCGGTGGCTGACCGTGACGTGTTCAAGGGCTGGTCGGATGATCTGGCGCAGACGCTCGATCTGGTGGAAGGTACGGCGGAATTGTGGGAACGCGCCGCCGAAGCCAACGCGCAATTTGACCCGTACCTGCGCGGCTTAATCGCGGAGCGCCGCGGGCAACCGCAGGATGATTTGCTCTCCGCGCTGGTGCAAGCCGAAGAATCCGGCGACACGCTGACCGAGGATGAGATGGTGGCGACCAGCATCCTGTTGCTGATCGCCGGACACGAGACAACCAGTAATTTGATCGGCAATGGGATGCTGGCTCTGCTCCGCAATCCGGAGCAGATGGCCGCGCTCCGCGCCGATCCGTCGCTGGTCAATAACGCGGTGGAGGAACTTCTGCGTTATGACAGTCCGGTGCAGTTGACCAGTCGCTGGGTGCTGGAAGATATGGAATACGACGGCAACCGCTTCAAAGTCGGGCAGGAAGTCGCCATCGCATTCGCCGCCGCCAACCGCGACCCGGATGTATTCGCCGACGCTGACCGGCTGGACATCACCCGCGCCAACGCGAACAAGCATCTGGCCTTCGGCAACGGGATTCACTTCTGTCTCGGTGCGCCATTGGCACGGCTGGAGGGACAGATCGCGTTTAATGCGCTGTTGCGCGACCTGCCGAATCTACGGCTGGCGGATGATGCGACGGTGACGCATCGGCGTTCTTATGTATTGCGCGGCGTGGAGTCGTTGATGGTGCAGACCGGCGATTAATGCGCGGGGCATTTGCGCCCGCTTCGGGCGGCGCACCCCTACACGATGGCGACGCTTTCGTGATATAGTTGTATCAAAATTGTTACAATGGTCACAGAGGCGACGCGCACATGGACGAACGAACAGAGGTTGAATTGGCTCAGGACTTACGCGAGTCGCGGCGCATCCTGCGACGCATACAGGCGCACATCACGCAAGCGCACCGCAATCTCGGCGCAGAAATGCACGACATGGGGCTGATCGTCGTGCTGTATCACGCCGACAACGATCTGCCGCCGCTTAATTGCGTCATCCCGCGCCGCAAAACAGCATGGCTTCCCGCGCAGGAAATCACGGCGGGGCTGGACTTCCTGCGCGAACGGGGCAAGACGCCGCGCCTGCATCTGATCGAAGGATTGTATCCGCCGCGCTTCGTGGAGTCGTTGCACGCCGTCGGGCTGAATCTGGAATGCACGGTCAACTTGATGGCACACGCCGCGCCGTCGGCGGTGACGGGTGACAGGACGGACACCACCACCGACGCGGGCGATAGCGCCGCATTGTGGGAGAAAGTGCGCGGGGGCGATGGCTACCGCGTGATCGCCGGTGGCATTGAGCCTATCGACATCCGCCGCGAGAACGCCCCCCCACCCGCCACACAGCACGATGTAGTCATCGGCGATGTGGTCATCGGCGATGTGGTCATCGGCGATGTGGAGAACGCGCCATCGGGGATCGCCCGCGTGACGTTCGACCAAGATAGCGCCCACATCGCCACAGCCGCCATCGCCACCGGCAACAGCGAAAACGAAGCGAAGCGCATCGCCGCGCTGTATCGTCAAGCGCTGAGTGTCGCGGCGGCGCGGGGGTGCGAACTGGTATTCACCGCCGGAAGCGATGAAGCGACACGCCGCATCTACCGGCGGCTTGGATTTGTGGACGCTGGCAACCTGATATGTTATGCTCAAAACGACACGACAAACCGAGAATCAGCACAGCAGACGGACGGTAACTCCGGCGGGACGGCGCTATTCATGGCCTAAACCGCGTCGGCTATCCTCCGTCCGCATAGCTTATGGAAGATAGCCATGACCGCACAAGATCGAGTCCGGTGGGACGCTTATTACCGCGAACGCAAAAACCAGCCGATGCCCGCGCCGGATCCGTTGCTGTTGCAATGGACGCCGCCAACACGCGAAGGACAGCCCGCCCCGCGTGCGTTGGATGGCGCGGCCGGCTTCGGGCAAAATGGGCTGTGGCTGGCCGAACAGGGCTACGTCACCGACATCATGGAGATCAGCCGCGTGGCGCTCTCCCGTACCCGCGCTGAAGTCGCCATGCGTAACCTACGCAATATCAATCTGCTACAGGTCGATTTCGATGAGCTAGAACTGGATGAAATGGCGTATGATGTGGCCTGCATCTTTCGCTATCTCAAGCGCGACGTCATGCCTCAGCTTAAGGCGTCGGTCAGGGCGGGCGGGCGCATCATCTACGAGACGTTCAACACGCGCTATCTCGGCATCGCACCGAATTTTAACGCCCATTTCTTGCTAGAATTGGGCGAATTAGACGTATTATTCGAGAATTGGACGATTTTACACAGCGCGGAGGTCGATCACGTCTCGCAGATCGTCGCCATCAAGCCGCAAGCCGACGGGGGAGACGATAGCGCCGATGACGCGCTCGACTGGTGACGCGCCGCAAGTCTCCGGCGTGTGGGCGTGGCGGGTATGGCTGGGCGCGGCCTTGCTATTCACCTGCGAAGTTCTGCTGTGGCGCGACGTGGCCGGACACAGCGCGGGGACGTGGCTGGCGCTGGCGGGCGGCTACGTGCTGGTCGCATCGCTGGCGCTCGATCTGGTGGTGCGCTATCGCATCCGTGACGCGGTGGGATTCATGGCGCTGGCGGTGATCGTCTCGGCGCTGGTAGCGCTGTTACTGACACCGCACAGCACATTGACCGTCATGCCGGAGCATCTATTCTCGCGGGTGTTGGGCGCGTATGGCGTGATGGCGCTGTCCGCTTTCGGCCTGCTGGCGTTGATGTGGGGCGGCGCGGCTGGTCGTCTGCGGTGGGTGGCGCTGGCATATGCGACGGCGGGCGGCCTGCTGGTCGGCGTGTGGGCGCATTCCGCGCACGAATTGAGCGCATGGAGCGCGACGGCGGCCACATTAGAGGGGTTGATCGGCTGGAATCTAGCGGGCGGCGCGGGGCTGGCGGTGGGCGGCGCGGGGCTGGCACGGCGCGAGCGTCCGGCGGCGGAGGCGCTGTGCTTTGCTGGGCGCGGCTGGGCGATCATCGGCCTGCTGATCGCGCTGATCGTGTTCGCGGGGATCGCCACCGAGCGCTATCAGGGCGCGGAATTAACCGGCGCGGGCGGGCTGGCGCTGGTCGGTTGGCTGGCGCTGTGGTTCGAGCATAACGCCAAAAGTCGCCCGATATTTGATCGTATGCGCCCGCGCATTCCGCCCGCCGCGTCCTATATGGCGCTGTTGCTACTGCTGTACGGCGGCGGACTGTGGGCGGGCTGGCATGTGCCGGTGGATACGGTGGACGGCCTGCCGCCGGTCACGGTGCTGGAACTGGGATTCGTGGCGCTGGGGTTCGGCTGGTTGCCGGTTCTCAGCGTGTGGATCGCGGCGCGGGCGCTGGAACGCGAAAGCCGCAAGATCAACCCGTTTTAGTCGATGCAGGACGGCAGACCGGCGTAATCACGCGGCCAATTATCACCATAAAACGCCAGATACTCCGACACATGCGCCGACCAGTAATCGTTATCGTGTTCGCCGACGGTGCGGATCACGTAATCATGGGCGATCTGTCGCTCGCGCAGGCGATCCGATAGCATCTGCAAGCTGGGACTGGCCGAATCGCCCGCGCCGCCATCCATGTACATTCGCAGGTTGGCGGCGGGTAAGATGCTGGAATTACGGGCGATCTCCAACGGATTGAACGCGGCGGGCACATCGCGTAGATTCTGCGGGAAGAAAGCGCTGTGTCCGCCGACGATGCCGAACACATCCGGATGCCGGAAGGCGATGCTATACGCCCAGAATCCGCCGCGTGAAATGCCGCCGATGGCGCGGAATTCGCGGTCTTGTCGCGTGCAAATCTGGCGCTCGACGGCGGGGACAAGCTCTTCGAGAATGTATGTCTCGTAGGACGGATTCGGCGGGAAGTTATTGAACTGCCCCAACTGGCCGAGATACGGCATGACGACCACCATCGGCGGCAGAGCGCCCAGCCGGATACCTTGATCGAGCGCGTCGAATAGGCCAATGTCGCGCCATTGCTCTTCGTCGTAGTCTAGCCCATGCAGGAGATAGACCACCGGAAAACGCGCCTGTGTCTCGATGTAGCACGGCGGCAGATACACGTTAAAGCGCAAGTTCTCGCCGCTTGCTACGTCGCTACGGAACGGCGTGAACGCCTCAACGCGCCCGCTATCGTCATCGCACGGGAACGGCGTCGCGCTGGGCTGGAGGATGGCCTCCGGCGTCGGGGTGCGCGTCGGCGTCGGCGTGGCGGTACTGGTCGGCAAAGGTATCGGCGTGATAGACGGAATCGGCGTGACGATCACCGAGACCGGCGTCGGTTGCGGCGCCATCGGGTCGCACGCGGTCAGCAAAATCAACGATAAAAGCACAAACCAGCGTTTCATCAGGTGAATATCCTCTTGGGCAAAGACGAAAACATCCTTGTTCTTTACTTCTGTAGAAAAAAGAACCAAAAAAGACTTTTGTATTCATTCAAAACCTTTTACCAAAAGTTTTTTTGCGCTACCTTTTTTCAAAAAAAGGTAGCAAAACGAAGTACCTGAGTAGTTGCGCAGAAAGCATTCACAGGCTTTCCAACACGGTTAGCAGGCGCTCACGGCGGGCGGGCGTGCTGATGAGATGTTCGTCGATCTGCACCGCGTCCACTTTAAGGCGCAACAACGCCTCTAAATCATCGAAACGATGCACACTACCATACGCGAAGAAGCGCACCGAATACGGCACAAGCGGGCGCAAGCGTTCGATCAGGTCATGGTCACGGGCGGAATCAAAGCGCACCGCATCGCCCACGCACACCGCATGAGGCGCTAAGCGCACCGCGTCCGCCATCTGCGCGGCGTCTTTAACGTGAATGGCGATGCTCATCTTCAGGCGGTGGCCGAGACTGACCATGTGGCGCAGAGTTTTATACGGCATCAAATCGGCGTGCAGGATCACGCCACCGGCACCACTCGCCCGCATCTCTAGCACGCCGTAAGGGTCGAGTAGATAATTCTGCGTGAAGACCGGCAGGCGCGGCACGCCACGACTGACCAGCAGAACGTCCTCCGTGCCGTGACTGTACACGGTGCGATCTGTGAACAGCGAGACGGCATCAAACCCCAGCCGCGCATAGCGCAGGGCGACGGCTACCGGATCATAGGCTTCTTCGCGCAGATGGATATGGCCGAAGATAAGCGGCGCGTCGTTGACGGTATTCAGCGACGGGATCGGGCGCGATTGCATATCGGCCAATGCCATAATCGCCGGTGTGGGAGTCTGGCGCTGGCGGCGATACAAGCGCTCGCGCTTGGCCTTCAAAATCTGTTCAAGCGTTATGTCGTCAATCATACGTCAGGCCGATTATCCGTTTTCGCGGACACAATGCCGGACATTATAGCGGCATTCGGCGCGGTATTGTAGGGGCGTAGCACGCTACGCTCCACCGACAGAATGATTATCACCGGTATGCTGTAAAATCGGCAAAACATGATAGAATGGGCGGGAAGTAACGTAGAGACGACGAATCATGAGCGACGAGAAACGCATCCGGCGTCTGCGCGATGCCGGTTACAAACTGACGAATGCGCGGCTGGCGGTGTTGCGCGTGCTAGAAGAGGCGGGCGAACACATGACCTCCGCCGACGTACTGTCAGCGGTGGGCGACATCGCGCCGGATGTCGGGCGGGCGAGTGTGTTCCGCACGCTGGATTTGCTGACGCAACTGAGCATCATCCGCCCGACGTACATCGAGAGTAGCGCCACGCCGCATTATGTCATGATGCCGGACGGCCATCACCACCATATCATCTGCACCATCTGTAAAACGGTCATCGAGTTTGATGATTGCGGGCTGACAGATTTAACCAACAGGCTGGAAGCTCAGTTCGCGGTACAAATCCGTTCTCATTTACTGGAATTTTACGGCATTTGCCAGCATTGCCGAGATCAAGGTGCCAATGGAAGCGACAATCCCAAGACCTGAACCACAAGACGCTATCCCCGCTTATGCCAGTCATGTACTGGTGCCGGTAGCGAATCCGGCCACCGCAATTGACTTGCTTCATCTGGCCGGTGCGTTAATCGACGCAGAAACCGGTAAAATTTACGCCGTGTCGGTGGTGGAAAATGCCGAACAGCAGGCGAAATCATTCGACGAAATCAACCGCATCGTGGAAGGCATCCGCGCCGAAGGCTACAACATCGAGCATAAGACGGTGGTCTCGGTCAGCGTATCACGCGGTATTCTGGACGCGGCGCGGGAAATCGGCGCGGATTTGATCGTGCTGGGCATCCAGCAGAATAGGCGCGGCGAAGTGGCGCTGGGCGTGGTGGCGGAGAACGTGATCGAGACCGCGCCGTGTGATGTGTTGATCTACCGTACCGGACGCACGGCGCAATTCAAGCGGCTGGTCATTCCGGTGGGTAGGCCGGAGCAGGCGCGGATCGCCGCCGGTGTCGGCGTGCGGCTGGGGCAGTTCTACGACATCAAAATAGAGGCGATGCGCGTACAGGCCGGAAGCACCGCGCAATTCGAGGGGCTGGCCTTAATCGAGGAGATGCTGGCCGACGTGCGCAACGGCAGTCATATCAAGCGAACGGTGATCGCCGCCACGAACGCCGCCGACGCGATCATCAGCCGAACCGATGAAGACGACCTGATCGTGGTCGGTTTTTCGGAGCGCAGTGAATTAGAGCGCATGATGTTCGGCGATGTGACGCGCTCGGTACTGCAACAGGCGACGGGGCCGGTGATCGTGGTGTCACGTTCCGCCGAGCAACCATCCAGAACGGCACGCTGGCGGCGGCGGGCGATTGGCTGGCTACGCCCTGAGATAACGCGCACCGAGCAGGACGACATCGTGCGGCAATCTGACCGCGACTCGCGGCTGGACATCGACTATATCGCGCTGATCGGCGCGTCGTCCACGATTGCCACGCTGGGCTTGATGCTCAATAGCGCGGCGGTCATCATCGGGGCGATGCTGGTCGCGCCGTTGATGTCGCCACTCATCGCGCTATCTACCGGCTTGACGGTGGGGCGCGTTCGCATCGCGTGGCGGGCGCTGGGGACGGTGGTATTCGGGGTGTTGCTGTCGTTGCTGGTGGCGTTCGTGACCGGTACGCTGTTCCCGATTCTACCGACGCCGGAGATGACCGCGCGGGGGATGCCCACCCTGCTCGATGCGGGGGTGGCGGTAGCATCAGGCGCGATTGGCGCGTATGCCACCGCCCGCAAGGACATCCCCGCCGCGCTCGCAGGGGTCGCCATCGCCGCCGCGTTGATGCCGCCGTTGTGTACGGTGGGCTTGGGGCTGGCGCTGGGCAACACATCGCTGGCATTCGGCGCGATGTTGCTATTTTTGACCAACATCCTGTGCATCGTGGTGGCCGGCATGATGGTGTTCATCTATCTGGGCATGACGTTCCGGCGCTATGACGATGTGCCGATCACGTTACAGGTGATTTCCGTCATCCTGTTGCTAATCGCCGCCGTTCCTGTGGGCACCGAGCTATACATCCTGACGAAAGAAGTCAACGCGGAGCGCGGCGTGCGTGATCGCATCGTGGAGCAGTTGCCGGACACCGCCGAGCTAGTAGGAATAGAATTTGACCGCACCAACATCACGCGGGTGTCGCGGGTGGTGGCGACGGTGCGTACATCGCTAGATTTTGAGGTAGAGCAGGTCGAGCGCATCGCGGCGCAGATATATGACCGCTTCCACGATGATGTGGAGTTCGAGCTGGTGTTGATGCCGGTATTCCGCATCCCATCGCGCATCAGCGAAGCGCCAGACGCCCCGCCCGCGCTGGATGATCCGCCGGAAGTGCCGCCGGATGATGACTAATGCGCCCCGCCGTTATCCGGCACGGGGTATGATGTTGGCCGTTTTTAGTCTGTTGAGGTGAAACGATGATCGAAGCGATAGCGCGTAAAATCAGCCCGTTGTTAGAAGTATCCATCGTGCGGCAGGTGCGGCGCAACCATGCGCTAGAACACGCCACCGCCCACATGCTCGCCCGTCGCGTGCCCGATCTGCGGCTATCAGGGCGGGCGAGTGACGACGGCTTCATCCTGATATGCGATGTGCCGCAAGAGACGATGGAGGCGGCGGCGCATGAAGGGCTGGAACGCTTACGGGCGGGCGAAGGTCGCTGGGCGGTGCATCCCAACTGCGGCACGAATCTGGTGACGCTGGCGGCGCTGACGACGGGCGCGGGCGTGGTCGGGCTGGGTGGCAATCGTCAGCTAACATCGGATAGAATCTCGTTCACCATGCTGTTGATGATCCCGGCGACGATGATCGCCCGTCCGCTAGGGATGAGCCTACAGAAGCACATCACCACGAAGGGCGACCCGGGCGATCTGGAAATCGTCAGCGTTAAGCGGCACACGGTCAAGATACCGTTCATCAACAAACAAATCGTGTATTATCGCGTCAATACGCGGCGCGGCTAAAGTTTTAGGGGGATTGCGTGGGCAATAGAGAGCCGAATCCGGCGCGGTACTTCGCCGGATTGATCTTATTGATCGGCATGATGGCGTCCGGCGTGGGGGCGGCGCTGGCGGTGGCCGGACGGCACGCGCTGAGCGTGCAAATCTGCGCGGGGGCGGTGGTGCTGGCCGTGTTGATCTTATTTTTTGGCGGGCTGATCGTCGGTAAGAACCGCCCGCCGGACGACGACTAAGCCAGCTCGAACGACAGCAGAATATCCCCGATGCTGTACGCGGTGTAGCGCTTGCCGGGTGCGGGCAAGAGCGCATCATCTAGCGTGCTGATGATAAGCGGCGTGGAATCGGCGAACGTCACCAGCAGATACCCCTCTTGATGGTGGGCGGCGTACAGATGACACACCCCCGTGACTTGATCGACGGTGTTATTGCGATAGTTGCTCACCGTCTGGTAACTGTCCATAGCCTGCCGCACGCTATAAGGCACGGTCAGCACGCCGACGAGCAGGGCGATAATCAACACCGCCAGAAACAGATCATCGCGCATGGATTTATAATACAGCGTGGTCAGCATGACCACCACGAACATCGCGCAGTAGATACCAATGCCGATCAAATGGGTGAGGAAGGTGTGTTGCTGGCCGTCGATGTAGTCGCGCAGGGTGTAATGTTGCTGGGCGCTTAACTCGCCGTTGCGGTTGGCTTGCAGGTCGCTTAATCCGAAAGAATATGTGCTGAACGTCACGATAAAATCACCTATGACTGATTATACGCCTATAAGCATAGCACATGACGCGATAGCGCGAAACACTCCCCCGTGTGACGGTGTGGCGGGCGGCGGAATAAATTTTGAATCATGACGTTTGCGCCGTGTTGCGTTAAACTCTGATGGTGCTATTGTCAACCAGTCGATGAGGTCATGCTGATGAGTAACGTCAATAACGGCCATACCGCGCCCGGCCACACCACGCGGCGGGCGTATCAAAACGCGGAGAAAGCGCGTAACGACGCGGTTCAGCGCCTGCTGAGCGCGGCGGAGGCTATCCGCGCCGAAGCCGAAGATGCGCCGGTCAGTAACCGGCAGACAGCGCTGGTCATCGCCCGCAGTCTGGAACAGAGTGCCAACATCTTGAACGCCCGCCGCGTCGATGAAGTGGAAGCGCCGCCCCGCGTCGAAGATGACAGTCCGGCATGGTTGGGCTTGCTGATCGCCTTCCTGCTAGGGATCATCGCCGGACGCTTGCTCTTGCGCCGCAAATGATCGGGCGGATGTGATGTTCAAGTTCATGATTATTTTCCACCAGCCGCAACCGACACAAATCCGCGATTTCGAGAAAGCCTATACCGCATTACTCGCCCATGTCGAGCAAATGCCGGACATCATCCGCCGTCAGGTGAGTAGCGTGGCCGGTAGCCCGACGGGGGCATCGCCCTATTACCGCATCCTCGAAGTGTATTTCCAAGACCGCCCGACGATGGAAGCCGCCATGCGCTCCTCCGCCGGACAATTGGCGGGCGCACAATTAGCGCAATTCCCGGAAGGCGTCTTCGAGATGGCCTTCGCCGATGTCTATGAAGAATCCGGCGGCCTGACGCCGACGGACGACGCCGAGAACACGACAAATGCTTGATCTAATCGAACGCACCCGACAGACAGAAGGAAGATGAAAAACACATGCAGGCGCTAAAAGATCGCATCATAGCAGAAGGGCAAAATCTCGGTAGCGGGATTTTGAAAATTGACAGCATCCTGAATCATCAGATTTACCCCGATTTGATGGTGGAGATGGGGCGAGAGATGGCCGCCCTTTTCGCCGGTCAGCGCGTAGATCGCATCCTGACGGCGGAGATTAGCGGCATTGCACCGGCTTTGACGACGGCTATCGTGCTGAATGTGCCGGTGGTGTATGCCCGCAAGAAGAAGCCGATCACGATGGCCGGGCCGGTGTATCTGGAAACCGCGCCCAGCCACACCAAAGGCGGCGACGTGCCGCTTCTGGTCAGCGCGGAGTTCATCAAGCGTGACGAGAACGTGCTGATTATTGATGACTTTCTGGCGACGGGCAAGACGTTGACCGCGCTGGCGCGGATCGTGCGGAGCGCGAAGGCTAATCTGGTCGGCGTCGGCGTGGTGGTGGAAAAGGCGTTTGATAACGGACGCGAGATCATGAAGAGTGCCGGTTTTGATGTGCCGATCCACGCGCTGGTGACGATCACCAGCATGAACGCCGGTCAATTCGAGTTCGCGTAGGCGCTGACCGATGACCGATCATTTACGGACAGGCGGCATCATCATATTGGATTTCGGCTCGCAATACACGCAGTTGATCGCCCGCCGCGTGCGCGAAATTGGCGTGTATGCGCTGGTCTTGCCGCACGACGCCCCACGAGAGGCGATCATGACGCATCAGCCCGCCGGTCTGATTTTATCCGGCGGGCCGGGCAGTATCTACGCGACGGACGCGCCGCGTCTGGGCGATGGCGTGCGCGTCGGCGATTGGCCGATGCTGGGCGTGTGCTACGGGATGCAGTTGATCGCTGATGCGCTGGGCGGTGCAGTAGCGGCGGGTGATACCCGCGAGTACGGGCGGGCGACGATCACCAGCCACGACGCGACGCTGTTCCGCGAGATTCCCGCCGCGCTGGATGTGTGGATGTCGCACGGCGATCACGTCACGACGCCGCCGGACGGATTCGCGGTGCTGGCGGAATCGGCTAACGGCATCATCGCGGCGATGGGCGACGAAACGCGAGGGTTGTATGGCGTGCAATTCCACCCCGAAGTCGGCCATACACAGGGCGGCATGGACTTATTGCGGAATTTCGTGCTGGAAATCTGCGGATGCGAGCCGAAATGGTCGCCCGCCGCGTTCATTGACGACGCCATCGAGCGCATACGGGCGCAGGTCGGCGCGACGGGGCGCGTCCTGCTGGCGCTGAGTGGCGGCGTCGATTCGGCGGTGGCCGGTGCGCTGATCCATCAGGCGATTGACGAACGGCTGACATCGGTATTCGTCAATACCGGCCTGATGCGGAAGCACGAGCCGCAACAGGTGGTGCAGGTCTTCCGTGAGGAACGCGGCATGAATTTGATCGCGGTGGACGCCACCGAGACATTTCTCAGCCGGTTGCAGGACGAACACGAGCCGGAAGCGAAGCGGCGCATCATCGGCGCGGCGTTCATCGACGTATTCCGCGAGCAAGCCGACGCGCTGGACGGGGTGCGCTTTCTGGCGCAGGGAACGATCTACCCCGACGTGATCGAATCCGCCGCCGATCATCAGTCGGCCAAGACGATCAAGAGCCACCACAACGTCGGCGGATTGCCGCAGGACTTCAAAGAGCGCTTTGATCTGGTCGAGCCTCTGCGCGATCTGTTCAAAGATGAGGTGCGGCGCGTCGGCAAGGCGCTCGGCCTGCCGGATCATATCATCTGGCGGCAACCGTTCCCGGGTCCGGGGCTGGGCATCCGTTGTCTGGGCGATATTACATGGGAACGGCTGGAAGCCCTGCGCGAAGCGGACGCCATCTTCCTTGATGAGTTAGACCGCGCCGGTCTGCTGTATCCTGACGCGGACGGCCACGCGCCCACCGCGCAATGCTTCGCGGTGCTGTTGCCGGTGAAAAGCGTCGGCGTGATGGGCGATAACCGCACATACGAAGAAGTGTTAGTCCTGCGGGCGGTGACGACGGACGACTTCATGACGGCGGACTGGGCGCGTCTGCCGTATGATCTGCTGGCGCGGGCCAGTAGCCGCATCGTCAACCGCGTGAAGGGCATCAACCGCGTGACGTTCGATGTGACCAGCAAGCCACCGGCCACCATCGAATGGGAATGATTGGCCGGTTTTAACGGATCAGGTCAATAGTTGCACCAGCACGCTCAACGTCAGGGCGCTGACCGCCGTCGATGCGAGCAGGGTATTCGTCACCAGCTCGACATCGCCATCAAATTGAGTGGTCAGCGCGATGGCGATCACCGCCGTCGGCATGGCGTGCTGGGTGATGCCCACCGTCCACGCCAGCCCCTCCATGCCCAGCAAGGCGGCGATGCCCCACGCCACAAGCGGCGAGATAATCAACGTGCCGAACACGCCTACCGCCACCGGACGCGCCTGTGTGATTTTGAACTCGAATTGGCTGACCTGTATGCCGATCAAGATGAGCATGACCGGGATCATCGCCGCGCCCAGAATAGAGACGGAGCGCCCCAGCAACAACGGCAGTTCAATATCGCCTAGATTGATTGCTAGTCCGATGACGGCGGCATAGAATAGCGGCGTGCGGAATACGTTGATCGCCGCCGACGCGAACGACATCGACCCCGACCCGCGTGAAGCGATGAACACGCCCAGCGTATTGACCACGATCACCGACACTGAATAGTACAAAATCGCCATCGGCTCAGCCTCATCGCCATAGGCGAAGGTGTTGAACGGCAGGCCGTAGTTCGCGCCGTTGAATAGGATGATCGCCAGTACCAGCGCGTTGGTCGCCCGCACATCCAGCCGCAACAGCCACGCCAGCAGATAGCCGATGAACGTCAGCGCGATAGCGGAAAACACCACAAGGCCGGTCACCTGCCCCAGCACATCCGGCGTGAAGCGCACCGTCTGAAAGCCGTCGATGACCAGCGCCGGAGCGAACAGATAAATGATCGCGCTGGAGAATGTTTTGGTGTCCGGCTGTAATATGCGGCCATAGAACATCCCGGCCAGCATCACCAGAAAGATCGGCGCGATCACATTGATGAGCGTATCGACCATTGGCTGTTTTCCTTGTTTATTGAGTTAAAAGAGCTGAGAATTAAGAAATTTTTCAGATTATTTTTGACGTTGATATACTTTTTCTAGCGTATAATGAACTTGTTAGAAGTTCGTTTAACGGAGATCAACCAACCGTATGCTCAGAATTCTGCTTGTTGAAGATAACATCGAAATTCTAGAAAATACATCGGAGATATTGACGCTTTCGGGCTTCACGGTATTTACGGCGTCAAGTGCGAAGCAAGGTCTACGAATCGCCCATGACCAGCAACTGGATGTCATCATAACTGATGTGGTGATGCCCGATGTCGATGGCTGGCAGATGGCGCAGGACTTACGCGGAGATCAGCGCACGGCACATATTCCGATCATCTTCCTGACCGCGCACACCGAAGAAATATACCGCGAACGCGCCCGTGCGCTCGGCGTGGCGGATTATGTGGTGAAGCCATTCACCAGCCGCCAGTTGATCCAGACGCTACAAAGCTATATGTAGGACAACCTCCCCACACCCCGCGCATCTTCGCCCGTCCGAGCGCATTTCAGGTTATTGGCAATAATCATAACGTCAATCTGTAGGGGCGCAATGCATTGCGCCCACGCTGAATTGCACCGCGCAATCCGCCCATATCGGTTAAGATAGAGACGAGCGCAAAACATCATTTATTTTTAAGCATACCAAAAGGACAAATTCCGATGACATTACAGGGCAAAGTGGCACTGGTGACCGGCGGCGGTTCGGGAATCGGACGGGCGAGCGCACGCAAGCTGGCGGCTAACGGCGCGAAAATCTGCGTGGCGGATGTGAACGAGGCGGGCGGCACAGCCACCGTTCAGCAGATCGAGACGGCGGGCGGCGAGGCGTTCTTCATCGCGTGTGACGTGACGCAAGCTGAACAGGTCGAGGCGATGGTCGAGGCGACGACGGCGCGTTACGGGCGGCTGGATGTGGCGCTGAATAATGCCGGTGTCGGCGGCGCGATGACCAACGCCGACAAGCTCGATGAGGCGGTGTGGGACGCGGTAGTGAACGTCAATTTGAAAGGTGTGTGGCTGTGCATGAAATACGAAATCCCGCGCATCATCCAGAGCGGCGGCGGCTCGATCATTAACGTGTCATCGCTGGCCGGTCTGGTCGGCTTTCGCGGTAATTCGGCTTATTCAGCCAGCAAGCACGGCGTCATCGGGCTGACAAAATCGGTAGCGCTGGAGTATGCGCGGCTGAAATTGCGCGTTAACGCCATCTGTCCGGGCTTCACCGAGACGCAGATGGTCGATGAACTGGTGGAGATGGTGCCGTCGATGGCGGAGCGCATCCAGCACAACGCGCCGATGCGCCGTCTGGGACAGGCCGACGAAATCGCCGATGCGGTGGTGTTTCTGGCGGGCGATACCGCGTCGTTCATCACCGGACAGGCTATCGCGCTGGATGGCGGCGCGTCGGCGCAATAGGGCGCGGCGTTTTGTGCCGCTAGTCATGCGGCGGCGCGATGCGGTATGATAGACACGTCAAAACATGCGTTCAAGATTGATTGTTCGCGTCTAGCAAAGATGGGAGAAATGCGCGATGGTTGCGGGTTCGATGTTTGATCTAGCCAAGCGGGTACAGACGGCACATCAAGAAGGGTTGATGCGTAAGCAGAACGTCGTCGGCGTGGGAGTCGGCTATAAGAACGCGGCGGGCGATCCGTCGGTGGTGGTGCTGGTGGAACAAAAGAAATCATTGGACGAACTGCGCCCGGAGGACGTGGTGCCGCGCCAGATCGACGGCGTGGATACCGACGTTTACGAAGTCGGCAAGCTGGTCGCGTTCGACGCGGTGGACTCCGGCGATGCACAGAGCGCCCCGCACCTATCGGCCAGCCCGCGAGATCGTCACCGGCCATTCATCCCGGGCGGCGTCAGCTTCGGCCATCATGCGGTGACGGCGGGCACGCTGGGCGTCGTGGTGCGTGATCGCAAGACCGGCCAGCGCTTGCTACTGTCCAACAATCACGTCATCGCCAACAACAACGAAGCGCGTAAAGGCGACCTGATCTTGCAACCGGCACAATTGGACGGCGGGCAAAGTCCGGCGGACGCGGTGGCGGTTTTGGAGCGCTTCATCGCGTTGAACTACGTGGAAGGCGATGTCATCGCGCCGGAATTGCGCGAGCGAGCGCAGACCGCACAGACCGCGCAAACGGCACAGACCGCTAGCAAAGACGACGGCGGCGGCCTGATGGGTAGCATCTTGCGCCTGCTAGCTCGCTTGTTGAACAACAAGCCGACGCCCTCCCCCGCGCCCAAGCCCGACATCGCCGCGATCAAGCAGAACACGGCGGACAACATCGCGGATGCCGCCGTCGCCCGTCCGAATGACCGCGCCATGTTCAAAGAGCAGATTCGCGGCATCGGCACGATCCGCAAGACCGCCCAGCCAGAATTGGGGATGCGCGTCCGCAAGACCGGACGCACGACGGACACGACGCAGAGTTCGGTCACGTTGCTCAATGCGACGGTGACGGTAGGCTATAACACCAGTCAGGGGCCACGCAATGCGCGACTGGTCGGACAGGTGATCTGTAACGCCTTCAGTCAGGGCGGTGATTCCGGCTCGCTGGTGGTGGCGGCGGACTCGGGGACGGCGGTTGGCCTGCTGTTCGCCGGTTCAGGACTGGCGACCATCTTCACGCCGATTGATGTGGTGTTCGATGCGTTGGATATTGAATTGGAGGTGTGAGCGATGGCCGATAATCCGGCATTTGAAGCGGCACGGCAGGTACACGCCCGCCACGCGGAAGCACTTCTGCGCTGGCCGAACGTGGTCGGCGTGGCGGTAGGCTATCGGCGGCGCGGCGGCGAGTTGACCGACGAACCGGCGCTGGTGGTGATGGTCGATCACAAGATCGGCGAGGCAGAACTGGATATAGACGCCATCCTGCCGAAGATGATCGACGGCGTGGCGGTTGATGTGCAGGATATGGGCGGCAAGTTTGAAGCGGATCAAGCGGACGATGGCGGCGGATTCACGGCGGGCGGCTGAGACGGCGGGCGGTTGGCGGACGGTGGCGGCGGTCTTGATCGTGTTCGCCGTCCTGCTGGCCGCTTACGTACGGACGCTCATGCCGGGCACCGTCGGCGGCGACGCGGGCGAATTGCAATATGCCGCGCCGTTGCTGGCGCTGGTGCATCCCACCGGCCAACCGCTTTATGTCCTGCTCGGCAAGCTGTGGACGGCGGTTTTGCCGTTCGGAGAAGAAGCGTACCGCATGAACTTGCTGGCGGCGGTCAGCGCGGCGCTGGCCGGTGCGTCGCTCACATGGCTGACCATCCGCTTGACGGCGAATCATGTCGTCGCGCTGGTCGCCGGTCTGGTGCTGGGATTGGGCGGGGCGCTGTGGGGGCAGGCGGTCATCGCGGATAAATACGCCTTCACGGTGTTGCTGGCGGTCTGGATTTGCGGGTTGGCGCTGTGGTGGGGGCGCGACCACGCCGCGCCACACGCGGATCGCCTGCTCTATGCGCTGTCGGCGGCGTTCGGCATCGGGCTGTTGCACCATCGCAGTCTGGGATTATTCGCGGCCGGAATCGGCGTGCTGGTGCTGTGGCAGTTGCGCGGGGAGATCGTGCGGCGCTGGCAGAGGACGCTGGTCTGCGCGGCGCTGGTGATCGTCCCCGCGTTGGTGATGTACCCGACGGTTCTGCCGCTACTGCGGGCGAACGATAATTCGCCGTTGATGTGGCAACCGGATAGCGCCGCCGGATGGGTCGATTTCCTGCTGGAGCGCCACGTGCTGAGCGATGAGGTGCTGGTGTTCGACGACGCCGGCACGATCAGCGAGCAGTTGGCGCTGTACCGGCGGGCGCTAGTGGCTGACCATACGCCGTTTGTCGCGTTGATCGCGCTGGGCGGGGTGGTTCTGCTGGCGCGGCGGCGTCCGGTGTCGGCGGTGTTCATGCTGGTCAGCTTCGGCCTGCTGGCATTCTTCAGCGCCAACTTTCGCGGCAACGAGCGACAATTCACGTATTATCTGCCGTCATTCGTGGTGCTGGCCTATGCGTTCGCGCTGGGCGCGGACGGCCTGACGCGGACGCTCAACCGGCGCGGGCGCGTCGTCGTCGCGCTGGCTCTGCTGGCGATCCCGTTTTACCAGATGGCGACGACATACCCCGAAAAGCGGCTTGAGGCGACATACGGCGAACCGCTTGACCTGTGGCGGCAGACGCTCAAGACCGGCGACATGGGGCGACGGCTGGCTAGCGGGCTGGATGCGTTGCCGGAGGGCGCGGTGCTGGCGGCGGACTGGGAGCAGGTGACGATCCTGTGGTACGAGCAAAACGTGGCCGGACGCAGGCCGGATGTGACCATCCTGTACCCCATCGAGCGTTACGCGGATTTTCTGGGCGAGCGTCCGGTGTGTCTGGCGCGGCATGTGCTGACCGATCCGCGCTGGATTCCGGCCAACGTGGACGCGCTGATCTGTCTAGAAGATGCGCCGCGCTTCGATCTGCCGGACGACATACAGCCGATCAACACGCGCTTGACCGCGCCCGATGACGGGCGTGAAGTGATCGAATTGACCGGCTATCGCTGGGGCGCGGAACCCGCCGCCGTGCGGCGCGGGACGCACATCCCGTTGACGCTGTACTGGCAGGCGCTGGTTGACGACATCGGCGCGGATTGGTCGCTTTCTCTGCGCGTGCTATCCGCCGATGATTGGTCGGTGTTGTGGATGCGCGACATCGGCGCGCCGGTGATGGGACTGTATGCCACGTCGCGCTGGGCGGCGGGCGAAATCGTGGCCGATTATCATGAGTTGACCATCCCGCCGGACATCGCGCCCGGGCGTTATCTGTGGGCGGTGGTGGCATATCGTCAGGTAGACGGTGATTTCGTATCATTGCGCGATCCGCAAGACGGCATTAACATTCTAGGCGGCGTGTTTGACGTGATAGACGATTGAACAGGAAATAGCGCATGATGAAAAAGGCGGTTGTGCTGGTTTTGTTGCTGGTCATGGCGATGGGGGCGAACGCCGCGACGATCACCCCGACGCCCGAACCGGACGACGAAACGATGGGGATTGATACGCAAGAACTTGACTTCGTGCTGGAAGCGGCGGAAGGTCAGGAGATTGACCCGCCCATCACGCTAGAATTGCCCGACGACTGGCTGAGCGCCAATAGCACGGTGGCGATTCAAGATGTGTTCGGCTTGCAGTTGGTGCCGTTCACGGTGTACGCCGGGCCGGTGACTGGCGGCGAAGGCTTCATCATTGTGCTGTGGGGCTATGAATCGACGGGCACATTCAACCCGATCACGCAGGAGTCGAACGTATCGCCTTATCTGGATGCGTTGCGACTGTTCCGGCTGGCGATCATCGGCGGCGACTGCGTGCCCGGCGTGGACGTACAACAGGAATTCAGCGTCGGCGATGAAGTCGGCATCGGCGCGAATTTCTCCGCGTATCGTTGCGAGGCGACGCTGGACACGCGAGGCTGGTTCGTCGGGCTGGAAGTGGACGGCGTCAACATGGGGATTTATGTTTACACTGAACCCATCGACGTGATGGACGGCATCGCCCCGCAAGAATTACAGGCGATTCTGGATAGCGCCGAGTTCGACGTGGACGGCTTGCGCGTGCGCTTGCGGGAACGCGCCGAAGCGATCCGCGCTGAGATCGAATTGACCGGCACGCCGCCCGCGCCGACGGTCACGGCGACGCCTGCACCCTAAAACGGCAACTGTTGAGGTTGATGATATGAGACGCATTGTTTGGATTCTCGGCCTATTGATGATCGCCTTTGTGCTGGCTTTAACGTCGGCCTCCGCGCCGGTGCAAGCGGACGAGGACGCCGCCACCGAGCCGCCCGCCGCCACCCCGACGCCGCCACCGGCCACCCTGCCGCCGATCATCGCGCCCACCGCGCCGCCGCCCGCCGTCGATAGCTTCAGCGAAGATGGCGTCACGCTGGAAGTGCTGTTTGATCGTCTGCAACAGGGGCGCGTCGGCATACTGCGGCTGACCGGCGAAGACTTGATCGGCGGGCGGGTACGCTTCCGCGATCAAGAGGTGCCGTTCTTCCCCGATAGCGACGACGAGGACACGTTCTACGCGCTGGTCGTGGCTGGCGTGGATTTGACCGCCAACCGCGATTATGAGATCACCGCGCTGGCTCTGCGCGAAAATGGCGACAGCGTGACGATTAACGGCACGGCTCGCGTCGTGCTGGGCGGGTTCATCCGGCAGGATGTCACGATTCCGGCTGATCGCGCTTATTTGATTGACCCTATCGTGGAGCGCACCGAACTCGCCCGCCTCAATAGCCTGTTCGAGCAATACACGGCGGAACAGCTATGGGATGAGGACGGGTTCATGTTGCCGGTACAGGCGGAGACGACATCGCCATTCGGCGCGTTCCGCGTATTCAATGAGACGACCGAATCGCGGCATACTGGCTGGGACTTCCGCACCGCTACCGGTACGCCGATTCGGGCGATGGGCGCGGGGCGGGTGGTGTTCGCCGGTTTGCTGGATATACGCGGGAATCACGTCGTTATCGATCACGGCTACGGCATCTTTTCCGGCTATTCGCATTTCTCGCAGACGCACGTCACACGCGGGCAGGCGGTGCGTAGCGGGCAGATCATCGGCGTCAGTGGCAACACCGGACGCAGTAGCGGGCCACATCTACATTGGGAGATCGCCGTCAATGGCGAATGGGTGGATAGTCTGGATTTCCTGCGGATGTGGATACCCCCTGCCGCGCCATCTGAAGATGATGACGCGGTAGTGGGGACATGATAACGGCGGGCGGGGTTATTGCCCCTGCCCCAGCGAGAAGCCGAGTTCACCGTCGAAGGTGTACAGATTTTCCGTCTTGATGCAATCCAGACCGGCGTCGTGGGCGCGTTGCAACAGGTTGACGATGGCCTGATGCGTGATCGGCGCGCCGGGGCGCACGCCATCCTCGCCGGGCGTCTGGAAGCGACAGCGCCAGTGATCGGTGCTGAAAGTTTCCGGCGCACCGTCCGGCCAGACTTTGACGCCGCGATTGGTAATCATCAGCAATTCTAGCCCGTCGCCGTTGATCGCCCGCAGGCGTTCCGCCAGCGCGTCGGGGTTGCGGCCTTGCTCATCCCAGTCCAAGAACATATCGACGCCGACAAGCTGTTTATGGCTCGGCTCGCGGCGGATGGGCGGCGTAGCGGGTGGTAGGCCGGTATCTCCGGCGGCGTAGTTGACCGGATGCAACATGATCGGACGCTGGCCGAGTCGCTCGATGATCGCCGCCGTGAAGTCCTCCGTATTGACGCGCCGCTTGCTGACACCATCCTGATACACGTCGCCGGTGTGGATGCCGTCCTCGATGGTCTTAAGCCACGCATTGCGGACGCGCTCGGCGGCTTCGTGTTGCTTGATGTGGATGAGCAACAGCACACCGGCGAACAGCAGGCCGGAGGGATTGGCGATGCCGAGTCCGGCGATGTCGGGCGCGGAGCCGTGTACAGCCTCGAACATGGAGACTTTCTCGCCGATGTTGGCGCTACCGGCCAGCCCGACGGAGCCGGTCAACTGCGCGGCGATGTCGCTCACCACGTCGCCGTACAGGTTGGGCATCACGATCACGTCGAAGATTTCCGGCTCGGTGGCCGCCTTCGCCGCGCCGATGTCGATGATCCAGTGTTCTTTTTCGATTTCGGGATATTCCGCGCCGATGGTGTCGAAAACCTTATGGAATTGGCCGTCGGTCATCTTCATGATGTTGTCTTTGGTGAAGCATGTGACCTTGCGGCGATGATTCAAGCGGGCGTATTCAAACGCATAGCGCACGATGCGCTCGCTCCCCGGACGGGAGATCAACTTGAGCGTCTGGTAGACTTCTTCGGTCTGGCGATGCTCGATTCCGGCATACAGGTCTTCTTCGTTTTCGCGGATGATGGCGATATTGACGTGCGGGTGCTTGGTGTAGACGAAGGGGTGATAACTCATCACCGGACGCACGTTGGCATATAGGCCGAATGTTTTACGCAGTGTGACGTTGACGCTTTTATAGCCGCCACCTTGCGGGGTGGTCAAAGGCGCTTTGAAAAAGACGCCGGTACGCCGCAAGCTACCCCACGCTTTATCTTCGATGCCGGTTGCGTTGCCGTTCAGATACTCGGCCTGCCCGATGCGGACTTCTTCGATGTCTAGCTGTGCGCCCGCCGCCTGCATGATCTTCAAGCAAGCGTCCATGATCTCCGGGCCGATGCCGTCGCCGCGTGCGACGGTGATGGGTGTTGGGTTCGTCATAAAATAAGCTCCTCCTGCATGGCTCGCCTCTGTGCGATTGATTATATGGATTTATCGCGGGGTTATCGCGTTGATTATAGCACGCCGTCCGCGCAAAATTCAGGGCAGATCAAAGCGCGTCATACGGGCACGTTATCATGCGCGGGCGCGATGTATCCCGCCCCTACAGATTTTCGTGTGTCGTGTGCCCGCGATGGATCGCCAGCAGATCAGCCAGCAGGCCGTAGCCGGTTTCCACGCGCCCGGCACCCGCGCCGATCAGCGTCACATCACCCAGCAGATCAGTCGTGTAGGTGATCGCGTTGGTTGCCCCGCCGACGCTCGCAAGTGGATGCGCGAGCGGTAAGCGCACCGGCTGAACCGACGCGGTGAAGTCGTCGTCGCGCTTTTCCACCAGCCCGATCAACTTCCAGCGCTCACCCGCCGCTTTCGCGCTCTCGATGTCGTGCTGTGTGATGTGGCTGATGCCCTTGCACCGGACATCGGCCAATGTCAGCGGCAAATCAAGAAGCAGATTAGCGATGATGACCACTTTGGCCGCCGCGTCGTGCCCGTCCACATCACCGGAGGGGTCGGCTTCGGCGTAACCGTTGGCCTGTGCTTGCGCCAGCGCATCGGCGTATGTCGCGCCGTTTTCCATCTGCGTCAAGATGTAGTTCGTCGTGCCGTTGAGGATGCCCTGCACCCGCGTAATTCCGGCGGAGGCCAGCGCCGACAATCCCAGATGCAGGGCGGGCGTGCCACTCAATACCGTGCCTTCCACGCCGATAGAGACGCGGTTTTCGCGGGCGAGACGGCGCAATTCGGGATAGTGCAGGGCGGTTGGTCCTTTGTTGGCGGTGACGACATGCTTTCCGGCGGTGAGTGCCTGCCGGATGTAGTCGAGCGCCGGTTGGCCGGTTTGCAGGTCGGTATAACTGATCTCGACGATGACATCGGCGTTCGATTCGCGGATGATGCGCGGCGCGTCCCAGCCGGAATGCGGCGCGTCGAGCGTCTCGAAGCGATCACCGGCACGGGCGGATTTCAGCAATTGCGCGGCGTCCAGTCCGTCAGGGTTGTAGATGCTCCCGCGACTGTGCGTGCAGACGGCCACGATCTGAAAGGCGACGCCGGATTGCGCGGCCAGTTCTGCGGCGCGGCGGCTGAGTATCTCCGCCAGACCTTGCCCGACGTTGCCGAATCCGATCATGGCTAAACGATAGGTCGTTGTCATGTGTTATTTTCTCCGGCGGGCGCAATGCGTTGCACCCCTACAAATGCGAAAATAGGCGATAGGTGCGCGGGCGTAGCCGCCACAAATTTTTACGTGCGGTATGAATCCGGTATTTTGCCATAGCGCGATGCGGAAATACATGCTTGACTCTGTGCCACGATAAGCCACAATGCGGGGAATATGCGAAAGGATCAGCATGTCATACAAATTGCCGCCCGTGTCGGGCTTACAGGAATTCGCGGTACGCTTCATCATGATTACGCTAGGCACATTGATCGGGGCGATCAGTGTGGTGGTCTTCTTCGTACCGGCGCAGATCGCACCGGCGGGCATCACCGGCCTCAGCGTCATCACCAACTACATGATCGGCACGCCCATCGGTTTGATGACGCTGATCTTCAATCTGCCGATCTTGTATCTGGCTTACCGGATGCTGGGCGGTTGGTCGATGCTACTATGGACGATTTACGTCGTGGTGGCTTACTCGTTCATGATTGATCTGGTCGCGCCGCTATTGCCGACGGACGGCGTGAGCGAGAATAACCTGCTGAATGCGATCTTCGCCGGTGTGGTCGGCGGACTCGGCGGCGGCATCGTGTTTCGCTGGGGCGGCACGTTCGGCGGCACGGCGACGCTAGGGCGCATCATCCAGATGAAATTGGGCACGCCGTTGAGCAGTACCTATTTATACGTCAATCTGGTGATCGTCCTGCTGGTCGGCGTGTTTCTAGGCTGGGAGAGCGCGTTGTTCTCGTTGGTGGCGCTGGTGATGGATGGCATGGTGGCCGACTATGTGCTGGAAGGCCCCAGCGTGATCCGCACGGTGTTCATCATCACCAACAAGCCGCGTGAAGTCTCGGACGCGATTCTGGTGCAACTAGAGCGCGGCGTCACCGGCTGGGACGTGACCGGCATGTACACCGGCGAGTCGCGCCACATGCTATATATTGTGGTCAACCGGCCACAGGTGAATTCATTGCGGCAGGTGGTATCCGATGTCGATGAAAACGCGCTGATCGTGGTCGGTCAGGGGCATGTGGCGTATGGCGTCGGCTTCCGCCAGAGGAAAAGGAAGCCGAAAAAGCCGGAGCAGATCGCGGAAGTCAGCACGCCGCCGGACGCTCAAACCGCGTCCGAAGGTTAATTCCACTTTAACAAACGGACAGGCGGCGCTATACTCAACGGGCTAGGATTTGCGCGGTTCATAAGCTCAACCGCGTAACTTCTACGGGCATTAACTGGCGTGTGAGATCAACATAGGGATGATGGGGGTAATATGAGCGCAACCCCGGTTGTACTTTCGACACAGGGCATCACCAAACGCTTTCCGGGCGTGCTGGCGAATGACCGCATTGATTTAGAGCTACATCACGGGCAGGTGCTAGGCTTGCTGGGTGAAAACGGCGCGGGCAAGTCCACGCTGATGAACATGATCTACGGCCTGTATAGCCCTGATGAGGGCGAGATACGGGTGAACGGCGAGATCGTGAACATCAAAGACCCGAACGACGCCATCAAGCTAGGTATCGGCATGGTGCATCAGCATTTCCAGCTAGTGCCGGTGCTGACCGTCACCGAGAACATCATGCTGGGCACGGAGTCGGTGCGCGGGCCGTTTCTGGATCGGCGCTCGGCGCGTAAGCGCATCGTGCAAATCTCGGAGCAATACGGGCTGAAAGTGAACCCCGATGCCCGCGTGCAAGATTTGCCGGTGGGCGTGCAACAGCGCGTCGAGATCATCAAGGCGCTGTACCGCGAGGCGAAAATCCTGATCCTTGATGAGCCGACGGCGGTCTTGACGCCGCAGGAAACCGAAGGGCTGTTCGAGGTGATGGCGTCGTTATTAGAGCGCGGCGTGAGCATCATCTTCATCACGCATAAACTGAAAGAAGCGCTCCGCATTTGCGACCATATCGTGGTGTTGCGCGATGGCAAGATCGCGGGGACTGCCGACCCCAAAACGGCGACTCAGGCGACTCTAGCTTCGATGATGGTCGGGCGTGAGGTATTGCTACAGGTCGAAAAGCCGCCCGCCCAGCCGACGGATGCGGTGTTAGCGGTGCGCGACTTGACCGTGCATGATGACCGCGACTTGCCCGCCTTGAAGGATGTCTCATTCGATGTATTCGGCGGCGAAATTCTGGGCGTGGCCGGTGTGCAGGGCAACGGGCAGACCGAACTGGTGGAGGCCATCGCCGGACTGCGCGAGGTCGTCGGCGGGCAGATCGTCATGGATGGCACGGACATCACCAGCTATACGCCGCGACAGGTCACCGAAACCGGCGTGTCGCATGTGCCGGAGAACCGGCAGAAGAACGGCATGGTCGCCAATTTCTCGATTGTGGACAACATGCGCCTACAGAGCTATTACAAGCGTCCGTTTGCGCGGGGCATCGTGGCCGATGAGCAAGCGGTCAACCGCCACGCGCAGGAGTTAGTCGAGGCGTATGACGTGCGGACGCCGGGCATCTTCGTCAGTATGCAGGCGCTCTCCGGCGGCAATCAGCAGAAAGCGGTGGTCGCCCGCGAATTCTCGCGCCCTAGCCGCCTGCTGATCGTCGCACAGCCGACTCGCGGCGTCGATGTCGGCTCTATTGAATTCATCCATAAGCAGATCGTCAAGATGCGCGACGCGGGCACGGCGGTTCTGCTGGTCAGCACGGAGTTAGACGAGATTTTATCGTTAGCGGATCGCGTCGCGGTGATGTACGCGGGCGAGATCATCGACATTTTGACGGCAGAACAGGCCAACCGTGAGCGCATCGGCCTGTTGATGGCAGGCGTGAGGGATTCTTGATGACCGACACACAAACCACGCAGGACGCAGTACCGCCCCGCCGCTCGTTTTTCGCGCCGATTGGCCGCGCATGGGCGCGTGTTTCGCCGTCGCTGGTGCCGGTGCTAGCGGTGATGACCGCTTTAATCGCCATCATCCCGTTGATGGTGGTGACGCAGGGGCGCGGCAACATCGGGCGCGGGCTGGAGGCCACCGGCCAGACATACGCCGGACTGATGGAAGGGGCGATCGGCTTCGCGTTCAATAGCACGGTCAGCGAGAGCGATGTGGCCTTCGCGCTGGAATTCGTGCAGGCCAGCAACGCGGTCAGCGAAGCGCGACTCAACGCGCAGGGCATGACGGTTCTCGCCCGCCGCGCTGAGGATTTAGCCCGCGTCGGGCGCGATAATGTGCGCTTTTATGCGGAAGTCATCGAGCGCTATTATCAGACCGACATCCTGCCGGATAACGTCGCGTTCGACCAACTCGGCAACGCAATCACCGAGATTCAGCGCATCGGCGCGGATCGCCTGCGCGATTACGGCGCGTTGATCGACGGCTGGAACGAACTGGCGACGGTGGATGTGCGCGACTTCGGCGAGCTATACGGCGATCTGGACGCGCTGGACGAGATCACCCGCGCCCGTCTGGATGCGCTGTTGCCGGAACTCATGCTGACCGACGACCAGACATTGCTGGGCGCGTTCGCGTTGATGCGCGATTTTCCGTTCGTTCAGCTTGTGGTGCAGACGCGCAACGTCCGCGACGGCGACGTGACCGACTTCGCCGAGCAGATCGGCGTCGATAATCTGCAAACTTACGGCGACGTGTTTCTGAGCCTTGATGACCTGCGTAGTACCGGCGTGTTGAATGCGTTCGTGGAGCGCTTCGGCCTGCTGGATGTGATCGACCTTGACGCACGCGAACAGATCGAAGTGCTGGTGCCCGTCGCCGCCGAATACGACGATGATGAGCTATTCGACGCCATCCGGCTACTGCGTGAGCGCACGCTGATCCGGCTGACGCGGGCGCTGGTACAGTTGCGCGTGCTGGATCGACTGGACTTGCAGGCGGACGACGACGACGCGCAAGCCATCGCCGCGATTCACCGCCTGAGTACAGACCGCACCAACCCCAACGGCATCAGCAACGTGCAACGCATCGACGAAGCAGACCGCACCTTCATCGCGGCGGGCATTGAGGAGAGCGACATCCCGCAATTGGCGGCGGAGTTGCGTCTGGTGGCGAATCTGTATAACGGCGTGCTGACACGGGCGGATGTGGAACGCGCCCTGAGCGAAGAATTGCCGGTCCGCGCCGAAGAAATCGCCATCATCCGGCGGCCTAATAGTCAGGTGCTGGTCTTGCAAGACCTGAGCGCCTTCGGCATGACTCAGCGCGAACGGACGCGGGTTACAACGTCCGGCAGTGGCGAAGGGCACACCACCGTCACCGAGCAAGTGACCGTGCCAGATCGCCTATTCGCCCGCGTATTCGACCATTACGTGCTGTTCTCCCCCGCCAGTCTAGAGCAAACGCTGACCCGTTCGCTACCGTTCATCATTGCGGGGCTGGCGGTGGCGCTGGGCTTCAAGGCCGGTCTGTTCAACATCGGCGCGGAGGGGCAGTTATACATGGGGGCGACGCTGGCGGCGTGGTTCGGCTTCAGCCCGCTATTCGGCAGTCTGCATCCGGTGTTTCATGTGCCATTGGTGCTGATGGGCGGGTTAATCGGCGGGGCATTATGGGGGATGATTCCGGGTATACTGAAAGCGTATACCGGGGCGCATGAGGTGATTAACACCATCATGCTGAACTTCATCGCTATCCGGCTGACCGACTGGCTGATTAAATCGACCAACCCGTACATCATCGGCGACCCGAACGCCAGCGCCCCGCGCACCCCGTTCCTAGACCTGAGCGCCCGCCTGACCAAGTTCGACCAGATCGGCGCGAGCGTGTTCATCATGGCCGGTCTGCTGGTGGCCGCGTTCTACATCTTCATGCGCTACAACCAGATCAAGGCGAATCCCCGCGCTATCATCCGCCCGATTATCTACGGCGTGATGGTGGCGGTGGGCGGCTTCGCGTTGCGCTGGCTGACCGTCGGCGGCAATCTGCACATCGGGCTGGTGGTGATGTTGCTGACCGTGATACTGGTCGATTGGTTCCTGGAGCGCACCACCATCGGCTTTGAATTGCGGACGGTAGGCGCGAACGCGGACGCGGCGCAATACGCCGGCATGAACGTCAAGCGCAATGTCATCATCGCCATGACGCTAAGCGGGGCGCTGGCTGGTCTGGCCGGTATCGTGGAAATCGGCGGCGTGCAGTACAGCATGGAACCGGCGTTCTTCTCCGGCTTGGGCTTCGATGCGATTGCGGTGGCGTTGCTGGCTCGCAATAACCCGCGCTACATGATCCCGGCGGGCATCCTGTGGGGCGCGTTGCTGACCGGTGCGGCGGCGATTCAGGTGTATAACATCCCGATTGATCTGGTGAACATCATACAGGCGTTGATTATCATGTTCATCGCGGCGGACGCGATCATCCGCGTGGTGTACCGTATTCCAGAAGCGACAGAAGAAGAGAAATCGAAAATGGTGTTTTCAACCGGCTGGGGGTCTTAATGGCAAGCATGGCGATCACTTCATCAAACGACGGACGGGCGTCAAGCTGGCGCGACTGGTTCGCCATCACACGGATCGGTATTTTCTCGGTGGTGTTCATCGTGGCGGGGCTGGCGATGCTGTTTCACACGCCGTCGGTCATCCCGGGCGATGTGTCCTCCACATTGCGCTTTCCGCATCGCGGCGGGCTGGGCTTCGATCTGGTCGTGCCGACGGTGCCGTATGCGCTGGTCGTCGGGTTGTCCTATCTGCTGGGCGGGCTGTTCGGCTTGTTCGCGCCGTCGCGTTATGAGCGCGTCAAGACAATCTGGCTGATCGTCAACGGCGTGTTGATTATCCCGACGGTGATGGTACTGGCGGCGGCGGGCAAAGCGACCAATATGGTGTCGATGCTGGCGGCCAGTTTCCGGCTGGCGACGCCGATCATCATCGGCGCGATGGCCGGAATCTGGTGCGAACGTTCCGGCGTCATCAACATCGCCATTGAGGGCATGATGCTGACGGCGGCCTGCTTCGGTCTGGTGGCGTATACGTACATCGCGCTGATGTATCCGGGCGAAGTCGGCCAGTGGATGGGAATCGGCGTGGCGGTACTATCCGGCGGGCTGATGGCGCTGTTGCACGCATGGCTTTCGGTCACGTTCAAGACCGATCAGATCATTAGCGGCACGGTCATCAACATCTTCGCGCTGGGGATCACCGCGTTCGCCCGCACCGAACTACTGATTAACGCCGATGCGTCGGTGCAGACCTTGCGCGAAATTCGCATCCCGTTATTGTCGGAATTGCCGGTGCTGGGTGAAGTCTTGTTTAGCGGCAAGCCGATTTTCTTCTCGATGTTCATCGTGGTCATCCTGACGCATGTGATGTTGTATTACACGCGCTGGGGTTTGCGGACTCGCGCTGTTGGCGAGAACCCGCACGCGGCGGACACGCTGGGAATCAACGTGCCGCGCAATCGGTATATCAATGTGATTATCGGCGGGATGATCGCGGGGTTGGCGGGCGCGTGGTTCACCATCGAGACGGCGGGCACATTCCGCGAAGCGATCACGTCGGGCACGGGGTTCATCGCGCTGGCGGCGATGATCTTCGGCAAGTGGACGCCAGCCGGTGCGATGGCGGGCGGGTTGCTGTTCGGCTTCTCGCAGGCGCTCGATACGCGCTTTCAGTTCCTTGAGGTTGGCGTGCCGGTGCAATTCATCCAGATGACGCCGTATATCGTGACGATGGTGGTGCTGGCCGGTCTGGTCGGGCGGGCGATCCCGCCGAAGGCCATCGGCAAGCCATACAGCAAAGAGTGA
>REDR01000048.1 GCA_007693385.1 Anaerolineaceae bacterium
TGAAGTCGCCCAGCCACTCGAAGAACGCCCGCCGCCATTCGTCCTGTAAGTTTATCTTCAGCGCTGAATCATTCGCCATAAGAATTTCGCATAGTCAATCACACAATACAGAACAGGAGTTCGCTATTTTTGTGCATCTAATGGTTCTTAGTTACACAAATAGATTATACCATGCACGGAGGGATTCGATAAACGGGATGCAACCAATCAACCCGACATTCACCGGATGAAATTCCGGCGCGATTTATCACCGCGATTCTTCCGCGTTCAATGGCACGATGTCGAACCGCGCATACGCCGCCGCCAACTGACGCGAATCCGCGCTACCGAATAACGCGGCGGGACTGTCGGCGCTGGTGTGCGTGATCGCCAGCAGTCGCCCCTCGTACAGATCGTCGCGGCGAATGTCCACGCTGTACTCGCCCCAGTCATCCGCCGTGATGGTCAACGTCTGACCGGCGATGACCACTTCCCGCGCTCGCTCAAACGCCACCGCAGAGAACGTCAAACGGTAGGCGGCGTCCGGCGCGAGATGCAAATACAGGTCGGCGTCCGCTTCCGCCCATCGCGCCGACCTGCCGCCGAATGACTCGGCGTAGTGCCAGCCCGCGCCCAGATGCACCCAATCATCCGCCGCGCCGATGTCGATCATCGCGCTGACCGTGACCGGCGGGCAATCCAACGCGCTATGCCGCCACCAGATCAACAGGCCGTCTTCGCTGATGCGTGGCTGGCAGAAATCGGGGTGCGCGTTCATCCAGCCCACCCAGCGCAGGATGCGTTCCGGCGGCATCCATTCCAGATGCGCGAACACGTACCCCACCGGCCATTCATCCACGTAGGCGTCGAATTGCGCCTGTATCCGCGCCATCTCCTCCGGCGGGCGGTCATCGCCGTTGGCTAGCCATGTGAACAACGGCGAGTCCGCGTAGTAGGCGAAATACGTGTACGGCATCCGCGCCAGAAAGCCATTGACCACGCGCTTTTGATGACGGATGGCGTAAATCTGCGTATGGTGGCCGCGCCCCATGCCCGTCCAGCCGTAATGCACCGCCAACGGCAGATCAAGCACCACATATTCGCGTGGATCGTCGCCGATTTCGTGGTGAATCGGGTAGTCGCGCAGTTCACGGGTGGGGAACGTCCGCAGGAGCGCGAGATCGGCGATCAGCACGAAGATCACCGCGACCAGCGCGACGCGCCCGACGATCTGCCAGCGCCGCACCAATGGCGACCAGAACAACACCGCGAACGTCACCGCGTTGAACAGTGCCGGAAAGACGAAGCGCTCCGGCGTGCGGAATTGTCCGCTTAGCGCGTCGTGTAGATAGCTATACGGCAGGCGGATGACCGTCTCGCCGATGACCACATCCGCGCCGAGCATCAAGAGCGTGGGCGGGATGGTCGCCGCCAGCCACAACCACAAAGCCGCCCTACCCCGTCGCCATATCAACAGGCCGATGAGCGGGATGAAGAACAGCAGATACGGCACAGTCAGCCCCAGCCGCCGGATCATATCGGAGCGATCTCCGATCAACGCCGAAAGCGGGATCGCCCAGTCGCGGATGGTCTGCAAGCCTGCCGGAGGGAACAGAAACGGGTCGCCGGTGTCCGTCATGCCGACCTGCGGCAGAGGCCACACCAGCAGAGCCAGCGCCGCCATGATGCCTGCTGACGCGAATCCGGCGATCAATAGCGGCTGAATCCGGTGGCGATGCGTCCACAATGTCCATAAGCCATACGGCACGACGGTGAACGCCAGAAAAAGCGGCCATTGCAGATCGGTCAGCCAGCTCCCCCACAGCGCCAACCCCAGCAAGATCACCGTCACCGCCCGCCGCTTTATCAAGCGCGGCGTCACCACTTCGCGCCACAAGCAGGCGATCAACGGCAACCACCACAGCGCCACCAGATTGAAATGCATGGCGGAAGCGGAAACCTGCACATACGGCTGGAACGCATACAGCAGACCACCGGCGAACGCCAGCCCCGCGCTGGTCGTGTAGCCGCGCAACCACCACCACATCGCCCAGCCACTCAGCGCGAAACTCACCCATAGAATCAGGTTGGCGGTGGCGATCTGCCCGAAGACCGGCGCAGTCACCGCGTAAGCCGGAAACCAGAGCGGCGTCAGCGTGTGCAAGCTGAGGTTGTGCTGATGCGGATACAGTACATAGTCGGTCTGCCACAGCGATAGGCCGTTTTCCAGCGCGTAGCCCATCCACCAGTAATTCCAGATGAAATGCGAATAATCCGTGCCCGGTCCATCCGGCACGAAATTTCCGGCGCGTACCAGCAAAGCGCCCATCATCAGGAAGCTGAGGCCAGCATACGCCGCCAGCACCAGCAAAGCCAACCGCCCGCGATCTGACATCATCCCCCCGTCAACACGCCGTCATCGTGCGAAAATTCGCCCGCGTTCATTTTGCCGCTTCGCGTTGTGCCTGATACCACGCGATGGTACGCGCCAGACCGGTGTCAAAATCGACAACCGGCGTGAAGTCCAGCAGATCGAGCGCCTTCTGCGTTCCGGCGCGAGAATGTAAAATGTCGCCTTTGCGCTCCGGCTCGAAGATCGGCTCGAAGCTGGTGTTCAGATGCGCGTTAATGCGCTCCACCAGATCGAGCAACGTGACGCGCCCGCCGGTGGCACAGTTGATCGTGTGGCCGCTAGCCGTTTGCGATTCCGCCGCTAGCAGGTTGCCGTGAATCACGTTGTCGATATAGGTGAAATCACGCGATTGGGTGCCGTCGCCGTAGATCGTCGGCGGGCGTCCGTCCAGCATGGTTGTGATGAACTTGGGGATCACGGCGGCATATTCCGATTGCGGGTCTTGCCGCGCCCCGAACACGTTGAAGTAACGCAGATTGACCGTCTCTAGCCCGTAGCTATCATAAAACGCCTGCGCGTAATACTCCCCCGCCAGCTTCGCCACACCATACGGCGATTTCGGCGCGGGCAATAAATCCTCCGTCTTGTGTTCGGCCTCCGCATCGCCATAAGCCGACGAAGAAGCGGCCTGCACCACCCGCCGCACGCCGCTATCACGGGCGGCGATTAGCACGTTCAGCGTGCCGGTCACACAATGATGATGCGTCTCTAGCGGGTCGGCCACGCTACGCGGCACGGACGGCAACGCCGCCTCATGAAACACCACATCCGCCCCCGCGAAGATCGGGCGCAGGGCGTCGAGATCGGTGATGCTGGTATGATATACCGTCAAATCAGCAGACAGCGCCGCCAGATGATCGAGATTACTCTGTTTGCCGGTCAGCATGTTATCGACCACGCGCACCGCATGGCCGGATTTCAGCAGATGCTCGGCGATGTGCGAGCCGATGAAGCCCGCGCCGCCGGTGATGACATACGTCTTCTTCGTCATGTTGTTTCCCCTACCCTACTACAGCCACACGCGCCGCGCCGCGCCGTCGATGCCGCTAGTGGCGTGCCGTGTATCGACGATCAACGCGCTATGATCGACCACTTCCTGCCAGTCATACGACGTGTGATCGGTGACGATCACCACGCAATCCGCCGATTCCAGCAGATCGCGGGAGTATGTCGCGCTCTGCATGTTCTCGTAGCCGACATCATCCAGCCGGATGTGGGGCACGAACGGATCATGATAGACGACATCGCCGCCCTTTTGCCGCAATAGCTCGATGATGTCCAGCGCCGGACTCTCGCGCACGTCGTCAATATCGCGCTTGTACGCCACGCCCAGCACGACGATCTTCGCGCCGCGCACCGCTTTCGTATCATCGTTCAGCGCGTTCATCACCTTATCGACCACATAAAGCGGCATCTCGGTGTTGATCTCGCTGGCGAGTTCGATGAAGCGGGCGTTATAATTCAGCGTCTTCAGCTTCCAGCTCAGATAATGCGGGTCAACCGGAATACAATGCCCGCCTAATCCCGGGCCGGGATAGAATGGCATGAAGCCGAATGGCTTGGTGGCCGCCGCGTGGATCACCTCCCACGCATCGACGCCGAGCCGGTCACACATCAGCGCCACCTCATTGACCAGCCCGATATTGACGGCGCGGAAAGTATTTTCTAGCAGTTTGGTCATCTCCGCCGTGGTCGGGGACGATACGCGCACCACTTCATTGACGGCGTGCCCGTACAGCGCGGCGGCGACTTCGGCGCAATGCGGCGTGATGCCGCCGACCACTTTCGGCGTATTGTGTACGGTGAATTGCTTGTTGCCCGGGTCGATGCGCTCCGGCGAAAACGCGATGAACACCGACTCGCCGGGCGTCAGGCCGCGCTCCTCGATGCGCGGCGCGATGATCTCCTCTGTGGTGCCGGGATACGTCGTGCTTTCCAGAATAATCAGCATCCCTTCGCGGACGTGACCGGCGACGGAATCAATCGCGCTGATGACATAAGACATATCCGGGTCTTTGGTCTTGCGGAGCGGTGTCGGCACGCAGATATTGACGGTATCGGCTTCACGCAGGGCGGCATAATCCGTTGTGGCACGTAACAGCCCGTCGGCGACCAATGGCGCTAATTCCGCCGTCGGGATGTCGGGGATGTAGCTCTCGCCCTTGTTGATGGCTTCTGCTTTGCGGGCGTCTACGTCAATGCCGATGACGTGAAAGCCCTGCTTGGCGAATTCAACCGCAAGCGGCAAACCGACATAGCCCAGCCCGATGATCGCTAGTTTGGCGGTTTTCGCCGCGATTTTGTCCAATAATGCTTGTTTGTGCATCACAACCTTCCCCAATGTAATAGAGACTAACAGGCGAATTATGACACACAACGCATTAAAATTTAATGGTGGCGCGACGCGATGCGCCAATGTCTACCGCAGACCGCTAGCCGCGAAGCTCTCAATAAAGCGGCGCTGGAAGATCATGAACAACACCACAAGCGGGAAGATCACCAGCATCGTACCGGCCATCAGATTGCCCCACTGCGCCCCCGCTTCCGTCGCGGAATAAAGCTGATTCAAGCCGACGGTCAACGGGCGGCCTTCTTCCGGATTGCGCGTGACGATCAACGGCCACAGCAATTCATTCCAGCGTGCGCTGACCATCACCAGCGCGAACGCGGTATATGTCGGGATGGATAGCGGCACGTACACATGGCGGATGACCTGTAGCACGTTCGCGCCGTCCATGCGGGCGGCTTCTTCCAGATCACGCGGGATTTCGCGGAATGTCTGGCGCATCAGCAACACGCCAAACGCCGACCCCCAATACGGCATCATCAGCGCCCAGCGCGTGTTAAACACGCCTAGCTCGCGGATGGTCTGTACGTTCTGCACGATCAAGATTCCCGTCGGGATCATCAACTGTAGCAGGATGATATACAGCAGTAACGTGCGTCCCGGGAACTTCAGGCGGGCGAAGGCATAACCGGCCATCGTGATCGTCACCAGTTGCACCGATAGCACGCCGACCACCACGATGACGCTGGTCAGGAAGTGCCATTCCCACGGCGCGGTATTCCATGCGCGTTCAAAGTTCGCCAGCGTCAGATGACTGCCAAAGAAGATATTGCCCGTCGAAATCGGCTCGCGCTGGGGACGCAGAGCGACAGCAATCGCCATGATGAACGGGAACAGCCACAGCATAGACATGACGACGGTCAACACATCCGCCGCCACGCTCCAACGGTTGCGGCTACCCACCGAGCGCGGCGTCATCTCGACTTCGACGCGGCGACGTGTGCCGATTTTATTCATCTTCGCTTCTCCCCTCAAACACGATGAAATTGCTGACAGTGAACACCAGCAGTAGGCCAATCAGGATAACCGTCATCGCGTTGACGTACCCCATATTGCTACTGGAGCCGAGATTCTGGAAGATGAAGTACAGCAACAAATTCCCGCGATCCGCCGGTTGTCCGCGATTCAGCGCTTCCAGTTGTTCCACCGTCTGGAAGGCATACGTCGAGGAGACAATAACCAGAAATAGCGACGTGCGGCGCAAAAGCGGCAACGTCAAATAATACAGCGTGGTGAAGTAACCGCCGCCGTCTAGCTCCGCCGCTTCGTAGATGTCACGCGGCGTATTCTGCAACGCGGCCAGATAGAAGATCATGAAGAAGCCGGTTTGCTTCCAGATGTTGACCAGCACCAGCGAGAAGATGACCAGTTGCGGATTGCCCAGCCAATCCTGCCCGGATATGCCGAACGCCCCCAGCACGGTATTGATGACTCCCGTCGTGTTGGCGAACATGAACGCCCAGATATTGGCCGCGCCGATCAATGGCAGAAGCACAGTATAGAAGAAGCCGAATCGCCACAGACCTAACCCCCGCATAGGTCGGTTAATCAGCAAGGCGAAGCCCAGCGCCAACGGCAAGCCGACGACCACCGTCGCCGTCGTGAAGAAGATGGTATTGGTCAGCACACGCGGGAAGCGCCTGCCGAGAAAATGCGTGGAGTCAAACAGCGCGGTGTAGTTATCAACGCCGACGAATGTCGGTTCGCCCGGCACGCGCCGTCCGGCATCGTCACGGGTGGCGCGTCCCGGCTCGTGCATACTGGCCTGTATTGTCTGCGTCACCGGCCATATCGTGAACGTGAATACAAGTATCAGCGTCGGGGCGATCAGCAAATAAGGGACGAGGCGCTGTAAAAGCGGCTTACTCATCGGCACAACCACCGTTTCCGGCTTTGCGTCACTGGCGATCTCGGATGTATCCATAGGCACACTAAACTTTCATGATGCAGACGAATTCAGAAGACAAACTTCTCGTCACGTTTTTGAAAAATGGTTTTTCCTTCGGAAAGCGCCAAAAACTCTTTGATGATTTGTAGAGGCGTAGCACGCCACGCCCCTACAGCTAACGATTAACGATGAAACAGACCGCCGCCTAGTTGAATTCTTCCAGCAAGCCGTCGATCTGCGCCTGTGCATTCTCCAACACGCTGGCCGCTTCGTCCAGCGATACCGAGCCGGAGATGACGTTGCTCAACTCGAAGTTGATGATGTTCTGGATTTCCACCGAGCGATACGCGGTGAATTCCTCATACGCGAAGTCCAGTTGATCGCGGGCGACAGCGTACTGCGGGAATTCTTCGGTCAAGCTCAGCAGTGGCTCGATTTCCCATGAGCTGATGCGCGAAGCGATGTAGCCGGTGGCCGCGCCCCAGTCCGATTGAATTTCCGCAGAGGACAGGAACACAACCCAGTCCCACGCCGCCTGCAATTCAGCTTCGGATTTACTGCCATCATCGAAGATGTACAGGTTACCGCCGCCGGTGGGCGAACCGTAGCCGGTGCCATCTTCACCCGCCGGGCCGCTGGGCAAGAACGAGAGACCTACTTCAAAGTCGGCGCTTTGCAGGATGTTGGTCAGCGAGCCGATGGTGTGGTAGATCATGGCCGCCTGACCAGCGACGAACGCCGACGGGGTTTCACCCCACGCGCTACCGCCCATCGGACCGACGCCAAAGCCGCCATCCTCAACCGACATACCGATGCGCGTCAGGAATTCCAGCGCTTCCAGCGTTTCCGGTGCGTTGAATGTCACTTGCGTCGGGTCGCCATCGGTCAACGGTGCGCCGTAAGCGTTGGCGAAGCTCTGGAACATCCAGATCGGGAAGTTTCCGGCTACCGGAATTTGCAGGCCGTCGCGGTCAGACGTGTGGAGCGCTTGCGCGGCGGCGATCAACTCTTCGTTGTTGGTTGGAACTTCAATGCCCTCTTCCGCGAACAGATCGGCGTTGTAGAACATGATCGGCGTGCTACGCTGGAACGAAACCGACCACACATTACCCGCCGGATCAATGCTGTTCGCCCAGAACGCCGGGAAGAAGTCATCGAACCACGCTTCGCCGTCTTCCATCTCATCAATGAAGCTATTCAACGGGATGATGTAGCTATCATCAATGAAGGTGTACATATCGGTAGCCAGCATAATCGCCACATCGACGAGCGGGCTATCGCCTTCGGCTAAAATGGTGTCGCGGGTTTGCGTGTAGGTGCCGGTGTATACCGGATTGATCGTCACGCCCGGGTTCTCCGCTTCAAATTGCGCGGCATAGTCCGCGAAGATGCCCGGCAGGTCGCCTTCAACCGCCGAAGCCCAATAGAAATTAATCACGACGTCGTCATCCTGTGACATCGTAGCCGGGACGACAGCCAACAGCGCCGCCACGATGCCCAATGCGATCAAACGCACGATATAACGCATAGTTCAACACTCCTTCAATAGACTTGCTTAAAAAATATTCTGCACGGGTGATTAGAACACATCCCCCGCAACATCGCTTCAAACTGTTTTTAAGATCATGTTAAATATACCGTAATCCAACCATTATCACGAATTTTCCACCCAATCGAACGTGCGACGCACAGCGCGTTTCCAATCGTAATACAGCGCCTCACGCTCGTCGGCGCTCATCTGCGGACTCCAGCGCTTGGATACCTGCCAGTTATTACGCAGTTCGTCTTCGTTCTGCCAGAAGCCCACCGACAGACCGGCGGCATACGCCGCGCCCAGCGCCGTCGTCTCCGATACCACCGGACGCACCACCGGCACGCCCAGAATATCCGCCTGAAATTGCATCAGCAATTCGTTGTACACCATGCCGCCATCGACTTTGAGCGCGGTCAACTCCACGCCGGAGTCGCTGTTCATGGCGTCGGCGACTTCGCGTGTCTGGTAGGCGGTGGCTTCCAGTACAGCGCGGGCCAGATGGCCTTTGTTGACGTAGCGCGTCAGCCCGACGATCACCCCCCGCGCATCGCCGCGCCAGTACGGGGCGAACAGGCCAGAAAACGCGGGCACAAAGTAGATGCCGCCGTTATCGTTGACCGTCTGCGCCAGCTTCTCGATGTCGGGCGCGGAGTCGATCATGTCCAGATTGTCGCGTATCCATTGCACCAGCGAGCCGGTCACCGCGATAGAGCCTTCCAGCGCGTACACGGCGGGCTTATCGCCGATCTTGTAGTTGACGGTGGTCAGCAGGCCGTTCTTCGACTGCACGATCTCCGTGCCGGTATTCAGCAACATGAAGTTACCGGTGCCGTATGTGTTCTTGGCCTCCCCTACCCCGTAGCACGTCTGACCGAACACCGCCGCCTGTTGATCGCCCAGCACGCCGGTGATCGCCACGCCATCGACGGCGGTATCGGCGCGAATAACGCCGAAATCCTCCGCAGAGCCGGAGGCGACGATCTCCGGCAAGGCCGCTTTCGGGATGTCCAGCGCGGCCAGAATGTCGTCGTCCCAGTCCAGCGTTTGCAGGTTCATCAACAGCGTTCGGCTGGCGTTGGTCACGTCGGTGACGTGCCGCCCGCCGTTCGCCCCGCCGGTCAAATTCCAGATCACCCAGCTATCAATCGTGCCGAAAAGCGCGTCGCCCTTCTCCGCGTCGGCGCGTAGCCCGTCCCAGTTTTCCAGCATCCAGATCATCTTCGTGCCGGAAAAATACGTCGAGATCGGCAAGCCGCACTTTTCGCGGAAGCGATCCGCGCCGCCTTCCGCCGATAACCGGTTCACGATGTCGCCGGTGCGCGTGTCCTGCCACACAATCGCCTTGCCGTATGGCCTGCCGGTCTTCTTGTTCCACGCGACGGTGGTTTCGCGCTGGTTGGTGATGCCGATGGCGGCCAGACTGTCCGCCTTCGCGCCCAGACTTTTCATGGTGGCGTCGATCACCTGCCGCGTGCGCCGGATGATTTCGTCCGCGTCATGCTCCACCCAACCGGCACGCGGGAAGATTTGCTCGTGTTCAAGCTGGTGCATGGCGACCACGTTCCCCGAATGGTCAAAGATCATGAAGCGCGTGCTAGTCGTGCCCTGATCGATAGCGCCGATATATTGGCTCATCAAAATTACTCCTTCGTCTAAGTGTCATTAAATTACAATATCTCGCCCACACGGGCGATGATCTTTCGTCAATACTATGAACATACCACATCCCCGCGCCCAATACATGCAATCCGGCGCGATTCACGCGGGCGAATCGCGCCGGATGCAACGAACGATCATCTGTAGGCGCGTAGCGCCCTACGCGCTAGCCCTCCACGCGGGCAAAAATCACACCAAATGATGACATTGGTGATTAACGGATGTGGCCGAAAATGTTAAAGTTGTTATATACGAAAATCTATCTTGTAAAAGAGAAAAGCCCTATGAATCGACAGCAGATAATCGACAAGTTCAAGGCCGATCCGTCCGTCGCCGTGCTGATTATTGGCGCGGGCATCAACGGCATCGGTACCTACCGTGATCTGGCGGCGCAGGGCGTTGATGTATTGATGGTCGAGCGCGGCGACTTCGGCTCCGGCACGAGCGCCGCTTCCTCACACATGCTACACGGCGGCATCCGCTATCTGGAAAACGGCGAGTTCCGTCTGGTACGCGAAGCGCTGACCGAGCGCAATTTGATGCTTCGCAATGCGCCGCACTACGCCAAGCCGCTACCGACGACTGTCCCCATCTTTCGCTGGTTCTCCGGCCTGTTCAATGCGCCGTTGAAGTTCGTGCGCCTGCGCGATAAACCCGCCGAGCGCGGCGCGCTGGTCATCAAAATCGGCATGATCGTGTATGACATCTTCGCCCGTAACTACCGCGTGATGCCGACGCACAAATTCCGCCTGAAACGGGCGGCGCTGGCGCAATATCCGCAACTGAATCCGGAGATCATCTGCGCCGGAACGTATTATGATTCGTGGATGCCGTCGCCAGAGCGTATCTGCATGGACTTGCTACGCGATACCGTCACGCTGAGCGATACCGCGCACGCGGTCAACTACGTGAGCGCCGTCGATGGTGGCCGCGATACCGTCACCCTGCGCGATGAAATCACCGGCGAGACGTTCGACGTTCAGCCGCAAGTCGTGGTCAATGCCGGTGGCCCGTGGATCGACTTCATCAACCGCGCTATCGGCAAAGAGACTGAATTCATCGGCGGTACTAAAGGCTCGCATCTGATTCTGGATAACCCGCTACTGCATGACGCCTGCAACGGCTCGGAAATCTTCTTCGAGAATGACGACGGGCGCATCGTGTTGATATTGCCGTATCTGGGTAAGGTGATGGTCGGCACGACGGACATTCGCATCGAAGACCCCGACGAAGCGCACGTCACCGACGATGAAATCGAGTATATTCTGGGCATGGTCAACAAGGTGTTCCCGAATATCGCGGTGGATCATTCGCAGATCGTGTTCCAGTTTACCGGCGTGCGGCCATTGGCGAATAGCGGCGCGTCGTTCACCGGCAACGTCACCCGCGACCACACCATCGCGGCCATCAAACCGGCGGAAAGCGGCTTCGCCTACCCGATCTATTCGCTAGTCGGTGGCAAGTGGACGACGTTCCGCGCCTTCGCGGAGCAGACCGCCGATCAAGTGCTGGAAGCGCTGGGCAAAAAGCGCCACGTCAGCACCGAGCTGATGTTCATCGGTGGCGGGCGCGACTATCCAACGGATAAAGGCGCTGAGGCGGTATGGATTAACCGCGTCTCCGCCGGGACGAACACGCCGGAAGCTCGCATCGCGGCGCTTTTCGAGCGCTACGGCACGCACGCCGAGACCATCGCCGCCTTCTGTGCGGAGGCCGACGACGCGCCATTGACCAACCTGCCGGACTTCACGCGCCGCGAAATCCGCTACTTGATCGACAGCGAAGCGGTCACCCGTCTGGACGACATCTTGATTCGCCGTTCGTTGATCGCGTGGCTGGGGCGCGTCAATCAGGGCTTGGTGCTGGAAATGGCGGAAATCTGTGCGGAGGCGCTGGGCTGGACGCCGGAGCGCCGCGACGATGAAATCGAGCGCACCATCAACATATTGAACGATAAGCACGGCATGGGCATTGATCCGGTTGGCTTACAGACCAGCTAACACGCTTTTGTCACGGTTGAATCGTGATGCACGACCCCGCCGATGGTGGTAAAATCAGCGCGGGGTTTTGTGCTTTTCGTTCCGCAGTGGAGCCAAAACTGTTATTGAGTATCATTGCATCCGACTAAACATTAGGAGCAGAATAATGAGAATAGGTGTTTTAACAGGGGGCGGCGACGTACCCGGCCTGAATCCGGCGATTAAAGCGCTGGTGAATCGTGGTATCGACAATGGCTATGAGGTGATCGGCTTCCGTCAAGGTTGGCGCGGCCTCTTGCACTACGACATCAACAGCGACGAAGAACAACCGTGGTCGATGCCGCTTGACCGCGAGACGGTGCGCCGCATTGACCGCACCGGTGGCACGTTCCTGCACACGTCGCGGACGAATCCCGGGCGCGTCAAGCCGGAAGACATCCCCGACTTCCTGCGCGAAGAAGGCAAAGAATATACCGAGCCGCAGGACTTCACCGCTTATGTGATGAAGGTGATCGAGAAGCTCAAAATTGACGTACTCGTGCCCATCGGCGGCGACGATACGCTAGGCTACGGCGAGCGTCTGGCGCGTGAAGGCGTGCGGGTGATCGCCATTCCCAAGACGATGGATAACGACGTATACGGCACCGACTATTGCATCGGCTTCTCCACCGCCGTGACGCGCAGTGTCGAGTTCATTCACGCGCTCCGTACCTCCACCGGCTCGCATGAGCGTATCGCGGTGGTCGAGTTGTTCGGGCGTCTCTCTGGCGAGACATCGCTGATCGCGGCGTATCTGGCGGGCGTTGATCGCGCTTTGATCTCCGAAGTGCCGTTCGATGTCGATAAGTTGGCCGACCTCATCATGCAGGACAAGACCAACAACCCCAGCAACTACGCGATGGTGACCATCTCCGAAGGCGCTCACCCCATCGACGGGCAGGTGATCGAAACCGGCGAAGCGGACGCCTTCGGCCATCGCAAACTCGGCGGCATCGGTCAGGCATTGGGCGATAAGCTCAAGGAACTGACCGGCCAGCACATCATTTATCAGCAATTGGGCTATCTGATGCGTAGCGGTGCGCCGGATTCGCTCGATTTGATGGTCGCCAATAACTTCGCAAGCATGGCGATGAGTTTGATCGAGCGCGGCGAGTCCGGGCGTCTGGTCTGCTTACAGCGCGGCGTGTATAGCGACGTGCCGATTGCGACGTTGATGCAGGGCAAGAAGCGCGTCAACGTGCCGGAGTTGTACGACGTTCACAACTACCGTCCGAAGATCCGCCACATCATCGGTATGCCGATGTTCCTCACCTAAGATCAACCGCAGGAAACAAACCAGAAGAAGGGACGCAATATATTGCATCCCTTCTGTTTCGAGTTGTGGGCGTAACACGCTACGCCCCTACAGACCATCGAGAAAGTCTTGCGGCAATCTACTCGCCGGTTTCGCTGATGCTGAAGCGATCCACCATCGGCTCGAAGTTCCGCGCATAGGCGATCTCGGCTTCTTCACCGTCCGGCGCTTCCGTCCAGATCAAGTAAATCTGATTGTTGACGATGGTGCCATACACGCGCCCCTGATACACGCGCCCGTCGCGGGTGATTTCATACGGGCGAGCCGTCCAGCGATGATAGCGCGTGTTGAGGACACGCTCCGGCAACAGTACCAGATTTTGCATCCCGTCCAGCGCATCACGGGCGATGACCGCGTTCAACTCGGCGGGGATGTCATCACCGGCCACCACGCCGAACGCGATGAAGCTATCGCTTGCCGGATCATCGGCGTAGCGCGTCCACATGCCATCTTCTGACGGTTGCCACGCGGACGGCACCGGATACTCCACGTCATCGCGGAATGGCTGGCGGCCACGCGCCCGATAGAAGCTGAAATCCCACAGGCCGCCCACCGCCTGCTGGATGGACACCGGCGGGAAGATGCGGACGTTCTCTAGCAACTGGTCGTAAATGCCGTCGATGTCGCCGGTGCCGCGCACCGCCTCTGATGCGAACACATAGCCAGAATTACCCGCCGCGTTGAAAGCGGCGAACGCCCGCACATCAACGATGCCCTGCTCGCTCTCGTACTCAAACGAGAAAGCGATGCCCGGATTGCCGTCCACCGTGATCGGTTCATATTGCCGATCCCATGTTAGATCGGGGAAGTAGAAGAAGAACACGTCATCCACCACAGACTCGATGTCGTCGGGGTCTACGAAGGACGGGTCAGGATAGTAAACCGCGACATTGCTCAACCCATCCGGGCTGAAACTGCGATCCACAAACGAAGGGTCGGTCGTCAGCAGTGACCACGTTTTAGGATATGTCAGCGTGAAGCCGATACTGAGGACACTACGACCACGTAAATCGGTATCCATCAGGCCATCATTATTGACGGTGGCCTGTGTGGAGAAATGGCCGGTTGTGCCGCCAATCGCTTCGATCAGCAAGCCGACATCATACTGACCGTTCGGCGCTGGTTCGTTGGTATACGTCAGACCGTCTTCCGGCCACACATAGCGATTGCCCTCTTCGACGACCACGCGGCCATCAGGTGTCACCACCGAACGGTTGGCGATGAATTCCGAGCCGGGCGGGATGCTGATGACCGCCAGCGCGTTGCTATCATCGGAACGGCTGATGACGCGCTGTGAGCGTCCGATACCGTCGGGGTCATTCTGTGCATTGTTGAAGATGACACTGACTTCGGTGAAGTTCTGGTCGTTTGGTCCGCGATACCAGCCATCAAGGAACGCGACGTTTTGCCGTACGATGACCAGTTCGTTGTTGGCGCTATTGCCATCAGAAACCACCGGCAGACCGGCATCCCAGAAGAATTGTTCGTCGGAAACGCCATCATCCCAAACATTGAGCAGTTGCGTCTCGCCCTGCTCGTTGATGACCGGACGTAACAGGCGATCCAACCCATAGCGGACAACCGTCCCGCCCGGCTCGATGAAGTCGAACGTGGCGTCGCCGTGCGAGATGTTACGCGCTTCGATCTGGAAACGCACGTTGAACGGATTCAGCACGTTCACGACGCCATCTTCAGGGTAAACGTTGGCGATGGTGACGATAGGCGCTTTCGGCGGGTGGAAATCCAGCCCGATGTCGTCGCCTGTCCATACCTGCGGCGTCACCGCGTTATAGTAATTACGCAACATCCGCCCCCATTCAACAAGCGGGCTTTCCTCAAAATACGACACGGAAAAGCCGGAGCTAGCCTCCGGGAAATAGATGCTATAGTACGATACATCGCTGGTGATGTTGGCTCCGGCGTTGCTGTAGATGATGGCCTGATCGAGCGCGATCAAGACCAGTTCCGCCGCTTCGATCAATTCCACGTCCCGCGCTTCCGCGATCAACCGGCGCATCAAACTACCGAGATCAACCTCACGGTTGCGTCCGGCGAAATGCGTGTAGGTGTAAGCGTTCGTCCGTGCCGCGCCCAGCGTTTCGGCGTAGGCCGTCGGATTGCTGTTAAACACGCGGGCGAAGTTCTCGACGGTGCGCTCTACCGCGTCAAAGCGTGTGAGATCGGTCAGCGCGTGGGTGAAGTAGTCGGCGTCGGCGTCACCGCTAGCGTAGATGTCAATCTGGATATACTGGTTAATCAGATCAGCGCCCAGATCGACCAGATCAACGTCGCCGCGTTCCGCCTTCAAGCGGTTGGTGAGTAAGGTCATGTTCAACGCCGGATCAACCACGACTTCCGGCGAAGCCAGCGACAACTCAAAGAACGGCGCGACGCCAGAGAAATACTCGATACTGCTCATCGAGCAAGCATCGTTAATCAACAGGTCGAAGCGCTCGACCCCGGCGGTCTCCGTCGCTAACTGAAGGGCTTCGCGCATTTCCGGCACGGAGATGATGGTGTGTGAAACACGCGGGATGTCCTCAGCGGCGGAGTCGTCGGTGATGATGCCGCGCCACGCCGCGCCATGACTGGCTAGCGCGATAGCGTAATTTTCCGCCGGATAATGGCGCAAGCCCCACGTCAGGAACTTGGCGAATGTATCGCCGCTACCGCTATCGAACACGCCGAAGTCGGCTAACGGTTCGCTATCCAGTGTCGGCGGAAAGCGGATGGTGGCGTCGTCGGATACATCGGCCTGCACTTCAAACAGGCGCATGGTGCGCCAGTCGCCGTTATCGGTCGAATGTTCCGGACTACGGTCAAACATCAGGATGATGCGAACGTTTTCGGTACTGCCCCCGGCCAATTCAAACTCGTTGAAATCAGCCTGCAAGCCCCATTCCAGATTATTGTCGCCGCCATAATAGGCGAAGATCGTCCAATCAGCCGTCGGGCGTGGCTCGAGATCGGGGAAGCCCATCTCGCGCAAAGCTTCCGGGCTGACATCATAATCAAGATTGATGCGTGATTCCGTCGGCGCAATGTCGATCAATAACTCGAACTCACCATAACTCGCGCCATCCACCACGCCGTAACGGGTAGCGATGGCGGTGTATTCACCGGCAGATGCGAATGGGAATTCGATACGAGCGTCCAGCACACCGCGCTGACGGTCATCATTCTCATCAATGATGACGCCGGTTTCGTCCAGCAGGTAAAGAAACGTGTCCAGCCGTCCGGGGTTTTCGCCCACCGCCATCAAGTCAAGAATGATGGTACTGCCATCTTGCGGAACAGTAAAAGTTATCTCGGTGAATGGCGCCGTGTTGTCAATCGTCCCGCGTACGATGCGCTGGTAACGCCCATCGTCCCCATCTGATTGAGCCGACGCCCCGCTAATGCCTATAACGATTATGAGGATGAAAGACAGTAGACCGCGCATAGCAGTTTCTCCATATCCCTAAAATATAAAAACGGGATGCATCCATAACGAACGCACCCCCTGCTTTTTACCCATTTAATGCGATTTAATCAAGTACTAGCACGCACGCGGGTTAGTGCAGTAATTGGTCACGCCGCTAGTACGGGTGTCATCATAGTAAGCGTTGACACCGGCAACGAACGCCGCGAAGAAGTCCGCATCGGCCAGCACGAACACCACGCCTTCAAACGTGCCGAAGAAGCTCGCCGGGTCTTCGATTTCCAGCACGACGAATTCTTCCGTCTCTTCATCGTACAGGAATTCTTCACCGGCCACGAATTCAAACTCGAATGTCAGGGTCGGGTTCTCAATATCATAACCGGCCACCGGACGCACCAGCAATTCCATCTGGAAGTCTTCGGTTTCCAGCACGACATGGGCTTGCAGGTCTTCATCATAGCCGAAAGCGGCTTCAAACGCTTCGGTAATCAGGGTGGACAGTCTAAAGTCGCCATCTTCATCAAAGGTGACCGTCGGCACAACGGAGGCGACGCCTTCCAGCACGAGGCCGTCCGCATCGAATGTGATGGACGATGATGCCAGCGTGTACATCGCTACGATGTCGTCATCGCCTTCGTGTTCATCAGCCGCAACCATCGTAACAGCCATCAACAGCATCAACAGCAGAGAGAGTGCAACACGGATAGTTACTTTCATTGTAATGCTACCTTTCATTATATTTACCGTTCGTTGAACCATACCGGCGGATTAAATTCCGTCGGCGTATTCTAACGCATTTGCGCCATATCGAAAAATAAAATCGTCTTTTTGCTAGTCATCCGCTTCACGGATGGGGGTGGCGCTCCGGTGCGGGTGGCTCAGCACGCACACCGGAGGCCATGAGGGTAAATGCTGGCTTACGCTTCTTCTTGCTCTTCTTCGGCCAGCTCTTCAGCCAATTCGGGGTCGAAACACTCCGCCGACCATAACATGCTTTCCTGACGCGGCCCGTCCAACATTTCCCAGTCCTTCGGCATTTCGTCCGTCAGTTCATCGGGAATTTGCAGATACAGGTAGATCACCGGCCCGGCGATGCTGTACGGGTCATTATCCAGCCCGAGACACACCTCAAACTGGAAGCCTTCGTCATCGCCCAGCACATCCGGCATCGCGCCATTGCTGAACAGCATCAGCAGAGCTTGATACACGTTCGCCAGCACGCCGTCCACCGTATTGACCTGCTCGCTGAAGTACAGCTCCAGATCGTTACTGGAGTCAATGCCGTTAGCGGCCAGAATCGCCTCAAGCAATTCTTCGCTCACTTCGATGTCTTCAAATTCCGCGAGAAATTCTTCCAACCATTCGGCGGTTTCATCCATCGTGACGAGGAAGAATGTCGAGTCGGTCAGGTCGAGTTGGCGGCGCTGGAAAATCACCTCCGGCCCCTGTCCGGCCAGCGCAACTTCGATCCCGTCCAGAATTTGCTGATTATTCTCGGTCACGATCTGACGAACATCATCTTCGCTCAATGTCTCCATCGTAACGTTGACCGCCACAATGCCAATTAACACGCCTAATGCCAAACCAACGGCAACAAATGCGATTTTTTGTAAACTCTTCATGTCGTAGTTCCTTTAACTCCAAACGAACGTACTCATGTTCAGTATATCTAAAAACACGGTACGTATGTGGTAAAAACCCTTTTATTGTTTGGCATTTACGCGCAATGTAAACACTTTTTTATAGGCAATCGCGTTATAATGCGCTAAAAATCGTTGTTTAGCTGATTGTTGCCCGCGCATAACTCAGCACCACTTCATCGCGTTCGACGGATTTCGTCTGGAAGATGACCGCAGAATCCGCCACGCGCCACATCTCCGTGACCAGCGTTTCGCCCGGAAAAACGTGCTTGCTAAACCGCGCTTTGATCCCCGTCAGGCGGGTGGCGTCGTTATCGCAGAAGTGCTTGAGCACCGCCCGCGTCGCATAGCCAAAAGTGGAAAGCCCGTGCAGGATCGGCTTCTCGAACCCGCCGACGGCGGCCATCGCCGGATCAGCGTGAAGCGGGTTGACATCGCCCGATAGCCGGTAGATCAGCGCTTGCTTGGGGCTGGTCTGCTCGGTCATGGTGGCATCCGGCGGACGATCCGGCGCGGCGTCGCTTTTATCGGATGTGCCGCGCTCCCCGCCGAAGTCGCCCATGCCGCGTATGAACATCGACGAGCGCAAGACGGCCAATTCGTCGCCGCTTTCGTCCTTGCAGACGACATCATTCAAGACCAGCATCCCGCTTCCCTTGTCGAATATATCGGCGATCACCGGATGGCATGTCACCGTACCGGCTGAGGGTAACGGCTTCTTGATGACCAGCGATTGCTCGCCATGCACCAGCATCATCGGGTTGAATTCAATATCGCCGATGCGCCCCGATAAGATGTCGTGGATGGTCTGCGAGATGTAGATGACGGCGAAGGACGGCAACACCGCGAAGCCCTCCCCGCTTAGTTCGTAGACGAATTTCAACTCGTCGGGGTCTAGCGGATCGGCGGGAGCGCCGACGCCGAGCGCGTACAGCGCCACATCGCGGGGGGTGTAAGTATAGGTGAACGGCGCTTGCGGCTTACCGATAGCGGCTTGCACCTGCTCTAGCGTGACAGACATAACGGGAGTCCTTTCTAACAAAGTAGATTATAGTTCCCGTTAAGTGTGTCACGCCGGAGCTATTTGTGCAATTTAGAATCCCCACAATATCGGCAGTAAGATGACACAAATTATCATGCCGATGAACATTAACGGCAGACCAGCCCGCGCATAGTCGCTGAACTTGTAGTTGCCCGCCGTCATCACCAGCGTATTGACCGGCGACGCGACCGGCGTCGCAAACGCTAGCGACGTTGAGAAGGCAACCGCCAGAATGAACGCTTCCGGCTTGACGCCCATCTCATTCGCGGTCAACAGCGCGATGGGGGCTAGCAGAACCGCCGTCGTCGTGTTGGAAAGCACCTGCGTGAAGGTCATGCCCATCAAGAACAAACCGGCCAGCACCGCCGTCGGACCAATCGCGCCGAGTCCGTCGATCAGGCCATCGGCTACCACGCTGACCAACCCCACCGACTCCAGCGCGGTACTCATCGGCAACATACCGGCGATCAAGATCAGGCTTTTCCAGTCAATCGCTTCATACGCTTCATCCATCGTCAAGCAACCGGTCAGCACCACCGCCAGCGCCGCCAACAGGCTGGCCGTCGCTAGATCAAGCATGTTAGATGCGATCAAGACCACCATACCGGCCAGAATCATCAACGCGAACGGGGCGCGGGTGGTGCGGGCAAACGCGCCCATCTGCGCCGCTTCCGGCTCGCCCATCACGATGAAGTCATGGCGCTTGCGTTTCATGGCGAAGATGTCTTTCCATTCGCCCTCAACGATCAGCATATCGCCGAACTTTAGCGGCGTATCTTCCACCGGAAGCACGTCATCACTGCCGGTACGCTTGATCGCCAGCACGGTGACGCGATAGCGCGAGCCGAACTCCGAACCGCGGATCGTCTTGCCCAGCAAAGCGGAGCGTGGGCGCAAGATCACTTCCGCGATTCCGGTCTGGCCGGTGATGACATCGCCGGTATCTACCGGCGCGGACGTGACGAAAATCGCGCCGAACTCGGTGGCCGCCTTGCTGACCGTCTCGCCGTTGCCCTGCACGATCAGCAGGTCGTCGGCCTGAAATTCGGTCAACGGGCCGGGATGGTTGATCGACTCGTCGGCGCTACGCTGTAGCACACTGCGCCCCTGTCGCCCGCCGCGCCCATTGGTGACCGGCTGGCGAATGATGCGAACCACCGTCAGGCCGTGTTCTTCGCGCAGATGCGTTTCTTCAATCGTCTTGCCGACAAGTGATGAATCCGGCGGCACTTTCAAGCGGAACAGATTATCCGGCAGGTTGTGAATCTTGAATAGTTGCTCCGGCGTCTCGACGTTCTGCACGGAGATAGCCGGATGGCGCACCGGCAATAGGCGCGTGCCGACGAACAGCATGAACGCCGTGCCCACCGCGATCAACGTCAGGCCGAGTGGCGCGAAGCTGAAGAAGCCCAGCGCTTCATAGCCGCCGGTCTGCAACGCTTCGGACGCGATGACGTTGGGCGGCGTACCGATCAGCGTCGCCGTGCCGCCCAGCAACGAGCTAAACGCTACCGGAATCAGCAGTTTAGACGGCGGCAAATCCAGCCGCTTAGACAGGCTGACCATCGCCGGAAGCAACAGCGCGACAACGCCCGTCGAGCTGATGAAAGCGGAGAGTACCGCCACCGAGACCATCAAGACTAGCATCAGGCGGCGTTCACTGGCGCCCGCTACCCGTAAAATCTGCGCGGCGATGACGTTGGCTAAGCCGGTATGGAACACCGCCCCGCCGACGATGAACAACGCGCCAATACTGATAACTGCCGTGCTGGAAAAACCGGCCAGACCTTCCGGCACGGTGATGATGTTCATCACCATCAACGCGACGACTACCCCCAATGCGACCACATCCACCCGCAACCATTCGGTGACGAAGAAGATGATCGCAACCAGTAAAATCACTAACGTGATTATCATGTCAGGCGTCATATAGATTCCTTAAACTTTTATGCCCCATGCACGCGCATAGCGTAACAAACTATACGTTATAGCAGACATGCCGTTTATCATCAAAGATCGGTTACTATGTTATGAAATTCACAATCAATTTGCCACCCCGCACATTATCGCCCACACTGCCTTATAATCGAAAGACAGAGGGAAAAGAAAAGGCTTTGAACCCTTTCAAAAGTTTTTGGCGTCCCTCTGCGAAGCAGAGACCCTTTTCAGAAAGGTGACAAAAAATCTGCATCATTTATCAATCAACAGCTATCGAGTAACCGGAAGGCGTGAAACATGACCACCACCTTCAGTCAATCCAGCCTGCACGACTATAGCGTGTGCGCCCGTCGCTTTGAATTGAAATACATCGAAAAATTGGCGTGGCCTGCGCTGGTCGCGGAACCGGCGACACGCTTTGAGGCGCTGATGAAGCGCGGCGCGGATTTTCACCAGATGATCCACCAGCACCATCTGGGCGTGCCCGCCGACGCCATCACCGCACGGATCGCATCAGCAGAAGTCGGCGCGTGGTGGCGGGCATATCTGCAGTCGCCGTATGCCCGCGACGGCGCTATCGGCGGCCAACGTCACCCGGAGGTAATGCTACAGGCGAACCGCTACGGCGGGCGCTTGATCGCTAAATACGATCTGCTGATCTTCACCGATGATGACGAAGCGTTGATCGTGGATTGGAAGACCGGCCAGAACGTGCCATCCGCCGATGAACTGCGCGGGCGCTGGCAGAGCAAGCTGTATCCGTTTCTGCTGGTTGAGGCGGGCGCGACGTTGGCCGGACGCCGCATCGTGCCGGACGCGGTGCGGATGGTGTACTGGTTCGCCAACGCGCCACAGGACGCCATCACCCTGCCCTATGACGCGGCGCAACACGCCGCCATCGCCGACGAACTCGCCGAACTGGTGCCGCGCATCAACGCGCAAAGCACATTCGACATGACGACGGACACCCGTCACTGTCGGCTGTGTGTGTATCGCTCATTGTGTGATCGGGGGATCAGCGCGGGCGATGCGTCGGCGTTGACCGACGACGCGCCGCCCTTCACGGAGGAAGATGATCTTCAGATCGACATGGATCAGATCATCGAGATTGAATTTTAACGCCGGTTGGTTTTCGGGGCGCAACTGTGCGACGCCCAGCGCGGGCACGATGGTTCGCGCCCAAAGCATCATCACACCGTAATCAGTATCCTATAGGGTACCGCCCACTACGCGCAATTATTGACAATCACGCGGCGCATAATCCAGCGTGGACGCCAGCGCGAAGATGGTGTCGGCATACAGCACCATCTCACCGACATACGCGAAGACCATCATGCTGACCACGTGGCCGCCGCCCATGTCTACCGCCACCACCAGCGCGTCGCGCTCCGGCGTGAACAGATACATATAGGCCATGTCGCGCCCGTCGATCTTCAGCGATTCAACGTCGGAATATGTCGCGTTTTGTTCCTCATAAGAAGCCAACCGCGCCTCATTGAGCATCTGAACTTCGATCACGCGCTCCGGCGTAATGTCGGCGGCTTGCTCCGGCGCGATGTTACATTCAGCGATGGACTCATGATCGAAGAACGCGGTCATGTTGAAGTCCGGCGGGATGATATTCACCTGCACCATGCCGCTTTCAATTTGACTGCTGACCAGCCGATCCGTGTTGGTGACGAATACATTGCCGCTAATCGGCAGGATGTACCAATCTTTCGGATACGTGAAGCCGAGATCGCCGGTGAATAGATGGCCGATGCTATTCTCGTAGTAGCTGGTCAATGGCATCGCACTGCGGCGCGAGGCGCGATGATTCGGCGTGTAGTCCAGCGTGCGGGCGATCTCGATGATCGAATCACGGTGGGCTTCCAGTATCGCCGCGCCATCGTGCAACGATGGCGAAGCGGTGATCGTGACGATGTGATTATTGCCCAGATCAACCGCGATCATGATGACGCCCACCGCATGAACGCCGTCAATCATGTACAGTTGCTCGGAATAGGCGGCCTGCCGCCCGTTAATCAGATATTCTTCTATCGGTCGCAACGGCGCGGCGAACGCATCCGACGGCACTTCAACGACGCTGTTGGTCATCAATGGCGCGACCTGCCGCCATAACGCCATGCGATTGTTGATGATCTGGCGTGGCGTGTTGCCGAAGCCGTTAAGCTGTAATTCGGTGATGGTGGTCGGTGGTGAAACTTCTACGCGCAGGGGTTCATCAGCGTCGATGTAAAATTCGCCGATGTTCAAACTGCCCTCACGGGGTTGTACAGTGATGGTCAGATCGCTAGCATACGTGAAGGTAAATTGCCCATCGTCCGATGTATAGGTCTGGCGAAATTCGGATTGCGCCACGACGGGCAACGCCAGCGCGACAATCGCCAGCAGGAAAATCAATCCGGTAAAGTGCTTTGTGTACATCTTGTCCTCATCGATCCTTGCGGAAGTATAAAGGGATTAAATCCGCAAATTAATTTCTTTATGATTACGTTTCGGGCAGGCCGCAAAATTAGAACCGTTCATGGTTGCCCTTTCTTTCATTGTACCGTTAAGCCATGATATAAGCGTAAAGGATGGCCGAACGTTTATCAGTATAACCGATTTATAACTATTTTTGTGATGAGATTTCGTTGAGGAGACAATAAAATTGATTTTAACAGATGTCTCAACTTTTAATTTACTTTTCATCACGCTAAAGTCCGCCATCCACCCGAAAGGAGACTGAGCCGATGTTGTTCTTCGCGCAACCGGACGCCACCGCCCCCACCCTGCTCGATCTGCTGGACGCCCGCCTGCACGCTGAACCGGACGCGGCCTGCGTGGTCATGCGCCACCGCGACGGCGAACGGACGATCAGCACGCGGCAATTCGTCACGCGGGCGAACGCCTACGCCGGAGCGTTGCATTCTGCCGGAATCCGGCGCGGCGATCTGGTGGCGTTGATATTGACGCATGGCGAAGATGTGCTTTTCGCGTTCTGGGGGGCGCTGTTGCTGGGCGCGGTGCCGTCCATCTTCCCGTTTTTGACTGAGAAGCTAGACCGCGAATCGTATTTCGATAGCGCTCGCCGCTTGATCGAAGCGGAGGCGGTGCGCGTGGTCATCACCTACGATGCGCTGGAATCCGAACTCCGCGCCCGTCTGCATGGCGTGCCAACCCTGCGGGCGATCCTCAACCGCGACGCGCTACAGCCCGCCCCCGCCGCCGATCTGCCCGCGCCGAACATCAACGCTGATGATACCGCCTTCTTACAGCATTCATCCGGTAGCACCGGCCTGCAAAAAGGCGTGATGCTCTCCCATCGCGCCGTATTGAACCAGATCAGCGCGTACAGCGACGCCATCCGGCTAAAGCGCGAAGATGTCATCGCGTCATGGTTGCCGCTTTATCACGATATGGGGCTGATCGCCGCGTTCATCCTGCCCATCGTGCAGGGCATCAAGCTGGTGTTGATGTCGCCATTTCATTGGGTGCGCGACCCGAAAATCCTGCTATACGCCATCACCGATCATCGCGCCACGTTATGCTGGTTGCCGAACTTCGCGTATAACTTCATGGCGTCGCGCATCCGCCCCGCCGATCTGCACCGCGTCGATCTGTCGTCGGTGCGGGCGCTGATTAACTGCTCCGAGCCGGTCTACGACGAGAGCCACCGCGCCTTCACCGCACGATTCAGCCCGCACGGATTCAACCCGCGAGCGCTGGCGACATGCTACGCGATGGCGGAAAATACATTCGCGGTCACGCAGGGCGGCATCGACGTGCCGCTAACCGTCGATCATGTGCGCCGTAGCACGCTGATAAATCAGCGCATCGCCCACCCCGCCGACCCCGCAGGCGACGACGTGCAAGCGTTCGTCTGTAATGGCCGCCCGATTCGTAATTGTGATGTGCAGATCGTCGGTGAGGATGGTACGACGGCGCAAGCCGAACGGCGCGTCGGTGAAATCCGCGTGCGGAGCGATTGCCTGATGACCGGCTACTACGCCCGTCCCGACCTCAGCGCCGAAGTCCTGCGCGATGGCTGGTACATGACCGGCGACATGGGCTATCTGGCTGACGGCCAGCTATACATCACCGGACGCAAGAAAGACCTGATTATCGTCGGCGGCAAAAACATCTATCCGCAGGACATCGAATATCTGCTCAACGAGATTGACGGGCTACACGCGGGGCGGGTGACGGCGTTCGGCGTGATGAATGCCGAGCTAGGCACGGAGGACATCGCCATCGTCGCGGAAGTGCGCGACGGCATCGACGCGGGCGACGGCAAGCAGACGACGCCAATCATCCGCGCTATTCGCGGGCGCATCGCCGCGCATACCGACGTGACGGCGCGTTATGTGCATCTAGTCGGCGCGAAATGGTTGATAAAAACCAGTAGCGGCAAGATCGCCCGCGCCGCCAACCGTGATAAATTCCGCCGCGATGTGCTGGGCGATAAGTAGATTACAAACACGAGATGGGCACGTCGGAAGGTGTGCCCATCTCTGCATCGTGCGGCTTATGTGGTGCGGCCTAGCCACTTGTGTTGAACGTCACCTCAACCGAGATGCCGACGGTCATCGTGCCGGGTTCGACAATTGCACCGCTACCCATGCCATCGGCCATCATGTTGCCGCCCTGAAGCATCGGGTGGAAGTGCCCGCCGCCGAATTCGACCACGCGCACCACCGAGCCGAGCGTAAGGCCGGTCAGGTCGGCGAGTTCGTTGGCACGCACCCGCGCATCAGCGATAGCGTCCGCCCGCGCTTCGGATTCTAGCTCCGCAGTATCCGATATGCCGAAGCTGAGGCCGTAAATCTGGTTCGCGCCCGCATCAACCGCCACGTTAATCACGTCGGCGATCAAGTCGGTATCGCGCACGACGACGCGCACATTATTATTCACAATGTACATGTCGTTATTATCATCGTCCATGCTCATCGACATCGGCGAACTGCCGTAGTAGTCGCGGTAGATATTGAGGCCAGTGGTGCGGATGTCTTCACGGGCGATGCCCAGTTCTTCCAGCGCGGCGATGATGGCCTGCACCGTCTCGTTGGATTCGGCGAAGGCGGCGCGGATCGACGAGTTGCGGCTCTCCGCGCCCATCTCTACATAAGCGGTATCCGGCAGGCCAACCGCCGAACCCTGTCCGGTCACAGTGATGGTGCCGTTATTGCGGTTGCTGTCGTCATCGTTTTGCGCGGCGGCGGGCAATGCCATCAGGCCACCGATGACGATGACCATAAAACTGATTAGGAACATGCGTTTGAACATTTTGACTATCTCCCAATTTCTAGGATCGGCCATCCCATGATGACCGTATATCATCAAGACGACAAAGGCGCGGCATTTGTTCCCGATGTGCCGATTCTGGTGGTGATCTCATCCGCCTCTATCCGCCTCCTACTTGCGCCAATTCGTTGAAAGCTGTATGTTGTTTTGCAGGGGCCACAACACCCCATAGACGCCGCCTGATGAAGATTGAGGATAAAAGCTGATGATGGACGATAACCGCATCCCGCCACCCGACAATGATGATGATTCCCCCACCCTGTACCGGCGGCCAATCGCCCCCATTAACGCGCCCGTGCGCCTATCGTTAGAGGTGGTCACACCGTTGAAAGCGCGGGGGCGGGTGTTTCTGTTCGCCGCCGGACAGGTCATCGGGCGCAAGGACGCCGACGTGCTGATTAACGACAAGCGCGTTTCGCGTCAGCACGCCCGCATCAACGCCGAGAAAGGCGAAGGCGGCGCGATAGTTCTCGCGCTGTACGACTTCGGCACGCCCAACGGCACATTCATCAACGGCCAGCGCGTGATGGGGCGCGGCGTGGTGCGCTCCGGCGACGAGATTCGCATGGGCGACCACGTTTTCACCCTGCGCGTGATCGACTGACCGCGTGAACACGCGGACGCGGGATCAGCCGCCCAATAGCATCGTGTAATAGTGATTGCCGTCCGGCGATATGGCGTAGGCGATGCCGATGTCGCGGAAATCGGGGAATAGCATGTTCTCCTGATGCGGCGGGCTGTTCCACCATTGCCCATACGCCGCGCCCGCGTGCCGGTTAGGACGCACCAGCACATTCTCCCCGACTAGCGGCAGAGGATACCCGTAACGGCGGGCGCGTTCGTCCCATAATGAGCCGTCACTGCCATCATGCCCCATGCGTTCGCGGTTCGCCATGTCCACGCTATGCGCGTAGGCGGCGGCGGTCAGGCGCGGATCGGGACGCAGAGGAACCAGCCCGCGCTCAATACGCGCTGAATTGAGTAGCTGAAGGATTTGCGCCTGTTGTGCTTCTTGCGATGGACCGCCCGCGCCGCCGTCGCCGGACTGCACCGCCAGCGCCTCTTGATGCGAGAGCAACACCATATAATACAGTCGCCCGTCGTCGGCCTGCGCCACGCCGAATCCCAGATCGCGCACCGCCGAATCGTTGAAGCGTTCAGCGTGGGTGCGCTGGATGTGGCGCAGGGCTTCGGGCAATGGCATATCATCGACGTAGCCGGGCATCTGATATAGCACCTGCCCGATGTAATAGCGGCGGGCGCTCAGGTCGCTGACGATGCGCCGATCTTCGATGAGGTGCGCCGCGCCGTTCTGCGCGTAGCCGTCGGCGTAAGTTTGCGCGGTCTGCGTCAGTTGCGGGGAATAACGGAATAGCGGCTGGCCTGCCGCCCGCTGTGACGCATTGACCAGCCCCAGAAAATACGCGGGCGCGTCGTCTATCGTTACCGCGTTCCGCGTCACGTCGCGGGCGTTGTGTGTCTGCACGCTATACGCGATCACATAGATGCTGAAAGCCAGCATCGAAGCGATTCCCAGCACCAGCAGTCGCCTGAATACGTTGATGATTGCGCCGACTAATTGCTCCATGTTCATCACCTACCCCACCGCGCCACGCGCTACACGAACCACCCCCGCGTGATGGCATCATCGGACGGCTTGCCCGCCCGATTCAATTGCGTATCCGCATCAAACGCCGAGCCATCCGGCGGTACTTCGTGGCGCATATCCAGCAAGATCACCGAGATATTGTCATGACCGCCCCGCGCATTCGCCATCGCTACCAGCGTATCCGCCGCGTCATGCACGGCGGGCGCTTGCCGCAACAGATTAGCGATTTCACGACTACCGACATGGCGCGTCAAGCCATCACTGCACAGCATCACCATATCGCCCACCACCACCACGCCACTGACCACATCGACCTGCACGGCGGGCGAACCGCCGACACTGCGCGATAGCCGGTTGCGCTCGGGATGGTCGCGGGCTTCTTCGACGGAGATTATGCCGTTTCGTATCTGCTCCGCAACGAAGCTATGATCGCGGGTGATCTGCACCAGTGGGAAAACATCGCGGGCGATATAAGCGCGGCTATCGCCCACCCAGCCGACGGTCATCTGCCCGCCATGCACCACCGCGCAGACAATCGTCGTGCCCATGTTGCCCGCCGCACCACGCTGAATCGCCTCATCATGTACGCGGGCGTTGGCGTCCTGTATCGCATCGCCCAGCGCGTAACGGTGCGCCTGCCCCTCCGCGATGCGGACGTAAAAGCGTTCGGCGACGGTCTGCGCGGCGAGTTGGCTGGCTACCGCGCCGTGTCGTGCCCCGCCGACGCCATCAGCCACGATGAACAAGCGCCCGCCGCGCTCCTCGTCTTTCGCCGCGTCACAGGTTAAAATAGCGTCTTCATTTGCGTGGCGGATCAGCCCGATGTCGGTACGCGCCCCGCAGGTGAGCGTCATCATGGCGTTAATCTCCATGTAATCGCACAATTTCACGGCAAATCCGGCGCAGTCGGCGCGATAGTCAACTGCACGAGATATAGTATTATCCTATTTTAGCATCAACGGGCGGCGCGTGCAGGGGGATACAACGCGGCGCGGGCGCATTTCAGATTATTGGAAATCCCGCGCCCCGACACGATAATAGCAGGATGTGTAGGGGCGGCGCGGGCGACGCGCAACGCCCGAAAATATTCGACAGGATGACACGAAGGAGAACAAACAACATGCGGAAATGGATCACATTAATCGCCGTGCTGATGATGGCTGGCCTGCTGGCCGCCTGTGATGGCGGCAGTGATGGTGACGTGCTGGCCTACGAAGACCTGCCCGCCACCGGCGACGCGGCACGCGGCGAAGAACTGTTCACGCAGTCGATCAACCGGACGCCGACCTGTATCAGTTGCCACGCGGTAGAAGGCGAAGGCGGCGCGGCGTCGCCCAGTCTGGCCGGTTATGGCGCGATTGCTGGCGAGCGCGTGCCCGATATGTCGGCGCGGGAATATAGCTTCTGGGCGATTGTCGATGTGCGCCGCTTCACCACGCCCGGCTATAACAATGTGATGTATGACGGCTACGGCGACAAGCTATCGCCGCAGGACATCGCCGACCTGATCGCGTATATGCTGGAACTATAACGCGCCGGACGTGCGTAGACGCCAGATCGCCGCGCCGAATATCAACGCGATTAACGCTTCATGCGCCAGACACCACGGGCAATACGCGCCGATCTCGAACGCCTGCACGTATACCAGATATACCGAATAGATGAACGCGAAAAGCGCGACGAAGAACACCGCTAGCGGCGCATATTGCGTGAAACTGCGGACGACACGCTCCGCGATCAACAGGCCGAGCAGAACCACATTGGTGAAGAAGCCCAGATACGCAATCGGCACACCGGCCACCACCGAGAAGCGGCTGTTCAATACCGTGTTACAGTCGAAAGTCGCATCCGCCGGACACGCGGGCGCCACCGCCGGAAACAGCTTGAGGTAGCTCAGATAACCGCTAACGGCCAGCGCCGCCAGCAGGACAACCACTATAAACCCGTACAGCCGGTTATCAAGACTGCTCGGTTCGGCGGGGCGTTGTTGTAAGTTTTGCGCTTGCATCGCTCAATCTCCGTTCAGCAAATCGCGCGGGCGGGACGGTCTTTCGCATCCCGCCCGCACAGGGTCATAATCAATAGGTGATGATGATTTTACCGTTATTCCGCCCGTCGTACATATACTCGACTGCATCCACGATAGAATCCACGCCTTTGAACACGGTGGGGTCTACCTGTGCGCTGATCTTGCCCGCGCCGTAATCAATCAGGATGCGTTGCAGATGCGCCGGTATCGCCTCCGCGAAATGGCCTAAGATGAAGCCGTGAACCATGCGCGATTGCCACAGCAGTTTTTGATACAGGCGCGGCGCGGTCACGTCCACCGGCCCGCTGAGATATTCGGAGATGAAGCCGTTGACCACCAGCCGCCCCAGCACCGCTAGATTATCCACCGCGTCATCAAACAGCTTGCCGCCGACGTTTTCCAGCACCAGATTCACGCCGTCGGGATATTCGGCGCTCAATACCGCGCCTAAATCTTCGCGCTTGTAATTCACCACGCGATCACAGCCGAGCGCCTTCAGCGTTTCGGCCTTCGCGTCGGTACTACACGTCCCGATGACGTGATTGCCCGCTTGTTTGGCGAACTGCACCGCGAACGCGCCGACGCCACCCGCCGCCGCCGTGATGAGTACCGTCTCGCCACCGGTCATCTTGCCCGCTTCGTACAGCGCGACGGAGGCGGTCAACGCGCCCACCATCAACGCGGTGATTTCGGCGGATGCGGCAGGAATCGGCACGACATCGAGCGCATTCGCCAGCGCGTAATCGCGGTAGCCGCCGCCCACGTTGAGCATCATCACATGATCGCCGACGCGCACATGATCGACGCCCGCGCCCACCGCCACAATCTCACCACTGGACTCGACGCCAATATCAAACGGGGTATCCCCCATCGGATACACGCCCGCCGCCATGTTGATGTCGGAAGCGTTGACGCCCGCGTACATATTGCGGACTAGCACTTGCCCCTCAGCAGGCATTTGAACCGGCGTCTCGACGACTCGCGTCGCTTCGCGGAAATTATGGCTCAAGCGGGCGACTTCTAGCTTTCGGGCTGTTTTCGGTATCACGATTATCTATCCCTCCGGTTTATCACGATCAATATAGATGGACGAACGCACCACAGCGCCCCATCCATGAACATTGTAAACGAGAGCGCGATAAGATGCCCACCACATGACAAAACTGTAAGGGTGTTGTGATCCAGCGCGGGCGGGAGCTGTCATCAACAGATGCGCCGCGCTGTGCTACACTTCTGGGGCATTACCCCGACATAAGCCAGAGGAGAAACAACCGTATGCGTTTATTGCTGGTACTGCTCATCATGCCGTTCGCTGTGTTGCTGGCCGCCTGTGGCGGCGATGGCAATGACGAAAGCGCGGGCGCCGACGATGAGGCCGCCCGCGTCGTTGAGCGATACTTAGAGGCGAAAGTGGCCGGAGACTTCGACGGCGTGCGCGATAACCTGTGCGCGGCGATGGAGGCCGATTTAGAGCGTGAGGCGTTCTCGTTCAGTGGCGTTGAGGCGCAGATCAATGACATGGCCTGCCGCGCCGATGACGACGCGCTGACCGTCACCTGCGACGGGCAGATCGAAGCGCTTTATGGCGCGGATACCCGCTTCTTTGAGCTGACGACATATAACGTCACGCGGGAAGATGGCGTGTGGCGCTGGTGTGGCGAAGCGGCGGACGGCGAACAGTAGCCGCCCGCCCTGCGGTATCATCCCGCCTTACGGCTTCTGCCACTTGAGGATCATCACGCTCAACGGCGGGATGGTCAGCGTCAGGCTGTAGGGCAACATCTGCCAGCCATGCGGACTCGTCCAGCATCCGCCCGCGTTGCCCATGTTACTACCGCCGTATATCTCGCTATCGCTGTTGAGCAACTCTTTATAATAGCCCTCTTGCGGCACGCCGACGCGGTAATCATAGCGCGGTATTGGCGTGAAGTTGCACACGACGACTAGAAAATCGTCACGGTCTTCAGCGAAGCGCATATAACTGAACACGCTCTGCGCGTTGTCGTTGGCTTCGATCCACTGGAAGCCGTCCGTCGTGTAGTCTTGCTCGTACAGCGCCGGTTGTGCTTGATAGAAGTGGTTCAGATCGCGGTGCCAATCCTGCGCCGCCTGATGCGTCTCATAGTCCAGCAGATGCCAGTCCAGCCCTTGCATCTCGCTCCATTCGCGCCACTGGCCGAACTCATGCCCCATGAAGTTCAATTTCTTGCCCGGATGCGTGTATTGATAACCGGAGAGCAGGCGCAACGTGGCGAACTTCTGCCACCAGTCGCCGGGCGCTTTGTTCATCAACGAGCCTTTGCCGTGTACCACCTCATCATGACTCAGCGATAGCACGAAATTCTCGGTGAAGGCGTACATCATAGAGAACGTCAGGTTGTTGTGATGATAGCGCCGATGCACCGGATCAAGGCTGATGTATTTGAGCGTGTCGTGCATCCAGCCCATATTCCATTTGAACGTGAAGCCCAGCCCGCCGATGTAGGTCGGCCTGCTGACCATCGCCCACGCGGTTGATTCCTCCGCGATGGTGATCGCGCCCGGGAACTCGCTGTGAATCACTTCGTTGGCCTGCTTGATGAAATCAACCGCCGGTAAATTCTCGTTACCGCCGTGTTCGTTCGGTATCCATTGCCCATCTTCGCGGCCAAAGTCAAGGTACAGCATGGACGACACCGCATCGACGCGCAGGCCGTCGATGTGATATTCGCGCAACCAGAATAGCGCGTTAGAGATCAAGAAATTACGCACTTCGTTGCGGCCATAGTTGAAGATGTACGTGCCCCAGTCCGGATGTTCACCGAGTCGCGGGTCGTCGTGTTCGTAGAGGTGCGTGCCGTCGAAGAAGCTGAGCGAGAAGCCATCTTTCGGGAAATGCGCGGGCACCCAGTCCAGAATGACGCCGATGCCGTTCTGGTGGCAGGTATCGACAAAATACTTGAAGTCGTCCGGCGAACCGAAGCGGCGCGTCGGCGCGTAGTAGCCGGTCACCTGATAGCCCCATGAGCCATCAAACGGATGCTCGGCGACGGGCAATAGCTCGACATGCGTATAGCCCATCTCTTTGACGTAGTCCACCAATTCATCGGCCAGTTGGCGGTAGGTCAGCCACGCATTATCGGCATCGCGCCGCCACGAACCGAGATGCACCTCATAAATCGCCATCGGCTTTTGTAGCGGGTCGCCCTGCCCCCGCGTTTTCATCCAGCCCGCATCCTGCCATTCGTATGTCGTCAGGTCTTCGACGACGGAGGCGGTACTGGGGCGCAGTTCCGAGCCGAACGCGAACGGGTCGAACTTTTCCGCCTGATAGCGGTTATACTGCGAGCGAATCTCGAATTTGTATTTCGCGCCCGCCGCTAATCCGGGGATGAATAGCTCCCACACGCCGCTATCGCCGTGCCGGTGCATCGGATGCACGCGGGCATCCCAGCCGTTGAAATCACCGATGACGGCCACTTTTTGCGCGTTGGGCGCCCACACCGCGAAGTTAACGCCGCGCACGCCGCCGACATCGCGCAATTGTGCGCCGAACTTCCGGTAACTATCCAGCAAGCGGCCTTCGTTCCACAAATACAGGTCATAGTCGCTGAACGTCAACGGGAAGGTGTACGGGTCATGAATCGTGATGGTGTCACCGGCTGGGGTCACGATTTCGTAGCGGTGCGGGCTGGCCGGAACACCGGCGAGCGGCGCTTCAAATAAGCCGTGATCGTGCAGGCTGGTCATCGCAGTCCGTTCGCCATCCGCCAGCAGATAGGCGGCGCGGGCATACGGATAAAACACGCGGGCGACATAGCCTTCATCGACGCGATGGAGGCCGAGAATATCACGCGGCGCACCGTGATCGCCATACACTAGGGCGTTGATTCCGTCGGGGTGTAGTTCGTTGGGCATGTTGATTTTCACCTGTTGATTGCGAGATTTTTTTCATCACTATATTTGATTTGTTTTTCAAGAAGATAACGCGGATATTCTGGCAAGGGCGCAATACATTGCGCCGCTATATATCTTCGGGACGGTCTGTTCATCGCCCGATTTTTTCATCCGCATTAAAAAATGAAACGGCATCATCCGGCGCTAATTCCCGTGCGATGCGTTGCGCCAGCAGGCGCGAGCCTTCCGGCGTCAGGTGTACCGGACTATCGGTGAATTCACCGGCGGGGATGGCGTCCCATAGGTCAATATAGCCGCCATCAAGCGCGGCAACAGCGACGGTCAGCGCCTCACGATAGGCGTCATACGCCCAGCGCGGATACCACGCATTATAACGCATGTCGCTATGCAAACCATCGGCAATAAAGATCGGCTGATTGACGATGAGCAGATCAACCGGCGCGACGCGCTCCGCAATCGCGGCGACTAAATCCAGCGCTAGCGCGGCGGCGATGTCGTCCGTCGGCGCATCGAAGCCACCCCACGCGATGCTATCCGGCAGGTCATTGGCTGTCGGCGTATAGTCGGCGTACACCTGATCGATGCCGGTGGCCGCCCATGAGAAGCCGAACATCTGCAAGCGCCACCAATCGGCCAACGGGCGACGCTGACCGGCCAGTGTCCGCGACCAGAAATCGGGATGATCCGGCAGGCTGTCGGCATCTAGCGCCAGCCCGCCCGCGTCGGTCAAGCGGCGGACGCGCTCCGCGTTATTCGCCACGATGGGCGGGCGCAATTGCGCGGCGGAGTCTAATGCGTCGAGCGTGGTCAGCCAGATCACCAAGTCCGGCTGATAGCGCATGGCGTAGTCGATCAAGAGCAGGTCTTTTGTCGCGCTCAATAGCGGATGGCCGATGTTATAGGCGCGGATCGTCCGCCCGTCCTCAGCGCGTAAATCCAGCGCGTTGATCTGCGCGGTCAGCGTCTGCTCTGGCCGGAGCAAGAAGCCCCACACCGACGAATCACCGGCCACCAGCACGCGGAACTCATCGGCGGGCTTCCTGCGGGCGATGACGTGCGTGGCGAACATCGCGTCGAGGCTATCCAGCGATAGATTATAGCTGGCGGGGTCTTCACCATACGGCAGGCGTTCGCGTCCGGCGATCAGCGTATTGTGTAACGTCAGATGGCCGATGGCGGGTAGCGGATTGACCAGCGCGAAGGCGACATTCACCAGCGCGAACAACAGCGCCGCCTTGACCACCACGCGGAGCAGAAAAGCGCCACGATGTTCGTATTTCTCCAGCCAATCCCAGCCCACTATCGCCCTTCCCCGCTTACGCAAATCTGATATTTTTCCGATTTATTTTTTACGCCGCGCATAACATTTTTTTACGTTGCCGCCCTATATTGTAAGCGTAACGATCAAATAGACAGGATGCAATGAGGAGGTTTTGAGATGAGCACGATTGTACGCTGGAATCCTTTCCGTGAGATGGCGGCCTTGCAGAGCGCAATGGATCGCATGTTTGATGAGACGTGGCGCAACACCGGCGGCGTCATCGGCAATAGCATCCCGATGGATGTCAACGAGAGCGACACGGCATACACCATCACCGCCGAGATGCCGGGCGTCAACGCCGACAACATCAACATCAACCTGCACGACGGCTTACTGACGATCAGCGCGGAAATCTTCGCGCCGGAAGTCGGCGAGAACGAGCGCACACTGGTACAGGAGCGCGTATACGGCAAGTTCTCGCGGAGCGTGCGCCTGCCCAACACGGTAGACATCGACAGCGCCAACGCCAGCTTTGACGACGGCGTGCTGACGCTGGTTCTGCCCAAGACGCCGGAAGTGCAACCGCGTCAAATTCCGGTCAGCGTCGGGCGCAACGGCAAGAAGAAATAACCGGCAATCACACCACATAAACGCAAAAGGGGATGACCGCGTAGGCCATCCCCTTTTTGTGTCACATCATCAGATCATCAGGGGGTAGCGTGCTACGCCCCTGAAGTTTGATGGTTACGTCAGTCGATGATGAGGTCCAGACCAGCCGACGAAATTTCCAACTGCTCGTTGGCGACTTCGTTCAGGTCGGCCAGAATCTCCGCCACCGGACGCGGGTCACTGCTGGTTGTGGCGGCCTGCATCACGGAAGCCATCTCGTTACGCACGGGATCATAGCCCGGCACCGGCGGCTCGGCACGCACGAACGGCAACAGCTCGAAAGCGGTGGCATAGGCCGGATTCGCCTCGAAGTAGCTGTCCATGCTTTCGGCGGAGCTGATACGCACCGGGAAGTAGTTGCTGGATTCCGCCCAGACCGCGTTCACGAACGGGTCGGTGTAGAACTTCAGGAATAGCCATGTCGCCAGCTCCTGCACCGGATCGGTGACGGGGATGCTGACCGAAGCGCCATACACGTTCTGCACCGGCTGTTCGGTGACATGCGGGATAGCGGCCACGCTCCACGCATGACCGGCACCGGCGTCTACCGCGTTACCGTAGAACGGCAGACCGGAGCTAGAACCGACGGTGAACAGGGTGGTACCCGCGCCGAAGTTGGCCTGATCGCCGAAGCGCTCGAAGACTTCACCGGCACAGCCTTGATCGAACAGGTCACGCAGGAAGCTGATCGCTTCGACGGCGGCGTCGCTGTCGAGGCTGTACTGCACCGCGTCATAGTCGAAGATGTCGCCACCGAAGGCGAACGTCCACGAAGCGAAACGGCTAGCATCCATGCTGAGCTGGTAGCCCAACGGCGACTCCGCGCCGGTGGCACCGCTGAACGGGTTCTCGACGGCGGCACAAGCGGCCTCAGCGAATTGCTCCGGCGTGGTCGGCGGGCCGTCGAAGCTGATCGCGCCAGCTTCGGCCAGTTCCGCCAGCCAGTCGATGTTGTAGTACATCACTTCCATCGAGCGATTCGGCGGGAAGGCCAGACGCATGTTGTCGAATGTCGGGAAGATGTCCTGCGCCCAGAAGCCCGGGAAGAAGTCAGCGATGTCTTCTTCGGCCAAGCCCCAGATCGGGCTTTCGACGAGCGGGGTCATGTCGATCAGGCCATCAACCACCTGATAGGTGGCGGACTGGTTCTGGTAGGCGACGACGAGGCTCGGCAGTTCGCTACCACCGGCGGCCAATTCCGTCGTCATCTTGGAGAAGATGTCACCATAGCCGCCCTGATTGGAGGGGTTGACGATGATGCCAAACGGGTTGTATTCGCGGGCATAGTCGCGCACCGCGTCGGCGATAGCCTGCAGGCGCTCGCGCTCGTCGGCATCCGTACCGGCATAACCAGAAGCCGCGATCAACTCTTCGCCGGTGATGTCCGGATCGTTAAAGACCGCGATCAGCACGTTCAACTGTACTTCGCGGAAGCCGCTGTGCTGGTGCCAGAACGTGACGACCTGACCTTCCAATTCAGCCGGATCAATGGCGTCATAGTCACGATCCTGACCGAAGACAGGCGCGACAGCCATCGCCATCACAGCGATGACGAGGGTTAAAACAACGCTTAGTTTTTTCATCTGTACTTCTTTCCTCCTGATAGAGAACACATACTGATAGAACTGCACATTTACTTCAAAGAGGTGCCAACGTGTACGGCCAAACCGCGCCGCGCACTCCCTCAAAACTGCCTTAACCTTTGAGGCCGGTGGTAGCGATGCCTTCCGTGAACGATTTTTGCGTCACGAAGTACAGCGCCAGCATCGGCATGATGGTGATGAACGCGGCGGCGGTCAATAGATGCGTCTGCGTGCCCGCTTCATCGTTAAACGCCTGCAAACCATAAGAGATCGGCCGCCATTCTAGCGGATCGCGGGTGACCAGCAACGGCCACAGCAACGCATTCCACGAACCGATGAAAGCCAGTAGCGTCACCGTGAGGATCGCCGGACGGCTCATCGGCACGACGATCTGCACCAGAAAGCGGAAATGCCCCGCCCCGTCGATACGCGCCGCTTCCCATAGCTCATGCGGAATCTGTATGAAGAATTGGCGCAACAAGAAGATGCTGAAGGCGTGCCCCATGAACGGCACCGACAGCGCCGGTAAGGTGTCGATCCAGCTAAAGCCGCGCCCCATGCCGATCTCGAAGAACGGGAAATTAGTCATCGACATCGGGATCGGGAAAATCTGGCCGCTAATCGTCAGATAGTTGGGGATCATCACCACGATATCGGGCACCATCAGCGTCGCCAGAACCAGCGTGAAGATCAGGTTACGCCCGACGAAGTTGATTTTAGCGAAGGCATAAGCCGACAACACCGAAACCGACAGCAAGCCGGTGATGGTGAAGACCGCGATGATGACGCTGTTCTGGAAATACACGTTGAAGCGCACCGAATTCCATGCGGTGTAATAATTGCAGACCTGCGCTTCTTGCGGCACCCAGATGCGGTTGATCGTCTCGCCGAGCGTCATGAACGATGTCGAGATCATCCAGAAGAACGGCACCAGCGCGATGAACGATAGCACGATCATCACGGTGTACATCACGATGCTACCCGTCGCCACCCGCGAGCGAATCTTGGCGGCGTCGCCGTTGGTGCTGGCCTTGCTGGTCGAGCGCGAATGCAGAGTCGGTAATTTGCGCGAGAAAAACACCTGCGTAAACAGGCCACCCGCCGCCACCGCCGACACCCAGAACGCAACCGTCATTTCCAGATTGAAGCGGCAAGCGTTGGAGTAAACATCCATGTAGTACAGGATCGCGTTCAGGCCGACCACCGCCGCCACGATTGACGACCAGCGACTATAACGCGGGAAATACAGCCCGAACAAGCCCAGCCCGACACCGGCTAACGCGGTGATCGCCAGATTGATATTGACGCCCAACACGCCCTCAATAGCGGCCAGATACACGGCGGTGACGATCAGCACGAGCGCACAAACGATGGTGAACAGATCGGCCATCGCCGCCGCCCCGTGCAAAGACGGCAACGCCCGCCTTCTGGTTGCTAGCGTCGCATCAGCCATAGAACACCCTCTTTTCAAATACGTTTCGCTGTAGTTGCGTCATGATGAGAATGACGAGGAATAGCACAATCGCTTGTGCGGCGGCCACGCCGTAATTGGTCTGGTCGCGGAATGTATCGTAAATGACCAGACCGGCAGTATCCAGCGTGCCACCGGCGGAAGGCGTTCGCATGACGAACAGCGTGTTAAACGCCTGAAACGTGCCGATGAAGCCCAGCAGAGATAGATAAAACGTGATCGGCGACAGGAGCGGCAACGTGATATAACGGAACAGATGCCACTGGCTCGCGCCGTCCACTTTGGCCGCTTCGTACAGGTCGCCCGGGATGCCTCCCAGACCGGCCAGAAAGATGATGGCGTTATAGCCGGTATACGTCCAGATGCCGAGAATAACCACCGAGACCAGCGCCATACTCGGCCCGGCCATGAAGCCGGTTAACTCCGTGCCGAACACCACGTTCATGAACGGGCGCGGCTCGTTCACCCAGCGATAAGTCTGCGCGTCGATGGACGACAGGAAACTGTTCATCAGCGCGACTTCGCTTCCGGTGAAGATGCGCTGAAAGACCACCGCCGCCGCGACTGCGGGCGTCACATACGGGATGAAGAAGATCATGCGGAACGTCTGCTTGCCCTGTATGTTCTGGAACAACACATACGCCAGCAACAGGCCGAGCATAAGCTGAAGCGGGATACTGCCGAACGCATAATAAACGGTGATTTCCAGACCGCGCAAGAACAACCGATCACGGCGGGCTAGATCGCTAGTCATGTCGTTCCAGCCGAAGGAGATCACCGCGAAGCTGATCGCCAGCAGAGCCAGCGCCACCATCCACCGCGCCAACATGCGCCGCGAATCCGGCTTGAACGCATCTACCCAGATGCGATACGCCACCAGCATCAACAACAGGCCGAAGTAGAAGAACACCAGCGATGTCCACTGCACCGCGTTCAACACCACGCCGACCACCAGCAGACCGGCGTCTATGAATTGTTTGGCGTGGTAGGTTTGTTCTTCCAGCCGTACCCCGCGCAGGGCGATCACCGTGAACACCGCCAGCAACAGGAAAACATACCCGCGCAGGCGCACCACATCATCGCCCAGCACGTAGGTGTTGAACGGGATGCCCAGCAACCCCAGCACGATCAACACCGCATAAGCCAGCGCGATAGCTACCGGCCACGTCAGATCAGCGCCCAGCAGATTCAAGCCGATGCCGATGCCGGTGACCAGCGTCAGGTTAGCGAGGATGAACACGCCGAACACGCGCAGGGACAATTGTAAAATCTGCTCCATGCGCGGCGTGATGCCCGATTCGCGCAGGTTTTCGTTATCCTGTGTGAAGAACAGCAACACCGCCAGCAACATCAAGAAGCCGACATAAGCCGCCATCAGCGCCGCGAAGGAGAACGCCTGCAACAGCAAGACCACGCCGACCAGCGCGATCACCGCCGCCACCAGCAACAGCGCCCCCACCGCCCCGCCGATCAAGAAGCGGAAAACCCGCGTGATCGTCTGCTCGACGGGCGTCGGCGTCTCCTCAAAGCGTGGCCGATGCGTGGTAGCGGAGAACCAGAAAACGCCCGCCACCGTCACCCACGAGATGACCAGCAACACCGGCCAATCCCACGCGCCTTCGCGCACCGCCACGAAAAGCGCCAGCCCTAAAATCACGCTGATAACAAAGCGCCCGACTAAAAGCCGAGCGCCGTTTGTTTTCTTCTGGAAGGCGTTCACCCACATCCAATACACGATGAACAGCGTTGTAAAACCGAGCGTAGCTACCGCTACCCCGTTCCAACTGCCCAGAATGCTCATCTCGTAATGGCGCAAACACTGGCGCAAGATTCCTAGCGGATCAGTCGCCGGTTCTGCGCCGCGTGCGATAGGCACTTCACACAGCGAAACACCGCGCCGGATGATCCACTGATTGATGCTCATGTAAATGGCGTAGCCGATGGGGAAAATGCCGAACAGGAAAATCAGAAGTAACGCCGGACTAACGAAGATGTAGCCGGTGATGTTCTCCCGCACGACGTTCCATTTGATGTTGCGCGGCAAAGCAAAGCGCCGCCGCACCGCCGGATCGTCCCCCACACTTTGCCAGTTAGCCACCGTCGGCGGCGCTAGCGGATCAATTACAGCGCGGGGACCCTTATCTTGAAGATCAGTAGTCGTCAACGAATATCCCTTATTGACTACATGAACGCGGTTGGAGTCAATTTTTTTTGAATAACGTCAGCTACTTTAACCTAAATGATTTACCGAAACAATATAACCATGTTAAGGATCGTTTAAGGTGAGGGCGCGATGTGGTTATCTCTCAACCGGCACGCACAACGCCGCCAGACGATCAAGATTAATGTCAGATAAATCATAAACCATCAGATCGGCAGACGCAACACCGACGCCCACCGTGCGGAAACCGGCGTCGATGGCGGTGCGGACGCTCTCCGCCGAATCTTCCAGCACGACCACCTCCCGCACGCTGACGCGCAAGTAGCCCGCCGTCCACAGGAAGATGTCCGGTGCCGGTTTGGGGTTGACCACGCACGACGGATCACCGATCACGTCGAAATAGTCATCAAGCTGGAGCTTTTGCAGAACGGCGCGTACGTTGCGGCTGGCCGAAGCCACCGCCAGCTTGACACCGGCAGACCGCGCTTGATCCAAAAGCGCCGCCACGCCCGGCAAGCGATCCGCCGCCGTCATTTGTTGTAGCAGTTCGAGATAGTAGCGCTGTTTGCGCTGAAGATAGTCTTGCCTTTGCGTCGCGGTGACCGTGTGCCCGTTGAGGAAACGGGTTAGGCTTTCGGCGCGGTTGATGCCGCGCAGGTGTTCGCCATCGGCGCGGGTGAAGGCGATGCCCTCCTCATCCGCCAGACGCCGCCAGCTTAGATAATGGAATTCGGCGGAAGCGGCGGTAATCACGCCATCCAGATCAAATATCAGAGCGCTGAGCATCGCCGCCTAATTTCGAGCGTACCATGAGCCGATGTAGGTCAGCGCTTCTTCCATTGAGCGCACGATCTCGCGGCGCTCGGAATCATGCGTGACCAGCAGTGTGACCTTCGCCATCTGCTCTTGATAGTAATTGCCGACGATCAAGGCGATGGGATAGATGCGATGATCCAATTGTTCGCTGAGGCGCTGGCTTTGCTCGGCGGCGGTGTACAGATTATCGCGCTTGAAGCGCACCACCTTCCGCAGGTCAAAGACCAGACCGCGCACGCCATGACTATCGACCACATCTTTCATCTGTTCAATCCACTGGTACAGGTTGCCCGATGTCGAAGCATCCAGCACGCCATAGTAGGAAACAAACAGAACGCCCGTTTGCGTGTCGAAGTGCGCGTTAACCGTTTTACTGCTCAGTATGGGAATGGTAGCTGTCATGTAATCTAACCTTAATCAAACCTTATGCCCAATTCTATAACGATAATTCATGCACCGCAAGAACCGCCTCTTAATGGTGTATTTTTCGTGTTTTCCGGCGGGATACAGCGAAGAATCATTTGCGGGAACGGCGGGCGGCATCACCAACCCCACGTCCCCGCGCCGCCTTTGAACGGGCCGACGACATCGGACGTGATCCAACCGCCGTAAAAATCGCCCGCCTGCGCCTGCACCTGCTCATCACCGACGAAGCAGGCGTCCATCTGGCTGGCATAAAAGCACAGATAATCCGCGATGGCGGAATACGTCGCCACCGGTTGCGGATAGCTCCACGCGGCATTTTGCGCGGCACGCTCGCCGACGGTGATCGTCCAGTATTTGGCCGCGCCCTTGAATTCGCACATCGTCCGGCGCTCGGTGGCGGTCAGATGCGCGGTCTGCACGTCGGCGGGCGGGATGTAATACGCGGGCGGGTGGCTGGTTTCCAGCAGGCGGTAAGCGTTCACGCTATCGGCGATGGTGACACCGTTGAAAACCACGCGGACGCGCTTCTCGGTCTTGACCAGCTTCGGCGGGCGCGGATAATCCCACACCGATTCCTGTCCGGGCTGGGGTTGAATACGTTTGACCATCGGTGGCACTCCTTCGGCTGATTGTTTGAATTGTGTATGTTGATAATCAGCGACGCACGTTAACCTCTGCTGAATGCGATATGATCGCATCCGGTGAATGGTGGGCGGCTGTTGGTCAATTGATTTTGTCGCCATCTGCCAGCCGCATAGCGGTGTTTGGGAGAGGGATTGAGGGTGAGGGCTTGATTCGTGTATTGCGGGCGCAATTGTGATAGAATGCGCTTGTTTTTAGCCGGATAATCAGACAAGAAAAAACATGCAAAAACCGATTCGGTTCATCCAGAAAGGCGTGGGCATCGTCACGCGACGCCTGCGCGAACAGGGCATCAAGACAACCGCAATCTGGGTTTACGGACGCGGCGCGGCCAAGCTGACCGGCGTCCCCACCCTGCGCTATAGCAAGATCACACCGCAATTGTACGTCGGGCCGCAGTATAACAAGCGCGGCATGGCACATCTGCAAAAGCACGGCATCACGCACGGCGTCAATCTACGCATCGAGTTCGACGACGCCGAACACGGCCTTGCCCTGCCCCACTATTGCCATCTGCCCACCATCGACGACGACGCGCCCTCGCTGGAACATCTGCATGAGGGCATCGCCTTCATCAAGCAGGCCATCGTTGACGATGGCAAAGTGTACATTCACTGCGCGGGCGGCGTCGGACGAGCGCCGACGATGGCGGCGGCCTACCTGATGAGCACCGGCATGACGTTAGACGAAGCGCTGGCGACCATCCGCCGCACGCGGCCATTCATCAGCATTATGCCGCCACAGATGACGCAATTACGGCGGCTGGAATCCGAGCTATTCAACGCGGCGGCGGGCGATGATGCGTTTATTTAACCGCCGCAAATCCGCAGAACCGGTGATCGTCGTCTCCGGCCTGCCGCGCAGTGGCACGTCGTTGATGATGCAGATGCTCCGTGCGGGCGGCGTGCCGTTGCTGACCGACGACATCCGCCACGCCGACCAGCATAACCCGCGTGGCTACTACGAATATCAGCCGGTGAAACGCCTGAAGCAAGATGGCGCGGACTGGATGCGCTCCGCCACCGGCAAGGCGGTCAAGATCGTGTCGCCGTTGCTGTTTTACCTGCCGCCGGATTACGATTACCGCGTCATCTTCATGTGGCGCGATGTCGGCGAAGTGGTGCGCTCACAGGCGGCGATGATCGCCCCGCGCCCGATGGATAGCGCACGGGCGGAAGCCGAATATCACGCGCATCTGGACAAGGTGCGCGGCTGGCTGGCCGTCCAACCGCACATCACCACCTGCACCATCAACCATCAGGACGCCCTGCGCCAGCCGTCCACCGTCGCCCGCCGCGTCGCGGATTTTCTGGCGCGGCAGTTGGCGACCGGCGCGATGTGTTCTGCCGTTGATCCCGGCCTATACCGTACAAGAGAGACACGCCCATGAGCAACTTCTTCGACTCCGCGCTGACGCTGTACCGCCGCACATTCAAACGGGTGCGCCCGATCCATGCCGGTATCCACTGGCTACTGACGCGCACCGCCCTGCCGTTGCTGGAGCGCGTCAAGCGGCTGGAGACGATGCCGGATGATCCGTTCTGGTTCCGGCTGGAATTGCTGACCGGCCAGCACGAGAAAGAGACGCTGGTGCAGGTCGAGCGACTGGTGAAGCCCGGCATGGTGGTTCTCGATATTGGGGCGCACATCGGCTATTATGCGCGGCGCTTCTCGGCACAGGTCGGCGACGGCGGCCGCGTGATCTGCTTCGAGCCGCACCCGCGCACCGCGCAAACGCTGACACGCAACATCGCGGGCGCGGGCAATGTGACCGTCGTCAGCGTGGCGGTCTCCGATAGCGAAGGCACCGCCGAACTGTACGATTATCTGATGATGTCGGCTAGCGGCTCCTTGCACTATGACGAATCCCTGCGCGATTTGCAGAGATCGGGCGCGGGCGCGGGCGACATCGCGCCGCGTCTGGCACGCGATATGCCGGTGGAGAAATTCACGGTGCGAACCGCCACCGTTGACCGTTGCCTTGAGGAACTGGGAATCGAGCGCGTCAACGTGGTGAAAATGGACATCGAAGGCGCGGAGATGAGCGCCCTGCGCGGGATGCGCGAGACGATCCAGCGTTCGCCCGGACTGGCGCTCATCATGGAGTACAACCCGCAGGCGCTCAGCGCGTCCGGCCTTGATCCGGTGGCGGCGATTGACGATGTGCTGGCGTTCGGCTTCCAGCGCGTCAGCATCATCGAGAAGGACGGCACGCTGACCGCCGTCACCGATGCGGGCGATCTGCTACGGACGCGCACCGCCGCCCTGATGGGAAATATGGCGGTGGTCAATCTATTGTTTGAATCGAGCGAGTGAGGCGAAGCGATGACGATTGAGAACGAGCGCGACCTGAAAGGATTGATGACCATTGGCCGGATATGCGCGGAGACGATGTATTACATGGCGCAACATCTCAAACCCGGCATCACCACCCGCGAGCTAGACGAAATCGGCGCGGCCTACCTCAAGAAGAAGCGGGCACGCTCCGCGCCGATACTGGCCTATAAGTTTCCCGGCCACACCTGCATCAGCGTTAACGACGAAGCGGCGCACGGCATCCCGGGTGATCGCGTGATACAGGCGGGCGATCTGGTCAACATCGACGTATCCGCCGAAAAAGACGGCTATTGGGGCGACACCGGCCGCAGTTTTGCGGTGCCACCGGTCAGCGATAAAGCGCAGAAGCTACTCGCCGCCACCGAGCAAGCGCTAGAAATCGCCATCGACGCGGCGCGGGCTGGTGTGCCGATCAACGCCATCGGCAAAGCGGTAGAAGAACACGCCCGCCAGCACGGGCTGGAAGTCATCCGCGAACTGGGCGGGCACGGCATCGGGCGCGGCATCCACGAGAAGCCGTCCGTGCCGCACTATTACAACCGGCACGCCCGCCAGCCGCTCAAAGATGGCATGGTCATCACGCTAGAGCCGTTCCTGTCTTACGGGGATCGCCACATCAAGACCATGCCGGACGGCTGGACGCTCAAGACCAAGCGCGGCGGCCTTGTGGCGCAATTCGAGCATAGCATCGTCGTGACGCCGCACCGCCCAATCTTATTGACCGCCGTCTGAAATCGCACAGGCGGCGCCGGACGTGTTGCGCCCGCCCAAAACATAATCAACAGGCGCGACGTGGCGCATTTTTGTAGCAACCCACACAGGATAAAAAACCATGCAATTTGAAAAACTCCCCCTCTCCGGCGCGACATTGATTACCCCGCCGCTATTCCCCGACGAGCGCGGTTACTTCACCGTGCCCTACCAGCGTCAGGCCTTCGCCGGTCAGGGATTGGCGACGGACTGGGTGCAGGATAACCAATCGCTTTCGGTGCGCGGCGTCCTGCGCGGCTTTCATTTTCAACTGCCGCCACACACCGAGTCGAAGCTGGTGCGCGTCATCAAGGGCGCGATTCTGGATGTTATCGTCGATTTACGGACGGATTCGGCCACTTTCGGCCAGCATGTCGCGGTGCAACTGACCGACGAAAACCGCAAGATGCTATACATCCCGCGTGGCTTCGCGCACGCTTTCTACACGCTCAGCGAGACCGCGCTGGTGCATTACAAAGTCGATAACGACTACACGCCGCAGGCCAACGGCGGCATCATCTGGGATGATCCGACGATTGGCTTTAGCTGGCCGACGACCACGCCGCTACTATCGGAGAAAGACCGCGAATTGCCACATCTTAGCGATTTTGAATCACCCTTTCGTATGGCGCATAGCGTCTAGTGAGTGAGGCACAGTCAGGATGATACGCTGGTTTTTGTTGATAATGGCGGCGGTGCTGGGTACGCCGTGGCGACGCTGGCGCAAGTCGCGCATCGCGTATCCGGCGGCGGCGAGCTTGATCGTTCCCCTGCCCGATGATGCACACGACGGCGGCGAGCGCTTTCTCGATGTGGCGCATGTGGTCAACTTCCGCGACATTGGCGGCTACCGCACCGCCGACGGGCGGACGGTCAGGCGCGGGCGCGTGTATCGTAGCGGCAAGCTGGATGTGATGAACGCCGACGGACGCGCCACGCTGGGCACGATGGGCGTTAAGCTGGTGTGCGATCTGCGGAGCGAGAAAGAATCGGAGGCCGCGCCGTATGTTCTGCCTGCCGATGTCGCCCGTCATGCTCTGCCGGTACACATGGAATCCGACCACCGCGAGCAATTGCGGGCGATCCTGTTCAACACGGCGAAACTACGCAACATACTGAGCAATGCTTACCGCGAAATGATAATCGACGATAACCCGTCGATCTTCGCCACGATCATCAACTATGTCGCTGACGCTGACAATTTGCCGATGTTGATACACTGCACGGCGGGCAAAGACCGCACCGGCGTCGCCACCGCGTTGATTTTGTCATTGTTGGGCGTGCCGGAGCAGACGATCATCGCCGACTATACGCTGAGCAATCACCATTACGACGATTATCACGCCTTCACGGTGAACGCTATCGGGCGTTTTCGCTTGCTGGGGATAGAGGCTGATGACCTGTGGCCGTTGCTGGTGGCCGAAGCGGACACCATGCGGGCGGCGCTCGACCACATCCGCACCCGTTACGGCTCGGTGGAGTCCTACGTGCGTGATTATGCGGGCGTGCCGCAAGCCAACATCGACGCGCTACGCGCCAATTTACTGGAATAACGGCGCTAAATGCCGATTAACGCGGCGAAGTCCATGACGACGAAGCTGGTCAGCAAGGCCAGCGCGAAAGCCGCCAACGGTAGATAATGCCATTTGTATTTATAGTCGATACGCCAGAACGTCCGCAGGCTGTACACGATCGCGCCGATAGCGACGGTGTTGATCGCTAGCCCGATCCCCGCCGCGACGCCACTGGTCAGGCCGATGACCGGCAACACGAACGGCAGAAAAGCGTAGATCAACAGACAGCGTGCGCCGGAGAAAAACAGCGCCAGCCCCAGCGCGTTTTCGGCGTTGCGGGTGGTCTGCTGGTCGGTGGTTGTCGTCGGCGGTTTGATGTTTTCGGCCATAGCGATAAGTCTCTTTTCAATCTCGTCATGGGTTAATCAAGTGAGATTAATCTTCTTCGTTCTTTTTTCTGTAGAAAAAGAACCAAAAAAGACTTTTGCATTCTTTCAAACGCTCATGCAAAAAATCTTGATAATAACGCCTCTATCATATCATGACGCGATGCCAAACAAAAGCGCAAACGCGCCGATGGCCTGATCGGTACGCGGCAGAGCGAACCACACCCACCCCAGCGCGACGAAGTGAAACGTGATCGCCACGCCGACGCCATGCCATAGCTGAGCCAGACGCGGACGCCCGCGCAAATCGCGGTACCATCCGCGTGTGCGATCCGTCCAGACTTTATGCGCGAACAGCCCGACGCCGTGCCACAGTCCCCAGATGAAAAACGGCCACGTCACGCCATGCCATAGCCCGATGATGAGCATGGTCGCCAGCGTGCCGCACAGGATGACCGCCTGATTCGGCCAGCGTCGGCGCAACAGCGCCCGCGTCAATGGCATGAACACGTAGAAGCGCACCCAATTACTGAGCGTGATGTGCCAGCTTTGCCAGAACGCGGTCAGGTTGGGCTTGAGATATGGCCGGTTGAAGTTCTCCGGCAGTTTGAAGCCGAACAATAGCCCGATGCCGATGGCGATGTCGGTGTAGCCGCTAAAGTCGAAGAACAGCCGCAAGGTGTAGGCATACAGCAACAGCCACATACCGCCGGTTGTCGTCGCCTGCTCCACCGTGACCGCGCTCAGGCTGAAAGCGGCCAGACTATCCGCGATGATGAATTTCTTGAACAGGCCGGAAGCGATGCGCCCGCCCGCCTCCGCGAAGCGATCCGCATCGTAGCGGCGCATATCGGCCAGCGCTTCGTCGTCGCGCAGATGGCGCTCGGCGCGGTCAATCGGCCCGGCGGTCAGCGCGGGGAAGAAGATGATGAACGTCAGATATTGGCGCAGACTGAGCGCGGGCAATTTGCCGCTTTGCCGGTCGCGGATGGTGTGAATCAGCCGGAAAGCGACGTAAGAGAAGCCCAGCCAGCCCAGATCAAGCGGGGAGGCCAGCTCCGGCGCTTGCCCGACGCGCTCACGGATGAACGCGCTAACCGCCGTGATGAACGGATCAGTTTTGATGACGATGAACAGGCCGATCAACGCGGTCAGCAGGCCAGCCGATGCGCGGGATTGTGGCAGGCGGGCGACGGCCAACACCAGCGCACCGGCGATCACCGCGCCGACCAGCACCACATCAAACGGCGGCGGGCGCGACGTGAGCGCGAACGGCACGTTGACCGTCCGCGTGGCGGCGATCAACAGCGCGACGGCGACGACCAGCAAGACCACCAGCCGATCTTCGCCGGTGATGGCGACTTGGCGCGGGCGCGTCGCCGCCCACCCCACCAGCGCGATGACTAGAGTCAGCGTCGGCAAGGCGTAATCCATCCAGCGCACATTGAGCGCCGGTTGTAGCCAGTACACCGCGCCGATGCTGGCGACCAGCAAAACCCAGCCGCGCCACCGCGCCGGAACGATGAGCGCGTACAGCACGCCCGCGCCCACCATCAAAGCGATATGGTCTAATGTCATTGCGCCCGCGCCCTACCCTGCCCGCGCCTAGCGGATGATGAGCAGGTTATAGTCAATCAAGACGTACAGCGTGTCGCCATCAACGCCGATACTGCTCGGCAGGCGGCGCTGTTGTGATAGCGTCTGCGTCAATGGCAGGATGGACGGCTCGCTACCGCGTGCGGGCGGCGGCACCGGCACGATGTACAGCGTATCGCGCCTGCTCCGGTTGAAGTACAGCACATCATCCGTCGGCAACAGCACCGCGCTATCGGCGGTCAGCGCCGGTGCGTCGGTCTGGAAGAACGCGCCTTCGCTCGCCAGTTCGCCGTAGTTAATCAACGGATTTAACGCGCCGGTGGTCAGGCTGAAGTGATACAGATTGCCATAGCTGGCGGTCTGCCCTTCCACACGTGCGCCGAACAGCACGCCGGTGCTATCGTTCGTCCATTGGGCGCCGGTCAGGGTGAAGCTCTGCACCCAGTCCGGCTCGGCGCTGATGATATTGCCCACCGTCAAAAGCGGGATCAGGCCGCCCGATGTCAGGTCGATCAGCGCGACGCCGCCCTGCAACGGATCGACGACGTTATTCAGCGCGACCAGCATCAGCAGGCCGCCCACGTCGCTGTGCGTCGGCGCGATCAGATGCTCGCGGTAGGTGTCCACGATGCGCGAACCGGTCGCCACGCCGGACACCATGCCGACGAAGTTCGGCTCGATGGCGGGCATCGCGTTCTGTTCCATGTCGGCGACAGCGTATTCCAGCAGAGCGCCTTCCAGCGCCCACGACGGAATATCGCGCAGGCCGGTCATGCCGATGGACGACGTGCCGAAGTTCTCGACTTCTTCGCGGCGCGTCTCGACCACATCGCGCCGCCCGTCCAGCGTCCCGGCCAGCTCATCGGCGCGGGCTTGCGCGGATTCGCTCAGCGTCAGGCGGTACGCGGCGAAGGCGTCGTCTAGCTGGTCGGCGGTGACGTGGTGCAATTCCCAGATCGGCGGGTCCTGGCCGGGATTGGTGTGGCGGATGAAGAACAGCCGTTGATTGAACGGGTCCCACGTCGGCGCGAAATGCGGCGCGGCGGCTGGCTCGGCATTGGCGGGCGGTTGCGCGTTGGTGATGTTCAGCAGGAGCATCTCATCGACGGAGAACACCCAGATGTCGGGATTCGCGGCGCTGTTGATGCGCTCATCGGTGAAGAAGATGAAGCGGGCATCATCCGACCAGCGCAACGGGCTAAGGTCATCCAGACTGGACGGCAAAAGCTGGCAGAACGTTTCCAGACGGGCGAAGGTGTGCAAGCACAATACATCGGCGGGCAAATTAGCGACGCGCTGATTGATGTCGCCGTACCACGCCACCTGAGCGCCATCCGGTGATAGTGCCGCGCCCTGCACCGCCCGCACGATGCTGTTATCCCAGTTGTTGAAAGTGTCTATCGGGCGGACGTGCGGCGAGAAGTTTTCCAGATAGCTGACCAGACCGATACGTTCGCGTATCTGGCCGGGATCAATGGCCGGTTGCGCCTCCGCATGGACAGGCATAACCCATCCAGCCATCAGCGCGGCGCACCATATCAGCAATAAAAAGCGGCGATTCTTCATGGCGATCATCTCCCCTAAGATTTTGCGATCAGAAAAAGCCATTATAACGCCTGTGCGGGGGACTACGCACCATGCAACCGGACAAGCGATCCCCACGTAATAGTCTCATGAACTGAATAACCAGAAACATTACAGGGGAGCGATTAGAAACAATGAGCAAAAATGACATCGTACTACGTACAACTGACCTGACCAAGCGCTTTAAGTCCGGCGAGATGACAGTGGACGCCCTGCGCGGGGTCAGCTTTGAAATCAAGCGCGGTGAATTCATCGGCATCATCGGCCCATCCGGTAGCGGTAAATCGACCTTGCTGGGCATCATTAGCGGGCTGGATACGCCGACATCGGGCACGGTGGAGATCGACGGTGTGGACATCACCCGCCTGAACGAGCGCAAGCTGACGCGCATCCGTAATGAGAAAATCGGCTTCGTGTTCCAGTCGTTCAACCTGATCCCGACATTGACCGCGCTGGAGAACGTCGCGTTGCCGGTGCAATTCGCCGCCAAGCGCAAAGTCAACCCGCACAAGCGAGCGCGGGAATTGCTGGACATGCTAGGGCTGGGTGATCGCATGGGACACCGCCCTACCCAGCTATCCGGCGGGCAACAACAGCGCGTCGCCATCGCCCGCGCCCTCGCCAATGATCCGGCGATACTGGTCGGCGACGAGCCGACGGGCAATCTGGACACCGAGTCTAGCGGCATGGTGATGCAGGCGCTCAAAGATGTTCAGCGCGACATGAATACCACCGTCATTCTGGTGACGCACGACATGGGCGTGGCCGGACTGACCGAGCGCCTCATCACGCTGGTTGATGGCGCGATCACAGACGAAACGGATGATATACGCACCGCTACCGGCACGCACTTCGCCGTCAGCGCCGACTAACACGACGAACGGACGACCTAACATGATCGAAAAACTGCGTTTCTATTTCAAGCACTCGCTCAACGATATGCGGGTGAACGCCCAGCGTACTTTCTTCGCCCTGCTGTGCATCGGCGCGGGCGTGGCCGCCATCGTCAGCTTGCAGACGCTGGCCGTGATGATCGAAGGCACGCTGACCGGCAACTTGCAGGAGCAAAATCTGGGCGACATCAGCGCCAGCTATGAGGGCTTCACCTTCGCCGGGCCGACATTCGGCGAAGAGGAAGAAGAGATCGACGAGCGCGTGACGCCGGAAGAGCGTAACCGCGCTATCGAACGTGACCGCGAAGCCGGATTCTTCGATGCGCTTGAACAAACGTTCGGCGGCTTCGGCGTCACGGAGGAGCGGCTCAGTCAGGTCGGGCTAGAGGCAATGACCGCCAGCCTGCAAGACGAATTCGGCGATCTGGTCGATGTCACCTTCCGGATGCGTCTGGCCGATTTCGGTCAGGTGTTTATCGGCAACGGGCCGGGCGTCAACGTCATCAACGAGGATACCGGCATATTGGAGTCCAACTTCTCCCCCATCGTGACCGATCCGGCGGTATATCCGTTTTACGCGGAGATCGTGCTGGATGATGGGCGCACGCTGGCGGAAGCCTTCGTCGCGCATAACGGCGAACGGCACGGCATCGTCGTCTCCCGCGATGCGGCGCGGGCGCTGGAAGCCGAAGTCGGCCACACGCTGACGCTGGACGGCTCGAACGGCGAATTCACCCTGCTCGGTGTTGTGCCGACCGATACCGAAATCCGTAATCTGATCGACGGTTTTCAATACGGGCTGTTCGGCATGTATTACTACATCGACTCGGCGGCGCTGGATACGTTCGGCGATGTGCCGCTTTTAGTAGATCAAATGTTCTTGCGGGTGAATGACGTGGAGCGCGTCGAGGATGTGTCGCTTTTCATGTGGCGCAACTTCCCGTATATGGCGCAGACCACGACCGAAGACCTGCGGCGACAGAATAGCGAGATCGCCGAAAATCTGGATACGCTGGTCACGGTGATGGGCTTGCTCGGCCTGTTGCTGGGTAGCGTCGGCATCATCAACACGATGCAGGTCGTGGTGCGGCGGCGCACGGTGGAAATCGCCGTGCTCAAGACGCTGGGCTTGCAAGGCAATCAGGTCACATGGCTATTCCTGACACAGGCGTTCATCATGGGCGTGATCGGTAGTGTGCTGGGCGTGGTGTTGGGCTGGTTGATGGTGTTCGTCCTGCGGGCATCGGCGGAAGGCGTATTGCGTCAGGGCATCGAGTTTGTGATCGCGCCGTCGGCGGTGGTCAATGGCTTGATCGTCGGCACGCTGGTGACAACCGTCTTCGGCTTCCTGCCGACGCTGAGCGCCGGACGGGTGCGCCCGGGCGTGGTGTTGCGCCCCGATGATGTGGTCATGCCGCGTGCCGGTTGCTTCGCCACGATAATCACGCTGGCCGGAATGGTGATCGTGCTGGCGTTCATCGCGCAGACCATTCTCGGCACGCAATTCTTGATCGCACTGGGCGTCGTGGCCGGTGCGTTCGTCGCGGCGGGTATCATCTTCGTGACGCTGTGGGTGTTGATCTGGCTGGTCGGGCGCTTCCTGCCATCGTTTGGCGTGGTCGATGTCAAGCTATCGAAGCGGCAACTGCTGGCTTCCAAGCGGCGCGGCGCGGTGACGTTGCTGGCGCTGGTGGTGGCGGTGTTCTCGTTGAGTACCATCACGCTATTCGCGGATAGTTTCTCCAACCTGCTCAACAGCCTGTTGACCGACGAGAACGCGCAACCGGTCATCATCCAATCGGTGATGCCACGCGGTAACGAGCGCATCGAGCAAATCCTGCGCGATAGCGAAGAAGTGACCAGCTTCAGCGTGACGCGCACCTACAGCAATGTGCAATTCGGCGGCGCGGTACGGGTGGACGGCACGCGCCTCAGCCGCGAGCAGATGAACGCGCAGTTGCCTAATGGTCAACAGCCGTTCGATGACTTTGCGATGGGCTACATCGGCGCCTACACCGTCGATCAACTGCCGGATACGCCGATCATCGCGGGCGTGAATCTGGACGAAGCGCCACGCGGCGAGCATATCCCGATGGTGGTGCCCGAAACCGAGTACACGAAAACCGGATTGATCGCGGTGGGCGATGTGCTGATCTTCCGCGTCAATGCGCGTGAATTGCTGTTTGAGGTGGTCGGTATCAGCGAATACGACCCGTTCGGCTTCAGTCTGGATACGTCGGTCGCGTCGATCAGCGTCGCGTGGGAGGCGATGAGCGAAACCGGCTTGCAACCGGACGACATCAACTTCTCGGCGGCTATCGCGCCGGAGGATGTCAACGTGGTGCGGCGGGCGCTGAGCGATGTACCGGGCACGTTCTTGTTCGACACGCGCAATCTGGAACGGCTGATTAACGTCCTGCTGGATCAATTCCGCGCCTTCCCGACGCTGGTCGCAATACTCGGTCTGGTGGTGGGCGGCGTGGTGATCGCTAACTCGGTAGCGCTGGCGACGCTGGAACGCCGCAAAGAGATCGCGGTGATGAAAGCTGTCGGCCTGCAACGTGAGCGCGTCCTGCTGATGCTGTTGCTGGAAAATGGCCTGCTGGGATTGGTCGGCGGTCTGCTGGGCGTGGGTACCGGCCTGCTGACGCTGATCGCGCTATCGACCAGCATCGCGCTACCACTGGATGTCATCCCGTTCGGCGTCGCCTTCCTGCTGATGAGCCTGTGTATCGTCGTGGCGATCATCGCGGCGCTGACAACCGCGTGGGGTGCATCCGGCGAAAAGCCGTTGAACGTCCTGCGTTACGAATAAAAGCACGGGCGGTCAATCAACCGAAAAATGTGTAGGGGCGTAGCGTGCTACGCCCTTTTTTGTATGGGATTCGGGCGGGATATATCCCGCCCCTACGAATATCTGACCGGCGGATGGCAATTTCGACGCGATACGTCCCGCCGCTACCTTGCCCGAAATCGCGCCGAACGGTTAGAATAGGGACAACTTTCCGCGTTAAAAACTGGAAAAAATGCCATGAAAGTAATCTCTTTGTTGAATGAAAAAGGCGGCGTCGGCAAGACGACCATCGCCATGCATCTGGCGGCGGGGCTGGCGGTTCGCGGTTATCGCACCCTGTTGATCGACGCTGACGCGCAAGCCAACGCCACCGCCGGACTCGGCCTGCCGGAAGCGCCCGGATTTTATGATTTGCTGGTGCGTCAAGCCAACTGGAACGATCTGTTGCGCGTGCTTCCGGCGGAGATGTACGAGCCGCCGGACACCCCCGCTAAAGGACTTCTGGCGATGTTGCCGGGCAACGGCGAGACACAGCTGATCGCGCAGAAGATCGACGACGCCTACGCCATCTATGACCGGCTGGCGGAACTGGAAGACAGTATCGACGTGGTGGTGTTCGACACATCGCCGACGCCCTCGCTTTTGCACGGCGCGATCTATCTCGCGACGGACGCGATCCTGTACCCGACGCTGTGCGAGACGTTCAGCCTGCAAGGGTTGATGAAAACCATGAAGCATCATGAGAGCTTCGCGGAGAATCGCAAAGCGCAGACCGGACGCATGATCCACACGCTGGGCATCGTGCCGACGATGTACCGCGCCAAGACGGTTGAACACAGCGAGAACCTGAACGAACTACGCGGGCGCTTCGGCAATCAGGTATGGGACCCGCTATCGTTACGCATCACATGGAGCGAAGCCAACACGCTCCGCCGTCCGGTGTTCAGCGTCGCGCCGAACAGTCAGGCCGCGCATGAAGCATGGGGCGCGGTAGACCGCGCCATCCGGGAGATCAGCTATGTCTAAGCGCGAGCAACGCCGTCAGCAAGGGGCGGCATGGACTGACCAGACCACCGACGAAGGGCGCAATGCGTCGTCGTCTTTGCGCGATGTGACCGCGCAGGGCTACGGCCTGAACATCGCGCCGAATCAGCAACGCATCATCGCCAAGCCGGTGTCCATCTTCGACATTCAGCCCGATCTCGCCCAGCCGCGCCGCACCATTCCCTCCAGCATCCGCACCGCATGGGACGGCGATCCAAAAGGCGTCAAAGCGCTGTTCATGGTGTGGTGGGGCGAAGTCCAGCGCGAGCGCGGCGAAGCGGCGGGCAAGGACGAACTGCCGTTTGATCTGGGCGCGTATCTGGAAAGCGGGCAGACCGAACGCACAGCCGACGAAGACGCCACGCACGAAGCATCCGGGCCGCTAGAGCGTAGCCTGCTACAGATCACCATGCTAGCGGCCAGCATCCGCCGCGACGGGCTGATTAATCCGGTGACGGTTGAGCAGGGCAAAAACAGCCGCTACCGGCTGGAAACCGGCGAGCGTCGCTGGCTGGCCTATCACCTGCTCCATGCGTGGTTTGACGGCCACGACGGGCGGCCTGATGAGCGCGAAGAATGGGATACGATTCCGGCGCGGGTGGTGGAAAAATTCGACGTGTGGCGGCAAGCCAGCGAGAACAACGCCCGCGACGATCTCAACGGCATCGGCAAGGCGCGGCAGTTCGCGGTGTTGATGATGGACTTGCGCGGCATGGAAAACTTTCGCCCGTTTTCCGCGTTTGAAAACGAGCAGGATTATTACGCACAGGTCGCGGAGATGGCGTCGCCGTATGGCTCGCGGGAGCAGTTGCTCAACGCGCTGGGCATCAACAGCCCGTCGGTTTTAACGCGCCTGCGCCACTTCCTACGCCTGCCGCATGAGATATGGCGCGGCGCGGATGATTACAATCTGTCGGAGGAAATATTGGAAGAACTTTACGGCATCGCCAGACAGGATGTCGATAAGGCGATCCAGCGCTTCCGCGAGATTATTCATGTAAAGAACGTTCGGATTCAGTCCGGCCAGACCAAGCGCAAAGCGCCACCCACCGAGCCCGGCACGCGCCGTCATTTCACGCTGGTCTTGCGGATGATGAAGCAAGCTGGCAAGGGCAAAAAACAGTCCAACCAGCAGGCGCTCAAGACGCTGGCGGAACTGCGCGACTGGGTGGATGAACAGGAGCGAATCATCCGCAAGCTAGACTCCTGAGCGCCCGCCCTATCGCCGGATTACTCCGTGATAAGTGCCCCGCCCCACCCCTACCCCATCAGCGCGGATGACCGCCGGATTCACGCCTCCCCCGCCTGAATCTTCGCCTGAATAGCGGGTAGGGCGGGCGGTGGGGTAGGGCAAGCCGGATTACTCCGAAAACCACTTATCACTCCCGAAATCACTTATCACGATACTTCGCATGTGCCCGCAACCACACCGCCAGATAGCCCGCCGGATTGCGAATCGAGCGCCCGCCATCGACTGATTTTTGCAACGAGCGCACCCCCCAATCGACCAGCCGCCCGCCATATTTTTCGACCCACTTTTGCGCCGTCCGGCGCGTGACCGCGTGCGCCGGATCAAGCGCCCGCAATGCGCTGTACAGTCGTTCGGCCATGCCATCATTTGCCGACTGCGGCGCGGCCTCCGGCGCCGGTTGCGGTGTGGACGGGCGGAACGTTCGCGGCGGGATGACTCCACCGCGCCATGCGCCATCGAGCGCGGGTGCGGGCGCGTTCTGATCGCGTGCGACGGATGGCGTCGGTGCAGAATTGACGGGCGGCGCGGCGATGTGGTGGAACAGCGATTGCGGCGGGTGTGGCGTCGCCGGAATCGGCGCGGGCGGCATCGCGGCGGGCTGGTCGGCGATCCGGTAATGGTTGGGCTGTTGCGACAGCAACGACACGCGGCGTCCGGCGCGTAATTCACGGCGGGCGATCTCACGGCGCGGCGGGTAACGCTTGCCCTTTTCCGTCAGCAGAAATTGACCCCATATCGGCGTATCAGACAAGGCGGCATTCACCCCGCGCTGACTCAATGGTGTCTCGTGGTAGCACGGCGTCGCCATCACCCCGCACGCACGTTCATAGCGGCGGCAGGTGGTCGGGCTGACGTTCAGCCGTCGCGCTTGCCAGTGGCGGGCGTACTGTCCGGGCGCACGGCGGATCAATGCGGTGTGCAGGGCGGCGCGGTACGCGGCGGGCGTGCGTAGGTCGTCGGGCGCGATAGTATCCGCGCCGCGCAAGGGCACGCCGAGCGCATCGCATAGCGCGGTGATCGACGGCATCACGAAGCACAGATGCGGCCTGCCGCGTCGATTTTTTACCGGCTCTGCTACCCTACCAAACAGGCATTGTTTGGTCTCATCCGCGTAGCGCTTAACAGCGTTAGCATATTTAGAGGGTGGGGTGCGGGGAGGGAGAGATTTCAGCAAGCGCACCGCCGCGTAGATCGCATTGCGTCCGACGCCGTGCGGCGCGAGCAGGCGGTAAACTTCCGGGGCGTTGAGCAGGCGTCCGGCTTCCACACCGAGCAGAAGCAAGCCGTCCAACATGCGGGCGACATTCGACCAGCCCCGCGCCAGCAAAGACTCGCGGGCGCTGTTGGGCAGTTGCTCCGGTTCGGTTCGCGGCTTGGCGGGACGCGGACGCGGCGCTTGACTGAACGCGCTACGGATAGTGCGTTCGGCTTCGGCGTGGCGGCGGGTGGCGGCTTCCGGCGGGTGATCGCCATTCGGCGGTTGCGCCACATGATCGGGCGTCAGCGCGTCGCAAACTTGAAACTCACCGTAGCCAACATCGCGCCCATAGCGGGCACAGGTGAACAGCGCGTTGTTGCGTCCGATGCGCGGCGCGAGATGCTGATACAGCCGTCGCAGATCGCCCAATGATACCGAATCGCGGTTGAGTAGGTCAGGAGTCAGGTCTACGGGCGCTGAATCCGGCGCTGTGGCGCGATTTCCGGCGTTTTCTGGCGTTTTGCGCCTGATTGTACTGATAAAGCGCGAAATGCGGCTTAAATCGGCTTCTGTGAGTTTTTTGGGCGGCGCACCGTTGACAACCGCCCACACCTTGCCATTGATGCGCGTATTGGGCGCGACGACATATTGACCATCGCCGCGCAATTCGATGCCGAGCGTCTGCTGGCCGCGCACCGTCAGATCGCCGATGGCGTAGTAGTAGTGCGGCAGGCCGCGATTGCCGGAGCGCACCGTGAAGGTATCGAGCAGATCGGGGAAGGCGTCGCGGAAGGCGTCGCCGATTTCGTCGCTGTCGATGTCTACCACGACCACGCCGGAAGCGCGGCCTAACACCACGCCATACGCGCTGAAATAGTCGTGATTGAGCCATTGGTCATATTCGGCGGGGGTGGGCTGGCGGCGCATGTAAACCGCCCATGAGCGCAACGCGGGCGCTTTCTCCGCGCCGCGCATCAAACCACCGTTGAGCGGTATCAGTGACCATCCGAGCGCCTGCAACGCCGCTAGATTCTGCCGGATGTCGGTGGTTGTGTGTAGCAGATTAGACATCGTTATCCCGCCTTTCTACACGGGAAAAACGTGTTGCCAAACAGCCTTTTGAGCGCTATACTCGTAGTAGTAATTTGTGTGCGTTAAACCTCACTTTCAGGGTGCGGTAATACACACAAACGTTCAAAACAACGTAGTTTGGATGTCCGGCGTCCGAGCCGCTAAAACCGGTTCGGATAACCGCAATCACTTTCGATAGTTATCAGCTAAAGCTGTCTCTCGTGCGTGGGTTCGCGATGCCGGATGCCCGCCCGTAATTCTGTTTGGCGGCGAAACCACACGAATTACGGGCTTTGCTTTTTTTATACCCCACACAAGAGTGCAACTGTGGCCAATACTGACCGAATTTGTTTGCGATCTGGACTCGCACCAAACGTCAGTCGCTGGCTGTGTTGGTCATCGTTTTTCCGTCATGTCGTCACGTCCTCTAAACAATCATCTAAAATTACGCTTGTCGGTTATCTCATCGCGGATCGCTGATTGCTCTCAAGCGCCGCGCCGGTAGATTGCATTTATAGTGCATCTATACAGAATGTTAAATCTTGTCGCAACCGCTAGTCAAAATCGCCATTCTGTGTTATGATCTATGTCTATTCTGACATAGATTGTTGTGCGATGGCGTGCTGGGTAATACAGCACGTCAATTCTTTTTATAGGTCTATGTGCTAATTAATCCCCAGATAATCGCACCACAGCATAATCAACGCGCTTTCCACAATATACATCACCCTGTCAGATTCCGCAACGGATAGAACAAAACAAACAACGCTTAAATCAAAAACTATAACAGATTCCAAACCTGATTAGACATCTGTTCTAACTTTCGGCGCGGGTCAATGCGCGGTCTGGTACAGATTCCACGCGGCGAAGACGCCGAAAGCGACGGCATAAGTCAGCATGTACGGCGCGAAGGCGGGCAGATGCGCCAGCGCGATCCACACCCCGCCCAGCGCATACACCGTCAGCAAGCCCTCAAAGAAGGTGACGCCATCCATCGTCAGCCGGTAGTGGCTGGTCGTCCAGTTTTCGCGGTGGGCGGTGACGCGAAACTTGGGCGTCCGTTTGAATTCATCCGTCTGCTGGGCGGGCAGGAACACGCGCAGGACGGCGACGCTGTTACTGAGCACAACGGCCACTCCGACCAGCAATTGCGCCGGAAAGTACAGCAGGCGGCGCGGCCAATCGTCATATAGCGCGGCCTGCCCGCACGCGATCAACAACGGCGGGATGATGCCGAATAGCGATAGGATGCCGGGCGCTGGTAAGCGCTGGAAGAAGCCGCCGAGCAATAGCGGCGGCGCGAGTAAGAACAGGCACAGCAAAACCGGCTGGATCAGATATTGGCCGAGATGGGTCAAGCCCATGAACTTTTGCAGGGCGTTATGGCGCGGGCTGGTCAGCAGGTCGTGCAGATGTCGCCGTAAACATTGCGTGCTACCCGTCGCCCAGCGTGCTTGTTGCGTCTTGTAGGCTTGCACCTGCGGCGGCAATTCGCCGGGCACGGCCACATCACGCAGATACAGAAAGCGCCAGCCGCGTAACAGGGCGCGATAGGACAGGTCTAAATCTTCGGTGAGGGTGAGCGCAGACCAGCCGCCTGCCGCGTTGATCGCGGATACGCGCCAAACCGCGCCGGTGCCGTTCATCGACATCGGCAGTCCGCCACGATTGCGGGCGACTTGCTCGACGGCGAAATGCGCGTCGATGTTGAGCGACTGGGCGCGGGTCAGCCAGTTGGTGTCATGGTTGAGGTGGCTCCAGCGCGTTTGCACCATCGCTAAATGCCGGTCAGCGCTGAAATAGGGCAGGGTGCGCCGCAGGAAATCCGGCGCGGGCACGAAGTCGGCGTCGAAGATGGCGACGCAATCCGTCGTCACATCGCGCAGACCGTAGGCCAACGCGCCCGCTTTGTAACCGGTGCGTTCCGCCCGCCGAATATGGTGGATGTTATCGCGGCGCACGTTGTAGCGGCGCAGATCGGCCAGCACATCGGCGATCAAGTCGGTGGTGTGGTCGGTGGAGTCGTCCAATATTTGAATGTGCAGTTTATCCGGCGGGTAATCCAGCGCGGCGCAAGCGTGCAATAAGCGCTCGACGACGTGCGCCTCGTTGTAGATCGGAAGCTGAATCGTGACCGACGGCCACCCCTCCGGCGGGACGGTGGGCGGCGGTGGATCGGCGCGGCGATGCGTCACGTAGATCAGCAAGAGCACGGTATAGGCCAGCACGTACAGCAGGACGAAGGCGCTAGCCGCGATGTAGGCAAATCCGGCGATTTCCAGCAATATCTGAATAATCATAACGTGCTCAAAATGCCTGATAAATCCACTGCGGGGCGCTATCCGTCGTGACGATCAAAAGCCAGATAGCCAGCAGGCATAACGCAACTGCGTACAGATTTTCTCGCGTGAATAATCGTCTGAACATGCTCTCGCTTTCTGTGTGGGTGGGCGTAGTACGCTACGCCCCTACAGATTTTCTTCTGGATTGTAGGGGCACAATGTATTGTGTCCAAAACCGATTGCGCCCGCGTTTATGGATTCTCATCCGGTGGGGGATCGTCAAATATGCCGTACAGCCAGCGAAAGCCCTCACGGGAATACCCCTTTTGCTGACGGGATTGGATGAAGCCTTCATCGACGAAAAGCTCCAGCAAGGTAATATCATACGGGGTGAGCCGCCGTTTACCCAGCGCCGCCGCGATTTGCCCGCGTGTCAGCCAGCGATTGCGCTGTGTCTGCAAGATCGCAAGGATTTTTTGCCCGTGCTCGGTGATATGCTGTCGGCGTGAATCCGGATCAGGTGATGACATAATTCATCCTGTTCGTTGCAATTTGACTGTGCGCGAAGGGCGGTTAAACCCACTGTCACGATATATCCCATCGCACAGAACGTCAAGTCAGGGCGCAAGGGCGCAATCGCCGATAAATTGGTTTTCCGTCGGAATTTATGTTAATCTTGTCGTATATCCTTCTGAGGACCGCGCACAAACGACGCGATGCACGCCTGCCGGTTGGCCGGTCATCGCGCTATAATGGTGGTGATATCTATTTGCCCGCGCTGGTCGGTCATTTCAACCGTCGCGTGATAGTCAGCATGAATAGGGGGGAAGTGTGTCCCAAGATAAACCCAAACAGAAACGACGCGGCAAGACACCGTCCAGAAAAGAGGTGTACAGCCCGGAGGAGATGCAGATTCGCAAGGTCGCCTCTGAGGTTGCCAATACGCTGGGCGAAAAAGATCGTAAACCGTACGGACAGATTGCGGCATTGGTGCGAATGCGTGGCGAGGACTTCATCCGTGAAGTGCTGGCCGATACGCTACAGATCGAGGCGCAGGGCGGCATGATGACCGCGAAGGGCGACAGACGGCGCACAATCGGCGGCGTGTTCTTCCGGTTGGCGCGGGAACGCCTGACCCGCAATGAAGGCCTGTTGATTTTCGCTCGCGGTGACGTGTCGAAACTTAAACGCGCCAAATCTGAAGCGCAATTTCCCGCTTTCACATGGGATGATCGCGCAGAGGTCATCCATAATTTGAAAAATCAGGAGCAGGGAGAGGTATCGGACGTGAAGATCATCTTGCAAGGACATCCTAAGTCAACGGAACGGCGCGAAAATCTGGTCATCCTGCGTATGCAACACGATCTCGACAAAATCCCGAATATGCCGCGAGGTGTACCTGATCCGGGCGATAAAGCGATGCCGTACACGGTGATCGTCAACTCAGAACAATATGAAACCGCCGAAGCCGCCATTCAGAAAGACCCCAAAGACGAGCTTCACATCGAAGGGTTTGCGGCGTATGACGCGGAGACATCCGATATTGTGGTGTTTGCGACGCGAGCGATCACCCGAAAGATACACAAACAAGAGCGCCGCCGCGAACTCGAAACGATGGTGAAGCAGACGCAAGAGGCGCAACAACGCAAAGAGATCGCCAAGCAGAAGAGCGACGAGAACCGGCGTAAGCAGTTAGAAGCCAACGCCAAGAAGAAGGAGCAAGCCGCGCCCTCATCAGCAGGCGAAGCAGTCAAGCCGGAGGGCAAGAACGATGTGCCGTTCGCGCCGGTACGCATGGGCGAGAGCGCCCGCGCCGAACGCACCATCGAAGAATTCAGCGCCGAGCCGCCGCCGCATCTGGACGCGGAAGCCGCCAAGAAATACGCCGATCTTCTGCGGGCGGAGGCCACATACCGCCAGCGCATCGCCGACATCGAAGCCAAGCCGGAAGATCAGCGCTTCGGGCTGGAGATGACGCTTAAACTATTGACCAGCATCCAGAAACAGATCAAAGCGCTGGTCGATCAAACCGACGAATAAGCGCGATAACGGGCGAATAAACGCGATAAAGCGATATTTTGTGCATTTTGGACATGAATCATTTGTATCTTCGTCCGTTTAACGCTACAATAACAACCTAACGGCGAACGGGTATTATGCGCATATCTCGAATAATCGAGATGGTGGGCATGATGGCATTGGTTCGTTAGGTGTACCAGACCTGTTATAACCTCACATGGAAAAACTTCCGGTACACTTTACGTTTGAGGCATACCGATTTTTTTTAAGGAGAACGAAGTATGAAGAATTTTGTCCGTTTGGCAATCGCCACGATGGTCATGGCTCTCGTGGCCGCGCTGGTCACTTCAGTTGCGGCGCAAGACTTGACCGAGGATCCGGGCGAAGATGGCGGCGTTATCATCACCTCTACATTTGGTAGCGGCCCCGACACCTTCAGCCAGATTTTCTGCACGGATACCGCTTGTAACGAGATGGTAGGCCGTATGTACATTGGTCTGGTTGGCGTCGATCCGGAAGTTGCCCAGATTGTTCCGGGTGCCGATGGTGCGCTGGCCGAAGACTGGGAAGTATCCGACGATAACCTCGTTTACACCTTCTTCCTGCGTGACAACCTGACCTGGAGCGACGGCACGCCGATCACCGCGAACGACGTGGCGCTGGACTGGGAATTGATTAACACGCCGGAAGTCAACCATCCGGGCGCGTTCCTGCTCTCCGTGATTGACGACGTGCAGGTGATTGACGACTTCACACTAGAAGTCACCTTCGCCGGGCCGGAATGTACCGCGCTGTTGCGTGCCGGTTCGCTGAACGTTCTGCCGTCGCATGTCTACGCTGATTTCATTGAAGAAGTTGGCTTCGACGGTCTGGTGACGCTGGAATGGAATCTGGCCCCGACTGTAACCAGCGGCCCGTTCTCCTTCTTCGAGAGCATCCCCGGCCAAACCACCAGCTTGCTGGGTGACGACGACTACGAATTCGCCCCGTTGGGCTTCGTTGCGCCGTTCGGCCTCGTGCAGGTTGTGTCGGCTGACCAGACCGTTCAGGTCGAGCAGTTGCTGGTCGGTGAAATCAACGTGCTGGAAAGCCCGCCGGTGAACCGCCGCGACGACATCCGCGCCGCGCCGGACGTGCAGGCTTACGAATACCCCGGTAACACCTGGGACTATGTTGGCTTGAATTTAGCTGACCCGACCAACCCGCAACCGGCGTTGGACGAGGACGGCAACCGCATCGATCAGGGTCTGCACCCGATCTTCGGTGATGTTCTGGTTCGCCAGGCGCTGGCGCACGCCATCGACGTGGACACCATGATCGAAACCGCCGTGTTCGGTGAAGGTTCGCGCATGACCGCGCACATCATCCCGCAGAGCTGGGCGTATAACAGCGACCTGCCGCCGCGTGAATACGACGTTGAACTGGCGATTGAACTGCTGGCTGACGCTGGCTGGGTGCTGGAAGACGACGTGATGACCTGCCGTGGCTGTCTGTATGCCACTGAAGTTGACGAGAGCTTTGAAGGCTCCCCGATGGCGTTCGAACTGCTGACCAACTCCGGCAACACCCGCCGCGAGGCCATCGGCCAGCTGGTTCAGGACGAACTGGGTCGCCTCGGCATCGAAGTTGACTTCCAGACCATCGACTTCAACACCCTGTTGGACGTGATGGACGGCCAGACCTTCGACAGCTTCATCCTCGGCTGGCGTAACGGCTACCCGGATGATCCCAACACCGTTCAGCTCTTCGGCGCCGAAGCCGACGTGCCGGGCAGTGGCTTCAACTTCACCTCGTTCTACAACGAAGAATACTTCGAGCTGGAACAGCAAGCGCTGACCAGCCCGGGCTGTGTCCTCGAAGACCGTGCGGAACTGTACTATCAGATGCAGGAAATCATGCAAGAAGAGATGCCCTACATCTGGCTGTTCACGCAGGACGGCTTCTACGCCGCCCGTGACGAGGTTCAGGGCTTCGATCCGTACCCCGCCGCGCTGTGGTGGAACGTGACCGAGTGGACCGTGCAGAACTAATCTAGTTTTGCGCTAGACCATAGCAATACCGAGCGCCGGAGGCATCCCCTCCGGCGCTTTTTATATCCATTGCATCGGACACAACGCCCACCGGCATATCACCAACGCGGCGCGGCAGAGGTGCGGACGACGACTTGTGTATTGGCGTCATTGCATCGCCGTAATAATTGGTTAAAAGTTACTCAAGCATCACCGGTTTTTTTTTGCTATACTGGGGCGTCAATATCTGGCTCGTGGTGAGCCTGTGAACGTCTGCGGGACGACCTTTTGGAGTAAAATATGTTTCGATATATCATCCGACGCTTGATCCAAGCGATCCCGACTTTTTTTGGTATTACGTTATTGTCTTATTTCATCATGTCCGCCGCGCCGGGCGGCCCGGCCGCGATTCTGGCGTTTGACCCCAGCTTGCCGCAAGGCGAGCGCGAACGACTGGAACGGCTATGGGGGCTGGATGACCCGTGGGTGGTGCAGTACGTTCACTGGTTGATCGGTGACGACTGGCGACAACGTGACCTGAGCGGCGACGGCGAGCCGGACTCCTGGGGTAGCCGACAGGGTATCTTGCGCGGCGATTTCGGTCAGTCTTTCGTGCGGAGCCGCCGTCCGGTGATTGAGATGATCGGCCAGTTCATTTTACCCACGCTGGAATTAATGATCGCGGCGCTAGCGTTGGGGTTGTTCTTCGGCATACCGATTGGCATCATCGCGGCGATCCGACGGGGCGGCACGTTCGATAACGTGACGCGAGTCTTCGCGGTGGTCTTCAACGCGATCCCCAATTTCTGGCTGGGCTTGATTTTGATTTTGATATTCGCGTCGTGGCTGGGCTGGTTGCCCACGTCGCAACGATGTTCGCCGACGGCCAGCCTTGCGCGGGGCGGTGGTGGTTGCCCGCCGATATACGAACGGCTGGAATACATGATTATGCCGGTGTTCACGCTGGGCACGGTGTACATCGCCGGTTATTCGCGTTATATGCGGACTTCGATGCTGGACGTGATCGGGCAGGACTACATCCGCACCGCGCACGCTAAAGGGTTGTCGTCGCGCATGGTGTGGTTCCGGCACGGGGCGCGTAACGCGATGATCCCCATTGCCACCTTCTTAGGCCCGACGATCACCGGCCTGTTGAGTGGTTCGGTCATCACCGAGCAAATCTTCTCGTGGCCGGGATTGGGGCGTCAGGGATTGCAGGCGATCATCAGTCTGGATTATCCGTTCGTGATGGCCTTCGTGGTGATCGGTTCGGTTGCGACGATCTTAGGCTATATTTTGTCCGATATTCTATACGCGCTGATTGACCCGCGTATCCGGTTTTCTTAAGAAGGGGCTTTTTAGATGCGAGCAGTGGTTGACGATACGCAGGATAAGAAATTATCACCTTTCTCGATACCGGACATTATCGTTCTAGTCGGCGCGTTGATCGTGGCGGTGGGCTTCCTGTTCCTGCCATGGCTGGAGCGTCCGGACGTGCGCCCGGAGTTGTTCGGCGCGACGGCGGGCTTGCCACAGCCAACCGGCGCGATCTTCTCCGCGATGCAAAGGCCGGTATTCTCCACACATAATGTCTTTCCGGAAGAGCCGCTAGCGTCGCTCTTTCTGGAAGGTCAGCGCACGTTCACCGGCGTTGAAATGCTGAACGATGCCTACTACACCGAATTCATCACCATCACCATCGCCTTCCCGATGATCGCGCTGGTGGCCGGTCTGTTTCTGGCGTTCTTCGGGATGTTCGTCCCGTCGTGGCGCAAGGCGACGCGCTGGGCGCAGTTCTTCTTCGGCGTGATGGGGTTGGGCTACTTCTATTTCTTCTTCAGCAAATACCCGCTAGAGCAAGTTAGCGGCGCGTTGCAGATCGGCTTCTGGGTGGCGCTGTTCGGCTTTGTGCTGTACGTGGTACAGGCGGTCTTGCCGCGCAAGTCCCCGCCGCTAAAAGAGCGCATGTTCAAAGGCGTGCTGGACGATCAAGGCGTGGTCAGTCTGGAAGGCGCACAGGAGATCAAGGGGCAGTCGCTTTATACGAAAGCGCTGTATCGTCTTGGCCGCGACTACCTCACGCTGTCGATGTTGTTCTTGTTGCTGTTGCTGGTGCTGTTCGCGCTATCCGCCCCGTTGATCGAGAGCACGCTGAACGTTAGCTATCGCTCCACTAGCGATCAGGTATTCCTGCCGATTGATAGCGGTAAATACTTTCTGGGCACGGACGATCTAGGCCGCGATCAGTTGGCGCGTCTGGCGTATGCTGGCCGCATCTCGATGTCAATCGCGCTGGCCGCCGCCATCCTATCGCTGGTCATCGGCGTATCGGTGGGCATCGTCACCGGCTTCTATGGCGGCGTGGTGGACGACATCATCATGTGGTTCATCACCACGCTGAACTCGATCCCGCAGTTGTTCCTGTTGTTGATCGTGGCGGCGGTGTTGCGTCCCGGCCCGGAGACGTTGATCTTGATCTTAGGTTTATTAGGCTGGACGGGCACAACCCGTCTGGTACGTGGCGAGACGCTGGCCTTGCGAGAACGCGAGTTCGTGGTCAGTGCGCGTTCGATTGGCGCGTCGGATTTGCGGATCATGTTCATGCACATCTTCCCCAATCTGATCTCGATTGTGGTGGTGACGCTGGCGATTGACATCGGCGTGCTGTTGCTGATCGAAGCCTCACTCAGTTATCTAGGCTTGGGCGTGCAACCGCCGACGCCGACATGGGGCAACATGCTGACCAACGCGCAGACGTTCTTCGTGCGCGGTTCGCATCTGGTGGTGTTCCCCGGCTTGTTGATCTCGATCATGGTGCTGGCGATGTATATCATCGGCGACGGCATCCGCGACGCGCTCGACCCGCGCACCAACGACTAACGGCGGCCTGATCGTCCCGACGATCAACCGGCATGATTGAACTTGATTAAAACGATGACAGGGCGCTATCTTTAAGAAGCGCTCTGTTTTTGATTCTGAAGGAGTTATCGCTATGCGCTTGACATTTTTAGGGGGCGCTGATGAAGTCGGCGCGAGTAGTACGCTGGTAGAAATCGCCGGAAAGCGGCTTTTGATCGACGCGGGCATTCGCATCTCGCCGCGCAGTAATCGCGGCATCCAGAACGACCAACTGCCCGATTTGCAACGCATCACGGAGGCGGGCGGCCCGGATGTGATTCTGGTCACGCACGCCCACACCGACCACACCGGCGCTTTGCCGTTGGTGATGGAGCAATACCCGCATGTGCCGGTCATGGCGACGCGCCCGACGCAGGTCTTGACGCGCATCTTGCAGAAGGACGCCCAGCGCATCATGAAGACGCGGCAAGACGAAGAAGGCGAATTGCCGATCTTCGATGAGGTGGCGTCGGATCGGCTGATGGCGGCGTTCCAGACGGTGGAATTTCATCAGGCGGTCAAGCTGGGCGAGGCGTTGCAGGTTACGTTTCATCCGGCAGGCCACATCGCGGGCGCGGCGATGCTGGTCATCGAGAGCGAGGAGGGCACGCTGGTCATGACCGGCGACGTATCGCTGAACGATCAACGCGCCGTCGTCAGCGCCGCCATCCCCAACATCAAAGCCGATGCGCTGGTGATGGAAAGCACTTACGGCGGTAAATTGCACGCCAACCGCGACGCCGAAGAGAAGCGCCTGATCGAATCGCTGAAGGCGGTGACCGACAACGGCGGCAAGGCGTTGATTCCGGCGTTCGCGCTGGGACGCTCGCAGGAGATATTACAGATCATTCTGGCTTATCGTGACGTATTCGACGCGCCGGTTTATGTCGATGGCATGGTGCGCTCGGTGTGTCAGGGGTACGCCACATTTGACGATCTCCTGCCGCGCTCGACGGTGCGTTCCGCCGGTGAGGACCCGCTATTCTTCCGCAAGAAGGTGCGTCCGGTGACCAGCGCCGCCATGCGCGAACAGGTGGCGAATTCGGATGAGCCGTGCGTGATCGTCGCCAGTAGCGGCATGTTGACCGGCGGCGCGTCCGTCGCTTACGCCAAGCAGATGGCGCCGCATTCCCGGAACGCGATTTTCCTGACCGGCTATCAGGATGAAGAAGCGCCCGGACGCCGTTTACAGGAGATGCTCCGCAAGCGGCAATCCGCCGACCAGACCGGCGAGTCGGTGACGATCAAGATTGACGGCAAGCCGGTTTCGGTGCGTTGCCATGTGGACACATACTCGCTTTCCGCGCACGCTGACGAGATGGAGCTGGTCAACATGGCGGAGACGTTCGGCGCGGAGGCGATCATGCTGGTGCATGGCGATCATGGGGCGCGGCACAGCGTCGCTAGCGCGTTGCGTCAGCGCGGGCATCGCGTCATCACGCCGAAGATCGGCCAGACCAAACAATTCGGCTTCCCGAAGCGCCCGTGGGCGCTGGCGGGCGGGCAGAAGGCGGGCGGCACACAGACCGCCGCGCTTGATCCGGCGGCGCTGTGGGAGGCGCTGAAGGGCGAAGCGGGCAATTTCTACTCGGCGCGGGAACTGGCGCAGATGTGGTGGGGCGATGCCACCCGCGCCCGTGAGGTGCAGACCGCGCTCGAAGGCGACATCTACTTCGCGGCGGATTGGCGGCGGCGCGATCATTTTCAGGTGCGGACGCCGGAGCAGGTCGCCCGTAAGCGGCGGCAACTGGCGCTGATGATGGCGTATCCCGATCTGGTCGGCTCGCTGGTCGCCCTGCGCGATAGCAACGAGCGTTTGCGGCTGGGCGTGGTGGTCTCTGCCGGTGATGACTACTTCGAGGCGGAAGTCGCGGGGGCGAAGGGGCGGCAATACCCCGCCGACGCGCTCCTGTGGGTGTTCGGCAAATGGGAAGGCTACGAAAGCGGCAAGGGCATTCGCGGGCAGGTCAGCGAATTGTTGAAGAAGGCCAGACCCTACGCCGATACGCTCCTGCCTTTCGCACGGCGGCAGAAACTGGTCGCGGCGGGCGCGGCGGTCATGCCGCCCGATCTTCTGCCGCCCGTCCTGCCCGACGATCTGACCGAGCTTGAGGCGCTGGTGGCGCTGGTGGCGGCGCTGGCCGGTGATGGCGCGACGCTGGAAGCGGGCGGATTGTTGCCGCACCGCGCCCGTGAGGGCGAACCACTGGAGCAGAATCAAGCGCGGGATGTGGTGCTGAGTACCTTCCCGCCGGATGCGCGTCTGCGTAAAGTCGGCATGGATGTTCACCGCCGCCGACTGTTGCTGACGGTGGATTTTCCCGATTATGCCGCCCGCGTTCATGGCGACCTCATCGAAGATTTAGAGGATCAAACCGGCTGGAATCTGCGACTGAATACCGGCGTCAATCAGCAAGCGCTGGGTGAAGCGGTGCATGAACTACTACCGGCGGGCGCGATGGTGGTCAAGGGGCCGTCGTTCTATATGGACAAGCGCGAAGTCGGCGTCGAATTATCCGGCGTGGATGATCTGCCCGCGTTGCAGGCCGCCTATCATGACCTGACCGGCTACCGGCTCATCACGTCCGGCACCGGCGAAAGCGGCGACGCGCCCGCCATCAGCGCCCGCCCGACGACCACCCGCGAACGCATGGAGATTAACGCGGCTTACGGCCTGATCCGCGCCGCGCTCGATCCGTTCGGGCTGTACAAAGTCGGCTTGAAGCAGGACGCCATCGTGTTGACGTTCATCTCGCCGCAGATCGGCGAGCGTCACACGCAGGCGATCACCCGTTTAGCGGAGCAGACCGGCTATCCGTTGCGCGTGCATCCGCACCCCAACCAGCAGAAAATATTGCAGATCGCCAACCAGTATTTGCGCGAAGCGGGCTGGGTGGCACGCAAAGGGCCGGGCATCCACACAGATCGCGGCGCGGTGTCGGTCACGCTGGCCTCTGCGCCCGATTCTGACGCTTTAGAGGCGGTCTGCGCCCGATTTGTCGAACAGACCGGCTACGCGCTGGAAATCGGCGTGTGACGGCGCGACGCAATCAACAATCAATCTGTACACGTAAAAGCGTAGCGTGCTACGCTCGATCTTAGGAAGGAACGATGACGACACAACTTTTGAATTGTAGCGGGCTGGTGAAGCGCTTCGGCGATGTGCTGGCGGTTGACCGCGCCGACATGCGGATTGATCGCGGCGAATTCGTGACGCTTCTCGGCCCGAGTGGATGCGGCAAGAGTACCACTCTGCGACTGGTGGCCGGTTTCGAGCGTCCGGACGCCGGTAAGATTCGCATTAAAGATCATGTGGTGGCCGACGAAGGGCGACACGTCCCGCCGGAGGAGCGCCGTCTGGGGATGGTGTTTCAGGATTATGCGCTATTCCCGCATTTGAGCGTGCTGGATAATGTGGCGTTCGGCCTGCGCGGGGATCGCAAATCCCGCCATCGCCGCGCTCAGGAAATGCTGGAGATGGTCGGGCTGGCGTATTATGACCGGCGGATGCCGTATCAGCTTTCCGGCGGGCAACAACAGCGCGTCGCGCTGGCACGCGCATTAGCGCCCGCGCCGGATATGGTGTTGCTGGACGAGCCGTTCTCGAATCTGGATGCGGCGCTCCGTGAGCAGTTACGCGGCGAAGTCCGCGCCATCCTCAAGCAGACCGGCACGACATGCTTATTCGTCACGCACGATCAAGAGGAGGCGCTGAGTCTGTCGGATCGCGTGGCGGTGATGTTCGATGGGCGCGTGGTGCAGATGGACACGCCGAGCGCGGTGTATCGCGCCCCGATTGATCGCCATGTCGCGTCGTTTGTGGGGGAGGGCAATTATCTACAGGCGCGGGCAGTGGGCGAGCGAGCGTCGTGTGTGCTGGGCGATGTCGTCTTGCAACAACCGAAGCAGGGCGCGGTGATGTTGATGCTCCGTCCGGAAGCGTTGAGCCTGTCGCCATTGACCGCCGATGCTGGCACGACGGGGGCGGGGCGCGTGTTGTGGCGTGAATATTACGGACACGATCAGCGCGTCGGTGTTAAACTAGAGAATGGTATCACGCTGGTCGCTCGTTTGGGCGCGGTGGAGGATTGTGAACCCGGCGCGGATGTGACGGTGCGCGTCACCGGAAGCGGCGTCGCGTTCCCGTTGTAGATGGTGTGTCGGGCATTGTCCGGCGTGTGGTGATCGTCAATTTCAACAGACCTGTTGAAGAAAGGCTTCATGTAAAATGGCTGAACGTGTACATATCGGCTCGGCGGCGGATTTTGTCGTCGGAGAAAGCAAGACAGTCAAGGCGGACGAAAAAGTGCTGGTCGTCGTCCGCACCGAAGACGGCATCTGTGCGCTGGTCAATCGTTGCTCGCATCTGCCGTTACCCATCGCGGGCGGTAAGATTGAGGGCAACACGATCACCTGCCCGTGGCATAACTCCAAGTTTGATCTATGCACTGGCAACAATCTGGACTGGGTATCCGGCGTCAGTGGCGTGAAGATGCCGGACTGGGTGCGTAAGGTGATGTCGATGGGCAAAAAGCCGCAATCCATCCAATCTTATGATGTGGTTGAAGAAGATGGCGAAGTTTACGTCGAAATCTAGTTCGCGTTGACCGCGACCACTTTATAAACTGAAGGTGATGGCCGCATCGCCTTCAGTTTCGTTCGTGTTGTTCGGCATGGCATATAATTTTTACGGAACTGATACCCTCCGGAATCGCCGCGTGTTACATTATTCTTCGCCAATAGGCTTTGATTTCTGAACAGTCTCAAACTACTAAATTTATTTTGGAAATGAATTAGATATGACAGCTATAGGCATTGTGGGCACGGGCACGTATTTCCCGCCGACGGTACAGACCGCCGCCGAAGTCGCCGCCCTAACAGACATCCCCGCTAGCATCCTACAAGAGAAAATGGGCATCCGTCAGCGCCACATCGCCGGAGACGGCGATAGCGTGAGCCAGATGGCGAGCCACGCCGCCGCCCGCGCCATCGAATCGGCCGGAATCCCGCCGGAGCGCATCAAGGCGGTGATCTCTCATGGCAGTGAATACAAAGACCATATCGTGTGGAACGCCGCCGGAAAGATTCAGCACAACGTCGGCGCGGTGAACGCTTTCGCGTTCGAGATGTACGCGCTGTGCGCCGGTGCGCCGATTGCCATGCAGGCGGCACGCGGCATGATGCTAGCCGACGAATCGCTGGATTACGTGTTGCTGTCCGCCGCCAGTCGGGAGAATGATCTGGTGCATCCGCGCAATGAACGCGCCCGCTTCATGTTCAATTTTGGCGCGGGGGCGGGGGCGATGGTGTTGAAGCGCGGCGCGGAGCGCAATCTGATTCTCGGCGCGTCAGCCATCACTGACGGCAGTCTGTCGGAAACGGTGATGTTGACCCGCGAGCCGGACGCGCTGGGCGAACGCGACCCGATCAACGGCGACGTTTACGGCATGTTGGACGTGCAGAACGCCGAATACATGGCGGAGCGACTGGGCGAGTCGTCGCTGACCAACTTCGGGCGCGTAATTGGCGACGCGGTGGCGAAAAGCGGCGCGACGCTGGATGATGTCGCGTTTCTGGGCATCACGCACATGAAGCGCAGTTTCTACCTGCAAATTCTGCAATCCGTCGGCTTACAGCCGGAGCAAAGCGTTTATCTGCAAGATTACGGCCACGTTCAAAGCGTCGATCAAGTGCTGGCGCTGGAGCTAGGCTTGGCGCAGGGCAAGATCAAAGATGGCGATCTGATCGTGCTGGCGGGCGCGGGCACCGGCTACACATGGAGCGCGGTAGCGGTGCGCTGGGGGGCGGCGCGATGAGCGCTCTAGCTTCTGATTGGCTGGCCTTCCACGCGGATCGCACGCCGGATAAAGTCGCCATGATCGATCAGGGCACGGGGCGCTCGTTCACCTTCGCGGAGATGAACCAGCGTGCCGGACGGCTGGCCGCGTATTTCCGCGATGCGTGGGGGGCGACGGCGGGCGACCGGCTGGCGATCCTCGCTAAAAATTCGGTGATGTATTTTGAATTTCAATTCGCGTGTGCCAAGCTGGGCGCGATGATGATCCCGTTGAATTGGCGGCTGGCACAGCCGGAGCTAGCGTTCATCCTAAGCGACGCGGGCGTGAAGGGCATCGTGTATGACGACTGTTTCGCGGAGCGCATATCGGAATTGACGCGCCACGCCATCAACGATCACGCGCTCTGTATTCAGTTGGACGGCAACCCGTCCGCGCATGATGAATATGAAGACGCGATCAACGGCGCGGGCGACGCGGTAGCGATGGACGCGCAGACGACGCACGACACGCCGATGACCATCATGTACACGGCGGGCACCACCGGCCACCCGAAAGGCGTGGTCATCACGCACGGTATGACGTTCTGGAACGCGGTCAATATCAGCGTGCCCACCGGCCTCAATCAAAACAGCGTGTTCTATAGCGTCCTGCCGACCTTCCACACCGGCGGGCTGAATCTGTACGCTAATCCGTTGATCCACACTGGCGGGACGAGCATCATCGCCCGCGAATTCGACGCCGGTCTGATGTTGCGGACGCTATCCGATCCGGCGCTGGGCGTGACGCACGCTTTCGGCGTGCCGTCCATTTATTTATTCATGAGCCAGCATCCAGAATTTGACGCGGCTGATCTGAGCCGTATCGAGTCGTGGGGGTGTGGCGGTGCGCCGATGCCCGCCACGTTGCTCAAGCGTTACGCGGATCGCGGCATTGTGGTTCAGCTCGGCTTCGGCATGACCGAAACCAGCCCGACCACGTTCTTGATCGACAAGCGGCGGGCGCTGGTCAAGCCGACATCGGTCGGCAAGCCGCTATTGCATACCCGCGTCCGCGTGGTAGACGAGAATTTCCGCGATGTGGCGGTGGGCGCAGTCGGCGAGGTGGTCATCAGTGGGCCGAATGTGACGCCGCATTACTGGCAGAGGCCGGACGCCAACGCCGAGAGCTTCACCACCGACGCGCACGGCAATCGCTGGCTACACAGTGGCGATGCCGGTATGGTGGATGAAGAAGGCTGTATTTACATCGTAGACCGCTATAAAGATATGTACATCAGTGGTGGCGAAAACGTGTATCCGGCGGAGGTGGAGCAGGTGATCTTTCAATTGCCTGCGGTGGCCGATGTCGCGGTGATCGGCGTGCCCGATGAACGCTGGGGCGAGACCGGCAAGGCGATCATCGTATTGAAGGCGGGCGCAGAACTGGACGAAGCGACATTGCGCGAGCATTGCGCCGCGAATCTGGCGAAGTTCAAAGTGCCGCAGTCGATGGCGTTACTCGATGAATTACCGCGCAACGCCGCCGGAAAAGTGCTAAAGCGTGATCTGCGGCGGCAGTTCGTCGGCGCGGAAGATACCCGATAAACGGGCATGACGAGAGAGGACGGAAACGGGATGAGTGAACCGAATGTGATGGCGGGGATTACCGCACAACAGATGACGACATCGCGCTTGACGACCCGCGTGCTGACCTGCGGCGATGCGGGCGCGACGCCGGTTGTATTCGTGCATGGCAATGTGTCGTCGGCGACGTTCTGGGAAGAGACGATGCTGGCCTTGCCGGAAGGCTTTCGCGGCATCGCGGCGGATAATCGCGGCTATGGTGGCGCGGATAAGCAGGCCAAGATCGACGCGACACGCGGCTGTGGCGACTTATCCGACGATCTAGCCGCATTGCTGGACGCGCTGGACATTGAACGGGCGCACGTCGTCGGGCATTCGCTGGGCGGCTCGGTGTTGTGGCGCTTCATGATGGATCATGCGGAGCGCATCCTCAGCGTGACGCAGGTCGCGCCCGGCTCGCCGTATGGCTTCGGCGGCTGTCAGGGTGAGGACGGGCGCTTGAATTACGCGGACGGCGCGGGCAGTGGCGCGGGCATCGTCAGCCCGGATTTCGTTCAGGCGATTGCTGACGGAGATCGCGGCGACTCGCAGAATTCACCGCGCACCATCATGAATACGTTCTACTGGAAGCCGCCGTTCAAGTCGCCGCGTGAGGAGGATTTGCTGTCGTCGATGTTGTCGATACACACTGGCGCGGACGCCTACGCGGGCGACAGTCAACCGTCGGAGAATTGGCCGATGGCGGCGCCGGGCAAATTCGGCCCGAACAATATGCTCTCGCCGCTTTACCGCGATGATGTCGAGCGGCTTTACGCGCTGGCGAATAAGCCGCCGGTGCTGTGGATTCGCGGCGCGGACGATCAGATCGTGGCCGATGCGTCGCTGTTCGACGCGGGCACGCTCGGTCAGATCGGGGCGATTCCGGGCTGGCCGGGCGCGGATGTTTTCCCGCCGCAACCGATGGTCAGTCAGGCGCGGGCGGTGTTGAGCGCGTATCAGAGCGCGGGCGGGACGGTTGAAGAAGTGGTCATCGCCGAATGCGGTCATACGCCGTATATTGAAAAGGCGGCGGAGTTCAACGCCGTGTTCCATCGCTGGCTGACCGGCTGACGGGGGGCAATGCCGCCCGCCGTCGCTAATCGGGCGGCGGGTGGTGGGCTTCTGTCGGGTGGATTAGATGGCGGGCGATCATGAAAAAGGCGTTACAGGATCAGGGCTTTGATAATTTGGATCGGGCGATTTTGGATGAACTACAGACCAATGGCCGCGTTAGCGTGGCTGATCTGGCGCGGAAGATTCATCTATCACAGCCCGCCGTCCATAATCGCATCAAGCGCTTGGAGCGTCGCGGCGTGATTCGCGGCTATGTGGCGCTGGTTGACCGTGAGCAAGTCGGGTATGACGTGATGTGCTTCGTGCAATTGAGCATCCAGCAGGAACACATCAACACCATCCGCGAAGCCGTCGGGCAGATGCCGCAAGTGCTGGAGTGTTACCGCATGACCGGCGAGAGCGACATGCTGTTAAAGGTGGTGGTGGGCAATCATCGCCAGTTGAACGAATTCATCGAGCATACGCTGTGTGTTTTGCCCGGCATTCAGCGCGTCGAGACCGCCGTCGTCCTCAGCGAGATGAAGGCGACGACGCAGATTTCACTGGATTAGAATTTCTTTTGCTACCTTGACTGCCCTGAAAAAAGGTAGCGCCAAAAAACTTTGGCAGGGGTTTTTGGACGGATGCAAAAGTCTTTTTTCGTTCTTTTTTCTACAGAAAAAAGAACGAAGGAAAAATCACTCACTAATCGACTGTACCAGATTTACCGATAAGCCTTTGTAGAGGGAAAAGCGAACCATGTATGTAGGCGATATACTCGGACGCCGCGCACTGTATACCCCCGATCAACTAGCGGTTGTCGATGCCGGGAAAACGCCGCATCGCACCTTCACCTATGTTGAGATGAACGCCCGCGCCAACCGTCTGGCGAATTGGTTACGCGACGGCGGCGGCGTCGGTAAGGGGGATCGCGTCGCGTTGCTGGCGCATAGCGGCGTTGAATATCTTGACGTGTTCTTCGCCTGCGGCAAGCTAGGCGCTGTTCAGGTGGCGCTGAACTGGCGTTTGAACTGGCGCGAGATGGTCAACTTGATTAACGACACGACGCCGCGCGTGTTGATCTTCTCCGACGAATTCAAAGACGCGGTAGCGGGCATTTTGCAAGAGACTGATTGCATCGAACACGTGCTACACATCGAAGGCAAGGGATTGCCGACCAGCCGCAATTTTGAAAAGACGCTGAGTGAATCCGTGTTGCGTCCGGTGACGACGGAAGGCGTAACAGAAGAGGACATCGCCTGTTTGATCTTCACCGGCGGCACCACTGGCACGCCGAAGGCGGCGCAGATCAGCCACCGCATGATCGCATGGAATACGCTGAACACCGTCATTCACGATCTGCGGCATGGCGACATCACCGTGAATAGCTTCCCGATGTTTCACACCGGTGGCCTGCTGGTTTATACGCTACCGCTTTTGATACTGGGCGGCACGGTGATCTTGACGCGCAAATTCGATGCGGAGCAAGTGCTGGATTTGATCGAAGAATACGGCGTGACGGTGTATGCCGGTGTGCCGACTATGTACCAGATGCTTTGCACGGCGGATGACTGGGCGGCGGCGGATTTAAGCACGTTGCGCTTTTGCACGTCGGGCGGTGCGCCGTTGCCGGTGCATCTGGTCGAGAAGTTCCTCAACGAGAAGGGCGTGCAATTCAAGCAGGGGTTCGGCATGTCGGAATTCGGGCCGGGCGTGTTCGCGCTGGCACCGGAAGACGCGATCCGCAAGGCGGGGAGCATCGGGCGGCCTAACTTCTTCGTGGATGCGCGGATCGTGGATGAGAACGGCGCGGAAGTCGCGGCGGGGCAGGTGGGCGAATTAGTCCTGCGCGGCCCGTCGTTGTGTTCCGGTTATTTCAACCATCCAGAGGAAGGCGAACGCGCCGTTGATGCGGCGGGCTGGTTCTATACCGGCGATCTGGCGGTGCGCGATGCGGAGCATTATTTCTACATCGTAGACCGCAAAAAAGATATGTTCATCAGTGGCGGGGAGAACATCTACCCGGCGGAGATCGAACAGGTGCTATATCAGCATCCCGCCGTCGCGCTGTGCGCGGTGGTCGGCGTCCCCGATGATAAATGGGGCGAAGTGGGTAAGGCTTATGTCGTGCTGAAGGCGGACGAACGCGCCACCTCAGCCGACCTCACCGCGCATTTACAGCATTATCTGGCGGGGTACAAAGTGCCGCAGATAGTGGAGATCGTCGCCGAGTTGCCGATTTCGGCGGCGGGCAAGATTCTCAAGCGCGAGTTGAACCCGTCGGGCGGTGCGCCGTCCGGCATTAAATAGCGGCAATTCTGCGGCTTTTGTGGCCGCTTTTGCGATGGATCCGGGCGTGGCGCGGCCATGCGCGGATCAGAAAAATATTGGTTCATGAAGAATAGAATTGAAAGGGATAGGCAAAGATGAAAAAATTGATCGTACTCATGCTGATTGGCCTGCTCGCGCTTTCTGTGGCGGCGGTATCCGCCGAGCGCCTGCAAGATGACGAAGACCCGATTCGGGTTGGCCTGCTGACTGACCTCACCGGCCCGTTGGCGATCTATGGTTTTGAACTGCAATACGGCTTCGAGCTAGGCTTGCTGTACGCGGCGGGCATTGATCCGGCGGACTATGACAGCATTGAGGATGCGCTGGCCGATGTGCGGCTGGATGGCCGTCCGGTGGAAATCCTGATGCGTGATAATTCCAGCGATCCGGGCATCGCGGCGGAACAAGCCCGCGCCCTGATCGAGCGTGAAGGCGTGGAAGTGCTGGTCGGTGCGCCGTCCTCCGGCGTGACGCTGGCGCTTCAGCAGGTGGCGCTGGACTATGAAGTGATGCTGTTCGTGGCGCCGGGCGCATCGCCCGCCATCACCGGCGATAACTTCAACCTGAACACGGTGCGCGTCTGCCGCAACACCTTCCAGGACTTCCTCGCGTTTGTGCCGTATGCGACAGAAGAAATCGGCACGAACTTTGTTCAGCTAGCCGCCGACTATGACTTCGGACGCGCCAGCGCGGAAGCCAGCGAAGCGGTATTCGGTGGCGTCGGCATCAACTTCGTGCGCGAGACCATCTACGCACCGCTAGAGACCAGCGACTTTACGCAGTATCTACAGGCGGTTCTGGACTCCGGCGCGGATGCGCTGTTGCCGATCTGGGCGGGCGATACCTCTGTCGCGCTGTTCCAGCAGATCGACGAGCTAGGCGTGAATGATCGCATGGCGATTGTCGCCGCGTTCAACTCCAACGACATCGTGGCCTTCAGCGATCCCAGCACCATCGGCAATGTTTCGTGGATCGTCTATCACTACACGTTCCCCGAGAACGACATCAACGACTGGATGATTGACCGTCACGTGCAGTTCTACCCGAACCCGCGCACCGGCGGCACGTACCATCCTGACCTGTTCACCGAATGCGCGTTCGCTAGCGCTCAGTCGATGTACATGGCGCTAGAAGCAACCGGCGGCGACACGCTACCGGAAGCGATGGTTCCGGCCATTGAGGGCATGATCTTTGACGGTCCGAAGGGCACATACTACATCCGCCCGTCCGACCATCAAGCGCTGATGCCGATGTACGTGGCGGAACTGGCGAATCTGGATGACGAGGCGCAGGCGTTCTATAACCTGCTGGCGGAAATCTCCCCGGCGGACACCATCCCGCCGTGCTTGCTGACCGGCGACTTCGCCGAGCGTTGCGAGACGATGGACGATGAATTCTACGAGACGCTGTTCGAGATGGAAGGCGTCATGATGGAAGAAGAAGAAGCCGAAGAATAGACGATAGCCGGATAGTAATCGCCCGTCATCAGGCGGGATGATGGCGAATGGGTGGCCGTCGGCGCGGGTTGCTGGCGGCCACTTCGTCGCCACCTTTATATCGAATCAAGCCGAGTAGAAATCACGGGAAATGACCGACATAATCCTCCAGTCTCATAGCTTACGCAAGGAGTTTGGCGCACTGGTGGCGGTGGATGACGTAGACATGAGCATCCGCCAGAATACGCTCCATTCGATCATCGGGCCGAACGGGGCGGGCAAGACCACCTTTTTCAACCTGCTAAGCGGCAAATACAAGCCGACAGGCGGGCGCGTCATGTTCAAAGGGCAGGACATCACCGATATGCCGTTTCATCGCCGCGCCCACATGGGCATCGGGCGCTCCTTCCAGATCACCAACATCTTCCCGAATTTGACCATTCTGGAAAATGTGCGTCTGGCGGCACAGGCCGTCAGCCCGCAGGCGTTCAACTTCTGGGGGACGGTGGTGCATCATAAAGATTTGATAGACCGCGCCATGCACGTTCTGGACATCGTCGGGCTGGCGGGGGATTCGTTGCGGCTGGCTTCGGTATTGCCGCATGGCGACAAGCGCAAGCTGGAGCTTGCCATCTTGCTCGCGCCTGATCCCGATGTGCTTTTGCTGGACGAGCCGACGGCGGGCATGGCGTCGGAGCAAGTGCCGGAGATCATCGGCACCATCGACAACATCAGCAAGGCGCACGATAAGACGGTGGTCATGGTTGAACACAATATGAGCGTCGTCATGGGCATTTCGGATGTCATCACGGTGATGGATCAGGGGCGGCTATTGGCCGAAGGCACGCCGTCGGAAATCGCCAATAACAAGACGGTGCAGGACGTGTATCTGGGTCGGCTGTATGGCGATGCCGATGAACTGATCGGAAAGGACGCATGATGAGCGCTCCGTTGTTGCGCGTGCGAGAAATCGACGCATTTATCGAGCAATTTCATATTCTGGAAGACGTGACATTTGACGTACCGGATGGCGGCATTACCGTCTTATTGGGGCGCAATGGCGCGGGCAAGACGACCACGCTCCGTAGCGTACTGGGCATGACCTCCGTCACTAGCGGCGACATCGAGTACAACGGGCAATCAATCGTCGGCAAGAAGACGCACACCATCGCGCAGATGGGCATCGGCTATGTGCCGGAACATCGCGCCATCTTCAGCGAGTTGACCGTGCAGGAGAATCTACGCATCGCGGCGCGACACAAAGACGATCTGCCGCGCAATATCGAGATGATCTTCACGCTATTCCCGGACTTAAAGCGGCTGTATCAGCTACAGGGCGGCAACCTGTCCGGCGGTCAACAGCAGATGCTGGCGATTGCGCGGGCGCTGGTGCCGGATAACCGGCTACTGTTGATCGACGAGCCGAGCGAAGGCTTAGCGCCGGTCATCATCGAGCAGGTGATCGCGGCGATTAAGGCGCTGGCCGAGACGAAAACGGTGCTATTGGTGGAGCAGAATTTCCGCGTCGCCAGTCAGCTAGCCGATAACTATGTCATCATGGATCATGGGCAGAGTGTGGCGCATGGCGTGATGGCTTCGCTGAGTCAGGATGACGAGATCGTGCAACGCTATCTGGGCGTTGGGATGCATTAGGCATAGAGGGGGAAACCGCATGACACGCTCCGATGCTGTGCTAATCACGGCGATAGTGGGTGCTATATTGTCATTTTCATTCATTTCGTCGGGCGGCAATGTCGGCTCTTTCGGCATTACGATCCTGTCCGGCTTGTTTCAGGGGATGCTGTTGTTTCTGGTCGCGGCGGGCTTGTCGCTGATCTTCGGCTTGATGGACGTGCTGAACTTCGCGCAGGGCGCTTACTTCATGGTGGGCGCGTATCTGGCGTATGACATCCAGCATACCGGCGGGCTGATCGACGTGGGCATCGCCGATCCGGGCTTGCGCTTCATCGTCGGCGTGATCGCCGCGACGTTGGCGGGCGCGGTGCTGGGCGTCCTGCTGGAATTGCTATTGCGTCCGGTCTATAAGCGCCATCTGTTCCTGCTGGTGCTGACGTTCGGCGTGTCGATTGTGATGCTGGAAGGCATCAAAGCGTTTTACAGCGTGACGCCGTACACATGGACGGAGTTCTTCGGCATCCGCGAAGCGCAATTCACGTTTTTGGGGCAGAACTTCACGCAGTATCGACTATTTGTACTCGCCGTCGGCTTCGCGTTGATGGTGGGCATCTCGCTACTGCTGAACCGCACGCGCATCGGCATTATCATCCGCGCCGGTGTGCAAGATCGGGAGATGGTCAGCGCGTTGGGCATCAACGTGCAGACGGTGTTCACGTTCGTATTCACGCTGGGGTGCGCGGTGGCCGCTTTCGGCGGGGCGATTGCCGCGCCATTTCTGGGCGCGACGATCACGATGGGCACGACATATCTAGTCGCCGCTATCGCGGTGATCGTGCTGGGCGGTCTGGGCAGTTATGAAGGCACGGCCATCGGCGCGATGATCGTCGGGTTGGCGCTGGCGGCGATGCAACAATTCAGCATCACCATCAATCAGCCGGTACTGGCGAGCATCACGCCGATGATGCTATTGATCGCCGTTTTGTTGATCCGCCCACGCGGGCTATTCGGTCAGGAGCGTTAGGGCATGGACAACGTACAGGACGTATTTCAGGAAACTCCGCAAGATGTTTTCCGCCCGCCCCCGATGTGGCGCGTTTTCCTGCGTGAACACTGGCTTCACCTGTTGATCGTGGCGGTGTTGATCGTGCTACCGCACGCTATCGGCTGGATCACCGGCGATAGTCCGTTCGGGCGGGTGCGCGGCTCGCGGGTGATTATGGCGGGCGAGTCCACGTACTGGCAGGCCATCTTCATTGAGATGTTCTCGCTGGCGGTGCTGGTGATGAGCTACAACCTGATGTTCGGCTTTACCGGCGTCATCTCGTTCGGCCATGCGCTGTTTTTCGGCATCGGCGGTTACGCGGTGGGCATCGTGGTGCAATACTGGGATGTAGACCCGAATTTAGCGTTCATCGCCGGTGTGTTGCTGGTCATCTTCATCACGTCGATTCTCGGCTTGTTGATCGGCCTGTTGTCGTTACGATTACGCGGCATTTACTTCGCTATCTTCACGTTAGCCATCGCGGAGATGGCGTGGCTTTATGCCGGTAGCTGGCGACTGACACGCGGCGAGGACGGGCTGACGATCAACCGTCTGCCGGAATGGATCGACCCGGAGCGTAGCCGCTTGATGGTGTATTACATCGGGCTGGCGCTGTTCGTCACCGCGTTTCTGGTGATTCGCCGTCTGGTACGTTCGCCAGCCGGGGCGGTGTTCCAAGCCATCCGCGAGAACGAAGACCGCGCCAAAGCCATCGGCTATAACACGCTACGCTATAAACTGCTGTCTATCGTGGTGGCGAGTGTGCTGGCGGGGCTGGCCGGTATCCTCATGGGCATCTTGAACAAGAGCGCCCGTCCGGAATTGCTCGGCGTGACCTATACCGTCGATGCGTTGCTCATCACCATCATCGGCGGGGTGGGGACGCTGGCCGGGCCGGTGGTCGGCACGGCGGGCTTGCACCTGCTGGAATTATGGGTGCGCGATTCGAGCATTATCTTGTCGCTGAATCTCGGCCTGTTTGAATTCACGTTGAATTTCTCGCAGGACTGGATATTGATTATCGGCGTGGTGTTCGTGGTGGTGGTGCTGGTGTTCCCGTATGGGCTGGTCGGGACGTGGTACCGATTACGCGCTCGCGTCGGCGATTGGTGGGAGCGACGACGGGCGACGACGTGACGCCATCAACGAGAATCTGTCGGGGTGCGGTTTATCTTGACCGCCCCCCGTTTTAAGGGATGTTCTTTTTTCTGTAGAAAAAACGCTTTCCAAAAACCCCGTTTCAGGCGCTATCGGCGCTCCACCCGCGCAAAACGCGCTGGAAGGTCAGCAATAAATCGCCGCGTTGCTCGTAACCCTGTTCGCTCAATTCGCTTAAAGCCAGATACACGCCGCGCCGACAACGGCGCAACAAGCCCAGCGTCAACCGCGAGAGCGCGACGCGGGCGGCGTCCTCTTCGTGCGCGTCCGTCCAGACCATGCCCTCCGGCCAGCGCCGCGACAACACAAACGGGTTGGTTAGCGGCTGGTAGATGCGTTCCGCCCAGCCCGCGCCGCCGATGTTCAGCCAGAATTGAAAATCAACCGCGTGATTGCTCAATAGGTAGGTGTACGCGGGAGCGATCAACACCGCGCCGGAGTCGTCTTCGCCGTGCCATGCGCCCGGATACTGGTCAGCGATGACGCCCGCTTCCACCATCTCGACGTATTCCTGCGCCGCCGTCTTGCCGGTGATGGTCGCGCCGCTTTCGTCCACCATCTGCCGGAATTTGCGGGCGGAGTCGATCAGGTTGGCGGTGACGGTGGCCGCGTCCTTGTTGGGGATGGCGCTCCCGTCCTGAAAGCCGAAGCCGGGCTGGGAGAGCAACTCCCCGAACAATCGGCTGAAGAAGTGGTCAAGCGGGGCGGCTTCGTCGTCGTCACCGCCGGATGAGGCCAGCCAGCCGCGCAGACGCTCGTAGCGTTCGCCCATGACGAATGTACAACGCTCCTGCAATGTCGGGTTGAGCTTCTCGAACGGCGCGAGTCGCGGCAGACCGTCGCGCACGCTGTACGCCGCCCGCGCCAGCAATTGAGCGCGTACCAGATCAAGCCCGTGAATGCCCTGTCGGAGCGCGTAGGCGACATCAAACGCGGTGGGCGGCATGTGCCAGCGCGGATGCGCCAGCCGTGCCAGCGTCAACAGGGTGCGCGTGGCCGGTTCTTGCCGTAGCGGGCGCGATGGCCGATGTGAGCGCACCGGCACGCCCGCGTCTTCCAGCCGGTTCATCACGCTGAAGCGGAGCGCGTCGGACACATACGCCGACAAAATCACGATCTCGGCGGGATGCACGCCTTCGTCATGCACCAGCCGCACCACTTCGGCCACCGCGCCATCTATCATCTGCGGATGGTAGCGGAACGCTTCGTAGTGCAGGGCGTCCGCGCCCGCGCCGGTGGATGGTGGCGCGGGGTGATCCAGACTGGCGGCCAGCGCCGCGCCGAGATCGGCCACCTCCGCGCTGTTGACGTGCGATTCAGTCAGGGTGATTTCTGTGGCGCATGTCGGGCGCAGTATTTCCAGCGCGTGCAGATCATCCGCGCCCAGAAATTGACGATAACCGGCGTCCTCATCGTAAATCAGCAGGGCGGATTCCGCGTGCGTCACCATCTGCGCCAGCACATCATGGGCGAGTGGCGTATCTTCTTCGGTGTTGTCGGCGATGATGTAGCGGGCGCTATCGAACACCCACGCCCGCACCACGTCGGAGCGCCACAGCACTTTGAACACTTCGACCTGTAGCGAGAAATCCAGCAGGTTATAGCGCAGGCAATAATCGCGGAACAGGTTGGCGCAGGTCTGCACGTCGTCATACATGCGTTTCTGGTCGTCGTTGCCGATCCATGCGGATTTGAGGCGCCCGGCGATCTGCGTGTAGTGGATGCCATCAATGACGGCGGCCTTGTTCAGGTTGTCGATGATCTGGCTGTATAGCCGGTTACGCTCGATGGTGATGGTGTCGAAATAGCCGTTCTTGTCGATCTCCGGCCCGGCCACCCGCGCCATGAAATACTGCGCGGTCTCCAGCGTCAGAAAGACCGGCTTTTCGTGCGGCTGGCCGAAGCCGTAATCGTCGGGCACTAGCGGCCAGAAAAGCTCAACGGCGCGTTTGGCGATACTGCCGAACGTGGTCATCAACACGCCGCCGTTGGGCGGCAGGTCGGCGTCGGTCAGCGCGTTCTGGTAGGGCAGGGCGAGCGTTTGCTGGGGCAGTAACACGGTGATACTGCTGGCGGGGATGCCGGAGCGCAACCATTCGCGCAGGCGCTCGACGGCGGCGGTGGTCTTGCCTGTCCCCGCCATCCCGCGCACGAACGTTTTATCGTCGGCGCTGGCGATGCGGCGCTGTGCCGCGTTCAACTCAAGCATGGTTTTTCTTCAGCACGCGGCTGATAAGCGGACCGATGTCGTCCGGGCTGACCGGCTTGAGCAAGATCAGGTCGGCGAGATCGGCTTCCGGTAGCGTGGAGATGCCGGATTCTGACGTGTGCAGGATAATCGGAATGTGCCGGTAGTGCGGGTTCGCTTTCAGATAGCGCAGGATGTCCACGCCGGTGACTTTCTCACCCAGATCAATATCAAGGATGATGGCCTGCGGCTTGTATTGCTTGATGACCGGCAAAACATGGCGCGATTCGCCGACGCCGATAGCCTGCCAGCCTTCCAACTCCACCAGCCGGATCAACGTATCACGCATATAGGCGTGGTCTTCGATAATCATAATGAGTGGTTTCGCGGCCATGAGGCTTGTACTCCGATGTTAGGTTGGCTAGTTGTGGATTCTATCTTATCACGGAGATGACGCCAAAAAGCACAAAAAGATTGGCGCGGGGCGGCCTGTTGAAAAAATTTTACACCGTTGCAATATCGCCCGCGCCGTCACGGGGCGATTACGACGGTTGGAACGGGATACCGAGAACGGCGGAAGCGTCACTGCGTTGATAATAGGCGCGGTAGGCGCGGGCTTCGGCCAGCCAGCCCATCAATGCCGATGTCGTCGGCTTGAGGCGGTCTTCGATCTGCTGACCGATGCCGCGTCGGATCATGATGCCGTTCTCGTTCGCGCCGTCGATGTGGATATGGCCGCGTACCGCCAGCCAGTCCATACCGGCGCGGACGGCCTCCGCACGATGCGCCATCGCGCCGCCAAGCGCCAGCCATGACGCCTGCCCGTCGTAGACGTTGAGCGTGTACTCCGTGATTCCCGCCATGCGCTTGATGAAAATTTGCAGAGAATCGACGGCGGGCGATACCGCGAACAGCGTGACCACCTCCGGATTGACCGTTTCGAGCGCGGCGGATAGCACATCCGGCGCGGGCGGCGCTGACCAGATCACCAGATGGCGGGCGGGGCGGAGTACATCACGTTGCACCGCGCCGGGGGGCTGTGTCGCGCCTTCCGCCCAGATCAGCACATCGTCGGCGCGGATCGCTGATAACTTTTCGGCGCTGGCCGTCGCGTCGAGGTGGCGATAATCCGCGCCGCGTAGCGCTTCGCGCTGGCTGAACGTCTCCGGCGCTTCGTCCACAGCGCGGAAATCAATCAGTGTGGCCTGCACGGTGCGCTCGCCGCCGAATTCGTTGATCCCCACTTGATAGGCGATGTCGAGGCGGCCTTTGGGCAGGGTGTCCGGCTCCGCCCGCCACCACAGGATTTCTTGCATCTGCTCGGCTTCGTCGCTGAGCAACAGCCGCAGATGATCGCCGGTGCGCCCGATGCGCCGCGTCGAACGCTGTGTCGCCCGTAGCGTGGCGAATACCGGCTGGGGATTGCCCGCGCCGAACGGGGCGACCAGCCGGAGCGCATCGGCCAGCGCCACCGTGACCGCGCTGAACGGGATCACCGCGTCGATAGTGAGCGCGTCCGGTTCGCCGTGCGCGGCCAGCATCTCGCCGACCACGCGCCCCAATGCGCGGCGCAACTGCGGCACGCGCTCCGCCGGTAGGCGCAGACCGGCGGCCATCGTGTGCCCGCCGAAGCCGTCGATCATGTCGGGGTGTTCGTCCGCGACGCGCTGAATCGCGGCGGTGATGTCACAGCCGGGCACGCTCCGCGCCGAGCCGTGCGCCCAGCCCGCGCCATCATCGGAGAGCAACAGCACCGGCCGCCGGAAGCGCTCGACCAGCCGGTTCGCCACGATGCCGATGATGCCGCCCGTCCAGCCCGGACGCGCCACGACCAGCGCGGGCGATTCCAATAGTTTGGGGTGCGCGTCGATGGCGGCGAGCGCGGCGTCGGTGATGCTCTCAGTATCGAAGCGGCGCTGATTGTTGAGCGCCTCAAGCTGGTTGGCGAGCCTGCGGGCGGTCACGTCGTCGTCTGTGGTCAGGAATTCGACGCTGGTATTGGCGTCGGCCAGCCGTCCCACCGCGTTCAGGCGCGGCGCGATCTGAAAGCCGATGGTTTGCTCATCGAGCAGGGCGCGGTTAATTCCGGCCAATTCGTACAGCGCCCGCAATCCCGGACGCGCCGTATCGCGCAGGGCGATCAAGCCGCGTTGGAGCAGATAACGCGCATCGCCGGTCTGCACCACGACATCGGCGACGATGCCCAGCGCCACCAGATCGAGGAATTGCGTTTCGCGTCCGGCTTGCCCCCGCGAAGCATACAGCGCTTCGATCAGCTTATACGCACAGCCGACGCCGGGCAACGTGTGCAGGGGATGGTCGGCGGGCAGGCGTTGCGGATTCAGCAGGGCGTGGGCGCGGGGCAGGGTGGGCGGTAGCTGGTGGTGGTCGGTGACGATGACGGCGACGCCGTGTGCCGTCGCGCGGTTGATGGCGTCGTGGGCGCTGATGCCGGTGTCGCACGTCAATAACAGGTCGATGCCGTCCGCGATGAACGCATCAAGGCGCGGGATGGCGATGCCGTGCCCTTCGCTTTCGCGCTGGGGGATGTAATAGCGGACGTTCGCCCCCATCTCGCGCAGGGCGGCGGTCAATAGCGCGGTGGATGTCTGGCCGTCCACGTCGAAATCGCCCCACACCAGCACGCGCCCGCCGTTTTCGATGACCGTGTTCAGCCGGTTGACGGCGGCTTCCATGTCGGGCAGGTCATACGGCGAGGCCGGACGATAGGCGTCAGGATCGAGGAAACGGGCGGCGGTGTCCAGATCGGCGATGCCGCGTCGTGTCAGGATGTCGGCGATAATCGGGGCGACATCGGCGGGCGTATCGGGGGCGATTTCGCGCAGGAGGGCGGCCAGCCATGCGGGGGTGTCGGTGGGCGGGGCGATGCGCCATGCTTTGCTGTCGGTCTTCATCGTTTAACCCCTGTTAAACCCATGTGTTAGCGTCCGTGCATCCTGTGACTGACATGAGGCAACCGCGATCTTGGCGGCGGGCGAATTTGTGAGTTTACCGCTTGCGTAGAAATTACGGCGGGACTTCTGCATAATGGGAACGTCGGCGGGGATTTAGCCGGTCAAGCTGTGTATCCCGCGCCGAAATTACCATTGTCTGCGGGTGAATCTTATGACGAATTCGCCCATTATGCAACTAAGGAGTTGTGTTTATGCGTAAGTTGTTTGCTTTCGGGTTAGTTTTCCTGCTCGGCTTGATGGCGTTAGCGCCGGTGGGCGCTCAGAATACCGAGTCGTTGGTGCTGTATTCGGGGCGTAATGAGGAGCTAATCCAGCCGATCATTGATCGCTTCATCGAAGAGACGGGCGTACAGGTTGATGTCCGCTACGGCAACACCGCCGGACTCGCCAACCAGATCATCGAAGAGGGTGCGAACAGCCCGGCCGATGTGTATTTAGGACAGGACGCGGGCGCGTTGGGTGCGCTGGCGCAGGCGGGCGCATTAGCGCCGTTGCCGGATGACATTCTGGAGCGCGTATCGCCGGTGTTCCGTTCGCCGGATGGCCTGTGGGTGGCGCTGAGTGGTCGGGCGCGGGTGCTGGTCTATAATCCGCCCCTGCTGGAAGAACTGGGTTTGCCGTTGCCGGATTCCATCGCTGATCTGACTGACCCGATGTATCGCGGTCTGGTGGCGTGGCCGCCGACCAACGCTTCGTTCCAATCGCAGGTGACGGCGCTCCGTCTGTTGCTGGGCGAAGACGAGACGCTGGCGTGGTTGCAGGACATGATCGCCAATGACGTTATCCCGTTCAGCAATAACACCGCGCTGAATCAGGGCGTGCTGGCCGGTGAAGCGGTGATGGGACTGACCAACCACTACTATATTTTCCGCATCTATAACGAAGACCCCGACGCGCCTATCGCGTTGCACTTCTTCCCGGCGGGTGATCCGGGATCGCTCATCAACATCGCGGGCGCGGGTGTGCTGGCGACCAGCGATCAGCCGGGACTGGCTCAGCGCTTGTTGCTGTATCTGCTGGGCACACCGGCACAGCAATACTTCGCGGATATGACCGTTGAATATCCGGTGATCGACGGTGTCGCGCTGGATGAGCGCCTGACGCCGCTTGACCAGATCGAGCCGCCCGACATCGACCTCAGCGATCTGGCCGACCTTGAGCCGACGCTGGACATGATCGAAGATAGCGGCGCGTTGGACTAAGGCGCGGCGGTTTCAACAAACGAAAGAATCAGGGCGGGATGTATCCCGCCCCTACGCCCAGAATCGGGACGGGGTACACACTCCATCCCGAATTTTATCGTTATCGCGTGTGAAGGGTTTCTGATGGAAGGCATATTGACGGCACGGCAGACCGCCGGGCAGATCGCACAGCGCCAGATGGGGCGCATTCAGAGGCAGTACCGCCGCCTGCCATTTTTGCGGATTATCAGCATCACGATTGTGGTGCTTTTGTTGATTCCGGTGGCGTATCTGGTCTTGCGGGCGGTGGATTCCGGGCAGGATGGCATCGACTATCTTCTGCGCCCGCGCACGCTGAACATCGTGCAGAACAGCCTGAATCTGGTGGCGGCGGTGTCGCTTTCGGCGGTGGTGGTCGGTGTGCCGTTCGCGTGGCTGACATCGCGGGCGAATCTCCCGTTGCGGCGGGTGTGGCTGGTGCTGGGCATGTTGCCGATGGTGGTGCCGTCTTATGTGGCCGCTATCGCCTTGATCCGCATGTTTGGCCCGTCGGGATTGTTTGAGGCGACGTTCGGCTTCAACCCTATGCCGCCGATTTATGGCTTCTTCGGCTCGTGGCTGATTATCACGTTGATGACCTTTCCTTATGTGGCGTTGCCGGTGCGGGCGGCCTTCATGAACATGGACCCGTCTTTAGAAGAAGCGGCACGCGGGCTGGGTGGCGGGCGCTGGCGCGTATTCTGGCGGGTGACGTTCCCGCAGTTGCGGCCAGCGCTGGCCGGTGGCATGTTGCTGACCGCGCTATACACGCTCAGCGATTTCGGCGTGGTGATGTTGCTCCGTTATAACGCCTTCACCCGTGCCATCTACATCAGTTACGAGAATTCGTTCAACCCGTATCGCGCGGCGGTGCTGGCGCTGGTGCTGGTCTTTTTGACGGTGGGCTTGTTGCTGTTGGAGCGCTATATTTCGCGTGGGCGGCGCAATTACAAGGTGGGCACGGGCGCGGCACGGCGTCCGCCGATGGTCGATCTGGGGGTGTGGCGCTGGCCTGCGATGTTGTTCTGTGCGGTGCCGGTGGCGTTCGGGCTGATTCTGCCGGTGGTGGTTCTGCTGGGCTGGGCACTGAACCCCAACGTGACCAGCGCGTTAAACGTCAATCTGGGGGCGCTGACGGTGAACACGGTGGGCGTGAGCGGTCTGGCGGCGGTGACTGCCGGTGTGGTCGCGTTGCCGTTGGCGATTCTCGCGGTACGTTCGCGCACCGGATTCAGCCGGTGGATGGTCAATACCGCGTACATGGGTAACGCTTTGCCCGGCGTGGTGATCGGGTTGGCGCTGGTCTATTTCGGCATCCGCGTCTTGCCCGGCCTGTACCAGACCATGCCGATATTGATCGCCGGTTATCTTCTGCGCTTCTTGCCGTTCACGCTGGCCTCCACAAGCGGCGCATTGACGCAGATCAACCCCTCTATTGAGGAGGCGGCACGCGGGCTGGGTTTGCGCCCGCATCAAGTCATCTGGCGCGTGACGTTGCCGATGGCGTGGACGGGTATATTGGCGGGCGTGGCGCTGGTGTTCCTGAACACGATGAAGGAACTACCGGCGACTTTGATGCTCCGTCCGACGGGGTTCGACACGCTCTCGACGCGCATCTGGACGGCTTCCGACGTGGGATCATACGGGTTGATCGGCCTGCCCGGTCTGGTGTTGATTGCGGTGTCGTGCCTGTCGTTGACGTTGATTCTGGCGCGTGATCGGTGGGCGTGATGATGGCGTCTTGTGCGAAAAAGGGCGTAGCAACGCCACGCCCGTAGCAACGCGACGCCCCTACAGATGCTTCGGTTTATCACATGGCGGCGCGTAACTGCGGCAGGATTTCGTCGATCTGCTCGCGGAACGATTCGTCGTCGGTGGCGTCGCGGGCGGCGGTGAAATCGCTGATCGCGTTGCCGATGTAGCCCAATTCCAGATACGCAATCGCCCGATTGAAATACGCTAGATGGTTCTCCGGCTGTAGCGCGATGGCTTCGTCGTAGTCGAAGATGGCCGGGCCATATAGTCGCTGGCTGGCTTTGGCGTTGGCGCGGTTGAGATAGGCCAGCGCCCGCCCGTCATCGTCGGGGGCGCGTTCGATGGCGGCGTCGAAGTCTTCAAGGGCGCGGGCGTAGTCGTCGTTTTCCAGATGCGCGTTGCCGCGATTCAGCAGGGCGTCGAGGTTGTCCGGCTCGGCCTCCAGCACGGCGGAGAAGTCGGCGATGGCTTCATCCAGTAGCGCGAAGGCGTAGCGATACAGCCCGCGCTGGTAATATAGCGCGGCGGCGTCTTCACCTTCGCGCAGGGTGTGTTCGATCAAAACGGTCATGTCGTCGATGCTGGTCTGCTGGTCGCCTAGCTGAAAGCTGAGGTTACTACGGGCGATGTACGCCTGTAGATAATCCGGCTCGGCGTCGATGGCGGCGGTGAAATCAGCGACGGCGGCCTCTAAATCTTCCAGCAGGAAATGCGCCAGCCCGCGATTATAAAAGGCGATGGCCTCCGTCGGGTGGTCGTCGATGAAGCGATCCCAGTAGGCGATGGATTGCTCAAATTCTTGCAGATCAAGATAGGCCAGCGCGATATTACGGTAAAAGTCGGTCAGCGATGGGTCGATTTCTAGCGCGGCCAGCCAGTCGGCGATGGCTTCTTCCGGCTTTTCGACGGCGTAGTACAGATTGCCGCGAGACAATAGCGCTTCGGTCAGTTCTGGCGCTTGCCGGATGACATCGCCCCATGCGGTGATGGCGGATTCGGTCTGCTCGGTTTGCGTGTAGATCAAAGCGCGGCTGTAATGCAGATCGACCTCATCGACGCCGCGCTCGATGGCCGCGTCGAAGTCGGCGAGCGCGGATTCCAGTTCGCCCGCACCGGCGTTCGCCCGCCCGCGCTGGAAGTACAGATCGCCGGAGTCGGGATCAAGCGCGAGGGCGGCGGTGAATTGCGCGGCGGATTCGGCGTATTCACCCAGTTGGAAGTAGGCCAGCCCGCTATTGAACAGCGCTTCGGCGCGGTTGTAGTCGCCCGCGATGGCGGCCTGCCAATCGGCGATGGCTGAGTCGATGTCGTCCAGCGTGTAATGCAGATTGCCGCGCTCGAAGTAAATTTCCACGAAATCCGGCTGTAGCGCCAGCACCGCGTCCAGATCGCCGATGGCGCGTTCGATGTCGTCCGTCCGGCGGTAGGCGACGGCGCGGTTGTAGTGCGCTTCGACGCTGGTCGGGTCGAGCGCGATGACGGCGCTATAGTCGCGGATGGCGCTCTCACTATCGCCGAGAACAAAATGCGCGTTGCCGCGCCGGTAGAACGCATCGGTCAGCGTCGGGTCGAGCGCGATGGCTGAATCCAGCGCCGGGATAGCCGCCGCGTGTTCCTCTAAGCTGAGATGGGCGAGGGCGCGGTTATAGTGCGCGTCGAGGTTGTCGGGCGCGAGCGCGTTGACCTGCTCATAGTCGCGGATTGCCCGCCGGAAGTTATCCTGTATGAAATGGGCGTTGGCGCGTTGCAGATACCCCGCGACTAGATCGGGGTCAATCTCGATGGCGCGGCTGAAGTCGGCGACTGCCCGCGTATATTGCCCTAGATCGCGGTGGGCGATGCCGCGATTAAAGACCGCTTGTAGCCAGTCGGGGCGCTCGGTGAGGGCGGCGTTATAGGCGCGGATGGCGTCGTTCAGGTCGCCGCGCAGATATAGCGCGTTGCCGAGTTGATAATGCGCGTTGTGCAGGGTCGGCTGTAGTTCGATGGCGGCTTGCCAGTCGGCGATGGCGTCGTCCATGCGCCCCAGTTCGCGGTAGACCACACCGCGATTGTAGCGCACGTCGGCCAGATCGGGATCGAGTTCCAGCGTGCGCGTGTAGTCGGTGAGGGCGGCCTCAAAATCATCGGCGCGAAAATGCAGAGTGCCGCGCCGATAGATCGCCTGTATCAGCGCCTCGTCGAGTGCGATGGCGGCGCTGAAATCGGCGATGGCCTGCGCGTGGTCGCCGCTTTCTTGATGGGCGACGGCGCGATTGAAGTACGCTTCGAGCAGGGAATCGTCGTATTCGATGGCTTGGTCGTAGTAGGTGATGGCCGTCGTGAAGTCGTCTTCGCGCTGATAGGTGTTGCCCAGACTGAGATAGACGCGGGCGAATTCCGGCGACATCTGCTGAACGCGGTAGAAATCAGCGCGGGCGCGGGCGTTATCGCCGGTTGCGCCGTACAGCAGACCGCGATTGTATATCGCCTGTAGGTTGTCCGGCACGGCGTCCAGAAATGCGGAAAAATCAGCGATGGCGGCCTCAAAGTTGCCTAGCTCTTGATGGGCGACGGCGCGATTGTAATACACGTCGGTGTAGTCGGCGTTTTGAGCCAGCGCCAGATCGTAGTCGCGCACGGCGGCCTGTAGCTGGCCGGTGCGCCGGTGGGCGATGCCGCGATTGTTGTAAGCGATGGCATAGCCGGGGTTGATGTTGATGGCGCGGCTGTAGTTCTCGATAGCGGCGACCATATCGCCCAGATTGTAATAGGCCAGCCCGCGATTGTTGAGCGTCACCGCGTCACGCGGATCAAGCAAGATGGCGGTGGTGAAGTCGTCGATGGCGGCTTCGTACATCTGGCGCGTGTAGAACGCGATGCCGCGATCACGGTAAATCGCGCTGTTTTCCGGCTCTAGCATCAGCGCGGAATCCCACGCCGATAACGCGGCGTCGAAGTCATCAAGGCGCAGGTGCGCGTCGGCCAGCGCGTTGAAAACGGTGGCGTCCGGCTCGCCGGTTTCCGCGTGATACGTCAGGTTGTCGATGGCTTCTTGCAAGTTCCCTTCATTATAGTGGGCGTATCCTAGTATGAAGTAGGCTTGCGCTTGTTCATAACCATGATCGAGCGCGTGCTGTATATCGTCGATGCCCTGCGCGATGTCGAAGGCGGCGACATGCGCCACGCCGCGATAGTAATACGCGCCCGCGTAACGCTCGCCCGCCGTGCTGATGACGCGCTCCATATCGGCCAGCGCGGAGTCGAATTTGCTGATGTCGAGATGCGCCTGCCCGCGCTCGTATAGCGCGTCGATGTCGTCGGGGCGTAAATCCAGCGCCCGATCTAAACTGAGGATGGCGTTCTCCGGCTGACCACTGAGGCGCATCAAACGCCCGTGCAGATAATGTGCGTCGGGGTCGTCTGGCTCCGCCGCGAGATAGGCGTTAACGGCGGTCAACGCTTCGTTGTAATTCTCCAGCGCGAATTGATCTTGCGCGTTCTGGAGCAAGTCGCCTTCTAGTATCGGATCGGTTGGCGTGATGTCGGTGGATAGGGTGGGGATTGCCAATGTCGCCACCAGCGCCCCCACCAGTAAAAGGCTGATGGTGATGTTGATGGCGTTTAGCCGGATGCCCCATATCGTTCTTGCGCTCTGTTTCATACTCTGATCTCTGCGGCTGAAAACGGACGTTTTCTGCGGCGTTGCGCCGGTTGGTGTGGTGTTGCGATGTATAAAAAGTGTATGCGGATGTGGCCGAATTTGATAGACACAAGCACGACTTGAACTATAAAAAAGCAGTAAAAATTTTACTTTGTTCGTCTCATTCGCTTGACTCATGACCTATGACGCGATTAAATGTGTCTACGTGCGGGCGTGGTTTCCCGCTATGTAACGCTGTTGTTGTGCTTCAACAAAGCGGTTGATCGGGTAAAAAATTACGGATTTTTCTTTGATGGTTCGGCACGGAATACGCAAAGCGCTATACATTTTTATAGCACTATGCATCCTGACAATCCCGACGCAAATTACATTTGCGGGCGAGGATTCTGTCGATTCCACGCCGTCAGCGCCCGCCGAAACGGTGAGCGAACCCACCGAAGAACCGGCAGAAAACACCGACACCCCCGCCGACGAATCACAATCTGCCGACGAAGAACAACCCCCACAAGAACCCGAACCCACCGAACCACCACAGCCTACCGAGCCACCACCGGCAACGCCTGAACCCGCCGAAGAACCAGAACCTGAGCCTGAGCCAGCCGACGACGAAGCATTAGAAGAATCATCGGATGATGCTGATTCCGACGATCTGCTGGATGACGAAGGCGA
>REDR01000030.1 GCA_007693385.1 Anaerolineaceae bacterium
AGCGTCCGGTACTGCTGGTCGAAGATACCGCCGAACTCGCCAAGACCGACCCGCAAACCGCCGCCAGCATCGAAGGACTCGGCTACAAGAGCTATCTCTCCGTCGTGCTAGCGCTCGGTGATCGCGTACTCGGTACGCTCAACTTCTTCTACGATGCGCCGCGCACCTTCACCGACGCCGACGTGCGACTAGCTGAAAGCATCGCCGACTTGATGGCGATCAGTATGGAGCGCTACAAGCTACAAGCGACCACCGAGCGCCGCGCCGCCGAACTCGCCACAGTGACCGAAGTCGGCACGGCGACGACAACCATACTTGAACTTGAGCGGTTGCTAAGCTCCGTGTCCGATCTGACGAAAGAGCGCTTTGAACTGTACCACGCCCACATCTATCTGATGAATGAAGACCAAACAGCACTGGTTCTGGCTGGTGGTGCGGGCGAAGCCGGTGAACAAATGGTGGCAACCGGCCACCGCATCCCGTTAAGCCGTGAGCATTCGCTGGTGGTGCAGGCCGCGCTACGCCGTAGCAGTGTTATCGCCAACAATGTTGAGGAAGACGAGAACTTCTTCCCCAACCCGCTACTGCCCGACACCCGCTCGGAGATGGCCGTGCCGATGGTCGTCGGTGATGAAGTGGTCGGCGTGCTGGACGTGCAATCCGCAGAGGTCAATCACTTTGACGCGCAACTCGCGTCAGTACAGACCGTTCTCGCCACGCAGATCGCCATCGCGGTGCAAAACGCCCGTTCGTTCGAGGCGCTAGAACGACAGGCCGAGAGCCTGCGCGAGGTTGACCGCCTCAAGTCGCAGTTCCTCGCCAACATGAGCCACGAACTCCGCACGCCGTTGAATTCCATCATCGGCTATTCAGAGGTGCTACTCGACGGCGTAGACGGCGAATTGACCGAAGACGCCGAAGAGGACGTGACCGCCATCTACGAAAGCGGCAAGCACTTGCTGGCGCTGATTAACGAAATCCTCGACCTCGCCAAGATCGAAGCCGGACAGATGCAACTAGACATCCGCGCAATAGATATGGTCGAGTTCACGCAGGAGATCGTCAAGAGCGCTCAAATTCTTGTCAAAGATAAGCCCGTCGAACTGGCAGTCGTCGAAGAAACCGACATGCCGCCGGTACTCGCCGACTCCGTGCGCCTGCGTCAAATCCTGTGGAATCTGGTCAGCAACGCGATCAAATTCACCGAAGAGGGTAGCGTCAACGTGCATGTCGATTGTCAGGATCAACAGGCGCTCATCACCCTGCGCGATACCGGCATCGGCATGAGCGAGGAACAGCTAGACCTGATCTTCGAGCGTTTCAGTCAGGTGGATGGCAGTTCCACACGCCGCGCCGGTGGCACCGGTCTCGGCCTGACCATCACCAAGCAGTTGATCGAACTGCACGGCGGCCAGATCGAAGTCACCAGTGAGGTCGGCGTCGGCTCGACATTCCGCTTCACTCTGCCCATTCACATCGAAGAGGGCGCAGAAGAAGCGACATAGGCGCGAGCCTACAAGACTGCAATCCAAAGCCCCCCGCCATCAAAACGGGGGGTTTTGAAATTACAGACGAAGCATTGTGATTCTTTAATCTAAGCGACGGGAGTTTTAAGGTATAATTGAGGCTGAATTAAGATAAAAACCTTAGTCCAACCATTCCATGGGGGAGCAACACCAATGACAGCTCGTATCCTATACATTGAGGATAACCCACAGAATATGCGTCTGGTGCGAAAGATGCTAACGCTGGGTGGTTATGATATGCTAGAAGCGACGGACGGACACACCGGCGTACAGATGGCGATTGAGCAAAAGCCGGATTTGATCTTGATGGACATTAACCTGCCCGACATCGACGGTATTCAGGCGACGCGCACCATCAAGGACACCGAGCAAACCGCGCATATTCCCGTCATCGCGCTGACCGCTAACGCCATGCACGGTGACCGCGAGATGTTTCTGGAAGCCGGTTGCGACGGCTATCTCGCCAAACCCGTCACGCGCAACGAGCTATTGAACACGGTGTCTTATTTTTTAGACCACCGCCGCCCTGATCTTTTATCAAGCAAAGAAGAGGATATCGCATGGCGCTCATCGTCATCGTAGAAGATAATGTACAAAGCGCCCGGATGGTTTCCAAGTTGCTTCGCAACGCGGATCATCAGGTCGTTCTGGCTGAAGACGGCGAAACCGGCTTGACCGCTGTTTTTGAACACATGCCCGATCTCGTGCTGATTGATCTCGGCCTGCCCGACATCGACGGCCAGACGGTCATCTCGCTACTGAAGCAACACAGCGAGCTATCAGCGCCGATCATCGCTTTCACCGCATGGCCGGAGGAAACAGCGCACGAGATGGCGATGGCTTACGGATGTGATGGCGTCATCACCAAGCCCATCGATACCCGTGCTTTCGTCGATCAAATCGAAAACTATTTGAGGTCAGTGCAAAAATCGTGAGCAGGCAGAAGCTAGGGCAGTCGGCATCCGACCAGCAGGCGGTACCGGCCAGCCGTTACAACTATCAAGAACTTGCAGAAATTTACAACGAAGCGCGGACCGATTACATCGTCCCGATGCCGATGAACGCCAAGCGGATGCAGGAATACGTCGAGCATTACGACATTGATCTGGACGGCTCATTCGTCGTACTGGGCACGGATAATCTGCCGTGCGGCGTCGGTATGCTGGGGATGCGCGGGCATCGCGCCTGGGTGACGCGGCTCGGCGTCATACCGCATCGCCGTTTACGCGGCATGGGGCAGTTCATCATGGAGAGCATGTTGAACTACGCGCAAGACAACGGCGCGACACTCGCCCAGCTTGAAGTCATCGTCGGCAACGATCCGGCGCGGGCGCTATTCCTCAAGCTCGGCTTCCGCGACACGCGCACGCTACTCATCGTGCGCCGTCCACCCGGCGAACCGGCCATCGACGAACAGCACGAAGCCGCCCACGTCGAGAACATCCCCGACGACGCCATCCGCGATTATCTGGCCGAACGTGCGGCGGGCGCATCGTGGATAGAGGAGACGCCATCGCTACTCAACGCCGGCAACCTGCGCGGCATCGTCGCCACCTTGCCCGACGGCGAACGGGCGTGGGTCATCTTCCAGCGCACCCCCTTTCAGTTGACACACTTCGTACTCGGCCCGGATGCCAGCCACAACGCCATTCACGCCGCGCTCTACCATGTGCATAAAGCCTTCCCGATGCAGGATACCAAAATCGAAAACGTCCCCCTGAAAGATGAGGAATGGCAAATTTACAAGCGCATGGGCTATATCGAAGTGTTCCGCCGTCATGAGATGTTCCTCTACTTCTAGCGGTTCTCTACTTCGTAGCGGTTTTCTACTTCTAGCCGCTAGGACATGATCGGTAGGCAGATATGCGCCGCCGTACCGCCGGATGGCGAATCCTCAATCCATACCGCGCCGCGATGCAAATCGACAATCTGCTTGGCGATTGTCAGACCTAAGCCGACACCGTGCGATGTATGCGCCTCATCCGCCCGGTAGAACGCCTCAAATACGCGCTCACGCAATTCGGGCGGGATGCCGTCGCCTTCATCATGTACCGTAATCCGCATACGCTCCGCCACCGCATAGACTTCTATCTGCACGCGCTTGCCATCGCCGCTATGCCGCACCGCGTTATAAATCACTTCATACAGCGCATCAAACAGCAAATCCTCATCGCCATGCACCGGCGGCAAATCCGGCGGCACGCTCAGGCTGATCTGGCGGCGATACGCCTCGATCTCGTCGCGCAGGGCACGCTGGACATCTTCCAGCAACGCCGCGATCTGCACCGCGTCATCGCGTATCGTGTGCATCATGGATAGCTTGCTGGTCAATAGCATCGTATCCAGAATACGCCCGACGCGCTCGATCTGCCGGATCATCAACGGGTGGCGCTGATGAAAGAAGTTGATGTCACTGCGGCGGTGCGCCAGCTCGATTGACGATTGCAGGATGGTCAACGGCGTGCGGAACTCGTGCGACGCATCGCGGATGAAGCGCGTCAGCACCTCCATGCGTGCCCGTTCTACCTCCGCCCGGAGCGCTTCTTCTTGCGCCTGTCGCAGTTCGGTCACATCCTGCATGATCCCGCGTAGCACATGCGGCAATGTCGCTTCGTCCTCATGATGAAACGAGCGTATATGCAAGATGCGCGGCTCATCAGCGTAGGGGACATTAAAGCGCGTCTCAAAATTAATCGGTATCCCCTCATAGATCGCATCGCGCACCGCCTGACGCAACGGCTCTACGTCGTCAGGATGCACCCGCGCCATGAAGAACTCATGATTAGATGGCACGCTGTACGGCTCATAACCCAGCAGACGGTATAATTCCGCCGACCATTCGCCTTCGCCGCTGTCGAAATCACGCCGCCAATAACCGAGCTTGGCCTGTTTTTGCGCGTCCTCCAGCCGGTTCTGCTTATCGCGCAACTGCATCTCTAGCTGATGGCGTTTGGTGATGTCGGTGAGGACAACCACCGCACCACGCCGCCCGTCGCTCAGGTCGTGCGGCTTGCTCTCCAGACGGACGAAAAGCGGTTCTTCCGCCGTGCTGAGCGCCAGCTCAACCGCTTCAAGTTGCTGTTGCTGGCCGGATAGCACATCCATCAAATGCGCGTAGAACTTCGGGCGCTCCGTCTCCATCAAATGCAAACTGAACGGCTTGCCGGTCACGTGGCGGCCATCGTTACGCAACAGATTGCGGGCGGTCAGGTTAGCGTCCAGCACGAACCCTTTGTCATCCAGCGTCAGATAGCCCACCGGCGCTAATTCGTAATAGTCGAAGTATTTACGGTGCGCCGTCTCTAGTTCCGCCTGACTGTTACGTAATTCTTCGTTCTGTAGCTGTAGCTCGACCTGTGCGATCCGTAATTCCTGTAATAACTGTGGTAAATCAGCATTGGTGAGCGCGTCATCGACGCTGTAATCACCCTTCAGTAAGTCCATCGCACGCTGGCGCAGTTGGGATGTCGTATTCAGGTCATTCTTTGTCAAGCTGTCGTCTCTTTCACCACAAGCGGGCGTAGCACGTTACGTCCTACAATCTTCTTCTGTGGCGGGCATAGCGTGCTACGCCCCTACAATTTTATCCTATGGCGGGGGCAATGGATTGCGTCCACAAACCATAAACTGTCACCCCGCGCTAGGGGATGATGGGGACATGATATACAATAATTATACGTGTAAGTTGTGAAAGATTAAACAAAGAAATGACTGACGAAACCTTTGATACTGACAACGAAAACGACGACGAACTCTATATCGTCGGTCTCGGCACCTCTGCCGGTGGGTTAGAAGCACTAGAGCGCTTTTTCAAGCAGATGCCGGTCAATCCACGCATCGCTTTTTGTGTGGTTCAACACCTCTCGCCGGATTATAAAAGCCACATGGTCGAGCTACTCAGCAAATACACGCCGATCACGGTGCAACAGGCTACCGATGGCGTCGAAGTCAAAGGCGGCAACATCTACCTTCTGCCGCCCAAAAAGAACATGACCATCTTCAAAAACAAGCTGTATCTGGTCGATTATGATCGCAGTCACGGCTTGAACCTGCCCATCGACATCCTGTTCGAGTCGCTGGCGAAGAACAGCCAATCACGCGCCATCGCCTGCATCTTGTCCGGCACCGGAAGCGACGGCACACGCGGAATCCGCGCCATCAAAGAATACGGCGGCATCGTGCTGACACAGGACGACAGCGCCAAATTCGACGGGATGCCGCGTAGCGCCATCGCCACCCATCTGGTCGATTACACCACCGCGCCCGAAGGCATGACCGAGATCATCCTGCGCTACATCGCCCACCCGCACCCGATGAATACCATCCAGCAACCACCCGCCAGCGAACACGAAGACCGCATCGACAAAGTGCTGGCGATACTACACGACCAGAACAACATGGACTTCACCGGCTACAAACTCAATACGCTGATCCGCCGCATCGAGCGCCGCATGAGCCTATTCGAGATCAGCGACCTGCGCGATTACATCACCTATCTGGAGCGCTCCGCCAACGAACGGCGCATTCTGGTCAAAGAGTTCTTGATCGGCGTGACGCGCTTCCTACGCGATACCGAAGCGTTCGACTACATGCGAACGGAGATCATCCCCGCGCTACTCAAAGACCGCGCCCGGCGCGATCAAGTGCGCGTGTGGGTGCCCGCCTGTTCCACCGGCGAAGAAGCGTACTCGCTGGCGATCCTGTTTCAAGATTACATGGAGCATACCGGCCATTTCGTTGACGTGAAAATCTTCGCCACCGACATTGACCGCGACGCGCTGAACACCGCCGGAATCGGCATCTTCCCCGAAAGCGTGCTGGCCGACATCCCCGAGCATTATCTGGAACGCTACTTCGTGCGCGAAGGCGACAACTACCAGATTCTACGCGCCATACGCGGCATGGTGGTCTTCGCCTACCAGAACCTCATCAGCGACCCGCCTTTCTCGCGCATTGATCTGGTATCGTGCCGCAACGTGTTGATTTACCTCACGCCCAAAGTGCAGAATCGCATCCTGTCCACGTTTCAGTTCTCGCTCAAGCGCGACGGCTATCTGTTTCTCGGCAGTAGCGAAAGTCTGGGGGATCGTGGCGCGGATTTCACCATCAAGAGCGCCAAGTGGAAAATCTACCAGTATATCGGCAACTATCGCCCGACCATCCCGCAGACCGACACGCCACAGCGTCGCCCCATAATCCCGCGTGAGCCGCTACCCGAAAAACCGGCGACGACTGCCGCCACCGGCAGAGGCCAGAGCGATCCGGTACTGCAAAGCATCGTCGAGCAAGTCCTGCCGCCCGCCATCGTCATCAATCCCGATATGCAACTGATCCACGCTTTCGGCGATGTCGCGCAATACCTGCGCCCGCCGCACGGCTATCAGGTCAACCTCAACGTGCTGAACATGCTACCGGAAGAACTGGTCACGCCACTCAGCACCGCCATCCACCGCACCCTCAGCGAAGAGATCGACGTGACCTACCGGCAGATCAGCGTCGGCGAGCAAGACCGCGCCCACTTCGTCACGCTGAAAACGCGCGTCTTCTGGCAACGCGGCACGCAGGGCAAGCTGGTCTTAATCACATTCGAGCGCGAGCCGCTACCCGAAGATCACAAGCCAGAAGACGACGAGCGCACCACCTATCACCCGAGTGATAGTGTCTATCACCCGAGTGATAGTGTCAACCAGCGCATCTTTAATCTGGAACAGGAACTTCAGTTCACCCGCGAGAATCTACAGGCCACCATTGAAGAATTAGAGACATCCAACGAAGAATTGCAGGCCACCAACGAAGAACTGATGGCCGCCAACGAAGAACTGCAAAGCACCAACGAAGAACTTGAATCCGTCAACGAAGAGCTATTGACCGTCAACAACGAACATCAGATCAAAATACGCGAACTGAGCGCCCTCAATGATGATGTCAACAACCTGCTACGCAGTATCGACATCGGCACAGTATTCTTAGACGCCGATCTGCGCGTCCGCAAGTTCACGCCCGCCGCGCAGGAGAGCATTAACCTGCTCGATCAAGACATCGGACGCCCCATGAGCCACTTCGCGCATCAATTCGTCACATTCGACCTCAACGAGCGCGTACTTCAAGTTATGGAGACGCTCGCCTCCACCGAATGCGAAGTCGAACACCGTGACGGGCGCTGGCTACTCATCCGCATCATGCCGTATCGCACCCACGCCAACCAGATCACCGGCGTCGTGATGACGATGGTAGACATCACCGAGTTGAAGCAAACCGCACAGCAGGCCGAAAGCAGTAGCCACTACGCACAGACCATCCTCAACTCGCTGGCCGGACAGATCGCCGTGCTAGATGAAACCGGCGTCATCCGTCAGGTCAACGAATCATGGCGGCAATTCGCCATCGACAACGGAATGCCCGCCCATCATAGCGACATCGGCACCAACTATCTGGAAGTGTGTAAGAATGCACGCGGGCCTGAAGCCGGTGGCGCACCCGAAACCTACGACGGCCTGCTATCGGTCATGCGCGGCGAAACGAACTGCTTCGATGTGGTTTATCCGTGCCACGCGCCGCATGAAGAACGCTGGTTCTTGCTCCGCGCCGTCCCTCTACGCGGCAGTGAGGGCAGTGTGGTCGTGTCGCACATCAACATCACCGAGCAAAAGCAGAGCGAACGCGCCCTTGCCCGCAGTGAGCAACGCCTCGCCCTCGCCAACGATCCCAGCCCGCTTTGCCTGTTCGAGCATGATAATCTGCTCAACTATCTGTGGATCGACAACCAGAACGCGCCCTACGTGCCGCAGTCCGGCGTCGGCAAAAATGACCGCGACTTTTTATCGCGTGCGGACGCCGGTTATCTGACCGCGCTCAAGCAAGATTGCCTGCTCAATAAGCAATCCGCCGAAGAACGCCTCACGCTGACTTATGACGGCGTGACCCACACTTGCCATATCAAGCTGGATGTCGTCATCGGCGATAGCGGGCAGGCTATCGGACTCATCGGCATCTACCGTGATTTTCAGAAGGCTGATTGATGATAGATATTCAGTACCGCCAAAACACCGGGATGCACCGCTAACCCGATTTTCTATGCGCTATTACGGTGATATTCGTGATATGCTTGGCATATATGAACAGCAACAACTCACAGGAGGATCACACATGGCTGAAAAACAAATTGAAATCGTCAGCACCAAAAAAGCACCGGTCGCCATCGGCCCATACTCACAGGCGGTCATCGCTAACGGCCTGATTTTCGTCGCCGGACAAATCGGCATGATCCCCGGCAATCGCAAGATGATAACCGGCGATGTCCCCGCCCAGACCCGACAGGCACTCGAGAACCTCAAGGCGATCCTCGAAGCGGCGGGTAGCGGCATGGCGCACGTCGTCAAAGTCACCATCTTCATGAAAGACCTCGACCACTTCCAGCAAGTGAACGAAGTCTACGCCGAATACTTCAGCGACTATCAACCGGCACGCTCGACGGTGCAGGTGTCGCGCCTACCGGCCACCGCCGACGTAGAAATCGAAGCTATCGCCGTCCAACCGTAATTCCACAGTAGGGGCGTAGTCGTGCTACGCCCTTTTTCCACAGAACCGCACCCTCATTCATCGTCATCGGTCAACGGCGTGCGACACGACGGCGGGAACACAAAACGCGACACATCCGGCGGCGTTGTGATGACATCGAAGCGGGGCACACCCGCCGCGAAGCCTTCGGCGGATAGGTTCGATAGCATATTGCCCACCACAATCGCCGCCTGCTCGTTAGCTTCGCGCAGGATGCCCGCCTCCAGCGCGGTATCGCGGAAATGCGCCAGCGCATACAGCCGCGCCCGCCGTTCGTTCTCCGGCGATGGCCGCATGAATACGCCGGTTCGACGCTCCACCACGCCGGACTCGCGCTCGTTGATGAAGCATCGCAACAGGGTAGGCGGCGGCAACCGCACGATCACCGTATTACCCTCCATGATGACATCCGACTGCCGCATAGCCGACAGGTCAATACCGGCTTCAACCTGTCCCACCGCACGATACAGCAGTTCGTCACGGTACATCCCGCCCAGCACCGCCGGAATATCCAGCCGCACCGTGATGAGTTCGCTGTAGTTGCGCTGTATCGTGGTCAACTCTGATAGTTCCACGATGCTCTCTAATACCAGCCGATCACCTTCGACTTCATACGTCGCATCGCCCGGCGAGAAAATATTGGCGAACGTGCTGAAGATGCCGCCCACCGTGTTCAATCCGGCCACCACGATCACCAGCGCCACCGCTACCGGAATCGCCATACAGCCGACCATGCCGGCCAGCGTCCAGCCGCAACCTTCAAGCGGACGGCGTTCGTCATCATCCATGTAATCCGCGCCACGCCGCCGCCCGGATCGCCGCCGCCCGAATAATCTGAGTAAGATCATATCTCGTCCCTTCGCGATTCGTCCGTATCCTATATACGCGCCGTCTCATTCTATCACGGGAACGGCTAATTGCTTTCTATCCCGATATTAACTTTTTTATAATACGATACACACGCTAAATAGGCTATATACATAGCTACATACATAGCAAGTGCCGACATAACATAACTGTAAATAACGCATAGTTGGAATACGCTAGAAAAAACTTTATAATGTGCAGGGAGGTGAAGAAATAGCGATGTTAAACGCGATTTATGATGGGCAATGTGTCATCTGCAACACGACGAAACGACTGGTCAAAGCGCTCGATTGGTTCAATCGTGTGACTTTCGTTGACCTGCACCAGCACGCCGTCGTCGCACAACGCTTCCCGTTCATCGATCAGCAGGCGGCTATGGGCGAGATTCACGTCGTCGATGATGCCAACCGCGTATTCGCCGGTTTCGCCGGAACACGGCGGCTACTGCGAGCGTTGCCGTTGGGTTGGCCGCTCTATCTCCTGCTCCGCTTGCCGATCATCGGTGGCTGGATCGGCCCGGCAGTCTATCGTTTCATCGCCCGAAATCGCTATGCCATCAACCGTTTACTAGGTGTTGACTTAAGTCAACAGGCAGACACAGAAACCGCTTGCAAAGCCGATATTTGTCAGCGACCTATGAGGGATGAGTTCAAATGACCAAACAAACCAAACGGGCGGGCAGACCGCCACAGGGCACCAGACGCGGCAGGCCAATCACCATCTACCTCAGCGAGCCACGCGAACGTCTCTTCGCGGAGGTCTTCGAGATGATGCAAGATAACGGCATCCTGCCCAGCACCGCCGACATCAACCGTTCGCGGGCGCTGATTATCGACCACGCACTCGACGCGCTCAAAGCCAATCTGCACGAGCGCGAAACATAGTAATACGTGATTGACGGCAGATCATGCGACAGGTATATTTGAGCGTATCACGATCACGCCCCCGTAGCTCAGAGGACAGAGCAGAGGTTTCCTAAACCTTGTGCCGCAGGTTCGAGTCCTGCCGGGGGCATGGTTAACATGCGTCAATCATACCTCTGTGAAAATGCGCCCCGAACTGTATTACAATTGAGATAGACAGATAATCATGAATCGTCGCATTGCAGTTTTGTCCATCACGACGCATCGCATATACAAACACGCCTGCAATCACGCACGGACGCAACCGGCCAACACCCGACACAACACACATCATCAACGATGCAGGGGCGGTAGCGTGCTACGCCCGACACAATAGCAAACGGAAGAATCAAACGTATGTTTTTTTTAGCGCATGGAGCACTCGGCTATTGGGATGAAGTCATCTTCATCGGTATCGTCGTCATCTTCATCGGATTCATGGCGAGTAGCTGGATCAAAAGCCGCAACGAAGCGCTTTACACCGACGACGACACGCCACAAACGCACACCCGCGATGACGCACCCACGCCGAATCCACCAGATAGCGAAGATCGCTTCGAGTTAGAATAATCCATGAAACCGTACACCGTACACCAGAAGAGGAAAACCATGCGAACGAGTATCAACACACAGAATGCCGCCGGACTGCGGCAAATCGCACAGGTCAAGTGCGGCTGGATCACCTGCGTTACATGGTCGCCGGATGGCGCGACACTAGCCATCGCCAGCGCTAACGGCGTGCGTATCTACGTCGGACAATTCGGCGGCCAACCGACACACACCATCGACGGCCACAACGGGCACGTCAAAGCGATCGCTTTTTCGCCCGATGGGGCGCGGCTCGCGTCGGTCAGCGCCGACACCTACGCCAAACTGTGGGACATATCCAGCAAAGGCGGCGTTCACGAATTGGCAAAGCTGGTCGGCCACACCGATTCCGTCGATGCGGTGGCCTTCACGCCGGACGGCCAGACGCTCATCACCGGCGGGGCAGACCAGCGCGTTAGGCTGTGGAACATCGAGCGCGGTCAATCTTACGCGACGCTATCCGGCCACGAGCGCGAAGTCAGCGCGGTGACCGCCGCCATGCGCGGCAACCTGATCTTCTCCGGCGCGTGGGATCACACCATCCGCGTATGGGATACCGCCGCAGAAACCGGCGGCGCGGTATTCGCCCGTCATGAAAGCTGGGTGCGCGACCTGACCGTGAATCCGGCGGGCACGATGCTCGCCAGCGCCAGCAAAGACGGCACAGTTTGCCTGTGGGATGTGTACGAGACGAACACCCCCTACGCCATCATCAACGCGCATCCCGGCGGCGCGGATTGCGTCGCGTTCAACCATGACGGCTCACTGCTGGCAACCGGCGGGCGCGACCTCAGCGTGCGGCTGTGGGATGTTCACGATCTGCTGACCGACGCCCGCGCCGGAATCCACGATGCACTCGCCGCGCTGGAAGGCCACCAGAAGCCGGTGCTGACTGTCGCCTTCAACGCGGCGGGCACGCTTCTAGCCTCCGGCTCCGGCGATAACACCGTGCGGCTGTGGGGCACAAACTGATCGCGGGCGGTTAATCCGTTTCCGCCTCCGCGTCACCGTCCAGATCGAGCGCGGTGAAGCGCATGAAGGCGCGTTCTTGCGGCGTCATGTCGTTGGGGTATTCGGTATTGTCGTAAGATTCCAGAATCCGGTACCCCTCTTTGATGTAACTGCGGACGGTGTGCAAGCTAATGCCCATCTCGTCAGCCGCCAGATGCGCGGGCATCCCTTCGATGACGCATAGCGTGATCGCCTGCCGGATGCGCTCCGTCAGTTCCGGATAGCGGCGGCCATCCGGCAGGATATGCGGCTCGATGTGGTGACGATGAAACATCGTGCGGCAATGCTTCTCGATGTTCGGCGTGACCACGAATGCCTGTTCCGTCGCGTACACAATCGCCCACGCGACCTGATAGCGCAAATCGCGCTTCAGGAAGTACGCCCGCGCCCCCGCCCGCGCCGCCGCCTCCACCAGCGCCTCATCCACAAACTGCGCCAGACAAACCACCTTAACGCCCTCAATCCGCGTTTGCAGACGCTTGACCAGCATCCGCAACTTATCCGCGCCGCCCGCGTGGTCAGCATCCAGCACGATCACGTCCGGCTGTTCAGCCAGCGCCACCCCCTCCAGATGCTCCCACATTTGATCCAGCGACTCCGCCATGAACGTCACCCGCGTGCGCCTATCCCACGCCAGATAGCTATTGACCGCCTGCAACGAGTAAAAATCGCTGTCCTGCAACAACACTTTCAGGTTATACACACCTATTCCCGACATCATGCCCTCACTTTTCCGTCAGTCTGCGCTCATATCGCGTCGTCCGTGCTATCATCACGACGGATCATCGGCTGTGTTTCAGTACCGGCGGGCGGCGTCGGTTGATCGACCCGCGCGATCTCTTGCGTATCGACGGCGGGCGGCGTTCTGGACTCGACGGGCGCGGCGCTACCGGTATCCTCCGCGATACCATCCGCCACCGCATCACGCGGCGGATCAGCACGCAGGAAGTCACTCAGGGCGCGTTCCACATCCGCCGCCAGCCGCTTACGGAAATCGCGGTAACGCTCGCCCCCGTGCTGGCCGAATACGGTGAATGTGTAACTATCATAGATCGCCTTGCCCAGCACCGTCATCTCCGGCTCCCATGTGTCCAGATGTTGCGGCTTTCCGGTCTGGCAATCGTGCAGGCTGAATACAATGCGGACTTCGCCGTGCCGCCCCTGCAAGCGAATATCCAGCGCGATAGCCAGCATCGCGCTCCGGCGCGTCACCTTGCGCCGGAATTGCCGCGCCAACTGCCGCGCAATCGGACGCACCCGCCGCCGTATCGCCTTCTCTGACAATCTATGCAGGCGACCAGCCGCTTTATCCAGCCGCCGCACATGCCGCCGACTCGCCAATACCTGACTGCGCGACACCCGCCCGTACATATCGTACTGCGTCATGCGGATCGCCTTCACCGACCAGCCGGATAGATACGCGCCATCCATCCCATTCAACAGCTTGCGGGCGATGATCGTGCCCGGACGACACGACGCCGGCAACAGGTTATTGTGCGCGTGTGCCTGCCATTGTTGCCGCCGCCCGTATACGCTATTCGGATCAAGCGCTGGCATGTTGGCATACGGCGGTTGCCAGTTGCCGAACTGCGGCGGCCCCCGAAATAGCGCATTGAAGATCATCAGGAACAGCACGCCCACCGCCCCCGCGATCAGCCCGATTCCGGTATAGCGCAGAATTTGTTCACGATCCCCCAGATCAACGAAGTAATCGGTGTACGGGATTTCCACGATCAGGTTATCGCCCGCAGAATCCGGCGCGGCTGTCGTGTCTGCGGTGGGGGGTGGCTCGCCACTATGCGCCGGTACTAGCACGCTGATGACGCTGGTATTGCTCGACATCGGCGGGAATAATCCGGCTTCGATCTCCGGATCAGCGACCACGATCTCGATTTGCTGTGTACTGCCGGACGGATAGCGCGTCGCGGAAAAACGCACCTCCACGCCATGCACACTGCCCGTCGCCAACGGCGGGATAACCTCCCGTGCGACGTGGATCGTCTCATCGGTCACGCGGTCACGGATTTCCACGCTGGCCGGACTCTCCGCCGCGTCACCGCGATTGTAGACCGAAAATGCCAGTATCAGTATTCCGTCGGCGGAATCATCCGGACGATAGCCCGGCAGATAAATCAGATAATCCGGCGCGTTTTGCGCCGCTAACTGCGTGACCGGCGGCAACGCGACCAGACAGACGGCGACGGCCAGCACCAGCAGACGCGGGATCAGCTTTAATTGATGATATAACGTATGGCGTGAAGTATGGCGCAACATAGCGGACACATAACCTTAATCGAATCCATCCCGATGAACGTCGTCGCCCATCACACCCGCAGGCGGGCGAGCGTGAAACGCGGCTCTTCTGCAACAACTATAAGGCGAAAGCGCCTTCTTTCCAAGTGATTCGCCCGCGCCGTCTGTCATCCGGCGACGTACCGCCCGATTCGCGTTATACTCGTGGATGATTTAGACGATTGCCGATATGTGGTGCAACACGCCAAAACGGGGAAAACACAACATGAACGACGAACAGCGTAACCAACTGACATCAAATTGGCGCATCCCGAAATACGCCCGCGATCAGCTATGGGTAGAGGGCGATTCAGGGGCGGGACGGGCTAGCGGCGAATTCGGCGAATTCGAGTTACCGGCGGGCGGCACTTCCCCCGTCACCATCTACTGGCGCGACGTGCATAAAGGCGCGGCGCTGGTTCGCCTGCCATGGCGGGCGGATTCGCTGGACTGGGACGGCGGCGTGCGGATCGGCGGCTATGTGGACGCCATGCACATCACCAACATCGCCGACGGCGAATTGACCGTCGCCATCATCTATCTCGGCGGGCAACCGCTACGCAATAGCCTGCGCCCGTATGACACCGCCGCAGACCGCGAAACGCCGGAATTCATGCCGTCTTTTCACGCCGCGCTCGCCTCCGACGTGACCGAAACCATCAGCACATGGATCGCCCCCTTTGACAGCCCGCTAACCAGCATCGCACAGGACGCCATGCAGAACAACATGCGCCTGCATTGTTTCGGGCGGTTAGCCGACGAATCAAGCGGATGGGATCGTTTCTTCGCCTTGCCCATCATCCTAGAATCTATGACCGTTTTCGGCAGTTAGGGCGGGCGGCCAGAATCAAAACGGGACGCCCGTAACGGAACGCCCCGCAAAATGTCCTCTAATGCACGAACCACCGCACCTACGTGACGCGATGGCAAGCCGCGAAGTGCCCCGGCTCAATCTCGATCAACGGCGGGCTGGGTTCATCGCTACACAGATCAAAAGCGACTGGACAGCGCGTGCGGAAGTTACAACCGCTCGGCGGATTCGCCGGACTGGGCACGTCACCGCTCAAGATGATGCGGCGGCGGTTCTCTTCGACTTCCGGATCAGGCACCGGCACCGCCGACAGTAGCGACTGTGTATACGGGTGTAGCGGGTTATCGTACACCCGATCCGTCGGGCCAATCTCCACGATCTTACCCAGATACATCACCGCCACGCGGTCACAAATGTGGCGCACCATGCTCAAGTCATGCGCGATGAACAGATACGTCAGGCCGAGTTCTTCCTGCAAATCTTCCAGCAGATTGACCACCTGCGCCTGAATCGACACGTCCAGCGCCGAGATCGGCTCGTCAGCCACGATGAACGACGGATTCAGCGCCAGCGCCCGCGCAATGCCGACGCGCTGACGTTGCCCGCCGGAAAACTCATGCGGGTAACGGTTGATGTAATACGGATTCAACCCGACGCGCTCCAACAATTGCGCGACGTATTCCTTGCGCTGTTTCTTGTTCATGATGTTATGCACAACTAGCGGCTCATTGACGATATTGCCTACCGTCATGCGCGGGTTGAGCGAGGCGAACGGGTCTTGAAAAATAATCTGCATCCGTCGCCGCGCCGCCCGTAGTCCGGCGTTGTTCATCGTGGTCAATTCGTTGCCTTCAAACACCACCGAACCCGCCGTCGGGCGGTATAATTGCAACACAGCGCGGCCAGTCGTGCTTTTGCCGCAACCACTCTCACCAACCAGACCGAGCGTTTCACCCTTGTACACATCAAAATCAACGCCGTCAACCGCTTTAACCGCGCCCACCTGACGCTGAAAAACGATACCCGACGTGATCGGGAAGTGTTTCTTCAGGCCACGCACGCTGACCAGCATTTCGCGTCCCGCGCTATCCGTCGGGAGCGCTATCGTTTGTGGCGTCGCTGTCACGTTTCCCATTGGCTCTAGCCCTCTCCTTGTAACTGTTGGCTTTCGCGGTCTTTCTTCAGGTCATACCATGCGGCGGACATATGACCCGGCACGCTATCGGCAACCTGTTCCAGTTCCGGCGTTTCCTGTTTGCATTTTTCGGTATGGTAGGGGTTACGCGGCCAGAACGGGTCGCCCACCGGCTTAACGCGCATATCGGGCGGCGATCCGACGATCTGATGCAGACGCTCGCCGCGTCCTTTTTCGTCCATGCGCGGCAGAGAGTTCAGCAGGCCGAGCGTGTAGGCGTTACGCGGGTCTTTCATCACCGCGTTAATCGGCCCGCGCTCCACGACGCGCCCCGCGTACATCACCTGAATCGTATCCGCTACACCAGCCACCACGCCCAGATCATGCGTAATCCAGATCATCGCCATGCCCAGCTCGTCGCGCAACTGGCGCACCAGCTCCAAAATCTGCGCCTGAATGGTCACGTCCAGCGCCGTTGTCGGCTCATCAGCGATCAACAGCTTGGGGTTACACGATAACCCGATGGCGATCATCACGCGCTGGCGCATCCCGCCGGAAAATTGATGCGGATAATCACGCAGACGGCGGCTAGCGTCGGAGATGCCGACCATTTCCAGCAACTCAATCGCACGGCGGTTAGCCTGCGTTTGCGTCATGCCCATGTGCAACTTCAACCCTTCGGTCAACTGTGTACCGATGGTCAGCACCGGATTCAAGGAAGTCATCGGATCCTGAAAGATCATCGCCACTTCCGCGCCGCGTACCAGCCGCATTTGCTCCCGCGATAACTTGAGCAAGTCGCGGCCTTGAAAGATCACCTCGCCACTTTCAATCTTGCCCGGTGGCTGGGGGATCAATCCCATCATCGACAGCGCATGAACACTCTTGCCACTGCCACTTTCACCAACGACGCCCAGTGTCTCGCCTTCTTGCAATTCATAGGACACGCCATTTACAGCATAAACAGTCCCTTCTTGCGTGTAAAAGCGCGTCACAAGGTTTTTAACCTCTAAGAGTACACCCAAGGCGATAACCTCCTTAAAACCATCTCACTAATTTTGTCAGCCGTGTCTGGAAAGCGGCTCTAGCCGACAATTGTATACGCTAAGCCTGAAGTGTGCAAAAATCCACCGCATCTGTCAAGACGACAAGCTGACATGGAATCGCGGCGAAAAACTGTGACATATATACAAAAGCCCGCCATCAAGCGGACATTTGCCTCATATCTCACAGCGAGAAATGACACAACCTCCCCGAACAGCACGGAGATTATAGCACGCGGCGGGGAGATTGCCTATTTTCAAAAATCATATCGCAACATAATGCGACGTAACACGCAACGCCCCTACAATTTTCCAACGGATGTCTGTCTGTAGGGGCGCAATTCAGGTTATTGGTCGTGGCGTGTCGGCAAACTCACCGGCTTAACCATGCCCTTCAGCAGATGCTCCATCGCCATCGTATTACTGCACACGCCATGCGTGCGGAAGTACGGGTTATCGCAGTCCCATTGACCGTTTTCGTAGGTGATGGTATGCGTGTTATGGCCGCTTTCAAACGTCAAATTGAACGACAAAAACGTGATGCGGTCAGTCTCTTCCGCATACTGGTTGGATTTCTCAACATCGCTGACAACATTCTGGCCGTTGGCATACGGCAGGCGCTCACGCTTCAGCATCGGCGCGAATAGTTTTTCCAGCGTCATGATGTGCGGGCAAATCGCGTATTTTTGATAACCCGGGCAGGTGCATTCCCACCCATCAGGGCTTAACGTCATAGTGTACGTGTTGTTGTTCCCACGAAATTCCACCTGAAAGCTATTGAACGTCACGCGCTCCGGCTCTTGCGCGTACTGCTTCGCCTTCTGGATTTTGCCGATGATGCTGTAGTCCATGTCAAATATACTCCTCGATACTATAGATGAAATTATTTGAATGTCGTTTTTAATATCAGTGTATAAAATAAAAACACGCGGCAAGGTATATCGCCACGTGCGTTAGCATCGTCTGAACTGGATAACTGAAGATATTTTCATGGGCGTGTACCCCCATCAATGACCAGTATTATACCGCTAGTTTAAGCCGTCTTTAAGCGGTTGTCAAATGAAGGCGGCACATCGTCACGCGGAATCATGACGATGTTCACATCGCCCTGCGTCCATCGCGGGCGCGAACCATCAGCCCTGCAATTCTAACAGGATGTCTTTCTTAAACGGCGTCAACGACTCCAGCGTGCCATCCGCGTTGATGCAGAACGTATCCTCCACGCGCACGCCGTAACCATCCGCCGGATAATACAGCCCCGGCTCAATCGTGATGACGTTGCCCGCCTCGAACACATCGTCCTTGCTCAGATGGCTGATGCCCGGCTTCTCGTGTACCTGCAAGCCCAGCCCATGCCCCAGACTATGCACATAACCCTTATCCGTGCCCGGATGCGTGCGGGCGGTGGGGTGGCCTTGCGCCTCGAAGTAATCCTGAACCGCCTCTTGCATGTGGCGCGTCGGCAATCCCGGCTTGTACACCTCTACGGAGATGTCAAACGCGGTCATCACCTGATCGTAAGCGGCCTGCACCGCCTCCGGCACGGTGCCGATGCACCACGTCCGCGTCACATCATGATGATAGCCGCCGCCACGCTCACGCGGGAACAGATCAAACACGATGCTCTGCCCCAGCTTCAACGGCATCTCATCGCGCCCGCGACTGTGCGGCATTCCGGCATCGCGCCCCTGCGCGAAGATCATGCCGGTATCTTCCAATCCCTGCGCCAGCAACGCGCCCAGAATGAAGCGGCGCACATCGCCGATCAACAGCGGCTGACCGTCCGCGTCGATCACCGTCTCATCGTCTCCGGCACGGTGCGACGCGATGAAGTCCCATGTCTGCGCCAGCACCGCATTCGTCGCCGCCGCCACCACCCGAATCCGGCTGATCTCGTCCGCGTCCTTGGTGATCGCCGCCTCATCGAACAGCGTGCGCCCGCTTTCCCCGACGAACGTATAATCCGGGAAATCAGCCCGTAGCGCGTCCATCTGCGCGATGATCTTATGCAGATGTCCCACGCCATACACGCCGACTTTGCCGCCGGTCACGCCCAGCCGCGCCAGACAATGCGGGATGAACGCCACTTCCGCCCGCCCGCTATCATTGTCGGCGGCCTTCAGCACATCGTAAAAGCCCATCTCCGCCATCGAATGCACCTGATGTCCGGTGGCGGCGGCCTCGTCGGTTTCCATGCCGTGCGCGATGATGACCGGATCACGGTCACGGATTTTCACCGCCATCCCGTGCGTGATGCGTACGCTCCCCACCAGATAATCCAGAAACGGGCTGTATACTTCATGCACCGGCACGATCAACGCGCCCATGTCGCGCTCGGCCATTAAACGATCAATGTCTGTCTTCATGGTCTCTTCTTTCTCCTGTAAAAGGGCAAACGCGCTATCTACAAGGTGCGCGATTGCCGATGATGTGTTATCCTATCCGTCATATTGTCCGATTGTCAAACAGTGTGCCATGATTGGTCGAAAACTACTCAACCGTTACAAACTAACCGAACATCTTGGCGACGGCTCCACCGCTACCGTCTATCGCGCCACCGACGAAACACTCGGGCGCGATGTCGCGCTCAAAGTGCTTTTGCCACACGTCAAGGATACCACCCGCGAGCGCTTTTTTCAGGAGGCGAAGTCCGCCGGGGCGCTCAACCATCCCAATATCATGTCCATCCACGACATCGGGCAGGACGGGACGCATTCTTTTCTCGTCACCGAATACGTTGATGGCGTCGCGCTGTCGGATTACGTGCCGTCTTCGGCGGATGTCGTGGTCGATCTCGGCCACCAGATCGCTATGGCGTTGCACTACGCGCACGAGCGCCACATCATCCACCGCGACATCAAACCGGCCAACATCAAAGTGACGCCGGAAGGCAAGGTCAAGATCATGGATTTAGGGCTGGCGCTGACACAGGACGCCAAGCGCGTCACCGCGCACGGCATGGTCATCGGCACGCCCGCCTATCTATCGCCGGAACAAGCGCAGGGCATCAAGCTCGATCCGCGCACCGATATTTACTCGCTCGGCATCGTGCTGTACGAGATGGCAACCGGCCAACTGCCTTTTAACTCCGACGACATCGGCGCGTTACTGCTCCAACAGGTCAAGCAACCGCCCACGCCGCCCCGCCTCATCATCGCTGATCTGCCGATGGCGCTAGAGAGCGTCATCCTGCGCTGTCTGGAAAAAAGTCCGGCGCGGCGCTATCAATCCAGCATGGCGCTCGCCAACGCGCTCGCCGCCGTGTTGCCACAGACGCCCGCCACTACCAGCGCAACGGACGCCACCACCAGCGCCACGCGCCAATCGCCAGCCGTCGCGCCGCGCCGCCCGTCCAACCCGACACAACGGCGCACTCTGCGCGTCCTGCTGGCCGACGATCACACCATCCTGCGCCGTTCGCTGGCTGGCTTGCTAGAGACTCACGACGATTTCATCGTGGTCGGTGAGGCCGGCGACGGTCAAAACGCGCTACAGCAAGCCATCGCCATTCAGCCCGATGTGCTGGTTCTCGACATCAACATGCCGATTCGCAACGGGCTAGACATCCTGCCCGACATCCGTCAGCAAGCGCCCAACGTCAAAGTGTTGATCCTTACCGGACGCGAAGAAGACGCCTACATCATTCGCGCCCTACGTGCGGGCGCACACGGCTACATGCTCAAGTCCTCAGAGGAAGACGAACTGATCGCCGCCATCCGCAACGTCACCACCGGCCAGCTTGTGCTGGGTAAAGGCGTCGCCGAGAAGATGGTCACCGGCATGTTATCGTCCAACGCGCCCGACGGGGTGACGCTGAGCGAAACCGAGCAGAAAATCCTGCTCTATATCGCGGGCGGCTACGAAAACGACGAGATCGCCGCCACGCTCAAGATCGATTCGATTGATCTGATCGAGATGATCGCCGTCATCATGGACAAGCTGAACGGGAAAGACCGCTACGACACCGCGCTCAAAGCGTTGCGTAATGGCTATATCTTGCTGGATGATCTGCACGATCTATCGCGTGAGCGTTAACGCGCTATCTGCCCATTCCCAAGCAAGAACTTTTGTGCTACTCTAATCATCTTCAAATCTTTTGTGTGATAAGATGGGAGTGCGGAGTCGCACGACTCTGCGGTGTTCATTCCCGAACAGAGGTGAAAACATGCGTCCCGACGACGATATGTATGAAGATGAAGAATACGACGAGGACGACGATTACGATTCAGCCGAAGACGAAGCCGACTCGCCACTAGGCGCGAGGCGTTCGCCTTTTTATAGTAGCGGCTCCGGCAATCTGCCCGCGCGTGATCGCGCCTCCGGCAGTGGCTCGTATGGCCGTAGCGATGATCCGCTACGCAGTGGTGCGCGTTACGGTGGCGGCCAGCCACCATCTGACCGCAGTCGAGATTTCGGCGTACGGAAGTTCGGCGAAAGCGGCGGATCATCGGCATCATACGGCGGCGGTAGTGGCAAACCAGCATTCACCGAGAAGCCCTCCGGCGATAGGTCGAGCGGCTACGGTGGGGTGCGCCCCGGTACCGCCAAACCACCCGCCGACGACAAAGCAGACGACAAGAAGAAAGACGATAAATCCGGCGGCGGTGGCTTCGGCGCGAAGATGGGCGGCATGTTCAAGCGTGGCGGCGACGACAAAAAAGACGCGGGCAAACCACCCGCCAGCAAGCCACCCGCAGGCGACAAGTCCGGCGGCGGACTCGGCGCGAAGGTGGGCGGCATGTTCAAACGTGGCGGCGGCGACAAAAAAGACGCGAGCAAACCACCCGCCGCCAAACAAAGCCAATCGCAATCTAGCGGCGGCGGATTCGGGCGTCCATTCGGCGGTGGCGGTAGCGGCGCAAAATCCGCGCCGTCGGCGGCGCCTCCGTCGGCGGGCAAGTCTGACGGCAAGCCCAAACAAGAGGGCGGTCCCGGCCTGTTCACGCGGATGCGCGAGCGCTTGCCGTTCGGCCACCGTGCCAAAGCCGAGCGCAAGAGCAAGACCGCCAAAGCCCGCGAAAGCAAGGGCGTGAAGGTCACCAGTGAAGGCTTATCGCTAGACGATAAACTCGATATCGCCGGTGTCGCGCTGATGTTCGCCTCGCTGGTGATTTTCTTCAGCAGTCTATCCAGCCAGCAAGGGGCGATCACCGGCTGGATCAACACCCAGCTATCGCAGACACTCGGTTGGGGGGCGATCTTCGTCCCGTTCGGGCTGGCCGCAGGCGGCCTCTGGCTGATTATACGGCACTTCGGCGAAGAAGCGCCGGAATTAGATACCACGCGCCTCGCCGGTCTGGGTATGGCCTACATCGGCCTGCTGGTGGTCTTGATGATCGCTGAGACGTTCGTCAATCCGCGCTATGCCGTCGCCGATGTTTCCGAGCCGGTCTTGTTCCAGCTTGTCATCGACGCCACCGTGCAAGCCGGAGATGGCGGCGGGCGCGTCGGCGCGTGGCTGTACGTCATCCTCGTGCGTAACGTCGGTGAGGTCGGCGCGGTTGTCGCCGCCATCGGCTGGATGATGGTCAGCCTGATGTTGATGACCCGCACCAGCGCCGCAGAATTGGCCGTCGTGGTCATCAGCCTGTGGCGTAGCTGGCGCTTGAATTTGCAACACCGCGCACAGGCACGCCGCGCCGAACGTCTGCGCCAACTCGAAGCGCGACAGATCGAAGAACGCGCCCGTGACGACGAATTGACCATCTCGCGCCCACCGCCGCAAGCCCTCCCCGAAGGCCGTCCGGCGGCGCTCCCCGAAGGCGCAGACTCCGACATCGCCCAGCGCGACATCGCGATTCGTGTCGGCGGCCAGCAACTACCGCAAACCACCGATCACGCGGCAGAAGCCGCCGCCCACTCTGCGGAAGCGCACGACGCGCCACCCATGCCACAACCGGCAACCGGGCAGGATGGCGGCGGATTATTCGGGCGCATGTCGCGGGCGCTACCGTTCAATGGGGATAAGAAGCGCGACGAGTCCATCGCATCGCCGCCGCAAGAGAGCCGATCAAGCGGGCTATTCGGACGCATGTCGCGGGCGCTACCGTTCGGCGGTGACGGTGATGAATCTCCCGATGACCAGCGCGACCAGCGCAAAGGCGGTGGCATCGGCGGTACGGCGGCGGCCTTGACCGTCGGCGCGGCGGCGGCGGTGGGTGGCGCGTTGCGCTCCGGCGATCAATCCACGCCGGAAGATGACGGTTCGCCCGACCAATACGACGAATCGCGCCTACAGGCTGATATGCCGCGCCGTTCGCCATTCGATGACGCGCCGCCGGATAGCATGGCGCAAGGCTACCAGCCGCCCGACGATTCGCGCTTCGCGCCGCCGCACAAGCGCACCAGCCCAACCAGCGAAGACGCGCCGTTCTCCAAGCCGGACGCCGATCAACCGGCGTTCAAGCCGCGCCCGTTCAGCGAAGCCGGCCAACCGTCAGAAGATTCCGCGCCACCGGCCAAGCCAGAAGCGGCGGAGGACATCATCGACACCACCACCCGCGACATCAACGCGCAACGCATGAAGAATCGCGCCGCCCGCCTCAACGATATTCGGCGCTTCGGCACAACTGCTCGCCAGTCCGCGACGCCCGCAAAGGCTGAGGATCAATCAACTGCCGCGCAAAAAACTTCTGCGCCGCCGCCGCAACAGCAACAACCCGCGCCGCAGTCAGCGCCGCAGTCAGCGCCGCCACAGGCCGGACGCGCCTTCACCATGCCGGGCGCGGAGTCCGGCAAGCCTGCCGAGCCGGTCAAGCCAGCCGAACGCGCCGAATCCTCCGCGCCAAAATCGGCGGAGAAGCCGCAATCCGCACAGCAACGCACCAGCCCGCCAGCCCGCCCCAAACAGCGCAAAGCGTGGCGCTTGCCGGATTATCGCACGCTTTTAGCTTCCGGCAGTGAGGGCGAATTTGACCGCGATGTGCTGGTGCAACGCGCCCGCACCATCGAGGAGACGCTGAAGAGCTTCGGCGCACCCGGCCACGTCGTCGAGATCAACACCGGCCCGGTCATCACGCAATTCGGCGTCGAGCCGCAGTATCTCGAAGCACGCGGCGGCAAGAAGAACCGCGTCAAAGTGAGCGCCATCGCCCAGCTTGACAAAGACCTGCAATTAGCGCTCGGCGCGAAGTCCATCCGTATTGAAGCGCCGGTGCCCGGCAAGGGCTTCGTCGGCATCGAAGTGCCCAACGAAGAGGCCAGTCTGGTCAGCCTGCGCGATGTGATGGAGAGCCGCCAGTTCAAGAAGATCGCCGACAAGTCGCCGCTAGCCATCGCGCTCGGCCAGAGCGTGGACGGTGCGCCGGTTTCCGCTAATCTGGCCTCCATGCCGCATCTGCTCATCGCCGGTACGACAGGCTCCGGTAAGTCGGTGTGCGTCAACGCGGTGATCGCCAGCCTGCTCATCCGCAACACGCCGGAAACGCTCAAGTTCATCATGGTCGATCCCAAGCGCGTCGAGTTGACCGGCTATAACGGCATCCCGCATCTGGTCGCGCCCGTCGTCGTGGAGCTAGAGCGCATCGTCGGCGTGCTGAAGTGGGTGACACGCGAGATGGACGAGCGCTATAAGAAATTCAGCAATGTCGGCGCTCGCAACATCGAAGATTACAACACCCACCGCGAACAGGGCACGGAACAGATGCCGTATATCGTCGTCATCATCGACGAGTTAGCCGACCTGATGATGCTCGCGCCGGACGAAACCGAGCGCGTCATCACGCGCATCGCCGCACTTGCCCGCGCCACCGGTATTCATCTGGTCATCGCCACCCAGCGCCCATCGGTGGATGTCGTCACCGGCTTGATTAAAGCGAACTTTCCGGCGCGTATCGCGTTCGCGGTGGCCGGTGGCGTCGATAGTCGCGTCATCCTCGACCAGCCCGGCGCGGAACGCCTGCTCGGTAAAGGCGATATGCTGTACATGAGCGGCGACTCGCCCGCGCCGTTGCGTTTGCAGGGCGTCTATCTATCCGATATGGAAATCCGCAACATCAATAACTTCTGGAAATCGCAGGGGTTAGACGATGTGGAACAACGCCCGATCACCGCGCTCGTCCGCGACGACGAACGCGCCGAACAGGACGAGCGTCCCGCCGTGCGTTTCACCAGCCCACCGGCGACGGAGCAGACGACAGCCCCGCGCACCTTCTGGGATGAAGTCGCGCCGTCCAATCCGGATAATCACAGCGCCGGATTCGGCACGACCAGCGCCGACGAAAACGCGCACGAAGATGAGCTGTACGAAGAAGCCGTCGAGCTGGTGCGCCGCCTGAACAAAGCGTCCGTCTCGCTATTACAGCGCCGTCTACGCATCGGCTACACCCGCGCCGCCCGCCTCATCGACGTGATGGAGGCCGAAGGCGTCGTCGGCCCGCCGACGGAGGGCAGTAAACCGCGTGAAGTGCTTCCGCATGGCTAGATTTTTGACATTTTTCACCGCAGGCTAGAAGCCTACGGCGAAATACTGCTGGAAGGACGCTAAAGCGCTCCGAAAAGCCCCCTCAAGGGGGCTTATAAAAGGCTTTTTGTAGCCAGAATGTCAACAACGGACAAACGAAAGACGAACCAAACCATGACACAAGCAGAAACCCTGCGCTTCGGCACTGTCGGCTCGCCACAGACCGCCACCAAAAGCGGCACGCCCGCCGCCATCGAACACAGCGCCGAACTCGGCCTGCATCATCTGGAGATCGCATGGACGCGGAGCGTCCGCGTCGGCGATGACACCTGCGCCGAGATCAAATCAGCGTCGCAGGCCAACGGCATCAGCCTCAGCGTCCACGCGCCGTACTTCATCAACCTCAACAGCCAGACCGAAGAGAAGATGCAAGCCAGCGATGACCGCCTGCTGACCGCCTGCCGGAAGGGATTTTTAGCCGGTGCAACCGACATCGTTTTCCATCCCGGCAGTTATCACAAGCAACCGGCTGAGTTAGTGTACGAGCGCATCTGCGAGAAACTGACGGAGATCAGCGCCCGTCTGGAAGCCGAAGGCGTGGCCGTCACCTTGCGTCCGGAGACGATGGGGCGTGAATCCGTTTTCGGCTCGCTGGAAGAAGTCGTCGGCCTCAGTCGGGATGTGCCCAACGTCCTGCCGTGTGTGGATTGGGCGCATCTGCACGCCCGCGCCGGTGATGGTTCGTTCAACAGCTATGACGAATTCGCACGGGCGCTAACGCTGATCCGCGATACGCTCGGCGAAGACGCGCTCGAACGGACGCACAATCACATCAGTGGCATCGCCTACACCGCCAAAGGTGAAAAATCACATATCCCGCTCAATGAATCCGATTTACAATACCGTGAGCTATTGCAGGCGTTCCTTGATTTCGGCATGGGCGGCACCGTCGGCATCGAAGCGCCGCATCCGTTCCACACGGCGGATTGTCTGGTCTTTCAGGCCACCTATCGCCGGTTATTAGACGAACAGGCGGAAAGAGAGAAAAACTAAGCATGGATCATAGCCCACCCGGATGCACGTCACGGCCACTTGTCGGCTGTTTCATCATCTTTCTCGTGATGATCTGCTCCGTGAGTAGCTTTGTGCTGGTCGGCGATCAGATGTGTCGTAACGAATTAAACAGCTATCTGCCACCATATCCTGACGCGGAACTGATCTACACCGACTATAATTTCATCCGGCCATTCGGCATCGGCCAGACGGTCAAGCAATACTACAGCGAAGACGACCCCATCACCATCCGCGCATGGTACGGCCCGTTCATCGCGGAGCGTTCGCGCACCAGACGATTAACGCGCGGTGAGTATCACGCGGTACGCGCCGACGACGGCGAAGGTTCGTATATCTTCCTCGTCGGGCGCTGTTTTCATGGCGGCACATTCCAGCCGTAACCACCGGATGAACCCGGCACGATGAATCAGACGCAATAAATCGGGGGCGCAATGGATTGCGCCCCTACACCCCCACCACACCAACAGAGAAAACCGTCGGGGCATCGCGCCCACCGCCCAACCACACCAACAACACATTTGACTTTTCGAGTACAATAGTGTTTAACGCGATATTTTATAGGCGAAAAATTCGGTAACTAAGAGAAGTGATCGTTTATGCCACCGACATTAAGACCTCAAATTATGGAGAAATTGCTCGACATCAGCCGCCAGATGGCGGAAACACGCGAATTAGACCCGTTGCTGAATTATGCAATGCTGGTCTCGCTGGAACTGGTAGAAGCGGAACAGGGCTATTTGATCCTCGTTGATGACCAGAACCAGCTTGACTTTCGCGTGCGGCTAGATCGCAATGGCCGCCCCATCGAACAGCCCATCCAGCAGATCAGCCAGTCGATATTGAGTCGCGTCGTGTTTGAAGAAGCCGACGTGATTATCGCCGACGCGCTGAAGGACTCCGGCTATCAGGATGCGGAGAGCGTGGCCGCTTTGCGCCTGCGCTCGGTGATGGCCGTGCCGTTGATCTCACGCGGGCGCGTGTTGGGCGCGTTGTACGTGGAAAATCGCTCCGAGTCTGGCGTTTTCATCTCCGAAGATTTGAAGATACTCAAGTTCTTCGCGGGGCAGGCCGCCGTCTCTATCGAGAACGCGATGCTCAATGATGAGTTAGAAGCGCGTGTCGCCGCCCGCACCGCCGAGCTACAGGCCGCCAATGAGCAACTACAACATAACTGGCACGACGCCGTAGAGCATAACCGCATCCGCACCAGCTTTTTAAGCACCATCGTCCACGACATACGCTCGCCACTCGCCACCGCGATGAACGCCCAGCAATTGATGTTAGAAGGCGCGTTCGGCGACCTCAACGACGATCAAGCGCATTGGGTGGGGACATCGCTCCGCACGCTGGAACACATCATCAAGCTGACCGACGACATCTTCGACCTGACCAAGCTGGAGATGCAAAAGTTGACGCTTCATCCGGAGCCGGTAGACTTCCGGACATTCCTTGAGCAGATGTACGAAATCGGGCGCGTGTTGCCATGGCAGGCGGCGGTCGATTTCCAGCTAAAGATTTACGACAACCTACCGCCGACGGTCAACATCGACAAGACGCGCATCCAGCAAGTTTTGATGAACCTCATCAGTAACGCGCACAAATTCACCGCAGAGGGCGCAGTGGTGTTATATGCCGGTGGTGTGGATGATGGCGTGGTGTTCGGCGTGCGCGACACGGGGGCGGGCGTCCACAAGAGGGATTTGCCGCACATCTTCGAGCGCTACAAACAAAGCGGCACCCGCCAGATGCGCCAGCAGGGGACGGGACTCGGCCTTGCCATCGTGCAGGAAATCGTCAACCTGCACAACGGCAAAATCACCGTGCAGAGCCAACCAGATGTCGGCTCTGATTTTCATGTCTGGTTGCCGATCTAGGCGCTATCGTCGAACGATTCTTCGTCGTCGCCTTCTTCGTCGTCATCCGGCGCGGCAGATGGCGGACGCGATCCGCCACAGCGCGGGATGGCGAAATTCTCGTAATCCGACGTAAGGCCGGTGTCGTTGGTCTGGCGGGCGATTGCCAGCCCCTGACTCATGTACGATAGCGCGGTGGTGCAGTCGCCATCCTGCCGGTAGGCATCCGCCAGCCAGTACAACACATACCCATCAGACGGGCTTAACTCGTGGGCGCGGGTCAGATACTCGATGGCGGCACGCGGGTCAGCGAAGGCGGTTTCGGCTAGCAATGTGCGCCCCAGCCGGTACAAACACCGGAAGTTATCGGGGTCATTCTGCACACAGCGATCATAATAATTGAACGACTCCGCCGGATTGCCCTGATAGCGCGTGTAATACATGCCCAACTCGAACAGCGCCAGCGTGTTAGACGGGTTCTGCTCCAGAATGCGCTGGAACGTACTCACCGCCCCCTCTTGATCGTCCATCAGATAAAGCTGGGCGCGGCCTACCCATATCCCCAGATAGGTCATGTACGGCGCGATCTCGAAAGCCTCCATGTAGCTCTCCATCGCGGTGGCGAAATCCAGATCGACTTCCTGCGCGATGCGCCCGCGAATATTCCACGCCTCGAAACTATCCGGATCAAGCTCTAGCGCTTGATTGACGTAAGTCCGCGCTAGATCAGTCTGGCGGAGCGCCAGATACGCCTCACCCATGAAGGCCAGCGCCCGCGCCCGCGATTTCGCCAGATCGGGCTGGGATTCCGCCGCGCTTTGCGGGGCGAGTTCCAGCGCACGGGTGGCGGCCGCTATCGCCTCACGCGGGCTTTCCGTGCGGTTGAGCGTCATCGCCAGCACCGCCCACGCATCCGGCGAAAACGGACTCGCGGTGATGGCGACTTCGGCCTGCTCGACGGCTTCCAGATAGCGCCCTTGATTAACCAGCGCCATCGTCAGCCGGTAATGCGCCGAGAGGTCATTGGGCAGATACGGCAAGGCGCTGGTGTAATAGATGATGGCGTCCTCCATCGCGCCGCGTTCCCATGCGCGGACGGCCAGCGCGACATCATCGCCGGGGTCTGGCGTCGGCGGTAGCGGGGTAGCGCGTGCCTGTCGCACGGTATCGTCCGCCGTATCCAGCACATCGCCAACCACGCGCTGAATCTCCGGACGCACATCGTCCATATTCTGGTAGACGTAAATCCCGCCGATCACCGCGCCGACGATGAACAACAACATCACCAGCCGGAAAACCGTCGAGAAACAGCCCCCGCCGCGCTTCTGATAACGATAGCCGCCGCGATAGCCGCCGCCCTTACGTCCACCACTATTCAAATACATCGGTTATACGCCTTCCGTCTGGTCATCTTCTTCTTGAAACGATTCGCCGTCCGGCGCTTCGTCATCCAATTCATCAAGTAGCGCGTCGAGTTCTTCCGGCTCGATCTCCTCTACCGATGGCATCAAGCCGCGATATTCGGGACAATCCCGCGTCACGGCCTGCAAGCCGACCTGTATATTGTCCAGCACGCCGCTAACATCTTCGCCCTGACCGCGTGCGATCTGCGCTAGCAAAAGCGAATCCTGCAAGGTGTCCCATGCAAGCGTGCATTCTTCCAGATAATAGTAGGCCAGCCCCAACCGATGTTTACACGCATAACTCGATGGGTCAAGCTCCACACAGGCGGCGAAGCTATCCCGTGCGGATTCCATACGGTAAGCGTTGTATTGCAACAAGCCCAGCTCGTACCATGCGCCCTGCGCGGTGGGGTCGGCCTCCACCGCATCCTCACAGAAGCCTATCGCCCGTTCAAACTGGCCGATCTTGCGGTACGTGCCGCACAGACGGCGCATAGCGCGGGCATTGCGCGGCTGAATCGCCAGCACGCGGTCATAAATGTTGATCGCCTCTTGATCGCGGTTCTGTGCCAGATAATGCAGGGCAAGCTCCATATAGGCGCTGATGTTGTTCGGGTCAAGCAGGATGGCGGCCTCTAGTTGCTCGATGGCGGCTTCGTTCTGGCGCACCCAGCTCAGCGCGTAGGCATAGGCGCGGCGGGCGTTGGCGTCCGTCGGGTCGCTGATGATCGCCATCTCTCCCGCCTCCACGCCGCGTACATACTGGCCGGAGTTGGTATACGCCCGCGCCAGCGCGGTGTATAGATGCGACTCGTAACCGGCGTTCAGTTCCAGCCCATTGAGCGCGAAGGGAATCGCGCTGTTGGGATTGCCGGATGACACTTCAGCCATCGCCCGCAACGCATAGCCACGCGGGTCATCGGCGTTCAGGCTGATGATGGCTTCGCCCTGTTCGCGGGTGATAGTCGGCTGGTTCATCTCGATCATCAGCCGCCCGTACTCATAGCGATAGGCGATGTTATTCGGGCGTTGCTCGATGGCACGCTCGAACAGGTCGCGGGCTTGTGTCAGATCGCCGGTGACGGCCAACTGTGAGCCGAGCATCGCCAGATCAGCCGGAAGCGGCGTGGCGGTGGGCGCGGTGCCCATGAACTCCTGCGCCTGTAGTTCAAGCTGGCTGAAATTGGCGGAGATGTACAGCGCCACCCCGCCGACCAGTAACCCCAGCAGGAAAAGCCAGCGCCCATAATGGCGGCGCGGGCGGGCGGCCTTATTGAAAAAAGAGCGCTGATAATCGCGTTTCACGTACATATAGGGGGTTCGCCTCGTAACAGGATACGGTCAGCCGCCAAAGCCACCGATGGGTGTCGGCGGGAGAGGTGTGGGCGGGACGGTTGTCGGGATCGGCTGGTCGCTGAAGTCGGGACTGCGCCGCGTGATCGCGTCCAGAATGTTGTCGATGTTCTCTACAATGATGCCCATACCACTCATATTAGAGGCAATCGCCCGCGCTTCGTTCGAGATTTCCCACGCTTCGGCGTAGTTAGCCAGCCGATAATGCGAAAAGCCCATCAGATAGCGGCATTCGATCAACTGCGAGCCATTCTCGATGCAGGCTTCAAAGGACTCAATCGCGCCTTCGTAGTTGCGGCGGACATATTGCATCTGGCCGCGCTGGGCGTAGGCATCGCCGTATTCAGGATTGATGGCGATGGCGCGGTCACAATATGGCTGGGCGATGTCGAACCGCGCTTGATCGACGGCGGCGTATGTCTGGCATAGCCGCAGGTAGGCGCGTTCGTTATCCGGACTCAATTCCAGAATGCGGTAATAGGTGGCAATCGCCATCGTTTGCTCGCCGACCTGCGCCAGACTATACAGCCGCGCCAGATAGAAATACGGCGTCACCAGATTAGGGTTCAGGCCGATAGCGGTCTCTAGCGCCTCAATCGCGCCGCGAAAGTCGCCGCGATAGGTGGCAGGCCATTGATACGACATCTGCACGAAGATGTCGTTCGGGTCTAGCTCACGGGCGCGGGTCGCCATGCGTAACCCTTCCTGCCAGCGTGCGAGATTGGTGTATGCCACGCCCTGAATCGCGTAGAGTGGCGCGAATTCCGGATCGCGGTCTATGCCCTGAATCGCCACCTGAATCGCTTGCGGCGGGTCGCTCCACATCAGCGAACGCGCCCGCAATGTATAGCCGCGTGGATCATCCGGCGCGACTTCTAGCGCTTGCGCGGCGATCTCCCGCGCTCTGTCGAAGCGGTCAGCCTCCATCAACATCATGCCCAACTCGTACAGATAGTCGATGTTGTTGGGGCGCATGGCGACAGCCTGCTCGAATTCGGCGATGGCCTCATCGAGTTCGCCGTCATAAAACAAGGTCTGGCCGCGTGTGGCGTGCTGGCTGGGGAGCATGGTCGGCTCCCCACTGATATTCAAGGCGCGGAAGGCTTCGGCCTGTACCGCATCCATGTTGGCGAGATAAAGCGCGGTGAGTGCGGCGGCGAGCATGGTGAAGAAGAACAGAAACCGCGTGCTAGCACCGCGCCGCTTTTGTGCGAAGAACGAGCGCGACGGGTCGCGTTTGATATTCATAGTAACGTTAAAGTCCTCACGAAATACCCGTAAGATCAACTCAATTATATAACGGGACGGGGTGAATCCTATGGTTGATCGGCGGGTTTAATGGCGCTTACGCTTGTTCTTCTCGCGCATTGCTTCAATTTCGCTGAGTGGACGGGCGTAGTGCAAGATGTCGTCGTCGTTCTTGCGCTTGCGCTTTGCATGATCGTCATCACGGACGGGCACATCTACCGTGCGCCGTTGACGACGCGGCGCCGGAGCTGGCGCATCACGCAGGCCTTTCGGCATGACGAACATCATCAATAGGTAGCCCAGCAATACCATACCGCCGGACATGAAAAAGCCGATGACGAACGCGACGCGAATCAACACCGGATCAATGCCGGTATATTCACCGATGCCGCCACATACGCCGGAGACAACGCGATTTTGTCTGGATTTACGTAGATGTTTGTTTTGTCTCATTGTCTGTCACTCCTGATGATCGTATCCATTATACATTACGCAAGGCCACATCGGACGGTTGCAAACCTTGCATTAAGGCGTTGCATTAAATCTGATTTGGGATATTCAACGATTCATCAACGGAATATATCCCAAATATCGCAAATTTATCCCAAATGAATCCGGCGGAAATGCGCCATTTTAGCGCAGTGACGAATCCGCCTGTGCAAAACCTGTGCAAAACTGCGGTTTTTCGGTGCAAAACTTGTGCAAAAACCTGTGCATAAGTCGGGGTTAGTTGTGCATAACCTGTGCAAAAATAACGCGGTTTTGAACAGGCGATCCGCACTACTTCGTGGTTTTTGCACTTTTGCACCGTTGAAGTCTCAGACCTGTTCATAGTTGTGTACAGGCACTGTGCAAAACTTTTATCCCACATATCCCACATGATACATCGCACTTGGGATATAGACATGCTATATTTGGGATATAGCGCGAAGTTATCCCACATCAAAGCGGCTGGTCAAAAGTTTTGTACAGATATGAACAGGCTACTACTACTATTCTTATAAAAAGACCATGACACAGAGAGATTCTTTTTTATCTGCCGAAGACGAGCAAAATCTAACACAGACTCAAAAACGATGTTACAATCTCTGTAACGCATAATAGCCGATGATATAAAGTGGGCGGAGCTGGCAAAGTGGCGAAAATTACACAGGCACACATCGACGCGCTGAAGCGCAAAGTCGAAAATTACAGGCAGATACTGGAAATCAACAATGTGCTGAACTCGGTTTTAATCCGGCATGATGTCGGCATTGATGCCCTGCTACACTATTTGATGCAATCGGCAGTTAAGCTGACGGCCAGTGAGGGCGCGTCGGTCTTGCTGTGGGATGAAGAGCAGAACAAGCTCAAGTTCGCGGCCACGTCCACCGCCAACCGATCATCACGTAACATCATCGGCCAATCCGTGCCGCTTAACAGTCTGGCCGGGACGATCTTCAAAGAGCGCCGCTTGATCGAAGTGGACAACATCACCGGCGATCCGCGTCACTATAGTCAGGTCGATCAAAACATCCAGTTTGAGACGCGCTCATTGCTCGGCGTGCCACTGGTATCCAACAACCGCGCTATCGGCGTGCTAGAAGTGGTCAATAAGCACACACTGCCATGGACGGAAGAAGACCGCGTAAACCTCAGCGTATTAGCCAGCGAAGCCGCCACCGCTATCGAAGTCGCGCAACTGATGCAGGCGCTACAACGCGCCAACGATGAACTGAACGAGCTGGATAAGCTGAAAAGCGATTTCATCGCCATCGCCAGCCACGAATTGCGGACGCCGTTGGGTATCATATTGGGCTATGCTAGCTTTCTACAGGAAGACGACGATAGCGCGGTCAGTATGCAGGCGACGAAAATCATGGAGGGGGCGCTTCAGTTGCGCCGCATCATCGAATCCATGATTAACCTGCGCTACATCAAACAGAAATCATCGGAGCTACATCTTCAGCCGGTACCGCTGACTAACCTCTTACAGGATATTAAGCATGATAGTCTGGCGATTCCGGGCGCGGCGTCGGTTGAGATACAGGTCGCAGGGGAGACTCCGGCGGTGGATGTGCTGATTGACCGCAGTCGAATCGCGATGGCGTTTCAGAGCATCATCAGCAATGCGGTCACTTTCAGCGAGGAAGGCGGGGCGATCACGCTGTCTGCTCATGTGGAAGGCGGACTGGGCTGTGTCAGCGTCCGCGACGACGGGCAAGGGATCGAGCCAGCCCAGTTAGAGCGCATCTTCGAGGAATTCTATCAGGTAGAAGATCACATGATCCGGCATCATGGCGGGCTGGGCATCGGCCTCAGCATCACCCGCGCTATCGTGCAGGCGCATAACGGCAAGGTGTGGGCGAAAAGTGACGGCATTGGTCATGGCGCGACATTCACAGTCGCCTTGCCTCTGGTAAAATAAGGGTTGGCGGCGTGGCGTGGATTGTCCACGACGCGCCACAGTCTACAACCTATCAGAGAGTGTGCGATCACCGATGATCTACCGCGTTTTATTGCTCCTTTTCGTGACTTCTTTCATCACATTAGCCCCCGCACAACCGGCGGAGGCGCACGGCTATCTCGTCCGCGCTATACCGGAAAACCGCGCCGTATTAGAGCGCCCACCCACCCGACTACAATACTGGTTCAGCGAAGCGTTAGAGCCGGAATTCAGCATCGTCAATCTGCGCGACCAGCGCGGCGAGATTCTCGCCAGTGGTGGCCTGAATGAAAACGACAACCGCCTTTTGACTTTGCGCGTGCCCGACGGATTGCCGGATGGCGCGTACATCGTGGAATTGCGTCCGGCGTTCGCCAGCGATGGGCATGTCGTGGCGGAGAGCCGCGTCTTTTTCGTCGGGGAGGAGATCGGCGGGGTGGCCGGTGCCGGTGTGACGACATCGGCCATCCCGCTAGAAGTGGCGTGGCGTTCGGTGGCGGTCACGTCGGCCATGATCTTATTCGGCACGTCGATCTTGTACGTGCTGGTACTGGTTCCGGCGTGGGGGAGCGCGAAGCATCCCGCCGGATTGTTGCCGCCGCGTGTCATGCGTCGACTGAATGTGATCTTCGGCTATGCGCTGGTCGGCGCGTTCGCCGCGAACATGGTCGGCTTGATCCAGCAGACGATGGCCTTTTTCAACGTGGATTTTGCGCGGGCGCTTGGCCCGGAATTCTGGGGACTGGTGCGCGTTGGTTCACGCTTTGGCGACATCTGGAACTGGCGTATGATGTTTCTCGGCGTGGTTGGCGGCCTGTTCCTGCTGAGTTTATTCCAGCGCGAGAGTCAGCCGGGCGCGGTTCGCGCTTACTGGGTGGCGAATACGTGGATGCTGGCGCTGGTTATCGGCAGTCATAGCGTGCTGAGTCACGCGGCGGGGTCGTTGCTGTGGCCGTGGGTGGCGGTGACATTCGATTGGTTCCACGCGCTGGCCGTCGGCTTCTGGGCGGGCGGGTTGGTGGCGCTGGCGCTGGTGTTGCCGGTCGCGCTCAGTCCGTATAGCGGCGATGCCCGCCGTCAGGCATTGCTGGCGGCTCTGCGGCGCTTCAGCCCGATAGCGTTCGGCGCGGTGCTGGTGGTGGTGACAACCGGCATTTACGGCGCGACTAACTGGATTTTCAGCGCGGCGGATGTTCGCACCGAATTCGGCGGTACGCTGGCCTTCAAGATCGTGCTGGCGGCGGCGTTGTTGTCGTTCGGCGCGTGGCATCACATCGCGCTGAATCCGGCGCGGTTCGCCCGTCTGGAGCGACTGGTCGCGGGCGCTCGTCGCCTTCTGCCGACTGTTCGCATCGAAGCGGTTTTCGCGGTGCTGGTCTTATTCTCCGCGTCGGCATTGAGCGCCACGCCGATTCCTCAGCCGGATTTCATCGTCGGCGATGTCGCCACGCCCAACCAGACGCGACAAATCGGCGATTTAACCGTCGAGATGAGCGTCGTTCCGGGCGGGCCGGGCGTCAACACGCACGACACGCGCATCACCCGCGACGGGCAAAACGTGAACGGCGTCGAGCTGGTGCTGGTCAATGCGCGTCCGGATACCGCGTTTCGCAGTCCGGCGCATATCTTGGAGACGGTAGAAGATGGCCTATACGTGACCGCCACCGACGACATCAGCGCGGCGGGGCGCTGGTGGAGCGTGGTTGATCTGACTACGCCGGAAGGCGAAGCGCACCGGCTGGCCTTCGAGTGGGACATCGACTCCGCCGCGTCGGTGGTGCAGTCCATCGACCCGCGCCCGCAACACGTCCTCGCGCTGGGGTTGGTGCTGGCCGCGTTGATGTGGGTGGCGTATCCGTTCGTGCGGCGCGGCCTGCTGGCGTTGAACTTCGATATTGCCAGCGTGACCGTCGCATTCGTCGCGGTGGTCGTCACCGCGCTGGTGATGGTCGGCGGGTATATCATCATCCAACAAACCCGCGACGATTACGCGCAATCCATCCGGCCACCGGCGCAGGTGGTGAACGCCGTCCTGCCGACGCAGGCCAGCCTTGAGCGTGGCGCGGCGCTGTACGCCGACTATTGCATCGAATGGCAACGGCAATCACGCGATTTCAACGCGCTCCGCGCCCGTCTGGATACCATCCGCGATGATGACCTGTATTTTGTGGTGGCGGAGGGCTGGCGCGGGTTGGCGGCCTGTGGCGCGGTGATGGAAGAAGATCAGCGCTGGGATGTGGTGAATTATCTGCGGACGCTGGTGCGGTAGCGCTAATGCCGATGGGTGTAAAGGTCGCTTCAGCGCCGGAGACTAAAGCCATCCGGCTACAAAAAGACAAGCCCCCTCAAG